>DASPIZ010000098.1:0-10190 GCA_035628875.1 Ohtaekwangia sp. | reverse complement strand
CGTTGAAGCAGGAGGGGAGACGCAGCGATATGGCATTGACCTTTCAATAAGGTACCAGGCGCTGGACTGGCTGTTCTTTGATGTTGATGGAAATTATTCGCATGGACGATCCGTTGATGATCCGGAAGGCGAAAATTATATTCCGTTAGCACCAACTTTCACCGGCATTGCGGGCGTAACTGCATCACTGCAAAATGGTTTTCGTGCGAGTCTCCGATATCGCTATGTAGACGACCGACCTGCAAACGAAGACAACACCGTTACAGCCCGTGGATATTTTTTATTGGACGCTGCAGTAACTTACACACGTCCAAAATTTCAGCTTGCCTTAAATGCAACCAATCTGTTGAACGAGGCATGGAATGAAGCGCAGTTTGACACTGAAACGCGTTTGCCTGGCGAAGCTTCTGGAATTTCTGAACTCGCTTTCACGCCTGGCGATCCATTTTTCCTTAAAGCCGGAATCACTTTTTTCTTTTGATCCGTAATAATTATTTAGAAATCATCTAAATAAGCTTGGTTTTACGTCTTTCCTGAATCATATTTGCACTGTTTAGAAACGGTCTAAATAAATATCATTCATGAAAAGGCATATATTAATCGTTATTTTACTAACAATCAGTTATTTAGGGTTTAGTCAATCCGCTTCAAAAGGCACTGTAAGGGGAACAGTTATCACCTCAGACGGCGAGGTAGCAGCGATGGTTTCTGTCGCACTTAAGGGTACAACCAAAGGTTCCGCTACCAATTCCAAGGGAGAATTTGAAATTAGAAACGTTGAGCCAGGAGACTATATTTTAGTTACATCATTCATAGGTCTGGAGACGAAGGAGCAAGAGGTCGAGGTAAAGGCAGGTGAAACAACGCTAGTTCCAGCGATCACTTTATCAGAAAATGCGCAGCAGTTGGGTGAAGTTGTAGTGCGTGATTCCAGGGATAATCCTTTCGATCGTAAGCAAAGCGATTATGTTGCAAAGCTTCCATTAAAAAATATGGAAAACCCCCAGGTGTACAATACCATCAGCGCTGAATTATTAAAAGACCAGGTGGTTACAAATTTTGATGATGCTTTAAAGAACGCACCTGGTGTTGAAAAACTTTGGGAATCTACCGGACGCGGCGGAGATGGCGCAGGATATTTTTCACTGCGTGGATTTCAGTCGCAACCTACAATGGTGAATGGACTTCCGGGTTTAACGAATGGGAGTTTAGATCCTGCAAACATAGAACGTATTGAAGTGATCAAAGGCCCTTCAGGAACGTTGTTTGGTAGTAGTCTCATTTCTTATGGTGGATTAATTAATACAGTAACGAAAAAACCATACGAAACATTTGGTGGCGAAGTATCTTATATAACCGGAAGCTTTGGCTTGCACCGCATCACAGCTGATGTTAATGTGCCATTGACAAATAAAATTTCAGCTCGTATCAACACGGCATATCACAAAGAAAAAAGTTTTCAGGACGCAGGTTTTAAAGAATCATTCTTCATCGCCCCTTCCATTTCATACAAAGTAAACAACAGGTTATCATTCCTTGTCAATGCAGAATTTTTAACAGCTGAGGGAACAAACCCAACCATGTTGTTTCTGTATCGCGATGCACCTTTGCAATTCAAAAATCTGGATGATTTAAATTATGATCCTGAGTTATCATTGACCAACAACGGTGTAACGATAAAGAATCCACGATACAATTTACAGGCGCAAGGACTTTATAAATTATCCGATCAATGGACGTCTCAAACCGTTGTAACGCGTGGTTCAGCAAAGGCCAAAGGATATTATTCTTACCTGTGGGACAATGCAAATGGCAATGAAGACTTCAGCTTATGGATCAGCGATCAGGATGGAGAGACAACTACCACAGATATTCAACAAAATTTTATCGGTGATTTTCATATTGGAAACTTGCGTAATAGAATCGTTGTCGGTCTTGATTATTTCAATAGAAAAGTAGAGGATACGAGTTCTGACTATTTATGGTTTCATAATGTAACAGCTCAAGGTGATATTAATTTTGATGATCCTTATTCTGATGAGACGCCAGCGCCAAGAGTTTTAAACAAATCAGGTGTTGATGCATTATTCGAAAGCGCTGGCAGAAGCGATTACAGAACAAAAGACGAAGCCTATAGTATCTATTTCTCAGATGTGATTAACCTTACATCGCAGTTATCTGTGATGACGAGCTTGCGTTTCGATTATTTCAATTCAGAAGGCGACTTATCAGATGAAGGGGATAATGATGAACAAACTGCATGGTCACCAAAATTCGGTATTGTTTACCAACCGATCCTTGATAAACTATCGATTTTTGGAAACTATATGAATGGCTTCCAAAATTTGGCACCGCAGCCGATCACCAATAACGAAGGCGAAGTGGAAAGGATCCAAACCTTTGAGCCCGAGCACGCAAACCAGTTAGAGTTTGGTATTAAGACCAATCTATTCGGTGGAAAACTTTCATCTACCTTGAGCTACTATGATATAAAGGTTGAAAACAAGGTGATGACTGGCGAGGCAGTCAATAGTCTTGTACAGGGTGGTGAAGTAAAAAGTCAGGGACTTGAAATATCGATTAACGCCATTCCCGTGGCGGGCTTAAATATTATTGGCGGCTATGGCTACAATGAAAGTGAAGTTCTAAAGGGCGATGAATCAAGCTCATTTGCAGAAGAAGGAAAAAGGCCGGCAGAGGCCGGACCAAAAAACATCTTTAATGCATGGGCTGTTTATACGATCGGTCAGGGAACATTGAAAGGTTTCGGTGTTGGTTTTGGATTGAATGGCGCGAGTGGAAGACTGATTATGGACAGCAGGGAAACCGGACGATTCACGGTACCAGCGTACACAGTTTTAAATTCTTCAGTGTTTTATAATTACGACGTATTCAGAATTACGCTTAAGGTAGATAACCTTACGGATAAAGAATATTACAAAGGTTGGTCAACGATCAACCCCCAAAGACCGCGCAGTATTTTAGCCAGCTTCGCATACAGATTCTGATATGACAGTAAAAAAAATCATCGGCAAAATTCATCTCTGGCTCGGATTATCTTCCGGGCTGGTGGTTTTTGTGATCGCGATAACGGGATGCCTGTACGCATTTCAGGCAGAAATTCAGAACCTGACACAACCTTTTCGTTTTGTTGAACGCCAGGGAAAGCAAGTGCTGCCGCCATCGGAATTAAAGGCCGTGGCAGAAGTAGAACTTCCTGGGAAGCATATTCATGCGGTTCTTTACAATGGTGCTGATCGTGCCGCCCAGGTGATCTTCTATTCTTATGATCCGGAATATTATTACCTGGTATATGTTAATCCATATACAGCGGAAGTACTCGAAGTGAAAGACATGGAAGCAGATTTTTTTCACTTTATCCTCGATGGACATTTCTATCTATGGCTTCCACCTGAGATAGGTCAACCAGTTGCAGCTTCTGCCACGCTGGTCTTTGTGGTAATGCTCATCTCTGGCATTGTGCTTTGGTGGCCCAGGAAAAAGAAAGACTCCAGGCAACGCTTTACCGTAAAATGGAAGGCACGCTGGCGCAGGGTAAATTATGATCTTCATAATGTGCTCGGATTTTATGCCTCTGCTGTTGCGTTAGTGCTCGCCCTCACTGGCCTTGTCTGGGGGTTTCAGTGGTTTGCCAAGGGGTTATACGCTGCAGTCGGTGGCGAAAAGTCACTGGTGTATACCGATCCACTATCGGATACAACGAAGACATACACAGGCGATATACCTGTTATTGATAAAATCTTCTATACGATGAAACAAACCTATCCGGATGCGAAATCGATAGAAGTGCATATCCCGGAATCCAATCAAATGGCAATCGGCGCAAATGCGAATCCTGAGGAGGGAACTTACTGGAAGCTTGACTAC
Source organism: Ohtaekwangia sp. (assembly GCA_035628875.1). Taxonomy (GTDB): domain Bacteria; phylum Bacteroidota; class Bacteroidia; order Cytophagales; family Cyclobacteriaceae; genus Ohtaekwangia. The sequence continues at coordinate 6,302 of DASPIZ010000098.1, read as the reverse complement.
CGTTATTATGATCAGCATACCTTACGGGAAGTTCCTGTTGATCACATCTATGGAAGATTCCCGGAAGCTAAAGCCTCCGACAAATTACTCCGTATGAATTATGATATTCATACCGGCGCTATCCTCGGCCTGCCTGGAAAGATACTGATGTTTTTTGCCAGTCTCATCTGCGCAAGCTTACCTGTAACCGGTGTTTATATCTGGTGGGGTAGAAGAAATAAAAGCCGAAAAGAAGCAAGAAAAGAAAAAGCCAAAACCGGATCTGTACATGTAAAAAAGAAAATGGGCCAGTTGGTAAAGCAACAGGCATAATAAATGGGTTACGCCATACTGTTTGTTCACAATGCTTATGGATAAACCACTTTATAACATTTTACTGGCGATCAATCAACCGCTTACCGAAGCGGGTATCAAAACATTATTATCCGGCAACGAAGCGTTTCAGATTCATCAGCTCATTGATACAACGGGTAACGTAGTTGAACATATTGTCAACCTGAATCCCGATCTGTTAATAACCGATTATAACGTTCCGGATTTTATCAACTTCGAAGATATTGAGCATTTACAGGGTACATTAAGCCTGATGAGTGTTTTAATTATTTCTTCTGATGTCAATAAAATTTCGATTCTAAAAGCTGTCCAGCTTGGCATCAAAGGATATTTAACAAATGAGTGTAGCAAGGAAGAATTGTTGTTAGCGGTGAATATGATCGCAAAGGGAGAAAAATTTTTTTGTGGACGAATCCTCAATATCATTCTCGAAAAGCACCTGCCAGAAAAAGGCGGCTATGGAGCACTACTTACTGCCCGTGAAAAAGAAATCCTGCAAGCCATTGCTGAGGGAAAGTCAACACAAGCCATTGCAGATAACTTGCATTTAAGTCCGCATACAATTCAAACACATCGAAAGAGTATCATCCGTAAACTGAAAATCAAATCGCCAACTCAGTTTGTTATTCATGCCCTCGACATGGGATTGATCACCCAGAAATAATACCGAATTAAAGGTATATGACTACCCGATATAGGGTAGTACAAAAACGCCGCATGAAGTGATTGACGCAGGTATGACTCGACAAGTACCTTTGTTTAGAATCATTCTAAAATGCAAAGATCAATTTCTATTTTATTCTCCCTGCTATTTGTTTCCATTTGTCATGCACAGGGACCAATGCGCATTATCACAGCCGGTAGTGCAATAACGGAGACGGTATGCGCACTCGGCGATTGCGATAAGATTGTCGCTTCCGATCGTACAAGTCTTTATCCGGAGCAGATACAGAAGCTTCCTTCCATTGGTTACCGTAATGGCATTAAAGCAGAAGGAATATTAAGTCTTAAACCTACGCTCGTCATCGCTGAAAAAGATTACCTGGATGATGTTGTGCTCCAGCAGTTGTCAGCAACGCATATTAAGCTCGTTGTTGTAGATCGAAAACTTAACTTTGACGATACCAAAAAATTCATTCAGCAGATCGCAGCTGTCTTAAACAGGAAAGCAGAAGGTGAAAAACTTATTCGGGAAATTGAAGAAGAGCTTGCAGCGGTCACTGCGTTGTTAAAAAATAAAACCACCACACCGAAGGTAGTATGCATCTATAACCGTGGTAGCGCCACAGTTACTGCGGCGGGGACAGAAACATTTGCTGAAATATTAAAATATGCCGGTGCTGAAAATGCCTTTGCGGACATAAGCGGATATAAATCCCTGAATACTGAATCTCTGATAAAAGCAAATCCGGAATACTTCCTGATGGTATCGTCAGGATTTGAAAGTATTGGCGGCCTCGAAGGTGTGTTGAAAATTCCCGGTGTTGCGCTTACTACAGCGGGAAAGAAAAAACAGGTTATCGCTATTGAAACATTGAAGCTGACAAATTTCGGTCCCCGCTTTGGTGAGGCAGTAAAAGAACTTGTATTGAAGTTACATCCTGAACTGGCTGCAAAGTAACATGGAGCTGATACTTCGCATCCGCGATTACAAATATCCTTTGATAATAACAGGACTGGCAATTCTTATTGTCATTACCACCCTTATATCGCTCAGCGTAGGAGCAGTAGGCATTCCGTTGAAAGAAGCCACCATTATATTATTGAAAAATATTGGGTTGTTCTCGCATTTCCCTGTGGACGAGGTCTATGAAGTGGTGATGAATACCATTCGGTTACCGCGTGTAATTATGACCTTGCTTATCGGTGCAGCGCTCGGAATTAGTGGTGCTTCGCTTCAGGGATTGTTCAGAAACCCACTTGTCGAGCCTGGACTAATCGGCGTATCGGGTGGATCGGCAGCCGCAGTTGTGATTGCGATTGTCTTTGGATCGTCGATGGCAACCACCTTACCCGTGTGGATCTATAATTCATTTATTTCCATTGTAGCGTTTGGAGGTGGATGTCTGGCAACTTTTTTTGTTTTGCGGCTCAGCATTGAGGGAGGTAGAACAAATATCGCGGTGCTCATCCTTATTGGTGTAGCGGTAAATGCATTGACCGGCGCGTTAATCGGTCTGGCTATTTTTTATGCTGATGAAAATCAGATCAGCACATTCATGTTCTGGACTTTGGGTGATCTCGGCGGCGCTACGTGGGATAAACTTCGTATGGCCGCACCGTTACTTCTCGTTTCAACCGTGGGTCTGATGTTCTTTTCAAACACATTAAACGTGTTGGCCCTGGGCGAAGCTGATGCCTATCACCTCGGCGTGAACACAGAACAGGTGAAACGTCTTGTGATATTCCTTGCTGCGCTTGCTGTAGGCGTAAGTGTGTCGCTTGCCGGCATTATTGGTTTCATCGGATTGATTGTTCCGCATCTCATTCGCACTGTATTTCATGCAGATAACAGCCTCGTACTTCCTGCATCTGCGTTTGGTGGCGCGTTGTTGTTGCTGATATCCGATATCATTTCGCGAACCATTGTGAGTCCGGCTGAACTTCCTATCGGTGTTGTTACTGCCCTTATCGGTGCACCGTTTTTTATCATGCTCTTATATAAAGCAAAACAAAAGAGGGAACTCTGATGTACGAAGCTATTGACATATCATTGAAGGCCGGTGAAAGGTTCATTGTTAAAAACGTGAACCTAGCCATTACACCAGGAACATTTCTGGCCGTTGTTGGTCCCAATGGCGCAGGGAAGAGTTCGCTTTTGAAAGTGTTGAGCCATGAGCAACAACGCTACAGTGGCAGTGTGCAGGTGAATGGTATGGCGATAAGATCATATACACCGAAATCGCTTTCACTTATCCGGGCAGTGATGCCGCAGCATTCCTATCTTCAATTTGCTTTCTCGGTTGAACAGGTGATCAGACTGGCGAGACAGGCGCACCGTTCAGCGAAAGCTGTAAACGATCTCATTGTTGAAGAGGTTCTCGAAGTTACCGGTATGCAGAAATTTCGCGACAGAAATTATCTGACCTTATCGGGAGGAGAACAGCAGCGGGTTCAGCTTGCGCGCGTATTAGCACAGGTATGGGAAGAGACGGTATATCCACGATACATACTGCTTGATGAACCTACTTCAAACATGGATATCGCGCAACAACAATTCATGTTCAACCTGGTTAAAAACATTTGTCCCAGGAATATTGGTGTAATGGCCATTGTTCATGATGTGAATCTCGCTATACAATACGCCGATAACATCTGCATGATGCGCAATGGCGAAGTGATCGATTCGGGAAAATCATTTGATGTATTTACCAAAACCAATATTGAAAAAACTTTTTGCTGCAAGGTAAACATCTATCATGACCCCTGTAATAACTGTCCTTTCGTAATTCCAGAAGCGGAAATTTCTTCTATGCCCAAAATAGCAATCAATAAATAATTAAAAACATTAACCTTATGAATGATATAATTGAAACGGCGTCGTTAAAACAAGCATGGCTTGGTGTGCAGCAGGCAAAACCGGGTATTCGTATTCGTGATGCTGCTAACCACTTGGGTCGTAGTGAAGCTGAGCTGCTGGCGACAACGGTTGGTGATTACACGACACGGCTTGAGGGCGATTGGACTAAGTTGTTTAGCCGTCTTCCCGAATTAGGCCGCGTGATGTCGTTAACGAGAAATGAGAGTTGTGTGTTGGAAAATAAAGGACTGTTTCAGAAAATTGATATCATGGGTGCTCAGCCAAACGCCATGGCTACAGTGATCGGCCCGATTGAGTTGCGTGTCTTTTTTAGTCCATGGAAATTTGGTTTTGCTGTTCAGGAAGAAACTGTTAATGGCTTAAAGCAGAGCCTTCAGTTTTTCGATGCATCCGGAACAGCGATAATTAAAATATTTTTGCAGCCACCTTCCGGTAACAGAGCAGGTAGTAAGCAGGATGCATTCCTTCGTATCGTCGAAGATTTTAAAGCTGCCGATCAGTCTACTGAGATTGCTGTATCAAAACTTGCTGAACCGGTAACGAAAAACATCAGTGAGGTAGACCGGGATGCCTTGCTTTCGGATTGGGAAGCGATGAAAGATACACACGACTTCTTCGGGATGTTACGTAAACATAACGTGAATCGTTTGGATGCGCTCTACCTGGCACAAGGGAAATTTGCTTATCAGCTTGATCGAAGTTCATTGACCACGCTACTTGAAAAGGCAGCTGCACAAAAACTACCGATCATGATCTTTGCAGGTAATAAAGGCAACATCCAGATCCATCAGGGAAAGGTTCAGACGATTAGAAAGATGGACACGTGGCTCAATATACTTGATCCCGACTTTAACATGCACTTACGTGAAGATCATGTGGATACTGTATGGGTCGTGAAAAAACCAACAACTGATGGTATTGTAACCGGCATTGAAGTATTCGATAAAAACAAAGTAATGATTGCGCAGTTTTTCGGATTACGAAAGCCGGGCATAAGTGAGCTTGAAACGTGGAGAGATCTTGTAAATGAATTGCCAACCATCTGAGATGCGAACGCTTTTTATCTTCATTATACTCTTTACCTCTTGCTTTGTGTGGGGCCAGGATTCATTACAACGCTTTGAGCTGGATGAAGTTGTTGTTACAGGAGAAGTGGAGCCGCAATCAGCGAAGCAATCGGTATACCAGGTACGCACCATTCCGATGGAACGAATCCAGGCACAAGGTTCTACGCGGTTACAGGACGTATTAAGTACCGAACTTAACATGCGGTTTTCACAAGATCCTGCTTTAGGAGAATCGAATTTTGATATGCTTGGCCTTTCGGGGCAGAATATTAAAATATTGATCGATGGTGTTCCAATAGTTGGCCGACAGGGAGTAAGAAATGAAATTAATATTAATCAGATCAATGTTAATTCCATTGAACGTATTGAAATTGTAGAAGGCCCCATGTCGGTGATCTATGGTGCTGATGCACTTGCCGGTGTTATTAATATCATTACAAAAAAGGCTGGAGAAAGTAAACTTGATATCTCGGCTACGATACATGAGGAAAGTATTGGTAGTGAATACGGCATGTCAAAAGGCATACACAACGAAAGTGTAAGCTTCGGGTATAATGCGGGTTCAATTTATTTTTCAGGAAATATAAACAGGAACGATTTTCAAGGAACAGCTGGCGACTCGATTGAACGTAAAATGCAGTGGCTACCGAAGATGCAATGGTTAGGTGGTGGTTTGGTTGGATATAAAGCTGATAAGTGGGATGCGTATTATCGTGCCGACTATCTGCACGAAAAAATCTACAGTCCTGATCGATTCGTTGGAACGCAGGCAATTGATCAGAATTTTATCACACAACGGTTGATGCATCAACTACAGCTGAATGTCAGGCTTTCCAAAAAACTAAATTATAATGCCGCTTTTTCCTATACTGATTTTAAAAGAAGAACCCAAACTATTGTCGTAGACAAAGCTACCGGTAGGGAAACGCTTGCCGTTAGTGAATTGCAAAAAAGAAACTCATTCAATGGGCTTACTTTACGTGGCACGTTTCAGTATAAGTTTTCAGATGTATTCACACTCCAGCCTGGCTATGATATTAATATTGAAAGTGGAACCGGTGAAAGGTTACAGGAGGGGGATAATATTATTTCTGATTATGCAGCGTTTATATCAGCCGATCTGAAGATTACACCGTTTATTAATTTACGCCCGGGGTTGCGTGTTGTGAGAAATACATCTTACGAAGCACCGCCAGTCATTCCTTCGCTGAATACAAAATTTGTCCTTTCGGAAAAACATGATATTAGAGTTTCCTATGGACGGGGATTCCGTGCTCCATCGATACGCGAATTGTATTTCAACTTTATCGATGCAAGTCATTCCATTGAAGGAAACCCCGAGCTGGAAGCCGAGCTTTCCC
>DASPIZ010000097.1:0-17759 GCA_035628875.1 Ohtaekwangia sp. | reverse complement strand
AAAAGGATTTTGCCCGTTTCGGATAGAGTACCTGCATAACAACGAAGACTTTAAATTGAGGATGAGTTATCTTACTCCCAGTGCCATGGATACAAAGAAATTGGTTCCCATTCCTGTTGCTGTACAATACAGCGATGGTAGAAAATAGCGGAGATCCTCCATGGTAATAATGTGTGGACTGGTGTGAGTGTCAGCGCGAGGAAAAAGACAGGGTGAGTGTGTTCGCTATCGCGCTCACACTCACCCTGTCTTTTGTAGTCTCGGCAGGGATTGTAAAACTTTCTAACGAATTCATTTACAAGAAGAAACAGAAGCTAAGAAAATCACGCTCACCTAATCGTTAACCGTGAGTCAGTGAAAATAATCACGACCTTGTGATTTTTGATTCAATTTAGTGAATACCATGAAAATGACAGGCGAGGGATAGAATTTCGTTCGCTTACTGTTTTACCACCTGTTTCTTTGACTCATCATTTGTAAATCGATCTAAGACGGTGGAGCAGTGATCATTTATGAATTTTCGAATTTCGTCTGTGACAGGATGGGTTATTTGAACCTTATCAATTAGCTGTAACAATTTCTTTGCATGGTCTATGACCTTTCGTTTCACGAGAGATTTCGTAAAGCCAATATCATCAGCAAGCTTTTCAAATTGTCGCGGATCAACGTCACTTAGTTCATATGCTTTTCCAATCTTCATTGCCATTTTCTTGCTGAGATTAGAATAGACTGGTGTACAAATTAAGTCGTATAATGGTGCCAGTCTTACCTTTCCGAATGACGCGCTGTTATCTGGTGTTCGATATAAGAGCGAGAAATTTTTACCATGGGCATCATGGTTGCCAATCAAAAAATTAAAAATGACGGCATCTAGTAAGTGCCCTAAATCAACTACAGGCACGCTTGATATTTTCCTTAGCAAATCAAAGCAGTCTTTTATAGATGGGCCACCTTCCGCCTGATATTTTCTTTCTGAGACAATTCCCAGTGCCTGGCAAAAATCCTCTTGATGAATTCGATCCAATACTGATTTATCATCGGCCGCTTTTGATACACGATCGTATCGTTCAATCAATAGATAATCAATATTGCCTGCCTTTTCAGTTGCTATTGGTGCAACGGGAAACCCCATGTGCGTGGCTAACTTCATGCAAAATGCTTCGTTGAAAACAATTCCTTTATATTCTTCGATATCAGGTTTAATGATGTGCGAACTCGGTGCGTTACCTAGAGGCAAGAAGAGCTGGCCATCCTTTTTATATACTGCGATTTTATCTTGGGCGCCTGCCAGTGAAAGTCTGACTCCGCTTTCTCCGGCCATAAGGGGTCGCTTAGGAAGCTCAAACAAAATCTTTTCAAGTTCCGCTGATGAGAGCGACCTATAGTTACCACTATTGTCGGAAAGCTTCGTTCCGGTACTTAAGAAAGTTATGGCACCGGCACACTCGCCCCCAATTTGTTCTAACATGGAAAAGTCATTGTTCGCACTTATTCCAAGATTTCGTGCAATAAGCTTTCGTTTTGCATTGTCTGGTAAAACTCCGGCAAAAAATGGTTTACAATACTTTTCTTCAAACTTTCCCGCTTGCAGTGGCAGGCTTATGGACAATGGAATTGCATTTGGATTTTTAAGCCAATCAGGTATGTATTCAAATAATGTCTGACCGTGATCATCTTGGATAAGGTGGCCTGTCAAACTACCATGCAGATAAACATCTAATGTACGGGTCATTGTAAGCGGCTATTTTCGAATGGTGCGTTTAGTTGTATGGAAATCCCAAGCGTATTTAAAACGGTTAGAACTTTACCTAATTGGCATGTTGATTTCCCTTGCTCCAATTCTATTATAAAACGTAGCCCCGTACCTGATGTAAGCGCCAGATCTCTTTGCGTTATTCTCAGTTGTTTACGCGTCTGTTTGACAAAGTCTCCAATGGACGCTGTTGTCGAATATGTTCTCATAAATATTCCCGATCGGTAATATTAATAAAGATATTGCTAAATACAATAAAATATTCCCGATCAGGAATATTTAGGCGGATTTAAATGCTTGTTTTAAGGTTAATTCCCGAACGGGAACAATTTACGAGATTGTCGAAAATTTCGGTCGACGCAAGCCATTTTTTCGCTATGCTCAAACTGAAACACTTCGTTAGGGACCCTTATGGCAGAATCCGGCTTCGGAGGATTTTCGTGCACAAAAATACATCTTGTTGATTAGGGCAAGCATTGTTAATGCCGCCAATATTTTTCTCCCGACTTTGAACATATGTGTGAGTACAGGACTCGATCAGCTTTATCGATAAAGTCGCTTATATTCGAAAAATGCCGTTGCACGTCAGTAAATGTTTCCTCTTATCGTTTTTATTCATCGTCAGTTCTCGGAAGCTCTTGTCTTCTGCTAGTTGTTCAATCCTCTTCATTAAAGGACCAGAGTGTATACCATGCCGCAGCTCGTGAGAATTTAAGCGGGCCCTGTATTCAATCTTTCAAAGACATAAAATTTAATTTAGGGAGGAGTCTCTTTTAAAATCACATTACATCGAATCGTCCTATTCAGAATATGGCGCTGGAACCTGGAATCAAGGTCGTCAAATTAACAGCCTTCCAAATCTGGGTATGCAGTTAAACCCCGAGCTCAAATTCATTGCCTAGAAATAGCTTGATGCTATTAAGTCGTTGGTTACCATCGATTACTGCGTGTGATTCATCGCTATTCTGACTTAGGAAGACGACCGGTATTGGGCAATTTATGATCAATGACTCTATCAGTTTTGAAGCCTGCGCTCGATTCCAAACAAAGTCAGTGTGAGAGCGAGGAAAAAGACAGGGTGAGTGTGTTCGCTGTCGCGCTCACACTCACCCTGCCTTTTGTAGCCCCGGCAGGAATCGAACCTGCGAGGCATTTAGTTCAAAATCAAATATTTACAATACGTCAATTAGTTGGTACCCGAATTGGTCATTCAATCAATCAGATCGTACTAAAAGCTGTTAAAAAGAACGAATTTCTTCCCGTAAAGATAGCTGATTTAGCCTTGAACAGATCAATTTTCGGCAAAAAAAACCAAACTCTATGAGTGACCTGAATTTCGAATAACAAGGAGTGCTTGACTCAACGATTTGGGTAAGCATCTTGTTCCGAGATAATTTAATTCAACCGTGTGGCGATCTGTGTCACACCCCAATCAACGCATCTTTTGATTTAGCCAAAACTATCTTATACCGGATGGCTTTGGTTGCTTTGTTAATAACGTTAGTGACCTCTTTTACTGATTTTACAAATAAGATGTCGCGTTTCGCGTCTTGCTCAATCTGCTGCTGGGCGTATCATCACTCCAGGCGTATGGCCGCAGGAAAAGACACATGTCGCTTGCAAGTGGAAAATAATGGGAAACATATCCATTTTCGCTGAGATTGTAATCTCCCATTACGGGTGGAATTTTGAGCACTTCGTTTAAATGGGACCATGTAGATGAAAAACCCGGGTTATCGCTAGTCAAAAATTCTTCGGTGTCTGTCTGAAAAACAATCCACTCCTTCATCAAGAAATTAACTCCGTAAGCTTGTAGCGAATTCGTATATTCATCGGTTAGAAAATGCTCCAGCTGAAAAATCTTTCCACCTTTTTTACCGTTTTTCTCAAACTCTGGGGATTTCTTTTGCATCTCTGCTGCCCCATTCCTGTACCCGAAAGAATACTTCTCAATATTTTCAAATGTTTTTGCAACTGCATCGCGGAAAAACTCACTTCTCAACTTCGACATGTGTATCCAGCCTATGATAAGATGTTTCATATTAAGTCCTATCGAGGTTCCTGAACGCAACCCTTTAATTATATCGTTGTATTTCGGCTCAAATTGAGCAAAAGAGTTTTCAAGATATTTTGAGTTGAAGTCATAGTAGTTTTCCCGAGTGAAGAGTTTATGTTTAATTCCAATTCTCTGAATAGAATCGTTTCTTCAAGGGTCTGCGTAATTGACAACATGAACGAAACTGTCAACAGCAAAATGTTGGAGGTAAACTCTTGGAACGATATGTTGATTTCTATGTGCGATAGCAGCCCGTTCAAAGGAAGAAGTCTTTGGTTGATACAAAGATAACGCTTGATCGAAATTTGGACACACTCTGAATTCTTACGAAATTCCGTACAATTTAATACCAATGCTTCGAAATTTTCCTGGATTACTCTTCTACACGGACAGCTATACATTACTAGAAGCGATTCATGCGGATTGGCCTATCTATCCCACCGGGCACGGATGGCACTTAGCATTAAGAAGCTTAGCAAATTTTGCCCAAGGCACTAAATTCTATCAGATAGATGACATTGACAAATGTTTGCTTTTCACGATCTCCGACCCAAATGTTCTCAAATCGAAAGGTGAGGACATTTATGGCAAGAACCTGTATCATGTCGCCATATGGCATGAGGATCTAATTGAGTTGAGTGCGCGCGGCTTGGCGGTAGGCGTCACATCGATTTCTGACTTTGAATTTAGCATTCGAAAATTCAACACTGTTAAAGAAAGTCTTGGACCAGATAACTACATTGAGGATGAGGATGGAAACCTCCAAATAAAAACCAAAAACGGTGGTTTTATAGTGTATAACATTCCGATTGACACCTCATCTGAAGACTGGCAGGAACCTAAGGACTTTGTATTTTTGCCAGACAAAACCATAGAACTAACACCAGCCGCATTTAATACCCTGACCTCGACGGTAGGCGAAGGCGTTCATCCTGATATATTTGCTAAAGCTGCGCCGCTCCTAGCGTTGAACTTTTTCGACACTGCAATTCGTGAAGCCGTGTTACTAATCGAACATTCAATCAAAACTGTTCACAACACCGACCAGTATGGACAAAAACTGATCGATTTACACATCAAAAAAATCCTTGAACTAGACAAATTCAAAACATCTTTTATCAAATGTTATCGTGGAGAACTTCGCACCTTAACCAAATACGTTCGAAACGACTATATGCACAATCAAAAAAACATTGACGAAGACGAATGCTCAATCCTCCTATATCGGATAAATGATGTTTATCATTGGTTTTTGCATATCAAGGAAGAACTCATTCCAAATTAGGTGTGCTTCAAGCAAAGCGTAATTTACACTCCTAGCGCTTGGAGCTTTAACTAGACATATCTGATCGCATCTACCTTAACCGACATATGAAACTCAGAGTTCCTCGTATCCGATCACATATCGTCTGTTCGCAAAAATACATTTAGACCGAGTTTACAATTAAATTACAAAACTCCACTATGCAAACGAAAGAAGAATTGACTGTTCTATTGAAGCGGTTGTTCCCTGATTATCCAGATGAGAAAATACAAGTTCTGGTTGAAACAAAACTACATGATGAAAGGAATTTGGTAAGACAAGGTGAAAATGTAATTCACTTCCTATATGCAGGTCACATTGTTGAAGAAGAGCTTCTTCAACAATACCGTCAACGACTGGCGCCGCACCACCTGCAACTATCTTTTCAGGATATTAATACAATAATCTCTGCCAATGCCGATGATTTTTACAAGGCAGCAATTCAAATATACTTAGGAAATGAACTATTAAGAAACGTTTTAGCTAGTGCAGCATGGGATACGATCAAATCTTTAATAAGCGAAAGTTATTCACGCATTAGGGGTAAGACAACATCAACATTAGATTCAAGTGGTAAAGTAACACATACAGATGCTTTCATTAAAATAGAAGTAAGCGTTGGCAAGCACAAGAAATTAATTTATATAATTTCCAATAAGCTTAGTGCAGAGGTTGTTGGAAAAGCGTTTGCCAAACTACCAAAAGCGATTCACAAACATAGACGAACCATACCCGATGGTAAGAAGTATGTATCACAAGTATACAAGCTAAAAAAAAACGGTGATTGGAAACTTAAGCCTGAATATACCATGAACTTCTAGTTAATGGGTTGTGGCCATATCGTTACCTTTTTTATCTTTATGCAACCAATCGAAGTATGAAGTGGACAAAGGCACTTTTCGGTAAAACGCTGCAAGACAAAATTCTTAGATACTTCTTCCTGCATCGAGGACAATACATTGATTCACGAACGGTTTTTGAACGCTTCAAAGATGATGAGCCCGACAGAGGAAAACTATTTCACATGCTTCAAGACTTGGAGAAAGACCAACTTCTTCGCATGAGTGATAGCTTTGAGCGCAATGGAAATGTTTCCAACCATGTATATTCATTTCAGATTACCCATGAAGGAACCCAAGTGTTTGTTGAGGCAAAGCGTTTCATAATCGGCATCATTGTTTCGATTCTTATTGCAGCATATCTGCCATATCAATGCACTAAGTCCAACGATGAGAGAATAAAGCCTGCTTCTGTCGATAGCTTTAAAACGAAACCAATTATTCCGGTTGACACATTGCCATTGATCATTTCACCGAACACCATCAAGAAGGAGCCAGTATCAGACACGGTGGTGATAAAAACATTGATCCAGGCCCTGAATAATGGTCTTGAACTTACCTTAGCCTCCCGTGCTAGGAGACATCAATTTATTGTAACCCAATTAATAAATCAAAATCCTACTGGCGTTTCCTTCCGTAGAATTCATCCCACGGATACCCAATTTGTCTTTGTCGAATTAATTCGCCAGTGTTAGAAAACCCAAAATATGTAACTGTTCCAAATTCTTTGGGATCAACAAAACTTTTACTCCGCTCTTTCTCCATGTGATATTTTCTAATCCAATAAGAAATGTGATCTGCAATTTCCGAGCAGGGATGAGACCCAGGTTTAATGAACAATGGTTCCGGAATTTGAATGCCCCTTGATATGTAAGTATAAAGCAGCTTTCGTTGAGCATTTTGAAAAGCATCCTTCGCCCACTGATGAATTTTGAACTGCGTAGACGAAGGCCTTTCCGAATCAAAAAATAAATGGGGTTGAGCACCTTTTGTTGTAAGATACTCGACAACCGCGAGTATAAAATTGCAATAAGCCTTTAGTTTAGATTTTTCAATAGTTGTTTTATTGAAGGGGTAACTTTTGGAAATTGTCATATTGAACAAGAACATTTGATCATTGGAGGTTTTAATTAGATCATTTACTTCCTTCACGAAATTCCGTACTTTTTGAAAATCCCAGTTTTTAAAGATGGCATGTCGCTTCCTATTATCCTGTGACCACAAGTCTTTCATATGACTTATCCAGCTTGCTGGTTCCAAGCAAGGTTCATAGTGAAGTTTTACATTGTGTAATTTTGTTTCAATATCCGCAAGAAGTTTTGGATCAGCTCCAACCAACGTATACGTATATAAAAGAGATTCCGCATTAAATGATTCATCCCCAAAGAGATGTACTTCACCTCGCTTTTTTACACGCGGAAATTCAAGATGCAATGGAGCTCCACAATTAGTACATGAAAATTGAATACCTGAAGGAACCCAAACTTTGTTGTTGGTAACTGGATGAAAGTCGTTTGGAAAAACTGGAATAAATGGTTGTTGACTAGATTTTAGCCACGGTATTTCGAAATCTTTTTTGCAAACAGGGCAGCTAAGCACACTCGGTAAATCTTCGGGAACATGTTCAATTAAATCTTCCATACATTAGGAATTGCCATCGGAAAAGAAAGTCCGGATCGATTCAAACGGAACACTCGGACGGCTCATGTTCTTTAATGTCGTCTCAATCCTTTCATAATATTGATCTTGGATAAACCTACTTTTGAGCATCTTGTAGTGGTTAATATATGTATGATCTTTTGATTCCAACGTCTCTATAAGGGCAAGGCCGACCTTTCTAACTTTTTCGAGCCTTCCGATGGTTTCCGCGTACGTCTTTTTTGTAATGGATACCGGGCTTTTAATACCGTCATCAAAATCAGAATACATTCCCTCCTGGCGAAATGTGTCTACTTTTTCGAACCATTGAAATTCTTTTTTTATCAGCCGAAATTTCAACCTAGCGTATGCCTGAATCTTGAAAATCTCTCGTGGATCGTTGGCGATAATCCTATTCATCCAATCGATACCATCGACAGGATTTGAATTAATTTTGAGGAACAGCTCTTTGAGCTCTTGAGAAAATACATTTACCAAAAACATTGCGTATGCGACCACATATCGAATCTGATGATTTTTGAAAAACCTTTGCATAGACGGGGCCTTTCGAAACTCAAAACCATATCCGTTCATCGCAATAATCAAGGCTTTGACAACTTCCTCGACACTTGCCACTGCAATGCTTATAGCAGTACCGTAGTCTTTGGTCTTTGCTACTTTCGCAGCAGTGTTCCATTTTAAATCCGAATTTTGTAAAACAGCTTTGAATGCGGCGAGACTATTTTTCTTTGAAAGATGTAAAAATCCTTTAGCTCCCATAACTTAATTATTCATATTGATAGCAAAGGAAACTGTAAACTGCGCAGCCTATTTGCGTAGTTTAACGACAATGCTATTCTCTTCTCCGCTTGGCCCATCATCGCCAGCATAATATGAAGGCACGATTTTCAATCAGGCACTCCAGTTCAGCAACCATGAACCCGTAAAAGAAGTGTTTTTCCTAATCTGCGGGCAAGCGTGAGGTAAATTATTGTTTTCCATGGCAATAAATCAATAACCACACAGGGAGCAAGCGGGTTTATCTTAAACCCTAAAACTTTGAATAATTTTCACATTGATAAAATTTATATTTACTTTTTGTTAAAAAAGTTTACTTTTGATAAAAATCGGCTCAAAAGTCATGGACTCATTCGAACATATTACAGGAGATTGGATTCGAGAAAAGCTTAGAGAACATAGTCTAAGGAATGGAGATTTGGCTGCCGGATTGAACGTTAGCGATTCGCAGGTTTCCTTGTGGTTGAGCGGAGGTCGCACACCAGCTAAACCGACATTAGCTGCCATTCACTTCTTTTTTCAGAATCTTGAACTAAAGAAGCACATTGGCAAGGGAGACTTGCTAAAACTGCCCGATATGCAATACCTAGCGGTGCGCATACCTATCTCCGGGAATCGCTATCTTATCCTCTGGAATAGTCACGGTCGCAAGCTTCTGGTTAACAAATCGGATCTTGACGAAATCGAGTATATCGATCTATCGCGGTATAAGTACCTGCTTTTGAATCCGGATATTGAGCACTTCAATTTCCTATTCGAATTTGTGACAGGCCCAGAACTTCGTTTGATGGAGAAGTCAAAGGGTGATCTTGCAAGGAACGTGAAGGTGATTTACGGCTGGGAGAAGAACGTAAAAGAATAACTAAAAATGCCTACATTTAATACCAGCCCATCCTCACTGCTAAAATGCGGTGTTGAATGGGTTTTTTTAATGGCCTGACCTTACAAAACAATGGCAGATACTTCATTTGGTTCTGGCGCGCAGTTCGTGCGTGCCGATCTACACATCCACTCTTATGGTATCGGAGGATCGTTTGATGTAACCGATCACACAATGACACCAGAGGCCATAGTTGACACCGCCATTGAAAAGAACCTGTCGGTTATTTCGATCACAGACCATAATGAGATAGAGAACGTTAAACGCGCTCTCAATCATGCTTCCGGAAAAAGCATCCTTGTTATCCCTGGAATTGAAATCAGTACGACACAGGGGCATCTGTTAGTGTATTTTCCTGATTACGATAGATTGAAAAATTTCTTTGGCAAGTTAACTATCGCTCCCGAGAGAGATAGATGTAGTCAAGGTATTTGCGAATGTCTAAGTGTCGCTGAACAGTTTGGTGGAATCGGGATTTTAGCGCATATAGAGCTATCATCTGGATTCGAAAAGATGATCAACCGTTTTGGGCCGCATATTGAAGATATTATCAACCATCATAACCTATGGGGTCTTGAAATTAGCACCAAGGATTCAATCGAGTTTTATACCGACAACGATTCGGTCGCGGAAAGAAAGAAATTAATCAACGGGCGGCGTCAAAAACTGTTACTTGCAGTTGATTATGACCTCCCAAAGATTATGTCTTCCGATTCACATACCCTGAATAAACTTGGGGTTAACGCGGACGGTGAAACAAAACTAACGAGGTTAAAAATTGATGCCCTCGACTTCCAGTCTTTCAAGATTGCATTGATTAATCACGGATCTCGCATTAGGCTCGAAAATCAAATTCCCGAGAGAATTCCTCGCTTCATAAAAATCAACATTGAGGGTGGACTCTTAGACAAGCAAGTTGTAAATTTTAGTAGCAATTTGACATGCATCATTGGTGGTCGAGGTACAGGTAAATCGACCCTTTTGGAATCTCTTAGGGAATGTTCGGGTAATAGTTTCAAGGCAAAGGTTGTAAACAGTGAAGTCTGGCCGGCAAAAATCATGCTTACTTATGAAGATGAAGCAGGCCAAATTCATACGTTTTCTCTTGAGAAAAATTCACAGATAGTCAACAATAACGATCCAATCAACGGGATTACGAAAGTTCAGGTCGAGAGCTATGGGCAAGGCGAAACAGCGGAAACCATTCAACACAGTGACCAAAACCCTCAGGTTCTCTTAAATTTCTTAGACTCATTTATTGAACTAAAACCATACAGACATGAAGAGAACGAACAAAGGCAGCTATTGATTTCGAATCAAAGCGAGTTGATAAAATTCCGTTCTGAAGTTGCAAGTATCCCAGAGACCGAAAAACAAAAAAAAGCTCTTGAGGGAAAGTTAGAGTTATTAAAGCAAGATAAAGTTGGCGAACTTGTTCAATACCAAACCGCACTTATTAGAGAGCGTGAAATTAGAAAAAACATAGCCAAAGACTTAAAAGAGCTTATTGATAAGTATAGAAATATTCTTTCTGACAACTTTGTGTTCAAAAACTTTGAAGCACTTGTCGACAATGATATTGTCGTTGGAAAAGAATACTTTGGAAAAGTGAAGAGCATAGTCGGCGAGTTTTCAAAAATTGTCGAAAGCAAGTCAGCAGAACTAAATGACTCGTTAACTCAAAAGGTTACCGAACTAAGAGCACAACTAGAAGGATGGACTGGTAAAGAGAAAGAGATTCAAGACAAGATTGATCAAAAAAAGCTAGACCTCGAACAAAAAGGAATTCCTTTTGATATTGGCAAGATTAACCAGATTGCCAGCGATGTTATTTACTACCAGGAAAAACTCAAAAAGCTTCAGCAGAAAGACGTTGAATTGAAGGCGTTGACCAAATCCAGAGATGAGATTCTTAAGAAGAGGAAAGAGCTTCAGGACAAAATATATTATTTAAGATATGGTTTCGCGACCACGGTCAATGACAATCTTAAAAACTCAGTAGATGGTTTCTTTGTCGACGTCAAATTCGGAAAAGGTAAATACTCACCACTATTTGAGGATTCGATAAAATCATTGATGCAATGGAAGACTTCTCGTGTTCCAAAGGCCGAATATCTGGCAAGCGCTATGTCGCCACTTGAATTTGCCTCATTAGTAAAGAAGAGAAATCTGTCAGCACTTAAAGAAATTAAAGACGACGAAGGTTCAAAAGTATTTTCCGATGACGAGATTGAAAATATTTTGGAAAAGACCTTGGTAAATAACAACTACGAGGACTACGAGTCCATGATTTTCGAAGATCGGCCAACAATAACTGTGTCTAAGGAAGTGGTCGATGAGCAGGGTAACAAGAAAATCGCCCAACGAAGCCTTTCCTTTCTGTCATTGGGACAGCAGCAATCAATCCTACTCGCCATCCTGTTACAGTCAAAGAGTAAAGTGCCATTGCTCATTGATCAACCCGAAGACAATCTTGACAGTGAATTCATATCCAAAACTATTGTGTCCAACCTTCGAAAAATTAAAGAGAAGCGGCAAGTAATTATTGTGACTCATAATCCAAACATTGCTGTTTTGGGTGACGCCGAACTTGTAATTCCTTTAAAAAGCACCAACGTCCGGTCTATAATTACTGATCGGGGATCAATTGATAGAAAAGAAACTAGAGACCTTTGTTGCGACATCCTCGAAGGTGGCCGACCTGCATTTATTAGACGTAAGGAAATATATGGCATTTGAATAGTTCTAGTTGGGCTGGTGAACACGAAGAAAATCTACCTTGCGGATAGTCATAGGCCAAATCCTTTGCATGAAAACCGATTGCTATGTCACACGACCTTAAAAGCCTCGGTTGATTAGAACACTGTAAAGTCCGACAAGAGATGTATGGGCAAAATGTATCATACTGAATATGGATGAAAAATATACCAACCATGCCGTGTTTAAAGATTTGGGCACATATGGGCAATTCTACGAGGATATTTCCGACAGAACGATTGACTTTACAACGGATGGATTGCAACATCCATTTTCAATGGAAACTTATGCATTTACCTCAATTTCAGGTACGCTCCATTCCGTTAAGGATACGCTATACAAGGGAAGAATTGGCGATGCCTATGCATTGCTGAGAAAATATTACGAATCAATTTTGTTAACAACCTACATTACACTTTATATAAAAGATAATCACAACATCGATAATATGGTAGTAAAGGAAGTTGATGATTGGGTAAGCGGTGCAAAGGAATTTCCAAAGAAAGCTAAGGTTAAAGAGTATATAAACAGGTCGGAATGGCTATCAAAAGTTAATAATTTTTTTGATGACGCTGTATACAAACAGATTTCCGACCGATGCAACAGCTACATGCACTTCAATAGATTTCGGTTCATGCTTTTCAATGACAATAAAGTACACATCGAAGATCGCCATAAAATGTTAGACCAATTTGAGGTGGATGCCCGTAATTTATTTATCAGACACTTCACCTTTGTCGTTGAACTTAACTACCATTTCTTCACGACAAACGACTATGTGGATTATTTGGAGATGGATGAGACACCTCCTGAAAATTGTCAGTACTGGGTTGCCACTAACGTGCAGGAAATTTTTGATGGCGTCATTCGTAAATATCGAAAGGATATCGCGACCTACATAAAAGAAGATTCACCCTTAATTTTTGATCTCGATTAAACGGCAAAAGAAAATGAGCTTCGCCAACTCCTCTTGTATTCAAGCCAAGACTGATTATAGGAGCCGTACCTGGATGCTCCTAAGTAACCTGAAAACAGGCTTCCGCAACTCATCACTAAAACGGGAGATCGTCATTGGATTGTGCCTCTGGCGCAGCTGCGTTCGGCAGGGCAAGATTAGCGACAGTAAATAAATTCAAAATATCATCTCGATCCATGAACATGATTTGGCTCCGTTTTGATGCGTCCAACTTATTTCCCAACCAATTCCGGGCTGCTTTGGTGATTTCTCCCGCAGCGACTATGAAAGCATGGTCTACAAGAACCCGTTTTCCAATCTCCGGATCGAAAATTTCGTGACCCAACATCATTGTTACTTGATTATGAATTTCAGCGACATTTGCAGTTTCCGACTTACTGGCTCCGGCTGCATCAAGCTTTCCTTTCTTAACCTGTAGTCCAAAATAGATGACGTGCTGAGTTGGAAGGACGAATTTCATCCATACATCTTTCCCGTACTCAAGCGCCTTATCTTTGTGTCCGGCAGATGTTATGCGATGGAAGCCAAGCTGACGAAAAAGTGGCAACAAGATTTCCGCAATAAATTCATCTTCGGAAACGTTATCAAGATGCGCGTTTAGCTGTTCGCGCTTTTTAAGTTCCGTTGCTGAAAATGGACGGTGTGGGTTAGCAAATGCATTAACTACCGTTGCTGTTTCAATGTGCCGTAAATAGCACTTTTTGTCTGGAGCATAAAATGCCTCAAATCCTTCTCGTGATAATGCCGTGTTTAATAGTGCCAATGCTCCTGGCCTCTCCGAGGCTTCATTTTTTGCATCACTTTGATCCATAAGTGTACGAATGACCAAAGAAAATGCATCAGATGGGAAATGGGGATGTGATTGCGGTTCATTCAAAATTGATCGAAGTGTTTCAGCAACCCAACGATTTCTAGTTGAACCATCATGAGAATAATTAGTACCTGCGTCTTGAAAAAATTCTGTCAGGTAGCTACTACTTCTATAGTTAAAAAAGCTCGACTCACTTGGAAAATTGCCACAGATCATATCTGCGAGTTGCATTAACGTCCGTTCCTTAAAAATCATATTTATTCAATATCTAACTAGCGAAGATACAGAATATGAGAAAAAGTCTTCGTTGCCTTTACCAAGTTAAAATTCACTCAATCCCTTAAACGACACATAATCTCAGTGTATACGCGATAAATGACCCCAATGACCGGGCAGTTCATTATATTTGCTTTAACCATTGCGCCTTGGATAGCGACATGATTAACAAAGAAAAAATTGATCGCAAAGCAAAAGAGTTTGAAATTCCTCAAACGAGCGTAGAAAAGGACTACGTATTCGGGTGGATATTATTCGGCATTTTTACTGGGAGCGATCTTAAAGACGTCATCTTCCTAAAAGGTGGTAATGCGTTGCGTAAAGGGTATTTTGAGAATACGCGGTTTTCGTCTGATTTAGATTTTGGAATACCTTATGATGTTGCACGAGAAAAACTACTTGCTGAAGTCAATAAGGTCTGCGATTTCATTGAACAAAACGCCGGTGTTAAGTTCCTAAAATCTGAGAATAAGATTGAAGAAAAATTCTCTGCAAGTGAGGCGCCAATTCCTGACTTAAAAGTCTTTGAACTGCGAGTATACTTTAAGGACTTTTATGGGATGGGTGATCACATCAAGCTGAAGATTGCAATGGACGTTACACGTTTTGATAAAGTTCTGCTGCCCCTTCAAACTGTAACACTAATACACCCATACTCTGATGCTACCAAGCTTAATTGTAGTATTCGATGTATGAAGCTTGAGGAGATTATTGCAACGAAACTGAAATGCCTGCTTCAGCGCCAGCACGCTCCTGATTTATTTGATTATGCATATTCAATAAAACTAATTGGTGGTACGTTGAATAAAAGGGAAGTAATTGAGTCCTTAATCAAGAAGACAATCTTTGGCCGAAACCCTCATGTATTAAAGAATATATTGAAGCAAACTCCTTTTGGCTACTTTGAATCTTATTGGATTAAGGGGATAGTTTGCGCGAAGTCGGTGGTAATGGACGTAAAAGAAGCAATCGATCTATTCCTACTGGAATTGGAAAATCTTTTCAGCATTTATCCTGATAATGGTTACCATCAATTCGCATACTTCGGGCCGGAACTCAGAATACCGATTATCGAGGCGGGCCGTAAACAAACGCTGTTGAAAATTCGATACAATGGCGCTGAAAGAATAGTTGAACCGTATGCTTTAAAATACCTGCAACGTAAAGATGGCGCGCAAAGGGAGTATTTATACGTCTATAACAGGATTGGCGGAAGTAGCCAACCTGGCGTACGCTCCCTGGTTGCTGAGAACTTCCAATCAATAGAAATCACCGATGAACAATTTGAACCTCAATACTCAATTGAGCTATCTAAAGCGGGAGAAAAACCAGAGAATCCTTATCTATTTGATCCTAACAGGCCGGCTAAAGCCAGAGTGCGCAGAACCGGCGGCGGAAGACGGTCAGGTCCAAAGTATATTTATCAATGTGGTATTTGCGGACGAAAGTTTTCAAAAGTAAAAATGGCTAGCAGTCTCAGCCAACATAACAATAAGTCAGGTTATAGATGTGGTGGCAGATTTGGTATTTACGTTACAACCAAACTATAATTTTATTTTTATCCTAAGCCGTTGTGCCCAATACTTACCTTCAAAGGGAATTAGGCTCTTGTATTAAATTTTAACATTTCGTGCCAAAACCTAGGAACGAGTTTTCTCGATGTACTTGTACGTACACAAAAAACTTCAAAGAAAATGGAAGGCCTTGATTACATCATCCTCCCTCTTAGCTTCGTTCATAAAAACAGGTATGAACATAAAGCAATTGAATGAGATCCCCATCGTGGAATTTCTTGAGAAGGAAGGCATATACCCTGCGCGAAAAGTTGGCCGCAACTCGTGGTATATCTCACCAATACGGGCGAAAGAACGGTCACCATCCTTTAAAGTGGACGATAAAATTAACCGTTGGTACGATCATGGGATTGGTGAAGGTGGAAAATTATTTGATCTCGCACTAAGATTGTATCAAACCTCGGATGTAAAGGCCCTAATAGAAGTTCTTAACAATCATTACTCTTTACCCATAAAGTCTTACACGGCCAGGTCCTACTCAGCAGTAAGGGAACCATTGATTAGTATAGAAGACGTCAGACCACTTGGATTCCATCAGGCGCTTGTCCATTACCTCAACTCCCGGGGCATCGACTTCAATGTTGCAGACCAATACTGTAAGGACGTAACGTTTAAACTTAAAGATAAAACGTACTTTGCTGTAGGTTTCCAAAACAGGTCGGGAGGGTTCGAGCTTAGGAATTCCCTTTTCAAAGGGTCGTCAAGCCCAAAAGATATTACTATCGTGAGAAACAAGTCTGATTCTGTAAATGTACTGGAGGGTTTCATGGACTTCCTTTCCATGCTTAAGCTGAACCTGTCACCAGCAAATCACGATCATCTTATTTTAAACTCGGTTAGTTTTGCGTCAAAGAGTCTATCTATTCTTCGCGAGTATAAGAACGTCAAATTGTTTTTGCACAATGACGAAAGCGGCGTGACGAAAACCGGCATGATTCAAGCAGAACTTCATGCTGAAGATCTATCTTACCTTTATAAATCCCACAATGATATAAATGACCTTCTCAAAGACATGATAAAGAAAAGTAAAGCAAAAGACATTGGCGGAATCAAGCTTAAGATTAATTCACGGCGCTAGTGCTGACGGCATTCAGCGAACAAAAAAAGGGGCGTAAGCCCCCTCGTGCTTTATACTGTTAACAAATGTTCAAAAATCTTCGAGTCAAGTTGTTTTTGAGCCTCAAAGGTTTTCTTAAGCTTACCGTGTAGTACCGCATTGAAAGCATTGTAGCCAACCCAAAGCGAAGGTTGGGCGTGTAACAGCCTACTCTCCCTATGTATAATATCCAATACCATCCTCGCGTTCAAAGACGGTTCAGGATTTTTCGCACTGCATTCGTACTGAAATAGTTTAAATTTCTCAGCAGTCACCTTTACGAAGTCTTTCAAATCCTTAATAGGGCGTTCAGCCAGAACTTCAAATTTCCGGTGCAGGCTGTAATACTCGTTGTCCATAAACTTCTCTACCATTAGCCTGATCTCCGGCACTACTACTTCAACAATATCTCCCTTGTGCTTCACGCTGAAGCCAATGTTTGAATGTGCTACATGAAGCCCGTTTGAGCAAAGTTCACGGAAGAATCCAAAGTATCCAGCAGTCCGGCATGATCCATCGTAACTATTGATGAATCTTAACATTGGCCTGAGCTTATCCATACCGTTCTTGATTTTGATATGCAGGCTTTCGTCGCACAAGATGTAGTCAACAGCAAAGGATCTGTTTTCTCTATTGATCGACCTGGTTTGGTAGCCGATCCCTTCACTGATTAATCTGGCTTCCACTTCATAGAAGAATTTTTCATTAGGCAGGTGTCCGTAAGAATCACTCACTACGTTCACGATCTGATTTTCAGATACCAGTGCTCTTTCGAGTCCTCTTCTTGAAGGCATACCGGTGAGTGAAGAAAGTTCTGCCAGTTTGCTTTTTACAAATACGTTGTCCTGTTGTAATTCTTTTGTCAGGAAAACTCTTTCGTTTTGCATGTTCGTTTTCATAGCATCTTTGATTTTTGTTGAACAATTTTTTTAGATGCTAATCCCACCGGTGTTTCCCCGGAAATAAACAAACAGAATCCCGTAACGTCTTGCGCCAAATGGA
>DASPIZ010000096.1:0-5876 GCA_035628875.1 Ohtaekwangia sp. | reverse complement strand
CCATCAACATCAAAGAAGAGCCAGTCCAGCGCCTGGTATCTTATCGAAAGGTCAACGCCATATCGTTGTGTTTCTCCTCCTGCTTCAACAACTGCTTCATCACCAACATAAACAAATTCCTGGTCAAGCTTTAATTGCCACAGGGCTGCGTTTATTAAAATGGATTTAGATGGCTTGGCAAACACGCCGAGATCTGTTCCATAAGCCTTTGGTAAAATTTGCTTGCCCTGTTGTGCTACAACGACCCGGGTATCGTTAGAATGGAAACCAATACCATTCTTTAAATAGAGCTGTAGCTGCGGGTTTATTGTAAAATAAAGATTCAGCTTAGGACTAATTGCCGTTTTTGATTCCGATTGTCTTTGATAAACGTTATCCAATCCATTGACGTACTGAAATTGAAAAATATCATACCGCAATCCGCCGTTTAATGTTAATGAAGGTGTCAGATTAAGGGTCGCGTCAACATATACGTTACTGTTGATCTGATCAACATCACCCAATGCAATTGGATTTAAGAATGTGCTCCGCGCTTTCACATGCGACAGTTCGATATCGGAGATGTCATCATAACGAATGCCGAAACCACTTTCGAATCGAAGGTTTTTGCTGCCAATTGCTAACGCTTTCTGAAAGGTTCCCATATAACCGTAAATGTCCCGGCTTTCCTTTTGTTTTATCTGGTCTCCGTTAACAGGATCATTCAAAAAATAAGTGAAGTTGGAATAAAGCTCAAAGGTATAACGCGAATAATAAATTTGATTTTTGAAGCTTGATCCATCTTCAAAAACTTTTGTAAGCGAAACGTTAACATTATTTCTTCCTGTCAGTCCGCCCTCCGTATCATCAATAGCACCAAACCTGCTGATCATACCCGATTCAACAGCCCGTTCTGAAATCTGGCCGGATGCATCCCACTCACTTTTAAATGCAGATACACTAACGTTTAAGATCTTATCGTCAGAAATAAACCCATTGAACTTACCAAATAAGTTAAGCCGGTTAAAATGTTGCGGACTAATAAATGGTCCGTTGGTATAATAGTATTCCGCGGACACGTATGCATTTTGATTCTTAACATGATCACCCAGCAGATCGAGCATGGCCACCGTGCGATACGAATCAAATCTTCCCGCTTCGAATTTCACGCTGCTCTGCTCCAACGAATTTTTTGTATGGAAATTAGCGTACCCGGCTGTATTGAAGTCACCGATACTGGTGTAGTATGGTCCTTTGTTAAAGTCTACATATTCGATGAGCTCAGGCGTAACAAAATGTAAATCGGCGTAGCCTTGTCCATGCGCATGAGAAACCATATTCACTGGCATCCCATCTACGGTAAGCGAAATGTCGGTACCATGATCAATATCAAAACCACGTAAAAAAATTTGCTCTGCCTTTCCTCCTCCTGCATGCTGGGCGGTAACGACACCGGGTATCATCCGTAAGATGTCCTGAGAAGATTCCAGGGGTCTTAAAGCAATATCGATTTTACTGATTGATGTCATCGTTTGTTCAGAAGAATAAGCACCGGAGATGATAACTTCATCAAGCCTGAGTGTTGAAGGCATAAGCTTGATCTCCAGTGTTTTTATTTCGCTGCCGGATACCGTAACCGTGGTAGTATATATCCGATATCCGATAAAACTTATCCTAACTGTATATTCACCGTCAGCCAAACCATCAAAACGAAAATTACCCAGCTGATCCGTTGACGCAAATGCAAGATTATCATCCAGGATTACAGAAGCGCCTGTTAATCGCTGCGCCGTTACTGAATCCGTAACAGTTCCTTTAATCAGGTTGCCATGGGGAAACGCCGCGATTGTGCCCATCCACAAAAAGCAACACATAATTGTTTTACAAAACACTGATTTCATGATTCACATCACATTTAAGGCGACAAAAATAGAAAGATTAATCACTCAAAATGAAGGTTTTATTTTAATTTTGGCTATCAACAAGGCAATGGTGTCTGCCTTGCATGTTCCGCTTTCGCGGAAATGATGACGCCTGCAAATCGTAATCTTTTACATTTCAATGTCGTTTAGTTACACTTTATTTTTATTGCCCTGCCGCAAAGGTTTACGCAAGCTTACCTAAACGACATGGAATTGCAGGATGCAAAAAGTTAGAAATTCATTAGAACAATTTTCCATTGCCAGACAATTATTGTACTGGACTGTCCTTATTGTTCCTGTTTCTATTGTTATCGGATTACTCGTCGCCTTATTTCTCTGGTTGCTGGAATGGGCCACCACAACGCGTTGGTCGAACATGTGGCTGATCTTTTTGCTTCCCCTGGCTGGAGTTGTAATAACCTTACTCTATCGGTTTGCGGGCAAAAATGCGGATGCAGGAAATAACCTCATCATGGATGAGATCCACAAACCCGGTGGTGGTGTACCATTCCGGATGACGCCACTCATTTTATTTACCACCGTACTCACCCATCTTTTCGGGGGTTCTGCCGGACGTGAAGGCACGGCCGTACAGATGGGCGGAAGCATCTCTTCGCTTTTCGCGAAATGGTATAAGCTCAAACAGGAAGATAAACGTATTTTGTTGATGTGCGGTATGGCCGCAGGTTTTAGTGCTGTATTTGGAACACCCATAACGGGAGCCCTATTTGCCCTGGAAGTTTTAACGATCGGAAGAATAAAGTACGACGCATTGGTACCCTGTCTTATCGCCAGTGTGATCGCCGATATAACGTGTACAACCGTAGGCGTTCCCCATACCCATTATTCCATTCCCTTCAGCGGAACAGGTGAACAATTATTATCGTTTTTTCCATTTGATCTTGTACTTCTTTTGAAAGTGATTGGATCGGGCGTAGCTTTTGGTGTGGCTGCATTTCTTTTTTCAAAACTGATGCACCTGATCAAGGATACAAGTAATCTGTATATTTCCAGGAAATGGCTAATCCCTGTTATCGGAGCCGTACTTGTTATCGGGATAAGTTATGCCATGGGTACTTTCGATTATCTTGGTTTAGGTGTAACGACTCCCGATCCGAATGGCGTAAGTATTGTCTCTGCATTTTCACCAGGCGGTGCGACGCATTATAGCTGGATACTTAAGCTACTCCTTACCGCGATTACATTGGGCATGGGTTTTAAAGGTGGTGAGGTTACACCATTGTTTTTCATTGGCGCAACACTCGGGCATTCAATTGCTGTGATTACCGGAGCGCCGCTTGACCTCATGGCTGGCCTCGGATTCATTGCTGTCTTTGCCGGTGCCACGAATACACCGATAGCCTGTACCATGATGGGCATTGAACTTTTTGGATCACAGCATGTATTGTATTATGCCATTGCCTGTTTCACGGCTTACTATTTCAGTGGCCAGACCGGTATTTATGGATCACAACGTAAGGCAATAAATAAATTTGGAAAAAGTCGCGCGACGGAACAGCACCCATAACAACGACTGGCTATTATGGCGTTTTCTGTTAGTGTGTGTCAAAGACTATAATACTATATAAATAGTTTCTCACCGCAAGTTCGGGAATACGGAAAAAATCACAGAAGGTTTAGCTGACCAGTTATCTTGAGACAAATTCAATCTAATCCAAGGTATTGTTTTTTAGTTCTTACATTCAAGCTCTTTAAAAAGTTATTATGAAAACCGAAAAGGAAAAAATGCTGGCTGGCGAGCTATACGACGCACTTGATAAACAACTTTCAGATGAACGATTAAAAACCAGGTTACTCATCAAACAATTGAATGACACGGCTGAAAATGAAACTGAGGCAAGGTCTCGTATACTCAATGAATTAATATCCAATGCAGGAAAAGGTTTATGGCTACAGCCTCCGTTTTATTGTGATTATGGCAGTAATATGATCCTTGGTGAGAAAGTGTTTTTTAATTTCAATTGCGTGGTACTTGATGTTACTTATGTAAGGATTGGAAGTCGCACGCTTTTTGGTCCTAATGTTCAAATCTATACAGCCACACATCCTATGGATTATCAAGAACGCGCAACAGGTTTAGAATATGCTAAACCGATTAAAATTGGTGAAGACGTTTGGGTGGGCGGTAGTGTTGTGATCTGCCCGGGTGTAACGATTGGCGACCGTAGTGTGATCGGTGCCGGAAGTGTGGTTACAAAAGATATTCCCGATGATGTTTTTGCAGCAGGTAACCCATGTCGTGTGATTCGGAGTCTGTAGTGGAACTTACCTTCTGAACAATATACGAAGAACCAGCAGCATATTTTATTTTAACAATTCGTAGGCCATACCAACTGCCTGCTATCACGATGGGTATAACACTTAGTATTATCATCCACACAACTGGCTTTGCAACAAAAAGTAACAACCAATTTTCCTGCATTGGCCCTGTAATGGCTTGTATTATTATGGAGAATGTTGAACTGATTAACGTAGACAAGACTACGATGGCAATACCAGCCGCATAACTTGTCAACAAATAATGTCTCTTCTTAAATATGATTGCAACTCCGGCTTTTTTACCAAGAAAAAATGAAAAGGCAAAGGTTAAAATGACGAAAGAAAAACAATTGAGAATTCCCACTGTGTCAGATAATATGCTTACAAACAAATTCACAGCGCCACTGACTGATACGGTGAATGTGATCAATATAAACAGGATCGCAAGTTCAGTAATTAGCGTTGCTTGAACGGCTAAATTAGCGCCTTTGAATTCGGCCTGCTTGATAAATTCAGATTGCACCTGTGCAAACGTTAAAGGGTAATAGAATGATAACAAGATATTAAAAAAAGAAGTAAAATGAAACAACAGATGACAGGTTAATGCTGCATCAGGTTCCGCGTACATCAGGTCATCGCTTACTTGCAGGTTTTATTTCTGTCTAAAGTTACGATAATTAAACCGTTGTCTGCTTTAAACAGGATTCTTTTAAATATATTCATTTAAAAAATCCCGTTAAGTATGAAAAAACAATTACCCTCCAGAAAAGGCAACGTATTGCTTTTTACGGCTTTCTTATGCCTTTGCTTTTCCTCAGCACTGCACGTACAAAGTGAAGCACAAATTCTGTATACGCAGGATACTCCTGTGTATGGCACTAGTACTTCGTATGGACACCCCGACTATCCGTATGCTGCTGCACAAAGCGCCGATGATTTTGAAATTCCCGGTGGCCAAAGCTGGGTTATTACCCGGCTCCATGCACCTGGTGTCTCGGTTCCATTAATACCAGAGAACGAATTATTTGCTTGCGAAATGCTTATTTATGCTGATGATAGCGGTGAGCCTGGTGCGTTAGTTTATTCCAGTGGATTGATTCCATACGGCTATACAAGTGCCGACTTTGACCTTGTTTTACCAGATTCAGTTTTCTTGGGGTCCGGAGTTTATTGGTTGTCGATACTCGGCCAAAATCGTCGGCCCGCGCCGGATGAAAGATGGCATTGGAAAACAACGGATTATGTAACAGGAAATCCGGCATACCTCAAAAACAATATACCCAGCGATATTAATCTTACACAAGGAGATTGGTCGCCACTCTACAAGGCCATTCCGCAGCCTCCGGTTGATCTGCTGTTTACACTTTATGGTGTATCTACCGGTGACGCAGCACCTGCCGCTCCACGTGATCTTACTGTAAATTATACGGCACCTGCTTTTAATCTGACATGGACCGATAATACTGACCATGAAACCGGCTTCCTTATTGAACGGGGTACCGATGGACAAAACTTTAGTGCCATTGCAACGGTTGGACCAGACGTAACTACGTATGAAGATCACGATACATTTGATCACAAATTACGCTATCACTACCGTATCGCTGCGCTGGATTCTGCCATGAAATCAAATTATTCGCATGTAGTCTTTACGGATGTAGTCGACACACTGTTTGCGCAACCTTATGTGGGCGG
>DASPIZ010000095.1:0-13777 GCA_035628875.1 Ohtaekwangia sp. | reverse complement strand
TGACTGAACCGGGCATACAGCTGCTGGCGCGATGCAATGATTTGGTTTACATGTGCGATCAGAAAACGGATGTTGAATGGCTTTGTAATATATAAGTCAGCGCCCATAGAAATTCCTTTAATCTGATCGTCTAGCATAGCTTTAGCCGTCAGCAATATGAACGGGATATGGCTCGTTTTCAGATTAGATTTTACCTCTTTACAAAGGTCTATACCATTTTTGAAAGGCATAAGTATGTCACTAATGATCAAATCAGGGCTTTTCTCATAGGCTAAGTCCAAACCCTCCTGACCATCTTTGGCTTCATGCACTGTAAATTGCTGCCGAAGTTCAAGAGAAATGTATTTCCGCAATTCATCGTTGTCTTCTACGAGAAGTATTTGAGCTGTATGAAGATCTTCGTCTTCCGCAGAATCGATTTTACTTACTCCATTAGAAGTAATCATATATCCAGGAGCTCCGCTGATGTCTTGATCATTATATGCCTGGCGATCGATTGGCAAAACAATCACAAATTTTGTTTCGGAACCGGGAATGCTCTCAACGTTGATGCTACCTTGATGTAACTCTACAAGTCCTTTTGTCAATGAAAGACCTATGCCTGTTCCTGGATTAGCAATTTTGAATGACGATTTGGCCTGAAAGAATTTATCAAAAATAAAAGGCAATTCCTCCTCGGAGATACCGATACCATTATCAATAACGGTTAACTCCACTGACGAAAATTTTTTCTGATCATCACCAAGTATTGAATCTTTTGAGTTTATCATCACATTAATCTGACCGCCATTTGGGGTAAACTTAAATGCGTTGGAAAGAAGATTGGTCACAATTTTTTCAAGTTTATCATGATCAAACCACCCTTCAAGTGAACCGACCGTGGAATCTATTCCAAATTGAATATTTCTTTTCGCAGCAAGATCATGAAATACAGACGCTACGTCTGTAATGAATTGAACGAGATCCCCGTTAGTAACCTGAAGTCGTAATTTAGAGCTTTCGAGTTTGTTAAAATCTAAGAGTTCATTTACCAGACGCAGCATTTTACCGGCACTGGTACGTATTGTATTGAGCCTTTCTTTCATAGGCTGTTCTAAATCTTCATTTGCCATTATGCTATCAAGTGGCATCATCATAAGGGTGAGTGGCGTTCTGAACTCATGCGATACGTTCGTAAAGAAATGGGTTTTTGACTCGCTCAATTCATGTTCTTTTTCGTGAGCCAAGCGCTCAAGTTGCAGCTGCGACTTGATTTTAATCTTTTCGATGCGGATTTTGATAAGATAGTAAACAGTTGAAGTAATCAGCAAAAGGTATAAAAGAATGGCCCACCATGTCTTCCAAGGAGCTTGAAGAATTGTAATATCAAGCCGCGCAGGAGCCTCACTTGAAATCCCATCGTTATTGAATGCCTTAACAAGAAGAACATAGTGCCCCGGATCCATGTTCGTATAAGTTGCCCTGTTAGTCGAACCAACGCAATTCCAATCATTGTCAAATCCCTCCAATTTATAGCAGTATTGGCTTCGCGACGACCGCCTGTAGTTGATCGCAGCAAAACCTATTGCGAAAGAACGCTGGCCATAGGAAAGCTGAATTTCGCTCGAAAGACTAATGTGCTTCTTTAGTGGAGAATTCGGGTCCTCGATTTTTACAGATCGATTATTTAGCCTCAGATCCGTAAAATAGATACCAGGCTTTTTGGAATTACTATAAATACTGTCTGGATGGAAAGCCACTAAACCCTGATCGCTACCAAAGTAAAACTTTCCATCATGTGCCGCCAGACACGTGTGGGTATTGAATTCATTGGAGGGTAGCCCGTCTTCTTTAGTGTAGTTACTAAACAAATTGGTAATTGGATTATACTTCATTAACCCCATATTACTGCTGATCCAGACATCACCATTGCGATCTGTTATTATGGCCCGAATTACGTTGCTGACCAATCCATTCTGTTTTTGTACCTTATCAAATGTTGCACTATGGTAAGAAAGCACAGCCATCCCGTTATCACCAGTTCCAAACCATAAGTTTCTTTTTTGGTCCTCGTGTATAGTCTGAATATCATAGCTGCCAATACCACCAGGTTGGTTATCCTTGGTATACAAAGTCACTTTGTAACCATCAAATTCGCCGTGTCGCAGACGATATAGTCCGAAATATGTTCCGATCCAGAGAGCGGAGTCTGCATCTTCCAATATGGAGGTTACGTAAGCCGACTTTCTGACATAATCAGCATTTTGTTCTTCATTGAGAGGGACAAATGTGGCTAAGTTATGATCAAAATAAAAAAGCCCACTTCCCACACTTCCCGCCCAGATGATGTTTCGACTATCCTCGTAAAGGCAAGATATCTTATTATCACCGAAGCCATTTGACTCAATATTAAAATGCCTTACTTCCCGTGTTTTGATGTTCACTCTGAACACCCCCCGCCCCAACGTTCCTATCCAAATATTTTTATCATCATCAAGGAGAAGTGCAGAGAGGTAGGGTGTGCCCACCATGTTATTTATTTCCTTATCATAATGTATCTTGTTTGTCTTCACATCCAGTTTTCCAAGCCCTCCTCCGTCACAGACAATCCAAATGTTGCCGTCATTGTCTTCCGCAATATCTCTTACATTATTTCCGGTGAAGCCAGCTCTCAGAAATTCGCTTCGCCCATATGAGGTAAATCTCTTTGCTTTACTATCAATCATGTACGCGCCTCTGTTGTAAGTGCCGACCCAAACAATTCCGGTGTCATCCACATAGATGGCCCTGATGGAATTTGTCGGCAGTTTCCTGGGGTTGCCCTCTTCAGGCTCATAGCAAATGACCTCGTTAGTTGTGGTGTTCAGATAATTCAGTCCCGATTTTTCACCGGCCGCCCAGACATTGTTGTTTTCATCGATAGAGATAGTCAGAATGTTACTTTCGGCTCCTGGAAAAGTGTTGCGCCTGAGTATAGTTTTGTCAATCCGATAGAATTTATTCTGCTTGAACAACTTTATAATTTCCATATCTATTGTTGCCAACCAGATATTGCCCACTCCATCTTGTTTTACTTGTGTAATTTCTTTAGAGGTGATACTCTGGTCAGATATTGACAACGGTGCTGTTTTTAGACTATGTACATCCAAAAGTTTCAGTCCACCCTTTGTACCAACCCAAACGGCACTATCAACCAAGTAAAGAGATAAGACGTAATTAGTTGGCGAAATAATATTATTGGAAGTACTATCCTTAAAATGGGTAAATGTGAATTCCTTCGGATCGTATATATTGATCCCTTGGCCTAGTGTTCCTATCCATATTCTTCCTTTTCGATCACTACACAAAGCACTAACATACTTGCCATTGAGGTAATTTCTGTTTCCTGAAATCGAATCTACATTAATGAAATTGTCCCTCTCACGATTGTAAATTACCAAACCTTGTGCCGTACCAATCCAAAGGTTGTCATTTTTATCTTCAATGATGGCATTTATCTTGTTGTCTGTAATAGTAGTTTTATTCCCAGGGACGTGCTCATACCGATAGACTTCGGTGCCATCATAACGTACTAGACCTGTTCCCGTGCCAAGCCACATGAAGCCCCTACTGTCCTTATGGAAACATCGCACAAATGCGCTGGGCAGTTCCTCAGGCGCGACCGGGACGACTGTAGGACTTTGAAATTGTGCCAACACAGGCAGTCCCAAGAACGAAAACACCAATAGCAGAAGAGTCCTAAACATCAAGATCATACATACCCTAACCTTAAAAAATGACAAACCTTATAAGAAAAGATGTGGCAGACTATCGTTAAAAACACCAAATAACTATTTCGGGCCGAACGATTGGTTATCGATGAGCTTTTTAGTCAAGATCTTACTGAACGAGCCACTCTTTACAAAACCCATATCTATTCTACAAAAAAGCAATTTAACTGCAAAGGATGTAGTGCTTAAACTCAGCGTTTTTTAAAAATGCTGCTGTAGTCTGTCCCCATATAACCTCCCCAAAGGTTTTCGTTCATTTCAATATCTAACTCAATACGCTTTATTACCAGATCACGATAAGTAATGAACTCATCGAATTGTGTCATATACGTGTAAATAACATCCACTTTGCCATCCGAGTCCAAGTCCGTGACCAAGGGCGTGGAGCCCAACACCTTGCCCTCATAAAGCGAGTCAAGTGGAATTTTTGATCCTGTCTTGCCTTCATAAACTATGAGCTGTGTTTTATATATGGGATACAAAACATTTCTCATCTGTATGTTTATCAGGTGTATCAAATCTGGATATGAATCTTTATTGTAGTTAAGCCAAACAGGAGAAGAGAATTGCAGCACACCTAAGGTATCACGAAAGATTTCTTGACCGTTGACACCTGAAATAACTACATGAATAGTAGTATCATTTTTAGGCCACTTACCTATATTAAAACTACCAAAAAAGTCCACGACCTTGTCATCATCAAAATAGAGTGGACCAGGCATTGATTGAGTTTCTCCGAGGGGATGTATTTTTCTTGACCAGATTGGTGAGAAATCCTTTCCGTTGTAGGCCTTCATGTATCCATCCATGTTAGACACAACAATGTCACCGATTCCATCTCCTGTAATATCTGCAATGATGGGCGGAGAAACAAATCCCTTAGTATCACTGGCATCGATTTTAATACTGTTTCTTGTGCCGGAAGTCATAAAATCCTTGAGTTGCAATGCATATAAATTTCCGGAAACCGTTTCACCTCCGCTTCCAAAAATTATCGTTAATCCATCGCCAAAATCATAAACCACTGGTGACATGTAAGTTTCCTTTCCATCAGGTACGGCAGATCTTTTCAAAACTTCCCCGCTCGTTGCATCCAGTATCATGAGCATTCCTGCTGGTCGGTCGAAATCATCTGGCTCAGCATTAACATACCCGCCAAATGCAGTTAAGATGTCGTCTACCCCGTCCCTGTTTTGATCGGGAATAAATTGCAAATTAAAAAAATTTAGCAAAGTCGTATCCGGCTGAGAGTCCGATACTTGGTTGGGCTTCAAATACTGCCATATGATGCCACCAGACACTCCATTGATCGCATACAATTGAGCTGTCCTTCCACCTATGAATACGTCTGGTACATCGTCACCAGATATATCTTTGAATGCTGCTGATCCGACTATTTGATTTGAACCTCCCACTGTCCATAGGGTGTCTCCATTGGAACCATTCAAGGCGATTACTGCCATATCTGTGGATTCAAACTCCTTCCCTCCAGCACCCAGAACTATATCAAGGATACCATCCCGGTTCAAATCTGCTGCTCGCGCGGAAGAATTGGTTCCAATTCCATAAAAAATACGGCTCCAAGTATCTGGCCTACTTCGATACTTAATAATGAGCCTAGCAGCAAGGGCCAGGCCCAATACAACCATGAGTAAAATTCGAATGCGTTTCAAGAGAAAATCTTAGAGAGGGCAATTTAAATTAATATCTGACAGACCTTTTATAGAGGGTCGAAGTAAAGCGCCCCAGAAGCAACCATTTAATATAGCATACGAGCCGTATTCAAGCGGTTTTAAACCAATGTTTCAAAAATTATAATAGATGTTTAATTTGTTACACGTTCATTCTAAAATCCTCATACTATTATTGCAAACGGTGGCCTGACGGCAAACGTCCGTATTGACCGATATGTCAGCGCATTTTTTTTAGAAATTCACTTCAACTTTTAAGAGATCTAATTTATGAAGGCAGTTTTAATACTATTGGTGCTATCATCTTATGTATCTTTTTCGCAAATAAGGGTAAGTGACAAGATCGAAAGGGAAACCAATCATTTTGCAATAGTCGGCAAAACAACAACTGCAACTATCTATTACGACACCTCTGAAAACGTACTGATTAAACGAGCCGTTGAATTTCTTGCCAGCGATATTCAAAAAGTTTCTGGAAAAATGCCCCGTGTCGCCCATGCTCACACTTCTTTGATGAATAATCTCATTATAGTTGGCACTATTGGGAATAACCGATTGATTGATAAATTGATTGCGGAGAAAAAATTAGACGTTGAATCCATCAAGGGCCATTGGGAACGATTTATAATACAAACCATCGAAGCTCCCTTCCCGGAAATCGACGAGGCTCTTATAATAATCGGAAGCGACAGACGTGGGGCAGCTTACGGGGTATTTTCACTTTCCGAAGCGATGGGGATTTCACCGTGGTATTGGTGGGCTGATGTTCCCGTCAAAAAAAGTAATGAAATATACCTTGAAAAAGGTCGTCATGTTTCGGAAGGGCCTGCGGTAAAATATCGGGGTATTTTTATAAACGACGAGTCTCCTGCACTTAGGAACTGGGCTAAAGAAAAATTCGGCAACTTAAACCATAACTTTTATGAAAAAGTTTTTGAGCTCCTTTTAAGAAACAAAGCTAACTACTTATGGCCTGCCATGTGGCTACCCACTGCATTTTCGGATGATGATCCTGAAAATCCCCGGCTCGCAGATGAGTATGGCATCGTTATCTCAACGAGTCACCACGAACCCATGATGCGCGCACACCACGAGTGGACCCGGTTTAAGGGGGGTGCCTGGGATTATAAAACGAATAAGGAAAAACTTCAGGAATTTTGGCGAGGAGGAATCGAACGCATGAAAGACTACGAGAGCGTAGTTACTGTTGGTATGCGTGGTGATGGCGATGAAGCTATGAGTGAAGAAACAGCCGTGGACTTAATGAAAAATATAATTGCAGATCAACGCCAAATCATTGCGGATGTAACGGGTAAACCTGCTCATGAAACTCCGCAGGTTTGGGCTGTTTACAAAGAGATGCAAGATTACTTCGATAAAGGAATGCGTGTTAATGACGACATTATTATCCTGTTTTGCGATGATAATTGGGGAAACCTACGGATTCTTCCAAAAAAAGAAGACTTAAACCGCAAGGGAGGATATGGCATATATTATCATTTCGATTATGTGGGCGCTCCTGTGTCATATAGATGGCAAAACGTTACTCAGATAGAACGAACGTGGGAACAAATGAATCTAGCATATCAATTCGGTGTGAAAGATCTTTGGCTCGTCAACGTAGGAGATATTAAACCAATGGAATTCCCGATCAGTTTTTTTCTTGATTATGCATGGCAACCCGATGCAATTCAGGCGAAGGATTTGCCGGACTATTACGTAAGCTGGTCTAAACAGCAATTTGGTGATTCTAATGCCAAAGAAATTGGCGAACTACTTTCTCTTTACACGAAATACAATTCGAGGCGCATACCCGAAATGCTAAAGCCGGATACCTATAGTATTGAAAATTATCGTGAGGCTGATATTGTAGTTAACGAGTTCAAGGCTCTACTCGAAAAAAGCAGTAAGGTATATGCGCAACTTCCTGAAAGTTATAAGTCGGCATTCTATCAACTGGTGCATTCGCCAATAGCAATGAGCTGCAACCTAAACGAGATGTATGTAGCTGCAGGAAAAAACAAACTTTACAAGGAACAAGGAAGGTCCTCAGCAAACTTTTACGCTGAAAAAGTGAAAGAGTTGTTTTATAAAGATGCTGAATTGACTCGTCAATTTCATAAAGATTTGGAAGACGGCAAATGGAATCACATGATGTCGCAAACGCATATGGGATATACCAGCTGGAATCACCCACGGACCAATGTGATGCCCGCAGTGTCTTATGTCGAAATTAATAGTTCGCCTCAGCTTGGTTATATAATTGAATATGGGCCTACTCCCGCTTGGGGAGGCTTTAGCGTTGAAGGCGATCCGCTTTTTAGCAGCAGCTTCATTGATTTTGACCCCATTAACCGGCAAAGTTATTACGTAGAAATTTTTAATATGGGCAAGGGAACGTTAAACTACTCGGTTGAAGCAAAAGACAATTGGATAAAGCTATCTAAGACTGAAGGCAGCATTGAGTATGATGAAAAAGTATTTGTCACCATCGACTGGGACAAAGTGCCAAAGGAGAATGTTACCGGAGAAATCTTAATAAAAGGAGCAGGTAAAGAATATGCGGTTAAGATTCCCGTACGTTATAATCTTCCACAAGCATCCGGCTTTATCGAGAATAATGGTGCAATCTCAATTGAAGTCGCAAATTTTAGCAATAAGATAGATGCAAAGGGTCTTCATTGGACTGTAGTGCCTAACCTAGGCCGCACCCATTCTTCAGTAATCGTTGAACCAGCTAATGTTCCAAGTCAAACTCCTGACAAGAGTTCGCCCAAATTAGAATATCTATTTACAGTTTTTGATGCAGGAGAAATCACGGTGGAAGCTTTTCTGTCACCAACCCAGGATTTCAAAAAGCAAGGCGGATTGAAATATGCTATTGCGATAGACTATGAGCAGCCACAAATAATTAACATGAATGAGGGTGAAATTAAGCCCGACTATGAGTACGCAGGTTGGTGGACAAAATCGGTGGCAGATCACATCAAAACGAAAAAATCAAAACACAAAATTAGTGCAGGAAAGCACACACTTAAAATCTGGATGATTGATCCGGGAATAGTGTTTCAGAAATTTGTGATCGACACGGGAAAGTTAAAACCAAGCTACCTTGGTCCCCCGGAGAGCGTTTACGTGAAACCTTGATTGCCGACGAGTCAATTTTCATCTTAAATCAAGATGAGGATTTTTTGATGCCGAAGAAATCACTGTAGAAGCTTTCCCTAATTAAAACCGACTTTCTTGGAGCCGCCCTAATGCATTATTTGCAACCTGGATTGTTATAATATACTAGGAAAGCTAAACAACCGCTTTAACCACCCGGTCTGGATGGGCACATGGACGTAAAGGTCGCGGAAGAAAACCTGCATTAAAGATGTATCCTGTATCACTATCATTCGTGTGTACATATCAACCTCTACTCCTATTTGTAATTGATTCTTTGCAGTAAAGGGCGTGTTTCAAAGTTTACAAGTAATGTTCATTTTTTGAATAGTCCTTTCACTACCTGGTTGAGTAAAATATAGCACTTTAGCGGAAAATTGCATCACTTTCAATTAGTGTAGAAAGTGAGTAGTAAGTTTGGGTGAGTTAAAGAGTTGGGCGGCAGGCAACTGTAGCACTCACTCCCCACGCTCTTTCCGAAGGGCATTCTATCAACAGATTCTGGTTGCAAATTTTCCTGGCAAGTAAGACGTTCTTCGCTTTCATCGAGCTAGCCTTTTGACGACTTACGCACTGAGTAGCAAAGGTTGTGCTACTGTCACCGCTATCAAGACGCTAAAGTCCAAGCTGAGTCCCAAATTACTATCGTTTAAAGTGCTGGTAGAGTTACGGTACAATCAGACTTGAATCGTCTATCGATCCAATAAGCCGTGCAGTTGAATTGATGGATTTGGACTTTTCTATTATAGCAAACAAACCCGTTCAGCCTCAATTACCGCCAACCTAAGCCCAGTTCGACTTAGAGTAGGCAAGTAGGCCGTCTCAATAAATCAATCATTTAGAACCTTTAGGAAATGATTTTTATAACTCCATAAGGTTCAGCTGGAAGTGATCTTTCGAATTCGTTGAAAGTCAAGTTGATACAAAATACAAGATGAAAAGTTGATGTTGTCATTACTCGCGTGAGTATTAGATACTTAGCTGTTCGTCTTGTTCAAAACAGAGTCAGTACGGGAGGTCAGTTTGTTACTCGATTGTTACTATGGTGCTCGAGTAACAAAAAGTACCGGTATCAAACCGGGTAAATAAGACGTCTTCACTAGCCTTTGTATCGACTATGCCAAGGAAAAGAAACACAGATCTCAATCGCAAAGAGCCCGTTCGTCTTTGTCAGAGGCGGATCAAGAACGGTGGCTACTCACTCTACCTCGATACCTATTGGAACGGCAAACGCTCCTACGATTTTCTGAAGTTGTATCTCAATCCGCCAACCGATGACCTCGCGATAGTCGAAAACAAAACAACGCTTGAACTCGCCAAGCAAATCAAGTACAAAAGGATTCTTGAGTTGCAAACTGGTCTCCATGGGTCCGCTGTCGTAAAACCGCGTCCGAAGTTTAGGGACTTCTTTGCAGAACTCGCGAGCGAAAAAATTAGGTTCGAAAACAACGCTGGTAATTGGGCATCTGCTTTCAAGCATGTGTTGGTATTCTCGGAGACGATAACCCGACCATTCACGAGATTGATGATATCTGGTTAGAAAAGTTTAGAGCTTACTTGCTTGAAGTTGATAAGCGAAGTGGAAAACCAAGACTCAGTTCAAGTACAGCACTCTCCTATTTCAACAGAGTTAGAACAGCGTTAACAACTGCATACGAGCGAAGAATCATCGAACGCAATGCGGCCAATCTGGCCAGGCCCATCCGTGCTGAAAATGCCATGCGTGAGTTTCTCACATTGAACGACGTGAAACGACTTGTCGAGACAAAATGCGATAAGCCTGTTTTGAAAGAGGCATTTCTATTTTGTGTTTTAACTGGACTAAGATGGTCTGACATTGCCCACTTGACCTGGGACGAAGTAAAAGGTAACGCTATTGACGGTTGGTATCTTCATTTTAAACAACGGAAGACAAAACTCTATCATGTACTTCCGATAACTCCACAAGCGAAGGAACTGCTCGGTGATCGTTTGGAATCAAATCGAGTGATCTTTAATGACCTTAAGTACAGTTCCAAAACTTCGATTGAACTTTGTCGGTGGGCTATCGCAGCTGGTATCTCCAAGAGAATCACATTTCATTCTGCGAGACATACTCATGCTACCCTCCTGCTTTCACATGGTGTTGACATCTATACTGTATCAAAGTTACTGGGACATAAACATCTTGTATCTACTGAGCGATATGCGCATATCTCAGACAAACTGAAAATTGACGCAATCAAAAAGATAAAGTTATAAGATAGAAGCGAATACCGAGCTGCTTGCGGTAGGTCCATATTTCGTCAATGGAATTTAACACCTCATGCCCGTACGCTATCAAATGCTTATCAGCTTAATAGCCTTTTCCGGACAGGCACTCACACACAAGCCACAACTGTGGCATAGATCAGGCTTTACTACTGTCGCGCCCATGAACTAGCGTTTTAATTTGGCGACAAATTTCAAATCGCTGAATTGCTTGTGAGGGATTGCGCGCATCTCAAAGACATCATAAGGGCAAACTTCCACACAATCCTTTTTCCTTCGCACTTGTTCAAATCCACAACTGGGACAACAATTTTTGTATCTTCTTTGCAACTACTTTTTTGTTTATCCATAAATGAGTTTAATTCAAATTCGATCAAACAAATATGCAAGCTGTACAATAGGTAAGTAAAGGAAGGAACCGAACATTATTTTCAGAGCTGCTTTCCGATCTCTTGCATACATGAGCAAGAATGTCTGAGAAAAAAATAGTACACCACACACAGTTACTATAAGAGCGGAGAGAATGCCTGTAATACCAAAGGTAGCTGGTAGTAATCCGAGTGGGATAAGGCACATTGTATATATCATGATTTGAATTGCAGTGTTTAAATCTTTTCCGCCACCCGAAGGTAATAGTTTAAATCCTGCTCTCTTGTAATCATCATCAGCAACCCAAGCGATCGCCCAAAAATGTGGAAACTGCCAGATAAACTGGATACCAAACATGATCAGTGCTTCGAACGATATTGTACCTGTTGCTGCTGTCCATCCAAGTAATGGTGGCAGCGCACCTGGAATAGCACCTACAAACACTGCGATTGGTCCGACTGCTTTTCAACTGTGTATAGACAAAGCTGTACAGTATGAATGAAAGAAGTGATAATAACGTTGTGAGTAGATTTGTAAATGAAAGCAGGATAGCAACTCCCGCGACTAGGCAAATAATCGAAAAACAAATCGCCTCACTAGTGGAAAGCCTCAAAGTCGGTAACGGCCTTGTTGCGGTCCTGGTCATAAGGACATCTCTTTCTTTCTCTATTATCTGGTTGACGCTTGCTGATGAACCTGATACCAATAGGCCACCCACAAAAAGCATAAATAACGAAAATAGGTTAACCTCATTCGAAGCAAGTATGAAACCAAATACACATGAAAATGCAACGGTAAAGGATAAGCGAAACTTGAGTAACTCAAAATACGCCTTCACCTTTACCCTCAGCATCGCTATATTTTCCGCCATCTTTACTGCAACAAAATGTTAAACTGTCAACTGCATTTAACTACATTTTTCATACTATGACAAGTGGTTTCCTATGATGAAACTTCGTTCGCTGAAGGCCGGAATAGTTGCCATACCTTCATAGAAGTAATTGATTTCGTCCTTCTTGTCCATCAGTCCAAGGCTGTAAAGAACAGGGACGAAGTGATCGGGTGTTGGCGCTGCAAGTTTGCCAAGCTTATGACTGGTCTCGTAGTTTATAACATTTTGAAAGTTTCCCGAATCGATCTGTTTCTTAATCCATTCATCGTATTCCGGTTCCCAGCCGAATGGAGTCATATCCCCTGAGCGAAATTTCTGAGCACCCAACTGAATATTATGTATAAGCGATCCGCTACCTATTATCAACACTCCTTTATCTCTCAATGATTGCAATTGTTTGCCAAGCTGAAAGTGATATTCAGGCTTTGCGTAATAATCAATGCTCATTTGGAACACAGGGATATTTGCATTCGGAAATAAATGCATTAACATTGGCCATGCTCCATGGTCTAAACCCCAGTCGGTTGTCTCTGCAACAGAAGGAACAATTTTCTTGACTTCTCGCGCTATATCAGGTGCTCCCTTAGCGTGATATTTCACCTCGTAATACTCTTTAGGAAACCCATAGTAATCGAATATCTGCTCCTGCTCTGGCGAAATGTTTACAAACGTCCCACGTGTATTCCAGTGGGCTGAAACTACTAACGCAGCCTTTACTTCGAATTTATTCTGCAACCCTTTGCCGACCTCGAAAAGAGAATTCCAAAAAGCTCGATCATCTTTTGAAAGTGGAATGTCCATTGGACTTCCATGTGAAGTAAACAACACTGGCATCCTCTTACTTTGCGTAGGAAGTGTATCGGTGAAGTTTTTAAAACTACTTAAGGTTCCCATTGAGGTTAATGCTATTGCTGTACGTAAAAAATCTTTGCGGTCCATATTATGCTTTTGGATAGATCGGAGCTTTCTTAGAACGTCCCCAGGCAATGAACAATGCGATAGCTGCAAGAATAAGATTCATCCCTATTGCTTGGTTTTCGCCCCTTGATACGTGAAAGACAAGCGCGAAAATCATTACGAGTGCAAGTCCAATCGCAGCTAAGGTGGTCAAGCTTGGTTTGATTCTAAGCGCAGCTGGAAGAATCAACCCGAGGCCGCCAAGGAGTTCTGCCACGCCAATAAACCTTACAAGAAATGCAGGAACTTCTGCTGCCCATGGTAAACTCGTAGCCAGCTGATCAATTGGTTGGGATAATTTCATAAACCCTGCCATGATAAACATCGCAGCTAATAAGCCTTGTGCAACCCATAAAATAATGTGTAATGCTTTAGGACGTTGAATCTGTGTTGTAG
The DNA here is from genome assembly GCA_035628875.1 of Ohtaekwangia sp. Lineage (GTDB taxonomy): Bacteria > Bacteroidota > Bacteroidia > Cytophagales > Cyclobacteriaceae > Ohtaekwangia. Next base: position 308 of record DASPIZ010000095.1, on the reverse strand, counting down.
TAGCCATAATTGTTTTTGTTTTTATTTTAAGTTTTAGTGTATATAATTCAGTTATTGCACTTCCGGCTCGGCTTCTTCTATAAGCGCTGCGATGTCAAGAAATCTGTTCGACTTCCTTAACTTTTCAACATCGACATTTCCGCTGGTGAGAAACTTCCAATAGCTTGGGTCACGATCCCAAGCAAGTTCGATTCCGTTGCCATCAGGATCTCTTAAGTAAATCGCCAAGTGCGTAGTATGGTCCGCTGCACCTGTGATTGAGTAATCCATGTCTCTAAGTCTTTTCACAACTCGAGCCAATTCACACT
>DASPIZ010000094.1:0-2621 GCA_035628875.1 Ohtaekwangia sp. | reverse complement strand
TCCGACTTAGCATAGGGATACCATATGTATGCCGGTGTGGTTGGCGGAAGTTCGCGTTTACCGGTATTGTTTGGAGATTCATTCAGGGGCTTGGCAGGATCCCATTTACCGATTACTTTATTAGCGGCAAAATCGAATTTGCCATAGGCATAATCTGCACCCACGAAGTAAGGCCATCCGTAAAACCCAGCTTGCTTGGCCTGGTTGATCTCATCGTATCCACGTGGTCCACGCAACGAATCGTTGGTACCCGCATCCGGGCCAACTTCACCCCAATAAAGGTATCCGGTCTTTTCGTCTACCGAAATGCGATAAGGATTACGATTTCCCATGACATAAATTTCAGGACGTGTATTGGCTTCTCCTTCCGGAAATAAATTGCCTTTTGGAATGGTGTATGTACCATCGGGCTCAGGGTGAATTCTTAAGATTTTTCCACGGAGATCATTGGTATTCGAGGATGATTTCTGAGCATCAAATGCAGAACGACCTGCACGTTCATCGGATGGGCTAAACCCATCGGATTCAAATGGACTTGTATTGTCACCAGTAGATAAAAAGAGGTTTCCATTAGCATCAAACGCAATGGATCCACCTGTATGACAACATTGGTCGCGTTGCACAGCCACTTCAAGAATTACTTTTTTCGAAGCTTCGTCAAGTTTTTTGTCTTTCAGCGTGTAGCGCACCAGTATGTTTTTAGGATCGTTTCCTGCCGGAGAGTAATACATATACACCCAGTTGTTTTCAGCAAATTTCGGATCAAGTGCTAAGCCGAGAAGTCCATCTTCAGCTTCCCGCATTTCACCTTTTTCATTTTTGTTGTACTTCGTGCTTACCGGAATAGTGGCAATGACTTCTGTTTTTCCAGCCTGGTTATCATAGAATTTTACATTGCCTTTACGCTCAATAAATAAAATATTTCCATCTGGCAAAACAGCGAGCTCCATCGGTTCATTGAGGTTGAAGTCCAGAACCGTTTTGGTAAACCTGTTTTCTTCAATAGCGCGTTTCGTTTTTACATTATCATAATTCAGCGCTTTCTCTCCGATCGCATACTGAATTCCCTGTAATACATGATCCATGTATAAGGAATCTTGATAACTTTCATGTGTATGCCCTAATCCGGTATAGAATGAACGACCGCCTTCGAATTCATGATACCAGGCAATGGGGTGGTTTTCGCCGTTCTCTCCTCCTTTATAGGTAGATTCATCTAATGTAAAAATCACATTAATGTCCTTAGAGAATTGTTTGTAGTTATACAATTCATCCGTTCTTACCCAGGTATCAGGAAGCGTATTGGGGCCGAAGGGTTTTACCTTTCTAACGGTTGCCTCCTGAATTTGAGGATGGCTTTTAAAATATGCACCCACGAGTTTACCATACCACGGCCATTCATATTCTGTATCTGCCGCGGCATGAATACCAACAAAACCTCCCCCCGCTTCAATGAATCTTTTAAAGTCTGCCTGCTGGATATTGTCCAGGACATTTTGCGTGGTATTAAGAAAAACAACTGCACGATACCGTTTCAGATTTTCTTCGTTGAACAATGTAGAATTTTCAGTGGTGTCTACAACAAACCCGTTTTTCTTTCCTAATTCGATAAGCGCCTTTTGTCCCGTCTCTATGGATTCATGCCGGTATCCGGACGTTTTTGAAAAAACTAAAACGCGCGGTGTCTCTTCTTGCTTGCACGAGCCCAACAGACCCAACAAGACTGTAAATACAATAATGGAATGCTTCATCTATTTTAAAATCCTGATTTTGATATTTCTAAACCAAACTTTGTCGCCATGATCCTGCAGGGATAAATGTCCCTTCTTCGCTGTACCAAAATCCGGCATATCTTTAAACTTGCTTTTTTTAATCATTTCGTCCCAGGCTGCATCGTGCATTGTAAAACTTACGACGTTAGTTCCATTGAGCCAAAATTCGTAGCGGGCATTTTTTGACACAATCCGGACCTGATTCCATTCACCGGCAGGTTTAACGGTCTCGCTGGAGCACGCGATCAAATCATAGAGATCGCCAGCGCGATGTTTATGTATTTTTGCATCGGGATGGCAGGTATTATCCAGAATTTGCATCTCTGGTCCTGTTTGCCATACCGTACTATACTTTTTATCCTCGATTACATTATAAATTAACCCGCTGTTACCGCAGGGGCTGATTTTCCAATCGAGTAGAAGTTCAAAATCTTCGTAGGCATTATTTGTGATGATATCACCGCCTTTTTCACCACCAGAAGTGTCGAGGTGCAATGTGCCATCTGTTACCTTCCAGGCGGAGCCAATTTTATCGCTGTTGAAGTTTCGCCAACCATCGGTTGTTTTTCCATCAAACAACAAAACCCATCCTTCCTTCATTTCCTGTGATGTGAGTATATTCTGGGCCATTGAATCGGTGATGGTATAAACCAGGGTAAGGATGAGCAGAGAAAGCATTAAATTTTTCATAAGAGCGTAAGTGTTAGGTGTTCATAACCAATACAGTGATGGTCCTGTATTGGTTACGTATTTATGCTTGCGTTATGGATTACTCCTTATACGCTTCACCATCGAGAGACAACACATACATGGCCATTTTTTCGGCATCTCCCCGTGATAAATCAGTAT
>DASPIZ010000093.1:0-6816 GCA_035628875.1 Ohtaekwangia sp. | reverse complement strand
TGGCGTTTAAATTGTGAAAGAAGCCAAAATGGAACCGACAATCAGAATCATCAGGCCGGGCAAAAAGGGCGAGGCAGCCCAGGATTCTTCGCTGAAACTCGTGGAGGATATCTCGAGAGTTCTTGATTCAAAATTTATCATTCCGGGGACCAACATCAGGTTTGGGGTCGATCCAATACTAAGTCTTATTCCGGTGCTGGGCGATTTCATTACTTTCATGATCTCCGCTGCGCTCATTTACACCATGCACAATCAGGGCGCAAGCCGGAAAGTCGTCATCAAGATGATGATGAACTCAACGCTTGATGCCGTCATCGGTGCGATCCCCTTGGTAGGAACATTTTTCGATGTGTTTTATCGCTCAAACGACCGGAATGTGCGGCTGCTCAAGGAACATTACTATGAAGGCAAGCACCAGGGCTCGGGCAACGGACTTTTGATTGCCGCGGTTGTTATATGTGTGTTGATTATTGCCGCGGCGTTATATGGGATGTACAAACTACTAGAGGCTATTTTTTGAGGGTTACTTGCCATTTGTCTTACTTCATATACTTTCCTCTTGTCCATATCTGAACCAGGCCGTTCCTCGCATTCTGCCCATATATGCTAGCAGGGGCAGGATCGGGGTGATCTGAAATGTCATAAATTTCTTTAGGATCTATTTTCTCCAGAGTCTCTTTTGCAATGGAGGGTAAAATTGATTGTCCGTCAATCACTAAGACTGGATCTTTTGAATCTCTCAAAAGATCCTGAGAAGTCGCGTACGCATCTTGAAAACGTTTTCTTGCATTATCCAGCCAGTCTATAACCTCATTGATTTCCTTCTCCTCGATGGTGAATATCCCAATAGTACCTTTACCAGGGACATAATTGTCCATTTTCATATTTGAATACGAGATGAAACTCAATTCTCTAATTTCAATGGACCTTAATCGTGCCCGAAAAGCGGAATCACGGCGAATCACATCAAAGTACTCGCCATTTATATGAAATGCCTTCACTAAGTGCACCTCTGCCGATGGGTCACAAAGCCTGATCCAATTTTCTATATACTCTTTAGTCGCGGGCTGGCCCCTAACATTGAAGGCCAGTAAATAAAAAACTATTGCGACTATATTTTTCATAGGCTAGCGGCCGCCGCATTCACAGGTAGTGAAATCTATAATTGTATTTAAAAAAGTCGGTAGTGTCACTCGTCAACAGTTTTAATATTTGGAGATTCTTATCTTGTAAAAAGATTTCGTATCCATTCCACGCCAATTCTCTAAATCCTAATACATCACCGTCTGCGGTGAGATAGAAGTCTAGTTCTTCGTCGACACCATCTTCTAAGTCATACCTGTATTTAAGTATTTCAACCTGTTCTCCATCCGCGTCAAAAGTTTTCCTGTCTACTAGTTCGGATTTATGCCCCATAAATTCAATCTCATTTTTATTGTCACTTATAATCATGAAATAATACAACGTGTCCGTCAAGTCGCCTTTGAATACAATTGAAATTCTGGTCTCCTCAATGTTCTTAATGATTTCAACATTTGAAGTATCCATTAGCTCGCCATGGTTGTATTTTTCAACCTTTACAGCTGTCGGTTCCTTTTCTTGACAACTCCCCAAGCCAAGTAAAATAATTATTGTCAGTGATTATTCCGGTGAAAGTGAGCCACTGTTCTGGTGCAAACTGAGCCACCCTGATTTGCATTTATAAATCTAGGATTTATTTTTTGATTTCTGTTTTCGTAGCGACTCGCCCTTAAGCTCGATCTTGTTTGCATTGGCTGACAATCTGTCCATGATTGCATCTGCAAGGGTTGGTTCGTTGATATATTCAAACCAATTTTTGAGCGGTAGTTGGGAAGTTATAATGATGGATTTCTTCCCATAGCGGTCTTCTAATATTTGTAACAGTGCGAGTCGTGTAGTGCTATCGAGAGGATGAAGTCCAAAGTCATCAAGAATTATGAGTTGATTCTTTTCGATCTGATTTAGGAGCTTAACATAATTTCCTTCAAGCTTTGACTGTCCTATCTTTTCGAGGAACCTTGTCATACCAAGGTATAGAACTTTGTGACCGTGAGTACAGGCAAGTCTTCCAAGTGCGCACGCGAGATAGCTTTTTCCACAACCGGTGGATCCGGTGATGAGTACGTTCTCTGCGCGTTCTATAAAACTTCCATCAGCAAAATATAAAAGCTGCTCTTTAGTAAAGTTCCGGGCTTCCGAACATTGAACATTCTCCAACACAGCATTATATCGAAGCTTGCTTAGTTTTAAGAACATCTGAGTTTTTTGATAGACTCGATGCTGATGTTCTGCTTCGATTAATCGAGCGATGGCTTGATGTAAAGAGAGCTGTTCATGGGCAGGTAAATCGAGCAGCGCCTGGTAGGCTTGCGTCATTCCTTTAAGTTTGAGTTGTTTCATTTGATCAACAGTTTCCTGTGCGTTCATTGGATATATTGGTTTAAAAGTTTTGCGGTCCTCGGATGTTTTCATGTTTAGGTACATAGCTGACATCTTCATTAATGAGCAACTGACGATCAGTACCATTTGAAAGAATGGTACTGATTGAACGATACGTGATAGAGTGGCCAAGCATTGCACGTTGAGCTGCTGCTTCGAGACGGTTACGTCCGTATTTATCTTTGAGTCGAAGTAATCCGACACAAGCGTTATAAGCTTGCTCAGTAAACTGCTTTGAGTTTAAGATATGTTCGATAACTTTTCTAAAACAGGAACCGACCTGATCGGCACGCTCCAGGAAGTATTTTTCATCCCAGCCTAGACGCGCCTTATACTGCAAGTGCTTTTCAGGCATGTGAATGTCCAGGGTTGTATGAACGTGCTTTCGATAATCACGCTTATGTAAAGCGATGCGATTCAAACCATCGTAGATCTCAACAATTTCAGAGTCATAAACAATCTTGACGCGCTTGCCGATATAGCGAAACGGCACGCTGTAATGATGCCAGTCCTGACCCAGTGTGACGTGATAGTTCTTTTGGACCTTTGCATCAACGGAGTACTTCAGTTCAAAAGGTTCTGAAGGCAACGGTCGCAGGACAGACTTCTCCTGCAGGTAAAGATCATATCGGCTATGATCCTTTTTCTGGAACAATGCGTGATTATGTTCGTGCAGGCATTCTCTGACGGCCTTCTTTAGTTCTTCAAGACTGTAAAATGTTTTGTTTCGTAATGGAGCATAGATTCGCTTGTAGGCCAGATCTACAGCTTTCTCAACCGATGCTTTGTCTCTCGGTTTGGCCACGCGTGTTGCCAAAAAAGATGTATTATAATAAACAGACCATTGGTTAATTAAATCGGTAAAACTTGGCTCATAGCGATTAGAACACTTTACAACTTGCCTCATATTATCACTCACCATATGTAAAGGAACTCCATCGAAGAAGTTTACCGATTCATTCAGGGCGGGAATGAATTGCTGCAGAGACGCATTTACCATTGGTTCCGCAAAAGTGTATCCGCTGTGCGGAAGGACAGCAACAAGAACAGGACAGTAAACAACCTCGCCAGTATTCCGATCAACATAACTTAATTTGTCTCCCGCAAAATCGATCTCTGCCTTTTCACCAGCTATGTGATTGAAATGCATGACAGCAGAATGGATCCGATGGTGGTTGCCAAGATGAAAGCAAAACTGTTGATACGAATACGGATCACTCTCTTGCTGGCAATATTCCTTCCACAGCAACAAGCGAGTAACACCGGTGCGGTTAAGTTCTTTCATGTAACCTGAAAGGCGTGGTGCAAGTCGCTCGTAGCGATGATCCTTTAAGTCAACAGGACGTTCGATGTTTATTGCCTGGTGCAGTTCATGATCGCCAAGTGTTAACAATTGTTTTGTGGTGAGACCAGTGCGATAAAACTTCAGACAGTACTCTTGGACTGTATTACGACTAATGCTTACCTGACGGGCAATGCTCCGTTGAGAATGACCTTGGTCAAGAAGTTGAATTACTTTTCGAATTTGCAACATAGTGATGGGTTTGTTGGCCATAGCTTCAGGTTAAAAACCGAAGGTATGTTGCAAATCAGGGTGGCTCAGTATATGCCGGAATGTCAGCTAAGATTCCGAAAAAAATCTTAAAAAATGGCTCACTTTCGTCCAGAATAGTGGCTCAGTTTGGTCCGGAATAGGTGGCTCACTTTCATCCGGAATCAGTGGCTCAGTTTAGTCCGGAATAGTCAGTCAGTGCTCTCATGTGTGGTTGACCAAGCGTTGTTAAGAAACGAACACAAACTACTCCGAACCACGGCATATGCTCGGTGTTTGCACCGGTTTATTTGTCACCCGCCATTTTCTCTTTAACGAATTCAATCAAGTCTTTATCTTTACTTTCCTTCGCGGCCGACAAAACGGTATTTCCTTGTCCATCATTGTCATGAATGTCAGCTCCATTTTTCAGAAGCAATTCCACCAGCTCTATATTTCCTGCCGAAGCTGCATAAATAATTGCAGATGTCTTAACCCGTCTTTCCAGTTAACGTCAGCTTTGTTCTCGATCAAAGTTTTCGCAATGTCAAACTGCTTTTTGTTGATTGATGTTATCAAAGGATTCACCTTCATCCAAGGTCCAGCTTCTTTAATGTAGTTAACATCTGCACCCTCTTTCATCAATTTCTCAACTGCTTCTTTGTTCCCGTTCGCGACGGCTTTCAAAAGGAGCTCATTTTTGTCTTGCTAAAGAGTTGTGAGAATTGTTCCGAGAAGAAATATTACAGTTAGTAGTGCTTTCATTTTGTCTTCCGTGTCTTTGCCTCATAATAATATTGCCGCTAACGTTCGCAGTACAAGCGTCCCGGCAGATTAAATTAATAATTATTCTTCAAACTCTGCCGGCATGATTGATATGCTGTGTTGGGGGTAGTTAGTTCAATTCAAACTCATTCAGATGTCCCCTTATATAATCTATCTTAATTCTTTCAATTTTTAACAGATCAATGAATTCCATTTCTATTTCGTCAATTGTCAGAAGAAGAATTTTGTAAGCAATCCCATCAAGTTTTAGAAGTCGATACCCATTTATTACTTCGTGAACTTCAAATGAAGTGGCCCCTTCGAGAAATTTATCAGTGTCACCCATTCCCAGATACATTTCGAAAATATTAGTAAAATGAATGGCTCTCAACGACGGATTCAACTCCGGAACAACATTGTCGGAAATTTTATATTTCTTTGGGTCGCTTTGGTATCTGGCCTCTAACACTTCGCTTATTTTTTCTACAATCGTTTCAATCAACTTGTTGTCTTCGATTTCAACCAACGTTTTAACGCTCAATCCATCTGACTTTAATCCTAACTTGTTCTTTGCCAAAGAAGCTAACACCTTGTCGTCTGACCGACTCAACTTTTCCAGCTCGTTTCTCTTGTATTCCCGTAAGATTTCCTTTTTTCTATTCTTGTCCATAGCGAACTGATTACCGCTAACGTTTAGGTATGTGTCGTTGCGTGCTTAAGATTAGTAAATTGTTCCAGGACACCAAACGTTATTTGAAAGATAAAATTAGAACCTTAAACAGAACCGCAGTAGGAAAATGATCCTTTAGCGCGACCTGTCGGATTTGTCTCATGTGACCAAACGTGATTTGAAGATAATACGTTTCGTTTACACTAATCCAGGCAATGACTTATAGGTTGTGTTGGCGGTAGTCCTAACTAGCCTTCTACTTTCGTTTTCGCCCGTCTTAGTATCTTCATGTAGGTTCCCAGGCGGCTTTAAAGTGGTCAATTAATTCTTTGACGTCAGACTCAATAGTAGTCTTCCATAATTTGGATTGTATTCATATACGCGAAGCATATTATCTACGTCAAAGATTCGTCCTGTGTCTTTTGTCTTAATTAATGCCACTGGCAGATCTGCGTGCATCCTCATTCCTAACTCAAATAAAACGTTTGGGTTGTGGTCAGTTAAGTCTGCAATAACTAAATCTGCCTCAAGGAGATCGTTAATAATAGTTGAGTGAATTACGTCTGAACCTTGCTTGTTAGCGGTCTCAATGGTGAACCCTGCATCGATCCCAGCTGGAACCAAAAGGCTACTTAGCACTTCCTTGAAGAAATCGTTGGGCCTCTTACTTTCTCGCTCAGTGAAGGGCATAATCACAAAAGCTTTGAGACCAGATTTGCTTCCTTTCTTTGCCTCTCCTACGACAATTGTAGAATTTGTTGCAAATCCTTTTTTTGAAATGTTGTCAACGGAGCCGTTCACGATTTGAGTACCCTGAGAGATATTAAGATTATTACAATTCTCACGAAATACTAATGAGAATCCTTCATGGAAGTCAGGATGAAGTTTAAATTTATCCTCAAGTGTGTTACCTAAATACTTCATCTCAGGAAGATTATTTCGTTTATAGTATTCCAGGACATTCTTGAAAATATCAATCTTGAGAAAACACTCAAGTTTCTTCTTCATCTCTGTTTCTGGGTCTGGAGCGTATACGAGTTGTCGACCTAATTCAGTCAGAGAAATCTCTTCAGTGTTGCTTGAGCCTATGGTGATCCCAAAATCTCTTGAAGCCGCGCAATAGTAAAAAAATTTGCTAGTGTCACCAACCTTAATTGCACGGGATATACCTCCCGTGGGGCCCAAGGATTGCCGCCATTTAGCTCTTTTATTTTTTGAGCAATAATTAAGCATTTGTCAAGCGTTATACTAGGGTAGTTACGAATTGCCTTCGCGGCTTTCGTTACTTTTCCTTTCTTTGCAGCCTTTTTCTTAGCTTTCTTTTTGGCGGCTTTTTTTGGCAGGGACGTTTCCTGTCCCGAATCTGCGGTCTTATTTTCGTCACTCATAA
>DASPIZ010000092.1:0-62760 GCA_035628875.1 Ohtaekwangia sp. | reverse complement strand
ATCTGTTCCAAAGTTCTTCCTGGCGAATCCATAATTTCGGTTCCTTTTCAAGAACAATGCTATTTGTTCATCAAAAGTTGTAATTGCTCCACCGTCGCCTAAGGCCCCGAGATTTTTTGTAGGATAAAAACTTGTTGCATTTACCTCGCCGAAAGAGCCTGTCATTTTTTCCAGCCAGCGGGAGCCATGGGCCTGCGCATTATCTTCGACTACAGCAATTTTATGTTTTTGAGACAGGTCCATGATGGTTGTCATATCACACGCCTGACCGTAAAGATGCACGGGTAGTATCGCCTTTGTATTGGATGTAACAACCTCTTCAATGCGCGAAGCATCTACGTTGAGCGTACTAAGATCAGGCTCAACCGGCACGATGCGGGCGCCAGCTTTACTAATAGCATGCCACGTTGCAATGTAGGTATGCGCGGGAACGATCACTTCGTCGCCTTTACCTATTCCCAGGGATTGTATTGCCAGTGAAAGCGCATCCAGGCCATTCCCTACACCAATACAATACGAAGCCGACGAATAACGCGCGTATTCGCGCTCAAAGGTTTCAACTTCTTCTCCCAGAATAAAATGGTTTTGGGCATAAACCCGCAGGAGCGCATTATGGACTTCCGATTGAATTTCGTTATGCTGCCAGGTTAATGAAAAAAATGGTATGGTTTCCACAAATACAGCGTTAAAACAAAGCAGGATTCTATTGAGTCTAAACCAACAAAATAAAAGTACCCTTTAGTATAGTAAAATTTCCCTTATTTTCGGGCTTTATTTCAAGTTCGACAAAACTGAAACAGAACTTCAAACATCAAATATCAAACTCTTGCGATGAATTTTCAGAAAACCAATAACATCACAGGCTGGGTAGCCTTCGCCGTTGCTCTGATCACCTATTGGCTCACCATGGAGGAAACAGCGAGTTACTGGGACTGCGGTGAATTTATAGCGGTATCATATAAACTAGAGGTACCCCATCCACCAGGTGCTCCGTTATTCCTGCTGATCGGAAGGCTTTTCTCTTTCCTTGCATTGGGTGATGTTACAAAAGTGGCATATTGGATTAACTTCAGCAGTGTTTTGGCCAGTGCCTTTGCCGTACTTTTCCTCTTTTGGTCAATAACGCTTTTGGGCCGCAAGCTCATGAAAACAAAAACCGCTGACTTATCAGAAGGTCAAATGTGGATATTGATGGGTGCCGGCCTGGTGGGATCTCTCGCCTATACATTTAGTGAGTCTGCCTGGTTTTCTGCGGTCGAAGCCGAGGTATATGCCATGTCATCGTTCTTCACAGCTTTCGTCGTTTGGGCCATGTTAAAGTGGGATGTCATTGAAGATGAATCCAAGGCGAACCGGTGGTTGTTGTTGCTTTTTTATATGATGGGTCTTTCAATCGGAGTTCACTTGCTGAACCTTGTAACCATTCCTGCCCTCGCGTTGATCTATTATTTCAAAAAATACACCCCCACAAGAACCGGCATTATCGTTACGCTGGCGATTAGTTTGCTTATCATCGTATTTATAAATGATATCATCATTCCGGGACTGCCAAGTCTAGCGGGAAAGTTTGAATTGTTCTTTGTGAACAGCATGGGCTTCCCATTCGGATCTGGCGCAGTAGTGTTTGCCCTGATTATACTTGGTGCGCTGATTTACGGAATTATGTATTCGCAGCGAAACAACAAGGTAATGTTGAATACTTTGTTTAACTCCATTGCTTTTATACTTATCGGATATTCATCTTACGCACTGGTAGTGATCCGGTCTAACCATGATACGCCTATCAATGAAAATGATCCATCAGACGTAATGAGTTTTGTAAGCTATCTTAAGCGCGAACAATACGGTAGTCGCCCGCTGTTATACGGTCCTTATTTTAATGCTGAACCGGTTGATATGAAAGAAGGCGGAAATATCTACTATAAAGGAGAAGACAAGTACGAAATAAAAGATCGTCGTTTCGAATACGTGTATCCACCTGATCAGCAAACAATCTTGCCTCGTATCTACAGCAGTGATCCTTCGCATCAGGAAGTTTATAGGCAATCCCTTGGACTACGGCCGAATGAAAATCCGACTTTCGTCGATAACATAACATTTATGATCAATCACCAGATTGGCTGGATGTATGTACGTTATTTCTTCTTCAATTTTGCCGGCCGGGAAAGTGACAACCAAAATGCTGACTGGGTTGGTGTCTCCGACTGGTTTAAGAAACTACCTGCCCAGCTTGCTGAAAACAAAGCGCATAATAATTTCTTTCTCATTCCATTTGCGCTTGGGCTTATCGGTATGTTTTATCAGTCGATAAACAACACGCGCAACTTTGTCGTTGTTGCCTTGCTTTTCATCCTTACGGGTGTAGCGCTGGTTATTTATTTAAACTCTCCACCTACGGAACCTCGAGAGCGGGATTATATCTATGCCGGTTCGTACTATGCATTTTGTATCTGGATTGGGTTCTCAGTGATTGCCATAGCCCAGGGGTTGGTTAAATTTACCAGGTCGTTGAAAACGGCGGCCATCGCTGCCACGCTCATTGGCCTTACATCGCCGGCCATTATGGCGCAACAGGGATGGGATGATCACGATCGCTCCGATCGTTTCTTTTCCGTTGATTCAGCGATTAATTACCTGCAATCATGCGCCCAAAACGCCATTTTATTTACTGGTGGCGACAACGATACTTTCCCGTTGTGGTATGCACAGGAAGTTGAAGGTGTACGAACTGATATGCGCGTTGTTGTATTAAGTTACTACAACACCGATTGGTATATAGAACAATCAAAGCAAAAGCATTACGAATCAGAACCGTTCCCTTACACACTGACAGCAGATAACTATCGACAAGGTGGATTGAATGATTATCTGCCATACCTCGACAATGGTATTAAACAAATGGATCTGAAGAAGTTTCTTGAATTACTAAAGAACAATAACCGCGGATTGTTACATCCGTCTTACGGTGGTTCACGAAACATGCTTCCCGCCAAGGAAATTATACTTAAGGTAGACGTAGAAAAAGTACGTCGGCTCGGCATTGTTCCTAAAACACTGGACAGCCTGATCGTTCCGGAAATGCGCCTGCGAGTTCGTGGAAGCGGACTTGAGAAGAAAGATCTTGCCATGCTGGATCTGTTGGCCACCGCGGATTGGGAAAGGCCTCTTTATGTCAATGCTACTTCGCTATCACAGTTCAATGTAGATCTTAGCCGGTACGTTGTGTTGGAAGGAAACGCTTATCGCATCTTACCAATTTATAATCCGCGTCCTTTCAATCAGCTCGAGCTCGTGAATACAGAAGTGTGCTATGAAAATATGATGACGAAATTCCAATTCAGGAACCTGGATCGTGCTGATGTTTATTACAATCCGGATTATAAAAACTTTGTATTGAATCACCGGAGCAGCTTCAATACACTGGCCAAATTCCTTATCCTTGAGGGCAAACCGGAGAAAGCGCGTGAGGCCCTGATTCACAGTCTTACAAAAATGCCCGATGCCGGTGTTCCTTTTGACTATTCAAATGCGCAATCCGTTCCGTTGCTTTTTGAAGTTGGTGAAAAGGAAAAAGCAATTGAACTCGCGAATATTATGTGGCCGCGCGCCAATGAACTGGCGGAATATTATATTACCGAACGCGATTACGGACGTGAACTTCAACTCAGTATTGTGATCCTGGGCGAATTACAACGTGCCCTGTATCAATACGGTGAAGCGGAGCTGGCTAAAAAGATTGAAGACGCCTACAACAAACACGCAGATGTATTGCAGTTAGGCATGGATCCGGCGGATTATTAACATAAACCGCAGCGCTTTTTCGATTCGATGATGTAAAGCGCTGCGGTATTAGTTCATTTCATGTATGACTTCATTATTGTTGGCCAGGGCCTTGCTGGTTCGGCAGTGGCCATCCAATTATTAAAAAGGAAATACAGGATTTTGGTTATCGACCAACGTTCTGCGAACAATTCGTCACGTATTGCAGCGGGATTGTTCAATCCTGTAACGGGAAAAAAAATGGTCAAAACCTGGCTAGCCGACGTTTTGTTTCCATACCTGTTCGACTTTTACCGGGATGTGGAACAACGTACCGGAACCCCTTTTTTCCATCCTGAACCATTGTATCGTCCTTTCCTATCTGTCGGGGAACAAAACGAATGGATGGCAAAAAGCGTAGATCCGACCTATGAAAAATACATTCAGGAAGTAACTACGCAACCTTCGTGGCCGCAGATCAAGGATCCTTTCGGCGGCTTGATTTTAAAACAGTGTGGCTTTATAAATACGACTGCATATATCCACGCCGCCCGCATACTGATTGAGGCCGGTGGAACGTTATTAAATGAATTATTCCGGCCGCAGTTAGTTTCCTTTAAAAATGATTTTGTGTCTTACGGAAACTATCAGGCTCGTAAAATAATTGTATGTTCCGGGGTTCATTCCTCCATTTGGTTCAATTGGTTGCCTGTGCGGCCTTTGAAAGGAGAAACGCTAAAAATCAAAACGGGCTACCAGGAAAGTGTTATTATTAATCGTGGAATTTATCTCGTGCCAGTTACCAAAGGCGAATGGCGTGTTGGTTCAACGTATCAGTTTAACGATAAGAGCGAGTCAATCACCACAGAAGCCAGACAGGAACTGGAGATTAAAATGCAGGATTTGATTGCGTTTCCGTACGAAGTTTTAAGCCAGGAATGGGGAATGCGGCCGACCACGCCAGATCGAAGGCCTTTGCTGGGTGTCCATCCGGAGTTTGACAAGCTAATCGTTTTCAATGGTTTAGGAACGAAGGGCGTAAGTCTGGCACCTTATTTTTCAGAAATGTTAGTTCACTGGCTGGAAAATAAAGTAACGTTAATAAAAGAGGTGGACATAAAACGTTATAAATTATTATATTCGGGTTCCCCAACATAATATGATTTTTCGAAAAGGATTACTTGTTGCTTTCATACTGATTTCGTTGATTTTTCAACAGGGACTTGCACAGCAGGCCCGTGAAGTTTTCGGCAAGAACAGAATTCAATACCGGCAATTTAATTGGGTTTACCTCAGCGGTGAAAATTTCGATGTCTACTACTATGATGCACGGAAGAATGTTGCAACCGAAGCGCTTCAATTTCTCGAAGCAGAATTTGACCGCATCACCGACCTCATAGGTTATCCTCCGTATTTCAAAACCAAAGTTTTCATTTACAATTCACTCACCGATTTACGACAAAGTAACGTTGGTCTAAATCATACATTTTATAATGTAGGTGGTGAAACTGAATTTATTAAGCCTTACGTAGAAGTGGCGCATCTTGGTACAGCGCAGGAGTTCAAAGAAGAACTTTTGTTCCGCATTTCTGATCTGATGTTGAATGAAATGATGTTTGGCGGTAACCTGAAAGACATGTTTCAGAGTTCCATTCTGATGAATCTGCCAGATTGGTTTGTGGATGGCGCTTCCCTTTATGTATCGAAAGGATGGAACGCGGAAATGGACGATTATATCCGTCAGTTGATGGGCAGTAAAAAAGCAAAACGCGCTACCAAGTCATCAGGTCATGAAGCCGCACTGGTTGGCCAATCTATCTGGAATTATATTGCTGAAAGATATGGTAAAAGCAGTGTAGCGAATATTCTTAATTATACCCGTGTAACCCGCAACGAAGAAAAAAGTGTTCTGATCACATTGGGTATAAGCTTTAAACAACTCATGACCGAATGGCGAAAGTATTATAGTGATCAACAAAAAACGGTCATTCAATCTTATGCATATCCTGATGATAGTATTTCACTAACGGATCAGAGCAATAAAACCACCGTATTCACAACAGTGAAAATAAGTCCTGATGGGCAATCTATTGCGTATGCCGAAAATGATCGCGGCCGGTACATCATTAAGGTGAGGTCTTTGCAAAACAAAAGAGAAAACATTATTCTGAGCGGTGGAAGTAAAGTGATAAACCAACGTGTGGACTACCGGCTACCGTTGATTGCCTGGGCCGATGCCACAACACTGGGGGTCATTGGTGTTAAGAATGGCCAGTATGTGTTTTGGCTTTACGATTTGAAAACGAAAAGTAAGCTACCTCGCCCACTTGAAAGGTTCAGTAATATTCGCAGCATGGAGTTTTCGAGCAATGGCCGGCTCATTATTCTGAGCGCAGATTTCGAAGGGAAAAGCGACCTATTTTTATTGAGTGCCCGACGTGATCGCGTAAAGCGGCTTACCAATGATCTTTACGATGACCTTGATCCTGCCTTTATCCCAAATTCTAACCGCGTTATATTTAGTTCAAACCGTACCAACGACACCCTGCGGGGAAATATTAAACCGGAATTTGAAAAACTTACGAATAATTATAACCTGTTCATCTATGATCTCGATAGTACAAATTTCCTATTGACACGCGTCACCAATACCTTGGGTAAGGATCATGCCCCCGTTGCTATGGATGAAAACAATTTCTATTATCTGAGTGACCAACGCGGTATCGTAAACCTTTTTAAGTACAACTTGAAAAGCGGCATCTATACACAGGTTACTAACTATGCTTCGGGTATATCCACCTATGATCTGAACTTTGAAACCAATGCGATGGCGTTTGTGATGACGAAAAAATTTAAACAAAATATCTTCATCGATCGAAGCTTCAGTCAGAACCGCCAGATTTTCACTACACCGACCCGACGAAAGGAGTTACAGCAGGTTCGTGGTCTGCGTGATCGAAAAAAACAACAGGATGAAAACAAGACGATGAGTATTAAAGATCTGCTCAACGCCAGGTTAAAACAATCTCAACAAACAATTCAGGATTCCATCCCACAGGACTCCACCGGTAATCCAATACCTACCGACTCGCTTGCAGCCGATTCACTTCAGCGTACCACACCTGATTCACTAAAAACCCAACCTGAACCAGACACCGTCATTATTGATGTAACGAAAAAGGAACCTGTTCAACAACAAGAGGATGTTGTGAACACAGACAATTACGTCTTTGAAGATGACGCTGTAAAGCAGACGCAGCCTGCCGAGTCGTTTCTTACGCGATATATGAAAGCCCGCGACAACAGGCGTGTAACCGGGCCATTCCCCTATGAAACGAAGTTTAGTGCGCATAATCTTGTTACATCGCTGGTGATCGATCCACTGCGCGGACTTGGTGTTTCCATTGAAGCCCAAATGAATGATATGCTGGAGAGTTACCGTTTTTATGGTGGTATTATGACCAGTGTGGATCTTCGCAATGGAGATGCTTATGCTGAGTTCCAATACCTGCCACGGCTAATCGATTTCAGTGTACGTTTTGATCGCAAAGGACTTCGTTGGGAAGCACGTCCGAAAACGCCAACTGACGTATCCAACTTATTTCATTATTCCCTCAACCGGCTCGAGTTAAGTGCCTCGCTTCCGCTTACAGACAGAATCAGGTTTACAATTAAACCTTTTGGCGCCGTTACCAGAACGGTGGAACTCGGCGCTACTAATTACCCTGCCGCGCCACCGTCCATAGAACCTGTACACAATTACTATGGTGGCATGCGCTCTGAACTCCTTTATGACAATTCTATTTCGACCGGTTTGAATTTGATTGAAGGATCGCGTGCAAAACTCAGCTTCCAGCATTATCAGGGTCTTAATGATGGCAACTTAAGTTTCAGCCAGGTTTCCATCGACCTTCGTCATTATCAAAAGATATATAAAGAAATTGTCTTTGCTGTACGCGGATTCGGAGGGAGCTTCTTCGGAAACTCTCCAAAGGTGTATTTACTGGGAGGTATGGATAACTGGATTATCAACAGAGCCAAAGTTGGAGGTGAAACCAGTGACGGAGTCCCTAATCCACTGGGTTATCACGGTGCAAACCAGGATTTACTTTTTGCAGAATTTGCCACTTCCCTACGCGGCTTCCAATATGCTTCGTTATTTGGAAATAATGTCTTAATGGCAAACGCTGAACTTCGAATCCCGCTGATCCGGGCTTTATCAAACGGACCGATTTCCTCGAACTTCCTGCGAAATTTACAGTTAATTGCCTTTTACGATGTCGGAACAAGCTGGTCAGGAAAACCACCGTTCACATCCGACAATAGTGTTAGCTATGAAACAGTTAAACAAAGTCCGTTCGAGGTTCAGATCAAAAACTTCCTGAATCCCTGGTTATACAGCTACGGTACGGGTATACGCACAGTTTTCTTGGGCTATTATGTGAAGTGTGATGTAGCATGGCCAGTGGTGAATTACGAGGTGTTAGAACCAAAAGTTCACGTTACACTTGGTTTTGATTTCTGATGCAATGTCATTTACTTAAGCTTGTTTGTTTTTTGCCTCACCCTGCCCTCTCCGAAGGAGAAGGTTGACGGAAGCTTAAGTAAACGACATTGATTTCTGATGACTTATTGAATTGCTCAGGTAAAAGGTTTTCGTAATTTCGTGCTGTTTCTTATAACGCAAGCATGATTAAATCGATGACAGGTTTTGGCCATTCTTCCCAAGATGATGGCCAGGTTCAGATCAGCACTGAACTAAAGACATTGAACTCAAAATTTCTTGATATCAACCTGCGTCTTCCGCGGGTTTTTTCTGATAGGGAAATTGAAATTCGGAATTTGATCAGCGAAAAACTGGAACGCGGCAAGGTCTCTATTGCCGTGGAGTATCAGCCTTACGGCGAAAAGGAAATCAGACAGTCATACAATGAATCGTTGTTTGTCGCTTATTATGATGAATTGAAAAAATTAGCAACTGCTGTGGGTTCATCTAAAGAAAATCTTTTTGAGATCGCGCTTAATTCTCCTGACGTCATTCAGAATAAACTCAGCGAAGGAATCAGCGCATCTGAATGGGAGAAGGTGAAAGGCAACATCAATGACGCAATCAAAAAATGCGAAAATTTTCGTGTCGCAGAAGGTAAGGTGTTGGATAAAATGTTGCGTGGATGTATTGATGTGATCAGGATTCAATTGGAAAAAGTGATCGAACTGGATCCTAAACGGGTTGAAAAAATCCGGGAAAAGCTGAAAGGCAATGTCGTTGGTTTCTTTGGTGATGAGGGATACGATGTTAACCGGTTGGAACAGGAGATTATTTTTTACATCGAGAAACTAGACATCAATGAAGAAAAAGTCCGGTTAAAATCGCACCTCGATTATTTTCTTCAGATGCTGGATGAAAACCAAAGCAACGGAAAAAAATTAGGCTTTATAGCGCAAGAGATCGGGCGCGAAATCAACACAATAGGTTCCAAAGCCAATGATGCGACAATTCAAAAACACGTTGTTGTAATGAAAGAAGAATTGGAAAAGATCAAGGAGCAATTGGGCAATATACTTTAGATGAGTTTCGCCAGCGTACTAATGTAACGCTCGGGGACTTCACCTTTCACCGCTGTTTGATAGTCATTATAACTACACGGAACAATGCTGTTTCGCGAATACCTTTCATGTCCATGCGGATACGGAACTTCCATCCACCATTTCTCACTCATCTTACTTTTAAAGAACGTAATCACTTCCGGCTCTACCGGCATGGATACAGAATATTTCATAAAATCATTCCCACGGAAATTCTGATCATTCTTACGGTGATAGTATCCTTCGATAAAATACCAAACCATCGTAGCAATAACGGATGCAGTTTTTTTATGTGCATCATCGTATTGCGGATTATACTCATAAAACCCGATGGAGCTTAATTTTTCGTTGTGACCCGCATACCAGCAAATCTGACAAGCTTCTTCACCTGTTAATCCGAAAGGCTGCGCATTGGCATTACCGGGCGCGTCTGATGAACGTATCGCCGTAACATCGAATGATACCAGGTCTGCATTGCGGATTGCTGGTTCTATTTCCTGGAGATTACTTCTGATCTGACCTATTCGAAAGGCTTCAAAATATAATTTTTCCAAAATGGAAACGGCTAAGGGATCGATCAGGTAACTCTGATAAGCAAGATGGGTATAGCTGAATAAATAATTCGGCTCATGCAGTAAGATTTTATGGATGTGTTGCTGACTCGCCGACGATCCGTCTCTATCCTCCAGGTCAAGTCCGGCATCAACGTTTACAAGGCTAACCAGTTTTTCCAGCGTTTCGTAGGAACAGTATTGACCATAGTCGAGGTCATGCGTTCCTCCCAAAATAACGGGTAATACATTGCTTTCAAGGAGAATCCGACATACTTCACTGATACGCACATAGGTTTCTTCAAGATCATGTCCTGTATTCAGGTTTCCAAGATCCACCACACGATAGGCGCCACTCCCTTTCTTTAATTGATATAGCTTTTTTCTGATTTCATCAGGAGCGGAAGCGCATCCCGTATTTCCGTTTGTTCCGCGATCTTCTTTTACACCAAATATCGCGATATGCGCATCACGATAGTCTGGCATTTTATCAGCGAAGGCGTGAATGCTTTTGTAAAAACTACCCGGCGAAGAAATGTGATCGTAAATAGACTCTTCAACCGGAGAAAAAAAGATAGTCAAATCCATGGTCCAAAGTATTCAGTTGTGAAGATAGGATTTCATGCTCAATGAATCACACGCGCGTTGATCTGTTCTTAAAGTTAATTTAACCCTATAAAAAGTTAGTTAAACTTAAAACTGCGAAAGATTACGGGCGGGTATTAATTTAAATTTTATATTTAGCTGACAGTGAGCTTGTTATTATTATACCCCAAACTATCACTTAAATACAACAATGATCTTCGCATCGTCGTTGTGGCACTTTTGTATTACGGTGCCGCCAGACTTGGTTATTTCCTCGCGTTTGATAACGCCACATTACTTCCCACTTGGCCTCCTTCCGGAATTGGGTTTGCGCTTATTATATTGTTGGGTCGGCAAGCATGGCCAGGTCTAACAATAGGATCGCTCGTTGCAAGCCTCATGGCTTACTGGCACAATCCTTCACTAGGCCCCCAAACCATCATTGCGATTAGCAGTGGCATCGCCTTGGGCTGTACCCTGGAAGCACTCCTTGGAAATTATCTGATCAAGAACTGGATGAAGGAGCCTTTTCCGTTCAATACCGCAAAAAATGCATTCCGCTTTTTATTTGTCACGCTCGTAATGTGTCTGATCGGCGCAGGTATGGGAGCGTATAGCCTTTACGTTAATGGCATTGTTCCGGAAGAACAACTGCTTCGGGCAAGTCTTTCCTGGTGGATTGGAAACGTAGTTGGTATTCTATTGTTCACACCGTTTATTCTCGCCCTGGTACAAAAACATAACTTCCGTTTATCGCTGGAGAAAGGGTTGGAGATAGGCATTTTTATGATATGTAGTGCAGGGTTATATCTTATTTTACAAATTGATTATTTAATACCAACCTTTGAGCGAGCCTTGCCATTTCTGGTATTGCCTTTCCTGTTATGGATTGCGTTTCGTTTTGATTTGTTTGTAGCAGTTTCATTCGTTGTTGTAATTTCACTTTGGTCGGTCTATCTCACCATCCAAAACCAGGGCTCTTTCGCTTTGAATCACCCCGAAAACGCGATGTTGTTGCTGCAGATTTTTATTGGGGTACTGAGCATTTCGACTTTAGTACTTTCTGCCACCGTGAAAGAACGTCGTGAGATTCAGATTCAGCTGGAAGACTTCAACGCTAACCTGGAAGGAATTGTAAATGAACGAACCAGGGCATTGAATGAAGAGATAGGAATACGGATTCAGGCGGAGGCTAAAATACAGCGCACCAATGAAGAATTGAGTAAGCGCAATACAGAACTCGACAATTTTGTTTACAGTGTATCACATGATCTGCGTGCGCCAATTGCTTCAGTTCTCGGATTAATTAATCTGGCAAAAAAAGATACCGAGCCGAACATGAAGAACATGTATCTTGAAATGATCAACAAGAGCGCCTTACAACAGGATCATTTTATCAAGGAGATTCTCGATCAGTCACGCAATTCTCGGCTTGAGCTGAAACGCGAAGAAATTTATTTCAAGCCACTCATTGAAGAGACATTTAACCAGCTTGGATTTGCAACTTCTACCGGGAAGTCGGTCGAAAAAATTATCAAGATACAGCAAAAGAACGCTTTTTATTCTGATCGCTGGAGATTGAAAGTGATCCTTAACAACATCATCTCGAATGCAATCCGTTACCGGAATGGCCGTGATCCGGTGATTAATATCGATGTAGTTGTTGAAGAAAATACAGCGCGACTAGTGATTGAAGATAACGGAAAAGGAATCGACAAAGAGCATCTTCCTAATCTTTGCAAGATGTTCTACCGTGCTACGGACGATGGTGCAGGATCAGGGCTCGGTCTATACATTGTAAAAGAAACGATGGACAAACTCCAGGGCAAGATCAACATTGAGTCCACGCTGGGTAAAGGCACAACGGTGAGTTTAAATATTCCTGAAATCGATTTAGGATAGATATACGATCCAAGCTTCAACGTCGCGTTCCCAATGTTTTCACAAGCGCGCAAGGGTGACAATAAAAAAGAGGTTGTTCAAAATGGACAACCTCTTTTTTATTACGCAGTCTCTAATACTAGAACAATTTACCGAACCGGTAACTATAATTGATATTAATGGAATAGTCAGCAAAGGCGGCATCACCCTGTACGTGTACTTTTTCGGATTCATCCATGATCACCGAGTTCTCCAATTTTTGTCTGGCTATATCTGCGGCGCTTTGGATCCTATCCTTAATAAAATTATAGGGCACGAAAATGCTAACGCTATGCTGGCCCATTCTATATGAAACACCTGGTTCAATCGCTACCACATAACCTGGTCTGCGATATGCCACTTGTCCGCCAAAGGCATCATAGGCAGGAATACCTTCGAACCTTCCGGCAAGGGAAAGTGTAAGTGCTTTTGATTTCAATACAGAGGTCATAATACCGGCACGCACGAAATATTGATCGGGAGAAGCATAAATGTTATATCCTTTTAAAACGCCAAGTACGTTATCATCTTCATCACGTACTACGGTAGGTGCTGATTTAAAAGAACCATTCGATTCGCGCGGATTAAACAAGTAATAACCATTCGCAAAACCATAAATACTTTTGAACAATTGTCGGAATGCCTGTACCTCTACAGAGAAGCCGATTCCACCATCACCAGGTTGAATAGCCTGATCCATCATTAGTGATTCAGTAGTACCATCTGCCATTGGGGCGCGGTCTCTTTCCGTATAGCTTCCAGTATTGAGTTTCAACCCTAATCCAACCATGATATTACCCTTGGTTGAATGCATGGGATCCAAGATCCAGTAATTAGCACTAAGCCGCACATCTCCCAAGCCTTTTGCGTAAACGCTGTACCGAAAAGTATCAATCTCAGGAGCGCTTTGTCGCATAATTTGGGAACGTTCATTATGTACGTAGGGAATAGAAGCATTGAGTTGAAGGCGATCGGTAAGTGCATACGAAATATTAAAATCGAGGGAATGGGAATAGATGTTCACCGCATTACCTCTTTCTTTACCGCTTTCATCGTGTCCGCCTCCGGTTGTTTGACGATGAGGTTGTTCTTCAGTACCAACAAAATGGCGCCATGAATGAAAATAGCGATAACCAAGGCCGATTTGAAATTCTCCTTTCGGAAGAGTATAGCCCGAAGCAGCCAAAGGATTATTTCCTCCCATTTGACGAACTGCCACGCACCCTTGTGCCAGCACATCGGAAGAAATAAAAGCGAATAATAGAAAAGACAGTATGTAAAATTTTAGTTTCATAATGGATTGTTTCTGATAATAAATAATTAAAGATGCGCAACACTATAGCGTATTAATTACTACGCGTATTGGATGCATAACCAAACCAAAAATCAGAATACAAATTGTGGTGGCGGGGATTCTATACGATGAAACGGGTCAGGCAAGGCTGATGATGAAAAAGAAAAAAATTGTGGTGGTTCAACGGGATCATTGAATGGTGTGAACGCAATGATCGTCGTTGTATTAAAATCTTTATATAATTTTCCAAGAAAGCCCAGTGCCTGGTTTGTTCCCGGAAGGTCATTTGCTATTTGAATATATTCGTTTATCGCACTGGCTATACGCATTGACTCAGTGTCCTTTATGCAGATTACGAAAAGGGTATCATTCTCAAAACGTTGTTGTACTAACCGGTATTCTTTTCCGTTGTACTGAAATTTTCCAGTTGCACGTGTGGGCTCATCGCTACTCACGGGATAAGGCAACGTAATCGGAAAAGATAAGACAACCAGTTCATGGTCCTGATAATTATTGGAATCGAAGCGATGCAAAAGTTTTTCACGGGCCTGGTGTTGCATACACCAGAAAACAAAATAATAGCCCCCTACATTGAATAGGAAAACCAGTAACAGGAATATGGATACCAGTTTTTTCAGCTTTTTACAGGCTTTAGGCAACCCTAGTTACAAAAAAGCAAGCTAAAAAAAAAGGGTTGACGTTGCAGTCAACCCTTCCATGCGCTTTTTTCATTCTCTAGCCACCAAAGTCGTCGAATCTTACGTTCTCTTTTGGAATACCCATGTCATCAAGCATTTTTAATACGGCTGCATTCATCAGCGGTGGACCGCACAAGTAGTATTCCACATCCTCCGGAGCAGGGTGGTTTTTCAGATAATTGTCGAACAAACACTGGTGGATAAAACCAATATATCCATCGGCCTCACGATCCTCCAGGTTTTTCTTTACTTTCCAATTATCTTCCGGCAGAGGTTCTGACAAGCCAATGTTGAATTGGAAGTTAGGAAACTCGTTTTCGATTTTGCGGAAGTGATCAACATAGAACAACTCTTTCTTGGAGCGTCCACCATACCAATAGGAAACTTTACGATTCGTACGTTCCGTATGGAAAAGGTGGAAAATTTGAGCACGAAGCGGAGCCATTCCGGCACCACCACCGATGTATATCATTTCGCGTTGCGTCTTGTTAATATGGAATTCCCCATAAGGACCTGAAATCGTTACCTTGTCACCTGGCTTTCTGGAAAAAATATAGGAAGAACAAATGCCGGGATTAACATCCATCCATTTGTTATTGGCGCGATCCCATGGTGGTGTAGCAACCCGAATGTTCAGCATCACAATATTTCCTTCGGCCGGATGGTTTGCCATAGAATAAGCCCGGAAAATGGGTTCGTCATTTTTCATCTTAAGATCCCATAACTTGAACTTATCCCAGTCAGATTTAAAAACCAGGGGATTAGAATGGCCAAGTTCCGGATGTGGAGCGATATCTATTGTCTTATAGTCAACCGTAACAGTAGGAACGTCGATCTGAATATAACCACCCGCCTCAAATTTCAACGTTTCACCGGGTGGAAGTTTTACTACGAACTCTTTAATGAAAGTCGAAACGTTATAGTTGGAGACAACTTCACATTCCCATTTTTTAATACCAAATATTTCATCCGGAATACGGATATCGAGATCTTGTTTCACTTTTACCTGGCAACCGAGACGCACATGTTCCTTTTTTTCCTGACGTGTTAAATGGCCTAGTTCCGTAGGTAGCACATCACCGCCGCCAGATTCAACTACACATTTACACATTGCACAGGTTCCCCCTCCACCGCAAGCGGAAGGAAGAAATATTTTTTCATTGGCCAGCGTTGAAAGAAGCGAGCTTCCGGCAGAAACAGTGATTGTTCGTTCACCATTGATTGAAATCTTAACCGGACCGGATTGCACGAGCTTTTTCTGCGCGAGAAGGAGCATAAATACCAACAGCAGAATTACCACCGTAAATGCTACTATAGAAGATATGATAATCATGGAAAAACTTGATTTTTAGCTGCCACAAATATAGCTGGCCCGACAACAACTTTACATAAATTCAAAGGTTTTTCTAGGCCATAAACAGTCAATATGCGCATTTTCCATACGTCATTTACCAAGAATACCTCCCATAAAAAAAGCCCGTTATTAAACAGGCTTTTAAACACTTAGATATTAAACTTAAACCAGGGTCACATTTTTGGCAGCTTGTTTTTTACTCCGGGCAACGAATGTGCTTCCCGGTGCAAGGATAATTCCTGCTCCATACTCATTATGCCATTTCAATAACTTGGTTAGCTGTACCTGGCCCACCATATACTCTTTCCCGTTGGCTGCATAGCCCGACTTAAAAGATTCAAAATCATTTACCGAAATTGGCGTATGAAGATCAAAGCTTACGAATGCTTCCACGAGCAAGTCATTGGAGAAATCCAGTGAAGTACCCTGATGAAGCTTCTTATACTCATAGGAGTAATCATACGTAAGGGCAGAAATATCAGATAAGACGGCTGAACCCGTGGGGTAGCTTCCGGCACCTTTACCGATAAACAATTGCTTCTCTGCAAATGCACCTTCTACCTGAACCGCGTTGTATTCATTCCGTACCGCGGTAAATGAATTGTTCGCTTCAACAAATTGCGGAATAACGAAGCCGAATACCTGGCCTTCCACTTTGAAAGCGCGGGCGATGAGTTTAATGGAATAATTATGCTCACGGGCAAATTTCAGATCAAGATCCGAAATGCGGTCAATGCCGATATTAGCAACCGCTTCCGGTTTTACAAAAATGCCAAACGTATGGGCTATGGCAATAACAAGCTTGTATTTGGCATCATAACCCTGGACGTCTAACCGTGGATCGGATTCTGCGAAACCAAGTTCCTGTGCTTTTTGCAAAGCATCGTGATAACTTTTGTTCTCTTCGAAAACTTTGGTGAGTATATAATTTGTTGATCCGTTAAATATTCCCTCTATGCTGCTGATCAGATCATTGTCGTAATATTCTTCCAGGTTACGCAGAATCGGAATGCTGCCACACACAGCACCTTCGTATAACACCGGCTTACCGTACTTGAGCTGAAGGGCATAAATTTCTTCCAGGTGCTCTGCGAGCATTTTTTTGTTGGCGGTAACCACAGCTTTACCTTTTTCCAACGATGCCTTTACAATCTCATAGGCTGCGTTTGCGTCGTCGATTAATTCAACAACAACATCGATTTCCGGATCATTCAGGATTTCATTTTTATCGTATGTAAAAAAAGACGCATCAAGCGGACGCGACTTATCTTTATTTTTCACAGCAATCTTTTTGATCTCTGCTTTAACGCCCCGTGTTTCATGCAACACATGGTATAGACCTTGTCCTACACAACCAAACCCAAATAATCCTAATTTCAAATTTTTCTTCATGTCTTACTTATTAACACATCATCCTGCTCAGGACAATATCGTACTTACTTTTTTGCGTTGATAAAATTGTTTCAGCACCGTATCAAGCTGATCAAACTCTACCAGGAAACCATCGTGTCCGTACAGTGAAGTCAATTCCTGATAGTGCGATTCTTTAATGTTTTCGGCCAAAAATTTCTGTTCACTCACGGGAAACAGCAAGTCACTGTCTATCCCGACCACCAACGTTTTTGCCCGGATGGTATTGAGCGCCTCTTTCAGGCTTGCCTGGCCCCTTCCAACGTTATGGCTGTCCATCATTTTAGTAAATCGCCAGTAGGAAAAAGCATTAAACCGGTTGATCAGTTTTTGTCCCTGATACCGTTGATATGAAGCAGCCCGGAAATCATCCAGTTTATCGTTTGTCTTTTCCCCTTGTGTATGGCTAAACGTTTCGTAATAGCGGTATGAAATCATGCCCATTGCACGCGCGGCTTTCAGTCCCTGAGCACCTGCTGCAGGATCATTTTGTTGCCATGACGCATCCGCTTCAATCGCCATGCGTTGCGCTTCGTTGAAAGCAATTCCCCAGGGAGAATGACAGGCGTTGCAGGCGATCGGAATAATGTGTTCAAAGACATTCGGTTGTTGAATTGCCCACTGCAGTACCTGCTGACCACCTAAAGATCCGCCCAGTAATGTATGGATCTTATTTATTTTTAACTCCTGCCGAAGCAAATCTAACGATGCAGCAACGTCCTTGTTGGTAATTGTTGGAAATGTATGATAATAGGGTTTGCCGGTTTCAGGATTAACAGATAGCGGACCCGTTGAACCATAACATCCACCCAGTATATTAGCGCATATGATAAAATAATTGCGTAGATCAAAAGCACTCCCTTCGCGGAAGAGTTCGCCCCACCAGTCGGTAAAATCCGAACTTCCTGTTAATGCATGGCAGACCCATACAATATTGGAACGGTCATGATTCACTTTACCAAGCGTGGTGTAGCTGAGTTGGAAACCTGGTAAGGTATCACCGGTTTCCAACGCAAACTTCTTGTTGTAATGAAAGATATGATCGTGCTTTTCCATGTTAATGTAACTTTGTTTCGCAGGCGTTTTCGAATTCATCCTTATGAAACCAATTCGCCCTCGAAGACTTTAGCAAAAGCCTGTTGAAAATCAGATTTAATGTCGTCAATGTGTTCTATCCCTACGGATACACGCAATAAACTTGGCAATACACCAGCGGTAATCTGCTCTTCATCTGTGAGTTGCTGATGTGTTGTAGCCGAAGGCTGAATGATCAGCGTTTTCGCATCGCCCATGTTCGCCAGGTGACTAACCAGCTTCAGGTTGTCTACAAATTTTCCGGTATGGTGTTTTGTTCCTTTTAATACGAATGATAGCACAGCTCCAAAACCATTACGCAGATATTTCTTAGCCAACTTGTGATATGTGCTGGATTCTAAACCAGGATAGTTTACACTCTCGACCAACGGATGGTTTTCAAGCCACTGCGCCAGCGCCAATGTATTTTCCACCGAACGTTGTACACGCAACGATAACGTTTCTAGACCTTGCAACAAGAGGAAAGAATTGAATGGGCTCAACGCGGGTCCAAGATCGCGTAGACCTTCAACACGTGCGCGGATAATGAACGCAATATTGGGCAGACCAAGTGGATTGCCTTCACCAAATACTTCCCAGAATTTTAATCCATGGTATCCTTCAGAAGGCTCGGTAAACTGTGGAAACTTGCCATTGGCCCAATTGTAATTTCCGCCATCTACGATCACACCGCCAATAGACGTACCGTGGCCACCGATCCATTTCGTAGCAGACTCCACAACCACGTTGGCACCATGTTCCAGCGGGCGGAATAAATATCCAGCTGCGCCGAAAGTATTATCAACGATAACAGGCAGATCATGTTTGCGCGCTAATGCAGCGATTGCTTCAAAATCAGGAACGTTAAATCCGGGATTGCCAATCGTTTCCAGGAAAATCGCTTTGGTTTTTTCATCGATATGCTTTTCAAATTCCGCAGGAGCGTCACCATCGGCAAACCGTACATCAATGCCAAGACGTTTAAATGTTACTTTGAACTGGTTGTAAGTTCCTCCATATAAAAATGAACTGGAAACAAAGTTATCACCCGCCTGAAGAATATTATGAAGCGCAAGAAATTGTGCGGCCTGGCCTGAACTGGTTGCTAATGCAGCAACTCCACCCTCAAGCGCAGCGACGCGTTTTTCGAATACATCAGTTGTTGGATTTTGTATCCTTGTATATATGTTACCGAATTCTTTAAGCGCAAACAGATTTGCACCATGTTCGGAATTTTTAAATGTAAAAGATGTTGTTTGATAGATCGGTACAGCGCGTGAATGTGTGACAGTATCTACTTCCTGGCCGGCATGTAATTGAAGTGTTTCGAAACGTAAGGATGACATAATGCTATATTTAATATTTTAATAAATCTGGTTGTTTATGATATTATAGGGTACACCACGGCCAGGCCTGGCTGGGCGGGATGTTGCTGTAGAATGTAGTTTCGTGCTTAACAGCAACAGCAACAACAGCAGCAACATTCCTCTTCTGAAGGCATGCACATGTCGTTGTCAGAACCACAAAAAATTGAATGGATTTGAGACATGAGATAAGCACCCAAGCCAGCAAGGCTTTTGCGTAAATTGATCTTTTGAATGATTTTTTTCATTTTATTAATCGTTTATATTCTCCCGACACTGCCGGGATCAGGATTTAGCACCTTTCCTCTCGGATGGTTGCTAGCGCTTCTTAGAGCCTGTCTCTCCACGCTTCTTTATAAAGCGATTAAGCAGATGTGCTTATTCGACTTTGATACCACAAACGTATAGTCTGGCAAAGTTGTTTCCAAACGTTTAATAAACTTTTTTTAGTTATCCCACCTTACGGTTGTTGGACATACCGCTGAAATCGTTTGAAATCCGTTAACTGATTCGTTGTACCAGTATGCTGAAGGATGGTGTGGGTGTGCCCTCTTCTATGAACGACAAAATAATTTGTTTTACGATTCTAAATGTGGTTTTTAACAATCTTTCATTTTTTCCCGGACACTAATACATACAAACCTCATATTGCTGGTTTCAATGTATCACGAAAGGCCTATTGGAGAATTAACCTGAGCTCTTCTAATACATTTCTAAGATGCTCCAAAATCATGGTGACGCGTTGTGCGCGTTCTTCAGGGCCAAGTTGTTTAAACTGCTGCTCCAGTTCTAAGGCTATCGGATATAGTTGATGCGGTTCAATCACGCCAACAGATCCTTTAAACTTATGGAGTTCACGTAGAAATCCGTCGGTATCACCCGCATCGAAAAGTTTTTTCAGCTTGATCTCGTTTTCCGTAAAAGCCTCAATTGATTTACTAATTAAAATATTTTTTACCGTTGGATCACCATGTGAAATTTTATCGAGATGTTGCTGCCGGATGTAACCAGTCTGAAAGGCGGATTCGCCTTCAGTCGTTTTGTTGTCGTTCTTGTTATCAGTTATACCCATTTATACAAATTATGTTTGTGAGTTTTAAGTGTTATTGCACGTAAAATACGTTTCATTATCACGGCAATAAACGAAAGTATCTGGTAAGTATGGTTAGTAAATAAACGGAATAAACTTTTTTGTCCTTTCGCGGTATTGTTCGAATGCCGTTCCATACTTGTCGGATAAATACTGATCAAGTTTTGGAATATTGTAAAAAGTAAAAAACAAAAATAAGCCTGCGGGAATGAACCATGCGTAAACATTCCTCGTCACGATGGCATAACCGATAACCCAAAGCATATCACCAAAATAATTTATGTGCATGGAATACTGGAATAAACCACGGGTGTATAACCTTCCCTTATTTGCTGGATTTTTTTCCATTGATGTCGCTGCAGTTCGGAGAAAGTATTTAAAAATGAGCCCGCAACGAAAACGGCAACACCTAAAATATCAAGGTAATCGATTGCATTAGAAGTTCTCAGAACCAGTAGGGCAAACCCGACATAATAAAGCGCAAAAGCGAATGGCACACTGATACTTTCTTCCCAGGGAATTCTCCGTTTCAGAAAATACAACATCATAAAGGTCATTCTGAGAAATACGACAACAGAAAATAAGAAAATGATAACCCGCCGAATAACCGGTGTTATGGTGTGATCGAGTCCAATTTTATACAGTATGTATTCACCGCCTTCTTGAAATAATATCCAATACGAAATGAATAGAAATACAACTTCTATACCTATGATAATTATTTTCTGTGGAATGCTTTTACTTTGTTGGCCATATAAATCCATCGCATGTTTTTGTTAAAAGGGATTTACCAGTACATCATAAAAAGATCGATTCATCAAATAACGCATATCAGGTGAGTAATCCACCATCTACCTGGAGGACCTGTCCTGAAATATAGGCGCTCATATCAGACCCAAGGAACACGCAGGCGTCAGCAACATCTTCTGGTTTGCCTCCTCTTCTTAATGGAATTCCATCGCGCCATCCCTGCACAGTTTTCTCATCAAGCTTTGCTGTCATTTCCGTTTCAATAAAACCAGGTGCTACAGCATTCGAGCGAATACCACGTGATCCCAACTCAAGGGCTACTGATTTTGTAAAACCAATTATACCGGCTTTCGATGCTGCGTAGTTTGCCTGACCTGCATTACCTTTTATTCCAACAACTGAAGTCATATTAATGATCGAACCACTTTTTTGCTTCATCATTTGTTTAGTGGCAGCCTTAACGGTATTAAAACACGATTTGAGATTCACGCCAATTACCTTGTCCCACATTTCTTCCGTCATGCGTAGCAACAGCGTATCTTGCGTAATGCCTGCATTGTTCACCAGGATATCCAATGATCCGAAATCGGCGATCACATCGTTAATCAGTTTTTCCGCCTGGGCAAAATCTGAGGCATCAGACCGGTATCCTTTTGCTTTGATTCCTTTTGCAGCAAGCTCCGCTTCCAGCGCCTGGCCTTGCTCAACGCTTGATAAATAAGTGAATGCAACATTGGCGCCTTGTTCTGCATAACGCAAAGCAATACTTCGTCCGATACCTTTAGAAGCTCCGGTAACAAGGGCATTTTTTCCTTCAAGTAATTTCATCTCTAATTGGTTTATGCGTTGCGCTGCCAGCTTGGGCACCACACCTCGCGGGTATTATTCAACGGGTTCAAAAATAGTTATTTCTTTAAAAAAACGACATTTTCAACAAAAGAAGGCCAAATTTGTTTTATTGGGTCAAGATTACAGCTTCATCATTTCTTAAATGCACATCTGCGTTTATCTTTGGCAGCGAATTATAAAATCTATACTATGTCAAAATATGATCTGATCGTAATCGGTAGTGGACCCGGCGGTTACGTAGCCGCTATCCGGGCTTCTCAACTGGGTATGAAGGTGGCTGTAGTTGAAAAAGCAGAGCTCGGTGGTATCTGCCTGAACTGGGGTTGCATTCCAACCAAAGCCCTATTAAAGAGCGCAAATGTTTTTGAATATATCAATCATGCAAACGATTATGGCGTTGAAGTAAAAGATTTCAAAGCAGATCTTCCTGGTATGGTTCAACGCAGCCGCGATGTTGCTGCCAGTAACAGTAAAGGCATCCAATTTCTTTTTAAGAAAAATAAGATCGATCATATTGCCGGCTTTGGTAAGCTCAAAAAAGGTGGCAAGGTTGAAGTGAGTGATTCGGCCGGGAAAAAAACAGATTATGAAGCCAAACACATTATCCTGGCAACAGGCGGACGGTCACGCGAATTACCAGCCCTAAAAATTGACGGAAAAAAAATTATCGGCTACCGTGAAGCAATGGTCCTTAAAGAGCAACCAAAGCGTATGCTTATTGTAGGCTCTGGTGCCATCGGTATTGAGTTTGCATATTTCTATAATACACTCGGTACAGAAGTAACGATCGTTGAATTCCTCCCCCGTATCGTTCCCGTGGAAGATGAAGAGGTTTCCAAAACGCTTGATAAAGTATTCAAGAAAAACGGTATGAAAATTATGGTCAACTCCGAAGTGACCAAAGTCGATACTTCCGGTAAGGCGTGCGTTGTAAGTGTAAAGACGCCAGATGGTGAAGTGAAAATCGAAACTGATGTGGTGTTATCTGCTGTTGGTATCGCTACAAACCTGGAAGGAATCGGATTGGAAGAAGTTGGTGTTAAAACTGAAAAAGGAAAAGTAATTGTTGATGATTACTACAAAACCAATGTTGCCGGCGTGTATGCCATCGGTGATATTGTAAAAGGTCAGGCACTTGCACACGTCGCTTCCGCGGAAGGTATTATTTGCGTTGAGAAAATTGCAGGACACCACCCTGAACCATTAAACTACAATAACATCCCCGGATGTACTTATTGCTCGCCGGAAATCGCTTCTGTCGGCTATACCGAAGAAGGTGCCCGGAAAGCAGGTTATGAAATTAAAGTAGGGAGATTTCCTTTCAGCGCATCAGGTAAGGCAAAAGCTGCCGGTGCAACCGATGGGTTTGTGAAAGTTATTTTTGATGCAAAATATGGTGAATGGTTAGGTGCTCACTTTATTGGTGCTAACGTCACAGAAATGATTGCCGAAGTTGTAACTGCGCGCAAGCTCGAAACAACAGGGCATGAGATTATTAAATCGGTGCATCCTCACCCAACGATGAGTGAGGCTGTGATGGAAGCAGCTGCAGCAGCATACGATGAGGTAATCCATCTATAGAAATATAAAACAGTCTTCGTCCTGGGTATTTGCCCAGGACTTTTTTATTCACGATAACAAAAGCGGTTGATGATAACAATTGCAAGCGCATAAATGCAGATCAGATCTTTCGAATTCAATCCTTTGCAGGAAAACACTTACGTGCTGTTTGATGACACGAAAGAATGCGTGATCATCGATCCCGGGTGTTATGACCAGCACGAAAAAGATACGCTGACTGATTTTATTGATTCAAACGCGCTTGTGGTAAAAGCGATCTGGAATACGCATTGCCATATCGATCATGTACTCGGAAATGCTTTTTTAAAATTTAAATACAAAACCCAATTGTATATCCATCCAAAAGATGAACCTGTATTGAAAGCAGTAAAAGTATATGCGCCTAACTATGGTATGGCCGCGTATCAGGAAGCGGAAGTAGATGGTTATTTCGAAGAAGGACAGACACTCACATTCGGTAATCAGGTGTTGGATGTACTTTTCGTACCCGGACATGCACCAGGCCACGTGGCCTTTTATAATAAAGCATCTAAAATGCTTATTGCCGGAGATGTACTTTTTTACAACAGCATCGGAAGAACAGATTTGCCTGGCGGAAATTATGAGACGCTTGTTCATAGTATCCATCAAAAGCTTTTTACTTTACCAGATGATGTAATTGTTTATCCTGGTCATGGTCCCGAAACTTCCATTGGATTCGAAAAGAGAACAAACCCTTTTGTCGGTCTTGGTACCTAACGATTATATGTAATTTTATCACCTTGTGAACCATCATTTCGATAATTCTACCAGCATAAATTCATCGCCTTACAATGATACGCCAGCTTCCAAATTTTCTGACCTGTTGTAATTTACTGTGCGGCTGCTTTGGAATTGTATTTCTGCTGGAAGATCGCGGTATACCAGCAGCATATTTTGTGTGGGCAGCTGGTATTTTTGATTTTTTCGATGGGTTTGTTGCCCGATTACTTAAACATTCTTCCCCCATCGGTAAAGAACTAGATTCGCTTGCCGATGTGATCAGCTTTGGTCTTTTGCCGGCATTGGTGATGTATAAAATGATCGGCGAATATTCTGCATCTGAAATACTGCCTTACATCGGATTTATGATCGCAGCTTTTTCTGCATTACGCCTGGCCATCTTTAATATTGATACACGACAAACCGATGCTTTCATCGGGCTAAACACGCCGGCAAATACTTTTTTTATTACAGCCTTACCATTGCTTCCCGCCTCAGTAGGAATATGGTTGTTTCAGGATTGGGTTCTGATCGCCATCACGGTAGTTTTCTCCTTACTACTCGTATCACCCATTCATTTTTTCTCCTTCAAGTTCAAGAACTTTACCTGGAATGATAACAAATTGCGGTTTACTTTTCTGTTGTTATCCGTATTACTCCTGATTGGGCTACAAACGACAGCTATTCCGCTCATCATACTATTGTATATCGGACTGTCGTTAGCTGGTCGGGCGTTTGCCAAATAAGCATTAACTTTCGGGGTTAATTCAACAAAACTTTGATTCCAGGCAGAATTTTAACCATTATCTTTGTATTGTCGCAGGCAGCATGGGCCGCTTATGGACAATCTTCGGTTTTAAACACCGGAACATGGTATAAATTTTCTGTTGAACAACACGGCGTTTTCAAGATCACCTACGATCAGTTGAAAAAAATCGGTGTAAAACCGGGTGATCTAAATCCCAAAAACATCAAAATATTTGGTCTTGAAGGGGGCATGTTGCCTCAGGCCAACGTTTCGTCCGTACCATCAGCTCTGGTGGAGCTTGCCATCACCGTAACCGGAGAAGATGATGGTGTCTTCCATAAACAGGATCAGATATTATTTTATGCACAGGGGCCGGATAAAATTTACTTTAACACTGAGGAGGAAATTTTTAATTATGAATCAAACCTGTACAGCGATAAAAGCTATTATTTTTTGACGATCTCTGATTCACCAGGTAAACGTATGGCCATAGCCGATGCCGGTGAAGGCGGAGCACCCGTTAATACATTTGATGATTATGCATATCATGAGTTAGACGCAGTAAACATTTTACATTCCGGCCGTGAATGGTACGGAGAATATTTCTTCTTAACCACAGACTATACTTTCGACATCGAGGTTGGGGATATCGTACCTGATTCACCGATCCGGTTCATCTCTGATGTGGTTAGCCAATCATTCAGCACAACATCCATGCAGATTTACCTGAATGGTAATCTCGCCGGTGAGCAGATATTGCCAACCATCATCAATTCGACCTACGCGCCGAAAGGCGTTCATAAACAAGATTTATTTTTACTCAACTCCAATTCAGTACAAGCTTCAGAAAGGAATACACAGGAGATCACGTATAGTTTTCAGCGCGCCTCCAGTGGCTCATCCAAAGCGTACCTGGATTTCTTTCTACTTTGTTTTAAACGTCAGCTCAGGTTGTATGACACACCAACGCTTTTTCGCAGTGCGATAAGCATTGGAAACACCACTTCGCGTTATACCATTACCCAAGCCACTTCCAATATTGGGGTATGGAACATCACGAATCCGTATGAACCGATTAAGCAGCAACTGAACCAGGAAGGAAACACCGTTGCATTTACATCAAACAATAATGGGGCTTTATATGAGTTTGTTGTGTTTGGCAGTAACATACCCGGCGCCACTTTTGAAGGTAAAGTTAAAAACCAGAATCTGCACGGCCTGAATACGCCACACATGGTGATCGTTACTCATCCGGATTTTATGTCAGAAGCATTACGCCTTGCCAACCACCGAATCGGCAACGGAGTGCCTACTGCTGTAGTAACGCCTCAGGAAATCTACAATGAGTTTTCTTCCGGAAGACAAGACGTTACAGCCATCCGGAATTTTGCCAGACACTTACATGAAAGGAATCCCTCGATGCTAAAAGCATTCCTGTTCTTTGGTAAGTGTTCATACGACTACAAAAACCGCATTGAAGGAAATACGAATTTTGTTCCGTCCTATGAGTCACGGAATTCGCTTAGCCCGCTGGAAACCTATTCATCAGACGATTATTATGGTTTCCTTGAAGATGATGAAGGAACCTGGACGGAGGGATCAATGGCACAAAATCATTCGCTCGACATTGGCGTAGGACGACTTCCTGTAAAGTCGGAAGCTGAAGCAAAAACAATGGTCAACAAAATCATCGCGTATGAAGAAAACATAAAAATGTCGGGGCGTTGGCGAAAGGATATTGTTTTTGTGGCAGATGATGGAAGCGACAGCGATGGCTTCACTACTATACATCAGAGTCAGGCCAATGCCATGGCGGAAAATATAGAAACCTCACATCCGGAATTCAACACACGGAAAATTTTCCTGGGAACTTATCCTAAAACAGTAACACCAACGGGTGAAGAAATTCCCGAAGCAAGTGAAGATCTCATGGAGGAATTCGATAACGCCGTTATCATCAACTACACCGGTCATGGTTCTGAAGCTGTGCTCGCAGATGAAGATATTGTTACACCAAAATGGATTGCGGCGCTACGGAATAAAGTATATCCTTTTTTGGTTACAGCAACATGTGAGTTCGGAAGACAGGACGATCCGCGACTTGTATCAGGCGCTGAAGAAACGCTGCTAAAAGCAGATGGTGGTGCCATCGGTTTAGTTACCACAGCACGACCAGTAAATTCGAGTACGAACTTCTTTTTGAATCTGGCATTTTACGAAGCGCTTTTCGAAAAAGAATCAGACTTCTATCTGCCCTTGGGAGAAATCTTTAAACGCACAAAAAATAACAGTACAAGCGGTGTCTCGAACAGAAATTTTTCTTTACTGGGTGATCCGATGATGCGACTGGCGCTTCCTCCACTGCATGTTTCAATCGGGGAAATTCAAACAGCAGATGGCTCCGATATTTTAAAAGCACTTTCACGGGTTGTTGTTGAAGGGCAGGTTGAAGATGCGACAGGCGGTATGATCAACACATTCAATGGAACGCTCGAAGCAACCCTTTTTGATAAACGAACGGAATTCCAAACAATCGGAAAAAACGATCCGTCGTTTCAGTTTGAAGCATGGTTTAATCCGCTTTTCAGAGGAAAGGCAAAAGTAACTGACGGAAAATTTCAGTTCGAATTTATTCTCCCAAAGAATATCGCCTATGAAGTGGGTGCCGGGAAACTCAGTTTATATGCAGTCGATCCTGAATCAAATCAGGATGCGACCGGTGCGACGAGTACTTTCCAGATCGGCGGAAGCGAGGTTAACACACCAACGGATAATAATGCGCCACGACTAGAGGCGTACATGGGTGACACTACGTTCATTGATGGCGGCCTTGTAAGTCCAAATTCTTTACTGGTGGTGCGCCTCGAAGATGAAAATGGAATCAACATTTCTAACTATGGGATTGGCAATATCATGACTGCCATGCTGGATGATGATGCGTCGGTATATCTGCTCAACGCTTACTACGTGGCTGATGAAAACGACTTCACCAAAGGATGGGTTCACTTACCGCTATATAATCTTCCACCGGGAAAACATACCATTACCGTGAAAGCCTGGGATACACATAATAATCCCGGACAGGCAACAGTGAATTTTAAAGTGGGTGAAGGAACTGACCTGCAGATTGCTTCTTTTGGTAATTTCCCAAATCCATTTCAAGACCAGACCACCCTCTTTTTCACCCATAATCGTCCGGGGGAAGATTTGGAAGCACGTGTTATTTTGCTTGATATGACAGGAAAGCAGTTAAAAAACCTTGAATTTTCAATTCCGTCAAGTGCTTACCAGGTAAATGTTTCAGTTTCCGAGACAGTTACTACCTTCGGGAAAAAACTTCCTCCGGGTATATACTTTGCCCGCCTGGCGGTTCGTTCCTTATCCGATGGTTCTAAAAGTGAGCGTGTCACAAAACTTATTGTGGTGAATTGATTATCTTTAAACCTTTGAAAAAATACTTGATGAAACTCCGCGCAGTTCCCTTTTTTATTTTAGCCGTTGTAAGTTTAAAAAACACATACGCTCAAACTGATCCGTCTGATTTACTTGGTCAGGATAACGCCATTACGACGGCAGTACCTTTTCTGGCCATCTCACCAGATGCACGTCATGCGGCGCTTGGAGACGCCGGTGTGGCAACATCTCCCGATGCAAACGCTGCTTACTGGAACGCCGGTAAACTCGTTTTTATTGACAAAAAATATGGCGGCAGCTTTTCTTATACTCCGTGGCTGGGAAAAATCATTAACGACATGTCGGTCTCGTATCTGTCGGGATTTTATAAGCTTACACGTGAACAGGCCATCGGGTTAGCGATTAAATATTTTGACCTTGGCGAAATAAGCTTCACAGACACACAGGGTTTCAGCCTCGGCGACTTTAATCCACGTGAGTTCGCTTTTGATTTAACATACTCACGACTGCTCACAGAAGAGTTCAGCATTGGTGGAACGGGGCGTTACATCTATTCGAACCTCACCGGCGCTTTTTCAGGTATTGATGCGCAAGCCGGACACAGTGTAGCCGTTGATCTTGGTGTCTATTATACAAAACAATTGAAGAAGAGTGCTCATAATTCCACACTCTCCTTCGGCGCAACCATTACAAACATTGGTGCTAAGATTTCTTATACCAATGCGGAAAATGAAGACTTTCTTCCTACCAATCTTCGGTTGGGATCTGCCTATACCACCGAACTGGATCCTTACAATACAATTACCTTCACATTAGATTTCAATAAATTGCTGGTACCGTCTCCTCCGGTTTATGATGAAGACGGCAACATCGCTTACGGAAAAGATCCAGATCGTAGTATATTAAGCGCTATGTTTGGTTCATTCGGTGATGCGCCCAACGGTGGAAGCGAAGAATTAAAGGAAGTGATGACCTCGGCGGGAATAGAATATTGGTATAATAAAACCTTTGCGGGAAGACTGGGGTATTTCAACGAAGCGAGAACAAAAGGAAACCGGAAATACATGACACTTGGTGTGGGCTTTCGGAAAAATAATTTTGGTTTGGATGTAGCCTATCTTGTCCCTACTAACAAACGTGAACATCCACTTGCAGAAACTCTTCGATTCACCCTGCTCTTTCAGATCAGAGAATCGTCGTTGGATCTCGAAGAATCCGTGACTGATTAATATGCTGGACAGAACCGTTGCTCCTGCTTTTATTCGAAGCACTCGTTTTGATTTAATTCAACCGGAAAAAATAACACTACCTAATGGGGTGGATACCTTCTTTATTTCAGGAGGCCAGCAGGATGTAATCAAAATCGAACTAATCTTTAATGGGGGACGCTGGTTCGAAAAAATATGGGGCGCAGCAAACTTCACAGGTAATCTTTTATTAAAGGGAACGCGAACGAAACAAAGTACAGAAGTAGCCAATATCTTCGATCTTTACGGTGCGCATGTTGAAATCAATCCAGGGCTGGATGTAATTTCAGTTTCACTTTATTCATTGAATAAATACCTTACGCCTGCACTCGCTTTGTTGCAGGAAGTATTAACGGAATCAGTCTTCCCTGAAAAGGAACTTGAACAAGCCAGGTCAATTTACCTGCAAAACCTTAAGGTAAATCAGGAAAAAACCAGTTTCCTCGCGTCACAGCAGTTTCGTAAGCAGGTATTTGGAGATGGTCACGCCTATGGAAAAGAACTTGAAGCTGCTGATGTGAATGCGTTAACACGTGAAGCGTTGGTTAATCATTTTGAACATTGCTTTGGCGACGTATTCATTCTTGTTTCCGGAAAAATTGAAGCCGCAGGTAAAGATCTTATCATCAACACATTTTCTACGCTACCCTTTAATCCGGTAAAATCACCATCGTTTGCCAAACCTGTTGATCAGCCGGTACGCTCATTGGTTGAAAAAGAAGGCAGCATGCAATCTTCTGTAAGGATCGGAAAACGTTTTATCGGACGCACTCATCCGGATTACGTTGATGTGTTGTTGCTGAACCACATTCTGGGTGGATATTTCGGTTCACGTTTAATGAAAAACATACGAGAAGACAAGGGACTCTCCTATGGCATTTATTCCTCGATTCACGCTTTGCGGAATGATAGCTACGTTGTTATTGGTGCTGATGTCAATAAGGAAAATCTGGATCTTACGTTTGACGAGATCAGAAAAGAATTTACGCGTTTACGTCAGGAAAAAATTAAGGATGATGAACTGGATACCGCGCGAAACCATTTCATTGGAAGTTTACAGGCAGAATTGAGTACGCCTTTTGCGCATGCTGATAAAATTAAGAACATCCTGCTGTACCAATTGCCGGACTCGTATTATCAAACCATGATTCATCGCCTTGATACAATCCACGCTGAAGACCTGATGCAAGCCGCGGATCAATATTTTGCTGCAGACAGTTTTTATGAGATAGCCGTTGGTTAAGGTTTCGTGACGCGATCTACGCCAAGCCCGACAGAAATAATCCCTTCCAGTGTATCCGTGCGCATGAACTGCTCAAATCTTATCCGGTAAGCCCCGGCTTTCGTAAACTTGTGATTTTTTAAAACAGGCAATTGATGATCATACAAATCGCCAAGTCCACTCTTGCCTAGTGGCTTTCCTGTTTTTTCTTCGAACAAAAAATCATTCAATAAGCTTTCTTGCAATTCATTACCAAGGGTATCCTGTAGGGAAGATTTTATAAAGATACGGGAGTAGGGATACCGCGTGGAATTCCTGATGTTACAAAATACATTGTATCGTTGT
The DNA here is from genome assembly GCA_035628875.1 of Ohtaekwangia sp. Taxonomy (GTDB): domain Bacteria; phylum Bacteroidota; class Bacteroidia; order Cytophagales; family Cyclobacteriaceae; genus Ohtaekwangia. The sequence continues at coordinate 31,178 of DASPIZ010000092.1, read as the reverse complement.
GTTGTGTCCTCAATGCTGAACGTGAATTGAGGCACTTTATTCGTTAACCAATAGCGATCTTCAAAATCAACGTAGGCATGATACACTCTTTCCTGATTACAGGCCGAAACAACTACTGTTAACATCAGAAGCAGGAATATACCTCTCATTTTTTTGGACCAGGTTTAGGGTTACGATTATCCGGCCTCCGGTTTCTGTTATCCGGTTTTTGATTTCTATTGTCTGGACGATTATTCCGGTTGCCACCACTCTTCGGATTCTGGTTTTCATTTCTCGGTGGCTGACCCTCTGATTTTGGTTTATTTTCGCCGCCTTCGGATTGAGGGCGTTTCTTTTTCTTCCGCTTGGTCTTATTCCGGAATTTTTTATCCATCCGATCAAGATCACTGTTCAACGGTTCCGTTGCTAATCTTTCTTCCACCTGATCAATATCGAGACTGGCAGGTTTTTTACCTTCTCTGTTTAATTTCAAAATGTGGTTGACACGCTCTATATTGAGCGGATACCAGGTGTTTTCCTGATAAAATCCAAACCACATGATTTTTCTGAAGATGTCGGTCTTTTGGAGCGTTGCCTCTCCTTTTTCTGTAAGCAAAGGTCCCTCTATCTTTGGAATATCTTCAAGCGCTTCCATGTAGGTTTCAAGCTCATAGTTCAGGCAACATTTCAATCGCCCGCACTGGCCAGACAACTTGCTTGGATTCAACGACAAGTTCTGATAACGTGCTGCACTGGTTGCGACGTTTTTAAAATCACTCAACCAGGTAGCGCAACACAATTCCCGACCACATACACCTATGCCTCCCAATCTGCCGGCCTCCTGTCGCAAACTGATCTGTCGCATCTCTACACGAATCTTAAATTCGCCAGCGAGCAATTTTATTAATTCACGAAAATCGACACGATCATCTGCAGAGTAAAAAAAAGTGGCCTTAATATTATCCGCCTGGTATTCGACGTCTGAAAGTTTCATATCCAATTTCAGATCACGAATAATTTCGCGAGTACGATACAGTGTTGGTAACTCGCGTTTCTTTACTTCTTCAAATTTGTCTAAATCTTTCTGGTGTGCTATCCGATAGATTTTTTTGATCTCACCATCGTTGGCTACCTTCTTCTTTTGCATTTGCAAACGCACCAATTCACCTTGTAACGAAACATAACCTATATGATGACCGTTCGGAACTTCAACTACAACGGCATCTCCCGTTGTTAATGGTAGTCGTTCCGAATTTCTATAAAACTCTTTACGTCCATTTTTGAATCGTACTTCAGCAACATTAAAAGTATCTTCCGCTGGCATATCCATATTGGAAAGCCAGTCGAATACATTCATTTTATTACAGCCACCTGTCTCGCAGGCGCCGTTGTTATTACATCCGGCAACTTTACCACCTTTGGTGGTTCCACATGCGCAACCCATCGCTCTATCCTTTATAATTTAACAAATCTTCACCTATATCTTTCCTGTGAAAAAACGCTTCCCAGGAAATTCCGGCTGCTACCTTGTATGCATTGACACGCGCTTCTGCAAGTGTAGATCCCTTTCCGGTTACAGCAAGTACACGTCCGCCATCCGATACAACCGTATTATTAAAATTTTTAGTCCCTGCATGAAACACCAAATCGTTTTGATGTTGTTCCAACCCTTCGATCACTTTTCCTTTCTGAAATTCACCTGGGTATCCTCCGGAAACCAGCACTATTGTAACAGCGTGATCACGGTCAACGTCAATGTGCTTTCCTTTCAGTTCTCCTTTTGCCGTGGCTTCCAGCAGATCGACCAGATCACTTGTAATCCTTGGTATTACTGCCTGTGTTTCCGGATCGCCCATTCGCGCATTGTATTCAATAACATAGGGCGTACCTCCAACGTTCATCAGCCCAACAAATATAAACCCCTTGTAATTGATCTGTTCTTTATGAAGACCTGCAATCGTGGGTTTTACCACCAACTCTTCAACGCGCTTCATAAAATCAGCATTGGCAAATACAACCGGTGATACGGCACCCATTCCACCTGTGTTTGGCCCGGTATCGCCATCACCAATCCGCTTATAGTCTTTAGCTTCTGGCAAGATAACATAATCTTTCCCATCAGTAAGCACAAATACAGAAAGTTCAATACCACTTAAAAACTCTTCAATAAGAACCTTGGCACCCGCTTCACCAAATTTTTTGTTAACGAGCATATCCTCAATGGCTGCTTTTGCCTCTCCTTGACTGAGGCTGATGATAACGCCTTTTCCGGCGGCCAATCCATCTGCTTTTATAACGATAGGTGCTTTGCATGTTTCGATATAAGCAAACGCACGATCCAGTTCTGCGACGTTGAAGGTTTGTGCCTTAGCTGTCGGAATATTATGACGAAGCATAAATTGTTTGGAGAAGTCTTTACTCCCTTCCAATTGGGCACCTGCGCGATCAGGACCGACAAACAGAATATGATTGAGCGTTGGATCTGCTTCGAAAAAATCACGTATACCCTTTACCAGCGGCGCTTCCGGACCAACGATGACCATGCCGACTTTATTATCCACGCAGAAAGAACCAAGACCGGTAAAATCATCCATAGCGATCGCTACATTTTCTCCTACCAGGGCGGTCCCGGCATTACCCGGGGCAATAAACAGTCCTTCGCAGCGCGGGCTTTGTTTCAATTTCCAGGCGAGCGCATGCTCCCTTCCTCCATTGCCAATGAGCAGTATATTCATCGATGTTATTTCAGGGTTGAACCCCAAAGATAACCGGCAAATCCGTTAAATAAAATGTGTTATTAGCTGTTTCCAAGTCTAAGCCTTTTCGAAAGCTTCATGCTGCAGGCCTCAAGCTGCAAGGCGATTGGCGATACTTATCGGTTGTTGAATAGCTGCGAGCTATGAGCTTCGAGCTGTGAGTTTGTTGATCGTAGCCTATGTATCTTCAATTACACACAGCGCAAAGCAGCAGCATTGAGCAAAGGCTAAAGCGCATTCCTTTAGTAGATCAAGTCATCCATGCGTTTCTTGATTTTTTCAGGCTCCGTTCTCCGAGAACGACGTAATGAAGAAACGCAATCAACTTAAGAATTTTCTCTCATCCTAAAGAAACCCGTCTAAGGCATTATCGAAAACTTACAAGTTTTTCGAAAACCAACCTCAAACTTCAAACGTCAAACTTCAAACAATGTCGCAAAACGTTTCGTTATCGAAATCCAACCTTGAACTTTGAACCTCAAACCTTGAACTCTGCTAATTGGCATACTCACTCATGAACTTGATACGCATTAACCGGATTTCTTCTTCGGAATAATCAGAGATCGATGCTTCCGCAAGGGCTGCCTCCAGGCTATCGGTTTCTGCATTCATGAAGTAATCGTGAATGTCGTCTTGTTTATGTCCGTCGAGTACCTGATCGATGTAGTAATTCAGGTTAAGTTTCGTTCCGGAGTAGCAGATGTTTTCAATCTCCGTTAACATATCTTCGAACGACAGGTTAATGGTTTCTGCAATTTCCTCGAGGTCTACTTTGCGGTCTATCTGCTGAATGATGAAGATCTTCGTTTTTGATTTGTTCACCGAAGATTTTACAATAACATCATTGGCTGTTTCAATATCGTTCTCTTCAACATACTGCTGGATAACCTGTAGGAATTCGCGGCCGAATTTATTTACCTTACCCATACCCACACCGTTGACCTGTGCCAGGTCATCCTTGGTTGTAGGATAGGTCGTGGCCATTTCTTCAAGAGACGGATCCTGGAAGATCACATATGGCGGAAGGTCTTTTTCCTTTGCAATTTTCTTCCGGAGTACTTTTAATATTTCAAAAAGCCGGGCATCGTATGCTTTGGCATTAACCGGTACACGCTCAGCGGATTCTTCTTCCTCTTCAGGTTCAGTTGTGAAATCGTGATCACGGGCCAGCTCAACCGTATGGGGGTTTTCAAGAAAATCAATACCTTTTTTAGTCAGCTTCAGCGCGCCGATGTTATCGATATCTTTTTCAAGATACTGATAAATCAGCGCCTGGCGAATTACTGATTTCCAGTAATCGACATCTTCATCGCCACCCTTTCCATATACATCAAGTTCAAAATGACTGTAACTCTTCACATATTCATCTTCGACACCACGAATAACGTTCACAAGATGATTTAACCCGAAGCGTTCGTTTGTCTGCTGTGTTGCCTGAAGTACAAGTGCTACCGCTTCTGTTCCATCGAAACGTTCCCGTGGATGAACACAGTTGTCGCACATGCCGCAGTTTTCTTGCGTATACTCTTCACCAAAATAATGCAGGAGTTGTCTTCTTCTGCACACAGGTGATTCGGCATAGAATTCCATTTCCTGCAAGAGAATGCGTGCGTTCTCCCGCTCCTGCACCGGCTTATCTTTATTGAACTTTTCGAGTTTACTCAAATCGTTGTGGCTATAGAACATCAGACACAGCCCTTCCAGTCCGTCGCGACCGCCACGACCCGTTTCCTGATAATATCCTTCAAGCGATTTTGGCACATCATAATGCACAACAAAGCGCACATCCGGTTTATCGATACCCATACCGAATGCAATAGTGGCTACAATGATGTCTACTTCTTCGTTGAGGAAGTCATCCTGGTTTTTCATCCGTACATCAGGGTCCAACCCAGCGTGATAAGGCGCGGCCTTAAACCCATTAATGTTGATCAGGTTTGCGATCTCCTCTACCTTTTTACGGCTGAGGCAATAAATGATACCGGACTTACCTTTGTGTTCTTTTAGGAATTTGATCAGTTGCTTCTTCGTCTCCTTCTTAGGACGAACCTCATAATAGAGGTTTTTACGGTTGAAAGAAGAGACGAATACATCGGCTTCTTCCATTTGTAAATTTTTCTGGATATCGATCTGTACCTTCGGTGTAGCGGTCGCGGTAAGGGCGATCACCGGCATACTGCCGAGGTTGTGGATCATGGATTTAATGCGCCGGTACTCCGGACGGAAATCGTGACCCCATTCGGATATACAGTGTGCTTCGTCTATGGCGACAAAAGAAACGTTGACTTTCTTCAGAAACTCAATGGTCTCTTCTTTATTTAAAGACTCCGGAGCCACGTAAAGCAGTTTTACGACACCGTTCATACAGTCCTTCTTAAGTCGCGTGATCTCTCCTTTACTTAACGTAGAATTGAGGAACCTGGCATTAACGCCGTAAGCGTTCATCTGGTCAACCTGGTTTTTCATTAAAGCAATGAGCGGCGATATCACAATGGCTAAACCATCGCGCATCATGGCCGGTAGCTGGTAGCACAATGACTTTCCTGCACCCGTAGGCATGATCACAAACGTATTCTTTCCATTCAGTAAATTCCTGATGATTTTTTCCTGATTACCACGGAATTGACTATAACCGAATATCTCTTTTAAACTCTCTTTAAGAGCATCTTTCTCTTCTACCAACATCTTTGTTATGATAAAATCGTAATTATGTATCTTTGTTCAGCAAGCAAAGCTAACTTTCAAAAGGCATTGAATTTAGTAAAAAATATTAAAAACATTGCACGTCAAGTTCTATTAAATGAATCCCGTGCAATTGAAAATCTCACCAATTTTATCGATGATAATTTTGAAGCATGTGTCAACGCAATTTATTCTGCGAAAGGTCGTGTTGTCATTACAGGCGTTGGCAAAAGTGCGATTATCGCAAATAAAATTGTTGCTACCCTAAACTCCACCGGGACGCCTTCTTTGTTCATGCATGCAGCCGATGCTATTCACGGCGACCTTGGTATGATTCAAAAAGAAGATATTGTGATCTGTATTTCTAAAAGTGGTAACACACCAGAAATAAAAGTTCTTGTCCCGTTACTCAAACGCAGAGGTTCAAAGCTTGTTGCACTGATCAGCAATACAAATTCATATTTGTCGCAGCAAGCTGATTTCGTATTAAATGCAACGATTGCGGAAGAAGCTTGTCCACACAATCTTGCACCTACCACCAGCACTACAGCGCATCTTGCATTAGGAGACGCACTGGCCGTATGTTTATTGGAATTGCGTAATTTTTCTTCTCAGGACTTTGCAGAGTATCATCCGGGTGGGGCATTGGGAAAACAACTTTATCTAAAAGTATCGGATATTTATACACACAATGAACTGCCCATGGTGTTTCCGGATACTTCCGTACACGATTCCATTCTGGAAATTTCTGGCAAAAGACTGGGTTGTACGGCGGTTGTTGATAACGCACAGCGTTTGCTTGGCGTTATTACAGATGGTGACCTGAGGCGGATGCTCCAGAAAAATTCAGATATCTCGAAGTTAAAAGCTGCCGATATAATGACGACTTCCCCGAAAAGAATTGAAAAAGATGAATATGCGGTAAAAGCCTTACATCTCATGCAAAACAACAATATTACTCAACTGGTGGTAATGGACGGGGAAAAACTGATCGGGTTTGTTCATCTGCATGATCTTTTAAAGGAAGGTATTGTCTGAAAAGCACGTAAAAACTTTTAATTAATAAGGCGAACCACGTCTTTTGCAAAACGTCATACGTCTTAATACGAAATGAATAAAAATTTATATGTAGTCTTAATGGCCGGTGGTGTTGGAGTACGCTTCTGGCCTTACAGCAGAAACTCAAAACCAAAACAATTTCTTGATGTTCTGGGCACCGGTAAAACCTTACTTCAATCTACCTTCGACCGATTTCTTCCTATTTGTCCGGCAGAAAATATTTTTGTGGTAACACACGAAGAACATGCCTCACTGGTAAAGGAACAACTTCCTGCGATCAATGAATCACAAATTCTGGCGGAGCCGATGCGAAAGAACACAGCTGCCTGCATAGGGTATGCGACGTACCGCATTGCACAAGATAATCCGGATGCGGTTATTGTTGTGTCGCCTTCTGATCACCTCATTCTGAAGGAGACTGAATTTCATGAGGTTATTAAAAAGGCTGCCGATCAGGCCAAAAGCCAGGATAAATTAATCACCCTTGGCATTACACCTTCAAGACCGGAAACCGGATATGGATACATTCAATACCATACCGAAAAAACCTTTGCTAAAAAAGTAAAAACGTTCACAGAAAAACCGGAACTGTCACTGGCCAAAAAGTTTTTGGAAAGCGGTGATTTTGTATGGAACTCTGGCATTTTTATCTGGGGGGTTCAGGCTATCCTGAAGGAGATGCGTCAACATCTTCCTGAAATGAGCGAAGTGTTCGATGATATCCGATCAAAGCTTGGTACACCTGGTGAAAAAGATGCCATCCTCACAGCTTATGCGCAGTGCAAAAATATCTCCATCGATTATGGTATAATGGAAAAGGCCGATAATGTTTACGTATGTCTTGGAAATTTCACCTGGTCTGATCTCGGTTCATGGGCCTCCATCCATGAGATATCGGCCAAAGATGAAAATAACAATGTGATCAATGCCAATGCGCTGACATATGAAACCCGTAACTGTATTGTAAAAGGATCGGCAGATAAGTTGATCGTTACCCAGGGATTGAATGGTTACCTTATTGGTGAATTTGGAAATGTGATCATTGTTTGTGAAAAAGATAAAGAAGAACAATTCAGACGATTTGTTAACGATGTGAAAGCCCGGCCGAACTCAACAGACTTTATCTGATTGCTCCGATAACGGAGGTCGGCAGTAGTATTTCTGCCGGTCATGCTATGCTGCTTCACGATTTTGTTTAATTATGTTCCCTTTTCATTTTTTGGTAAGCACATTTTTATGATTGCATTTTTAAAAGGCAGAATGGTTCACCGCGACCCGACCCACGTGATCATCGACGTGAATGGTGTTGGCTACCTTGTTCATATTTCACTTCAAACGTTCGCTGATATTAAAGAACAGGAAAACATTATGCTCTATACGCACCTGAGCATTCGGGAAGACGCCCATGTCCTATTCGGGTTCAGCCATGAATCCGAAAAAAAGCTCTTTCAGCAACTTGTATCTGTAAACGGTGTCGGACCAAGTACAGCTATCGTGATGCTTTCCTATATGAACAGTAATGAACTGAAGTCAGCAATCGTTCGGGAAGATGCAGCTTCTCTTCAGGCTATAAAAGGAATAGGCGGAAAAACCGCACAACGTGTAATCATTGAACTTCGCGATAAACTTAAAAAAGAAAGCTGGGATGAAAGTCAACCCGTGATTTCCAATGGCGTTCACAATACAATCAGGAAAGAGGCGTTATCTGCATTGCTAACACTGGGCTTGCCCAAAACAGTTGCGGAGAAAAGTGTTAATGCTGTTCTTAAAAAATCGGGAAATACTATTACCTTAGAAGATTTGGTGAAGCAGGCTTTGAAAAATGCCTAAGATGTTTAATTCAATGGTTCTGAAACTGGATATCAACAACAATTTATTAGCAGATTCAGGATAACAATCGGTTAATTTGGAAAATTAAATTACAGGTTTACGTTTGGCGCTCTCTATACCGAAGAAGAAGTTTGTACTTGCGTTTGCGCTTGGCCAAAGAGTTGTTCTGGGGATCATGCTGATCGCGGTCCCTCGGCTCGCTTTTGCCCAACAACCAGATACTGTCCAAACGTCACCCGGAGACACTACTCAAAACCGTCCTTACACACCTTCACGTAAGCCAACTTTCAAACCGGCCGATCGGTACGGTGATCCGTTTTCAAATTCTACAAACGAATCTCCCCTATATCTAAAAGATCCCGCCCAGATGAAACTCGATGTCGAGATCGACACGTCTGGAAATTATACCATTTATGAAAAGATTGGCGATTTAAACTACAGGCCGACATCCAGCATGTCGCTGGAAGAATTTAAACAATACCAGGACCGACAGATATTGAGAGAATATTGGCAGTCAAGAGCTCGCGCTCAGGATGGCGAAAGCGCGGTATCCGGACGAAGTCTTATCCCGAAAATTTTTATCAGTCCCGTTCTCGACCGCATCTTTGGTGGAAGTTATGTTGAACTGGTGCCACGCGGATTTGTAACACTTGATTTCGGCGGATCATTCCAAAAAATTAACAACCCTTCCATCCCCATACGGCAACAACGCAATGGCGGATTTGAATTCGACCAGCAAATCAACATGAGTGTGGTTGGTAAAGTGGGCGAAAAACTCGCCATCACAGCAAACTTCGATAACAATAACTCCTTCGACTTTCAGAACAATATGAAAGTGGAGTATACCGGATTCAAGGAAGATATTCTTCAAAAGCTTGAAATTGGTAACGTAAGTTTACCGCTGAATAACACACTTATCCAGGGATCACAAAACCTCTTTGGTATCAAAGCCCAATTGCAGTTTGGTAAGCTCAATGTTACCACCATCGCCACAACGCAACGGGGTAAAACTTCATCCATCGATATTGCCGGCGGCGGGCCTGGAGGAGCAGCGCAAGGAAGACCTTTTGAAATCATCGCATCGAACTACGACGAGAACAGACACTTCTTCCTCGGGCATTTCTTTCGCGATAATTATGCAAAGTGGGTGGCCAATACACCACAGATCATTTCGGGTGTGACAGTAACGCGCGTGGAGGTTTATGTATTGAACAGAGCAACTGAAACACAGACGCTGCGAAATGTGCTCGCCTTTATGGATCTTGGTGAAGGCACGCGCATCTATAACAAAGACGCTGTTAACGCATTGCTTCCTGGCCCTAACGATAACGAAGCCAACAATCTCTATGAATTTCTGCTTCCCTTAGCCACTAATGGTTCAATTGACGATGTTATAAAGGACAATGGATTTGAGAATGGTCTCGACTACGAGAAGATCAATGGTGCCCGCAGACTTGCTGATACAGAATTTACTTTCCATCCGCAACTGGGCTACATTACGCTTAACCGTAAACTTCAAAACGATGAGGCACTTGCTGTTTCTTACGAGTACACCTACAATGGAAAAGCGTATAAAGTAGGTGAGCTTTCGGAAGATTATTCCAAACGTCCTGGAAATGCATCCATATTTATGAAGCTGTTACGCCCACGGAAAGTTGCTATACGCGATCGCGATAAGAATATCATTCCAACATGGCTGCTGATGATGAAAAATATTTACAGTCTTGGTGTTAACCAGGTTGATCAGGAAGGATTTCAACTTCGTATTATTTACAAAGACGATGTATCGGGTATCGACAACCCTCAGCTTCAGGAAGGCCCTACAGAGGTTCGTGCTAAACAATTGGTCGAAATTTTTGGACTGGACCGACTAAATGCAGTGAATGATCCTCCGGCAGATGGTAACTTTGATTTTGTGGAAGGTGTAACGATTAATACTGAAAATGGGTTAATCATCTTTCCGACACTGGAACCATTTAGCGAATCACTTCGCAGAGCATTTAAAGGTGATATCAACCTGATCCGTAAATACGCTTATGATACATTGTATCGAACCACTAAAGCAGACGCAGAATTGTTTGCCACAAAAAACAAATTCTGGCTGAAGGGTTTTTACAATGCCAGCGGTGGTTCAGCCAAAGAAATTTTAATTCCCGGGTTTGGCGTGGCTCCTGGTTCGGTTAAACTTTACGCTGGTGATATTCCACTAACAGAAAACATCGATTACGTTGTCGATTACACTTTTGGAAAGGTTACCATTCTGAATGATGCGATCTTAAACTCCGGGAAGGACATTGAAGTTCAATACGAACAAAACGATCCTTTTGCTTTTCAAACCCGCAGCTTACTGGGAACTCGTTTCGATTACAGGTTGAACGAAGACGTAAACTTCGGTTCTACTTTTTTGTACTACAATGAAAGACCACTCGTAACCAGAAACCAGATCGGCACAGAACCTGCGCGTAACATGCAATACGGTTTTGATTTTAACATCAATAAAAAAAGCAGGATGTTGACCAAGATGGTTGACGCCATACCTCTTATTCAAACCAAAGAACCCTCTTCCATTAACTTTACCGGTGAATTTGCGCAGCTATTACCGGGTACCTCTAACGTTGTGGATGGAGAAGGTACTGCCTTTGTAGATGATTTTGAAAGCTCAGCCACACCCTATTCCCTCATGAATCCATTCAGTTGGAAACTCGCTGCGGTTCCGGAATCCGATACGTATAGTTTTGATGAATCCAACGGTGCGCCCAACGATATTCGTGCAGGATACCGCCGTGCGAAGCTGGCATGGTATACCATTGATCCTCAAATCCAAGGATTTTCCTCGAACGGCAACCGTCCAGGGAGTGTCTCCGACAACGATTTAAACAACCACTACGTGCGTGGGGTAGCCCCCCAGGAAATTTTTCCGCAGAGGGATTTCCAGTCGGGTAGATTTTCGGAGCAAATCTTTGATCTTGCCTATTACCCTCGCGAGCGCGGACCCTACAATTACAACTGGCTCGAAATGAATGGACGGTTTCTATCCGGTGACTTGAAAAGAAACTGGGCCGGTATTACTACCGCGATCCGAACAGAAGTTGACTTCGACAAAGCCAACATCGAATACATTGAATTCTGGTTGCTTGATCCTTTTATACAAGGCGAAAACGGTGTGATCAACGACGGATTCACAGAGACACATCAGACCAACGGTGGTAAACTCATTTTCCAGCTCGGCAGTATATCAGAAGATGTTATACGCGATGGCAAACATGCTTTTGAAAACGGCTTACCTCCGGGGGGCGCTGCCAACAATCCAGAATCTGTAACAGAAACACCCTGGGGATTTGTAACAACACAAAATTATCTTACCAATGGATTTGATAACACCTCCACTGGTTCAAGAGCTAACCAGGACGTGGGGTTAGACGGTCTGGCCAATGACGAAGAAGCAACAAAGTTTGAAGCTCCTGCTGAAGTGGAAGATCCTTCCGCAGATAATTACCGCCACTTCCTGGATAATTATTATGATAACGAAGAAGCCGATATTCTTCAACGCTATAAAGATTACAATGGCCAGGATGGTAATACGCCAATCTCATCAAACACAGCAACCATCGCCACGGCTAATTATCAGAATCCCGATAATGAAGACCTGAACGCCGATAATACACTGAGTGAACTTGAAGAGTATTACGAATACGACATTGATTTATCCATGGCGAACATGGCGATCGGAAAAGAATACATCGTTGACAAACAGAATACAGACAAAGGTGTAACCTGGTATTTGTTTCGTATTCCTGTGCGTGAGTACGAAAGTCTGTATGGAAACATTCAGGGATTTAAATCCATCCGGTATGCCCGGATGATCCTAACAGGATTTGATCAACCAGTAGTCTTGCGCATGGCAAACTTCCGGATGGTGGGAAGCCGCTGGAGAAGATACACAGACCAGCTTCGCGATGGCGGATTGATCGGACAACCAGAACCAAATTCAGATAACTTTAATGTTTCTGTTGTTAACGTAGAAGAAAATTCAGAAGGAGACTCTGAAGGGAATAAGTCGCCTTATGTTATTCCACCTGGTGCAGTACGTGATCGCGATAACTCTTCGGCAGTTTCCCGTTTACTCAACGAACAATCACTTCAGGTTTGTATCGACAATCTTGAAGATGGTGATGCCCGCGCGGTTTACAAAAATATGGCGGTCGATCTTTTTAATTATGGTCGGATCAAAATGTTTCTACACGCCAACAGTCTTAGCGAAGATGATGATCTGCGTGCGTTCATTCGTTTAGGTACTGACTTCGATGAAAACTATTATGAAATAGAAATACCATTAAAAATTACCAAAGATGTATCCAGCCGTAATGGTCGTGAAGTCTGGCCGGAAGAAAATGAAATTGATCTTGCGCTTTCAGAACTGTATGCCTTGAAAGCAGAACGGGATCGCAGGTCTGCACCATTAACGGAAGCTTTTCCACGAGAGGGGCCTAAACAAGTCGGGCGTCATGGCATTCGTATTATGGGTCGACCCGATCTAAGCAGTGTGCAACTCATTATGATCGGTGTGCGCAATCCCAAGACCAACGATAAGCGCTCACACTCTATTTGTATCTGGGCCAATGAACTTCGTGCTACTGATTTCGACAGAACCGCTGGATGGGCTGTCAGCTCGACGTTAAGTGCAAAACTTGCTGATTTTGCAGTTGTCACCGGATCATTCCGACATACCACGTTTGGATTTGGAAGTGTAAGCTCCAAAATATTCGAACGCACGCGAGAGGAAACAACAAACTACGATGTAGCGGCCAATGTTAATGTGGATAAGTTTATACCGGGTAATACAGGCATTAAAATTCCGATGTACGTAAGCTACGAGAACTCGATTGTTACACCGCTCTATGATCCGGCGAACCCCGATATGCGTACGGAAGATATGTTAAGATCGTTTGACCAGTCTGATCCGGAAGATCGCCGACGACGAGACGAATACTTAAACATCATACAAGACCGGATGACAAGGCGAAGTTTGAATTTTACCAATGTGCGTAAAGTGAAAGTTAATCCTGATGCGCCTACCCATCTTTGGGATATTGAAAATTTTGCTTTTAGTTATTCTTTTAGCGAAGCCATCCGTACAAATTTTAACACCTCACTTGCGTTGCAAAAACAGCAGGGAGGTTCCGTGGCATATCAGTTTGCTCCACAGGCTTCGGGTTTCGAACCATTTAAGGATTCAAAAGCACTTTCTTCACCGTGGTTTGGTCTTATAAAAGATTTTAATTTTAACCTGATGCCCAGCAGCATTGGCGCAAGACTTGACCTGGAGCGCTCATTTGGAAAAACGATTTATCGGAACGTAAATGGTGTCGGTGAATTTGTAGAATCAGATGCGAATTACCTGAAGTACTTCACCTTTAACAGAACCTATAACCTGCGATGGGATCTTACCAAAAGTTTATCGCTGGATTATAACTCCAGGGCCAACGCGATCATTGATGAGCCGTTTGGAGATATCGACACAAAAGAAGAACGCGATAGCGTAATGACCAACCTGAAACGCTTTGGCCGGATGAAAAACTTTAACCAAAGTCTTACCGTGAATTACAAAGTTCCATTGGATAAGATTCCGGTTACAGATTGGATTGGACTCGACTATCGGTATCAGGTAATGTACGACTGGACCGCCGGCCCTGTGAATCTCGTTCAAAATGATACACTTGATCTGGATTTTAAAAACCTGATCCAGAATAGTCGCGAACAAGATTTTTCCGGACGACTTGATCTTGTTCAGCTGTATAATAAAATCAAATTCTTAAAAGCACTTAATACACCTCCGAGGCCTGTAACTACAAGACCAGGTGCGACCAATCCACGCGCTCAGGCTGCTGACACAACAGAAACAAAAGGCGGTGTCCCCGGCGTTTTCAAAGGCCTGGCAAAGCTTCTGATGTCTGTACGGTCCATCAACGGTACCTATACTGTTTCAGAAGGAACTACCTTACCCGGATTTACAAAGACACCTTCACTGTTTGGTATGGACAATAATTGGGAAGCACCAGGGTGGAGCTTTATTCTCGGTAGTCAAAATCCCGGATTTCGGTATGAGGCCGCAGATAAAGGGTGGATCACTACCAATCAACTCCTCACTGCGCCGTTTACGCAATCGCGTATGGTAAACATAAACGTCCGCGCCAACGTAGAGCCTGTGCGCGACTTTAAAGTACAACTGGATTTCAAAAAAGAAACCATGGATTCGTATCAGGAAATTTATCGGAATACCGGAGAAGGTAGTGAGGTTAATTTCGAGTCGTTGAACCCGAACCGTTCGGGAAGTTATCGTGTTTCTACCATCAGCATTAAAACAGCTTTCAACAAAAGTAACAGTGACGTAGAATCTGAAGTGTTCCAAAAATTTGAAGAGAACTTGTTAACGATCTACAACCGGTTTGATCGCATCAGAGCTTCTGAAGGTTCAACAGTACTTTATGATACAGCCCAGGACATTTTAATCCCTGCGTTCATTGCTGCCTACACTGGAAAAAACGCTCAAGCAATTAGCCTAAGTCCCTTCCCAAAAAATCCAATGCCGAATTGGAGGGTCGACTATACTGGGCTTACACGCGTCGGTATTTTCAAGGATATCTTCCAGTCCATTACTATTTCACATGCTTATCAATCGATGTATGCTATTACCAATTATTCGAACTCACTCGAATTTTCAGACCCGGAGAAACTACGTATTGACAGGAAAATTGAAGATTACAATAGAAGTTATTTTGGATCTGTGGTAGACGGACGCAGGCTACCTGTCTATGTAATAAACCAGGTATTAATCTCTGAACAATTCGCTCCTTTAATCGGAATAAATGTTAGGACCAAAAGCAGGTTAACGGCTAATCTTCAGTATAAGACCAAACGTGATGTAGCACTGAACATTTCCAATTCACAAATCACCGAGCTCAACAGTAAGGATGTTTCGCTTGAAGTTGGTTTTACCAAAACCAATATGAAATTGCCGTTTAAATCGCAAGGCCGGAGGATCGTTCTTAAAAACGACTTAACATTCCGCCTGAATGCCACCATCGGTGATACCCGAACGATACAGCGCAAGATCGGAGAGCTTAATATCATTACGAATGGCAACATCAATTTCCAGTTACGCCCCAACGTAAGTTATACGGTAAACCAGAAATTGACTGTTCAGTTGTATTTTGAACGCAACATCAATGAACCACTGATCTCGAATTCGTCACGCAGAGCAACAACCCGTTTTGGCGCGCAAGTGCGGTTTAGTTTAGCTCAATAACTACAATACAAGCCATCTAACATATTGAGATCCAACCGCTTTAGCTTTAATTCCGGTTTTCTGGATTCCGAACAATCGAAATTCCTATTTTTGGGAAAATTTAAACGTATTGATCCATGAATATTCCTGACGGATTAAAGTACACCAAAGACCACGAGTGGGTAAAAATTGAAGGCGATACAGCGGTTATTGGCATCACCGATTTTGCACAAAGCGAATTGGGCGATATTGTTTATGTCGACATCACATCTGTAGGCCTTGAAATTGGCCACCATGAAATCTTTGGAACTGTAGAAGCTGTGAAAACAGTATCTGATCTGTACATGCCGGTAGCCGGGAAAGTATTGGAAGTTAATCCAATTCTTGATGGAAGTCCTGAAAAAGTAAATGAAGATCCTTATGGAGAAGGCTGGATGATCCGGGTGCAACTCACAGGAAAAGCCGATGACCTTTTATCTTCTGCTCAATATAAAGAACTGATCGGGAAATAAATCCGTTAAGTAAGAGGGCATAACCGGTTTACGAATTCCGCCTACCCTTGGGCAAACTGACCGAAAAAATCAGTGTGACATAGTACTGCTCTAAAGGTAGTTCTTCAATTGCGGGAAACTTGTAAGTCAGACAAAAGAACGAACAGATTTTTAACAGACCGATAATGATTGAACTTCCAGTAATCTCACCCGAAGAACGCAAACGCAAACCAAACTGGCTACGCGTAAAGCTCCCGGTAGGACCGGAGTATGCGAAAGTCAGGAAACTGGTTGACAACTATAAACTCCATACAATTTGTGAAAGTGGCAATTGCCCAAACATGGGTGAATGCTGGGGCGCTGGTACTGCTACGTTCATGATTCTTGGAAATGTTTGTACACGCAGTTGTACCTTTTGCGCTGTAGCAACAGGCAGACCAACGGAGTATGATACAGACGAACCTGAGCGTGTAGCCGAAGCGATAAAACTCATGGGTGTAAAACATGCTGTAATTACCTCCGTAAACCGCGACGAACTGAAAGACCGCGGAGCAGAAATCTGGTATCGCACTGTAGTGGAAACGAAAAATGTTAGCCCGCAAACAACCATTGAGACGTTGATCCCGGATACTAAAGGAAATTGGGATGCGCTGTACCGAATGATTGAAGGTGGCCAGGAAGTGGTGTCCCATAATATGGAAACCGTAGGCCGGCTTTACAGGATGGTGCGACCGCAAGCGAAATACGAACGAAGCCTTGAACAAATAAAACGCATACGCGAAGCGGGCAAAAGAACGAAATCTGGTATCATGCTCGGCCTCGGCGAAACAAAAGAAGAAGTCTTTAAAGCCATGGATGATCTGGCGGCAAACGGATTGATGATCCTGACTTTGGGTCAATATCTGCAGCCAACTAAAATGCATTTGGAAGTTGCTGAATTCATTCACCCGGAAACCTTTGATATGTATCGCGAGGAAGGACTCAAACGCGGACTAAAATATGTTGAATCGGGACCGCTTGTTCGCTCCTCGTACCATGCGGAAAGACATGTGAATGTTCCGATGGATTGATAGGCATTCAATGTCGTTGAGTTAAGCTTGTTTTTTTATGGCCTCACCCTGCCCTCTCCAAAGGAGAAGATTTAAGGAAGCTTCACTCAACTACATTGATTAGGTATCAGGTATTGGGATTGGCGATAGTAAATCGTTTTGTTGAGATCATTCTTCTTTTTACTTTTGTTAAACCTTTGATACCAAGTGCTTCGAAAATTTTTCCCGCGCGACAAAAATTATATCCTTGAAGAGGCACAACTATCCCTCGAACAGAAACTGCTTCAATATCTTGTCGACTTTGTTAAAGTAGAATATCTCTTGCGTTCCAACCCGCTGGGGATTTCTGATGACGCATCCCGAAAGATTCAGGATCACTCCGCCACTGAATTCAACCACCTTCACGAATTTTATTTAAACCTCACGGGCGTATATCGTTTCACGTATTACAGCGATAATCAGTTGCAGTTTATTTTTGACGGGCGAAATGATTTTGAAAAGTACCGGGAAGAATGGGAAACCGCCTTTAAACAATGGGCAAAGGATTTTTGTAAACATGAAACTTTTATTCGTGCCGTGCTTGAACTTACTGTGTTCTACCCGGAAGACTATACACCTCAGATGGCCGGCGTTCGGCTCAGTACCTTTATAACCAGATTCTTTGATGTGAAGATCGATCCAGGCAAAGGAATCGTCAGGAACAATAAGGTAGCATAACCTGTATGCTTAACGCTGAATTAGAAATTCGGCAAAATGTTTTATCATACCTTCTTCAATTTTGCATTCATCAACTCGGGCACCAGTTGGTCCATGCTTACACCACGAAACAAAATCCGTCAGTTGTTCTGAAGTTCCCTCAACTTCAATATAAACAGAACCATCCGGTTCATTACGAACAAATCCGGTTACTTTTAAGTCACGCGCCTGACGTATGGCCGATGCGCGAAAGAAAACACCTTGTACTTTTCCTTTTACCAGAATGGTGAGATGTTGTTTCATAGGCGAGGATTGTTTAGGCCACAAAGACACGAGGGCACTAAGAAAATACAAAAATCATTTCCTGCATTCTTTGTGTCTCCGTGCGTCCGTGGCATCATAATCCTTTTATAAAATATAATCTGTACTTAAGAAAGCAGACTCACGATTTCGGATGATGTTGCTCATGATTTGTTTGTTCGCGTCTGTAGTCTTTGTCGCTACCAGTGTACGAATTGAAAATACACGAAGCGCATCTGCAACGGAGAGTGTACCTTCGGCAGAATCCTTTCGGCCATTGAATGGGAATGAATCAGGGCCTCGCTGGCTTTGCGTATTCAGGTTAATACGACCTACCTGATTTACAAATGCATCCATGAGTCGGGCTACGCGTTTTGAATCCTGACCAAAGATACTTACCTGTTGACCGAAATTAGAATTTACCACATAACGTATGGCTTCTTCATCATCATCAAAAGGCACAATGGGAACGAGTGGACCAAACTGCTCCTCATAAAATAGTTTCATTTTTTCATTGACCGGACACAACACAGCAGGATAGAAGAAAGTGCGTGAATATTGTCCACCGTTTTCATTAACAATTTTTGCGCCATGCTTTTTTGCATCCTCTACAAGGTCAAGCAGAAAATCAACCTTACCAGGTTCAGGCAACGGCGTTAAGCTTACACCATTTTCCCATGGCATTCCAGGTTTTAATGTCTTCACCTGTGCGTTAAACTTCTCCAGGAATTTTTCAAGAATGCTGCGATGAACAAATAAAATCTTCAGGGCTGTACATCTTTGTCCGTTAAATGAAAGACTTCCAGTAATACATTCATTTACGGCATTATCTAAATCCGCATCTGGCAAAACAATGGCAGGGTTTTTCGCATCAAGTCCCAAAATTGCTTTTAACCGATGAGGCTTGGGATGAAGTTTCTTCAAATCGTTCGCACCTTTGTTTGTCCCGATAAAGGCAAACACATCAACCTTTCCGCTTTCCATCAAAGCACCCACAGTCTCGCGACCGCGGCCATAAATAATATTAATGACACCGGCAGGAAAATTATCACGGAAGGCTTGCAGTAAAGGGCGAATAAGCAACACACCATACTTCGCCGGTTTAAATACCACTGTATTCCCCATGATCAGCGCAGGGATCAGCGTGGTGAATGTTTCATTCAGCGGATAATTGTATGGCCCCATACACAACGATACCCCTAGTGGTACTCTTCGGATTTGGGCCATATAGCCCTGGTCTTCGATCAGCTTGGCTGAATTCCGATCGAGTTGTTTGTATGCCTTAATGGTATCCGAAATATAATCGCAGGTACGGTCGAATTCTTTCTCAGAATCCTTTAGCGTTTTGCCGATTTCCCACATCAGTAATTTCACAACTTCATTTCGTTTCTCCCGCATATCAGCAAGAAACTTTTCAACATGTTCGATGCGTTCAGTAACACTAAGCGTAGGCCATAATCCATTGCCTAGATCATATGCTTTCACCGCTGCATCCAATGCCTCAAGCGATTCTTTCGAGGTAAGCAGTGGCGTACTGCCAAGTATCTTCTGGGTGCATACATTTCCTTCATTTACAAATACCGGGCTGAGTACCGGATTAAGATTACCTGTCCAGGTTTTCATTTCACCATTGATCAGGTATTCACGTTGTTCCATCGGCTCACTCATTCTAAATTGTTCCGGAATGTCGTTCTCCGACGGGAACACATGGAGTAGTTGACTCATTGAAGTATAAGGGTTATAGTTTGGTTGTTTAAATCATTTATAACATTGTACAGATGGCAATGCCAGATGAAGTTCCGATGCGTGTTGCACCCGCATCGATCATCTGTTTTGCCTGATCGAATGTTTTAATTCCTCCGGATGCTTTTATTCCTACAGAAGAAGGCAACACTTTCTTCATTATCCTGATGTGATCAGTCCTGGCTCCCGACGGCGCAAACCCGGTTGACGTTTTGATGAAGTCCGCCCCTGCATCGGCACATCGTTTTGAAGTTGTCTTGATTTCCAAATCTGAAAGATACGCAGTCTCTATAATTACTTTCAATATCTTTTGAAAATCATGCGCCAATTTACTGCATTTTGCAATTTCTATTTTTGTCCAGGGTAGATCTGTTTTAAGTGCGGAAATATTTATCACGACATCGATTTCATCAGCACCGTTATCGATTGCGCGTTTAATCTCATCTAACTTTGTTTCGGTCATGGAGTAGCCCAATGGGAAACCTGCAACAGTGATCAGCTTAATATTGTGTTGTCCAATTTCGCGTTTTGCTCTTTTCACCCAGAATGGTGGTACACATATTCCGCAAAAACGATATTGAATTGCTTCGGCTACAACCTTATCAATATCATTGACCACCAGGGTTGGACTTAAATTCGTATGTTCAATAAATGAAGCGATATCCATCGCAGGCAAAGTACGATGAACAAGTCAACGCTTGCAAGCGAACTATTGTTCGTGAATATTATCTCTAATGTAAACCTAATTTGCTCAGTGGCGGATACCACACTCCTGGCAGAACTTCATTTTTCCGGGCGGACGTTTTTTTGGAGGCCGCTTATGACCAAAATAAAGTGGATTAGAATACTGCGGCTTTTCAGCAAGTTTTGCATTCTTGCGTCGCGCCTTTGCCACTGCCTCAACGCGTTTGTAATAATCGCGCTCAGCATTATAAGTTGGTTCAAATACTTTTTTACGGGATGGCTTCTTCTTTGTTTGAACAGGTTGTTCCTCGGCATACGGATGAAGAGAATTTGCACCGCCGCGGGTTTCCCTTACTTTTTGAGCAAATCCCGTAATCGTTAACAGGAGCAAAACCGGAAGTAGTATGATTTTTAACGACATACCAACATAACTCGATTTTATTATCCGAAAGTATGTAACAGTGGATAAAGTGCTAGAAATTTCGACAACGCTATGGATATAACGATTAAAAGACCACGCAATACAGCAACGATTGCAATCTTACTGCGATTTGGGCATCGACATGCTCTGTTGTCTCCTATAAGCCCAGGGTGGCGTAGGATTAGCTTGTTTCCATAACCCCCTGCTTTTTTGCTGAGCCCAGGACCGATATGGTTCAAGATCGTCTGCAGGTTTTTTTTCAGAAGTCCAGGCAAGCCCTTCCTTCAACAATTGAACACGTAGATCATCGTCACCGACCATTACCACAGCAAGATAATTTCCGAAGCGATCTTTACCCTTGAACTGTACCATTACCTTTTTTTGTAGGATAAGTTTCTCAACGTATAATTTCGCTTCCGCTCCGAACGCTTGCCCCAGTTCCGGACAATCAATATCGGCAAATACCACACGTTGCTTTTCATTTCCCGCAGAAACAATTTCAATGGTGTTACCATCGATCACACGAATGACCTTAGCAGTAATTCCTTCTTCTGCATAAAGTTTTGTAAGACCAACTAAAGAAACAAAAATAAAAACGAGTTGAATCTTCATGGTTTTCAATCCGGCTCTGATTTTTAAGTTATCTCATCCTCGCTAAACAAAGGACGACGCCCACTTTCATTTGTAATATTGAAAGAAGTAAAAAGAAAAAAAGCAGGCGACCCCACTTTTAATAATCAAAAATTATTTACAATACTGATCGATTTGAAAACGGGACTTCGCATCGCCATACTCCACTGCCTTTCGCCAATCAAAACATGCCTTCTGTTGTTCCTGTATTTGATAATAGAAATTTCCACGTTGCTTATAATATGAAGCATTTTTCGGCTCGATACGGATGGCTTCATCCATATCAGAAACGCCAGCGCCATAATCATCTAATGCCGCTTTGCATGACGCACGGTTATAATAGGCCAATGCATCGTTGGAGTTTAATTGGATTACTTTATTGTAATCGAGGATAGCACCTTCAAAATCTTCTATCCCTTCCTTGATTAAAGCACGATTGAAATAGGCATCGACACTTTTAGAATCGATTTCAAGCGCCTTGTTCAGTTCAAGAATAGCTGATTTAGTATCGTCAAGCCCCAGTCTCGCACGTCCACGATTAAGGTAGATTGCTACTGTGTTTTCTCCAGCCTTCACCGCATTATCAAAATCGCTGAGCGCTTCCTGAAAGCCACCGTCCTCGAGAATCATAAGTCCGCGTTTATAATACACATCTTTATCGTGGAGACCCGACGCTATTACCTTATCAAAATATTCTCTGGCAATTACATATTTTTCTAATTTATAATAGGTATCTGCCATCGTACGATATAACTCGGCTGAAGGTTTTTCCGTTAACTTTTCCGCTTCTCTAAAATCCTTTGAAGCTTCATCGAATTTGTTAAGCTTATAATAAGCATATCCGCGGTTTTCAAAAGCCCGCGTATAGTCAGGCCGTTTCTTTAATGCTGCCGTAAAATCTGTAATGGCCGAAGGGTAGTTTTCCTGTTTGTAATAGGCTTTACCGCGGTTGTTAAACAAAATGGGTTCTGTTAATCCCAACGTGACAGCCTGAGAATAATCTTCGATTGCGGCTGCAACATTGTCCTGGGTGAACTTGGCATCGCCGCGATGATAGTAGGCTACCGCCAGTTTAGGATCTGCCATAATCGCCTGATTAAAATCCTGGATGGATTCGGCAATTTTTTTATTCTCATACTGGCAATGTCCGCGAAGATCAAACACCAGCGCATCCGTTGTGCCGGTTTGAATGGCTTTATCTAAATCGGTGAATGCAGTTTTGTAATCCTTCAACAGGTAATGTGCATGGCCGCGTTTATAATAAAGATTAGTGTCAGTTAATCCACCTTCGATCGCTTTTGAAAAGTCGGGGATCGATTTCTCGTATTCTTTTAATTCAAACAAAGCGTAACCACGTAAGGCGTATGCGTTTACCTGTTTCGTCGCAGCCTCAATTGCTTTGGATAAATCTTTTACACTGCCTGCAAAATCTCCTGTATGAAACCGTGATGCGCCGAGCATATAGAGTTCATCGGCCTCTGCCTCACTCCGCGATGCGAGGATGGCAAAATCAGCAATGGCATTTGTATAATCGTTTAATTGGAATCGTGCCGTACCACGATTTCTCAACGCCTGGCTATAATCTTTTTTAAGTGCTAGCGCACGGTCAAAATCAGGAATGGATTCCTTTACCTGACTACCCAGTAACTTTGCTTTGCCCCGGTTGTTGTAAATGATCTCATCGTTTGCGCCTAGTTCAATCGCTTTGTTGTAGGATACAATGGCAGCCGGATAATTTTGTTGTTTGAACTGGGCGTTTCCGAGTTGGAAAAAGATCACATCGTTTTTGCTTCCGAGCGTTGCAGACTTTTCCAGGTAAGGCAAAGCCTCCTTCTCTTTCTGCATCTGAAGGTAAGCAAGTGCGAGATATTCATGTGACGTTAAATCACCTTTGCCCCCGGTTATAATTTTTTCAAGATCAGAAACGGCTGAAGGATAATTTTTTTCTTCATAGTACGCTTTACCGCGTGTCATGAAAAGTAAGTCGTCTTTTTCATCGGCAGCCTCAGCGGACGTTAACGCATCAATCGATCCCTTCATATCCTTTCCTTCGAACCGAAGATAACCAACATATAAAAATACTACACCTTCAGAAACGCCGGCTTGTAAAGCTTTTTCAAGATAAACTCCAGCCTGATCCTTTTGACCAGCCTGGTAATAAGAAAGTCCGAGCATTTTAAGAAGGTCGGCATTTTCACCTTCAGTTGTTTTCGCTTTCTCAAGATCTTCCGTTGCAGCAGAAAATTTCTTAAGATTATAATAGGCCGTACCACGATTTAAGAATGCTTTACCATACGCAGGATTAATTTGAATGGCTTTATCGAAATCAGCAACAGCACCCAAAGCATCTTTTAAGTTTAACTTTGCTTTTCCACGATTGTTAAAAATTACGGCATCCTTTGCGCCCTGATCAATTGCCTGATCATATTGTTTAACCGCGGCCGTGAAGTCACCTTTCATAAATTTGAGATCACCCAGGTTGCTGAGAACAGTAGCGTCAGTTGCACCCAGTGAAACTGCTTTCTCAAGATCTTTAATTGAATTATCGTAATCTTTTTGATAAAACGCTGCGTTGCCCTTTGCAGCAAAAACTTCTTTTGACGATGAGCCCGCAGCAATGGCGCGGCTTAATGACTCCATCGCGGCAGCATATTCTTTGTTGGTATATTGGCATAATCCCAATTGTTCGAAAACTGCTTTATCAGAAACGCCCATGGATACAGCAGCTGCGAGGCTCTTACCGGCTTCAGTACAATTCGATAATGCAGCGAAGCTTAATCCAAGCATTTGAAATACTTCTTTGTCTTTTACACCTTTCAATACCGCATTGTTCAATGCTTCAGACGCGCCTTTATAATCCTGTAACGTGTATTTAGCGGTACCGATTTTTTGGTAGAACGCTACATCCGCTCTGCCGGAACTCAGCAGCTTTTCAAAATCGCTAATACTGTTTTTCCAGTTTTGAGCCTTATAGTGTGCTTCAGCGCGATTCTCCGTAGCTTTTTCATAGTCGGGTTTGATTTGCAGCGCCTTATCAAAATCTGCTATTGCGCCCGGCGTATCGTTTGTATTGAATTTTGCCTTTCCTCTGTTATTCAATATTACGGCATCATTCAAACCGGCAGCGATCGCTTGATCGTATTGTTTGATCGCGCCCGGCAAATCATTTTTCAAAAATTTTATATCTCCGAGCGCTTTAAATACCTCACCATCCTTAACGCCCATGGACACCGCTTTTTCAAGATTCTTGGTTGCATTGTCGTAATCTTTCTGAACAAATTCAGCTTTGCCTTTATACAAATAGACTTCCGGTGTGGTTGTGCCAAGTGCCACGGCACGGCTAAGCGATTCTATGGCCTGCACATAAGCTTTATCCCCATACTGACAAACTCCCAAATGATAAAACACATCTTTATTGGATACGCCCATCGACACCGCAGAAGCAAGGCTTTTATTTGCTTCTGCACAGTTTCCGGCTGATGCTAAACTTAAACCCAGCATGGTGAAAACTTCTTTGTCTTTTACACCCTTGAGCACAACTTTAGTCAACGCTTCAGCTGCACCTGTAAAATCTCCAAGTTTGTATTTCGCTGTACCAACTTTTGTGATGATTTCTGTATCGGCTCTGCCGGAAGATAAAAGCTTTTCAAAATCAGTTATGCTTCCTTTCCAATCCTGGAGTTGATAATATGTTTCAGCGCGGTTTTCAAGTGCTTTATCAAACGATGGATTCATCTCAAGGGCCTTAACAAAATCAGGTAACGCACCTTTATAATCCTGCAGATTGAATTTTGCTTTTCCACGATTATTGTAGATCACCAGATCGGCCTTTCCCGTCGCAATTGCTTTATCGTAGTTGGTAATGGCATCGCTGTAGCTCTCCATTCTGAATTTACCGTTGCCAAGGTTTACGAAAGTTTCAAGATTTGAAGCACCCATGCTTACTGCTTTTTCCAGGTCGTTTACCGCACCCTGGTAATCCTGAAGATTATATTTCGTGTTACCCCGGCTTTCAAATAGCTCGGCAGAATTTATCCGTCCTTTAACCGCTTCATCAAGATCAGCTTTGGCTTTTTCATATTCTTTCAAATTATACCAGGCAATGCCACGCTTCACGTATACTTCCTTGTTGGCAAAACCTGAATTGATCAATTGTGTAAATTGTAATGAGGCTGTGCTATAATCCTGACTTTTTAATTTCGATAATGCAGCGTCATACTGAGCCTGCATGATGGAATCATTCTTTTGAGCAAAGGAACACGTACAAGCAAAGAGCAATACAAATAGAAAAAGGAAACGCATGGATGGTTCTTTTGATGGTCAGAAACAAAGTTATTAATTCTAACGCTATTCCCGTCTGCATGGATACCCTAGAAATTACATGTGTCTGAAATAGCGTCCCACGAAAAAAAATGCTTTATCGGGCGTTCCGCATCACACAGGAAATAACTATTTCGATACAATGAGAAGGAGATCAAGTGCATCGGAAGCATCTTCAACAACCATATAATCATCATGGTGGATATCCATTACAAGTGAATGATCACCGTGATGTAGTTTATTCCGGTTATATCGGTTCAGCAACTCATAAGGAAGGCGAAGTAAGGCTGCAGGCAATCGGTATTGCAGATTGAATACGTCGTAACGTGTGAGTTTCTCAACCGATCGTTTATTTTGTTCATAATATGCCATCACCTTAGCATTACCGCTTATCCCCTTTAATTTCACTTCGCGGAAAATCGATTCAGCGAGAAGTTTTAGCTCTTCTGGCAGATATTCCCGGATGTGCCACGGATTTCGGGTCAATGACATTTTCCGATTGGGTGTAGTCAATAAGGCTATACCGCCAGGTTTTAGTACACGGTGAATTTCACGGAGAAACAATTTGTCATCCTGAATGTGCTCAATCACCTGAAAACTTACAATGGCATCGTATGTATTATCCGCTAATCCGTTCAAAGGCGGAATGTTCATACTTTTAAACGTGGCCGTTGGATACTTTTGCTGTAATTCAGTAATAACAGGCACAATTTTATCCACCGCCGTGAAATGTTTTGCTTTCGGAAGCATCACATCAATTCCGCGACCTTCGCCACACCCAACTTCCAAAACATCGCCATGAATAAAATTTTCTGCTATAATGTATGCCTTGTATAATCGTTGATGTATAGGGTTATCAGAAGGAATTTGCTCGCTTGTTATTTCGGTTGTATATATTTTGGCCATAATGTGGCAAAAATAAGGATTTAACATCTTGTTGAACGACTTAGCCGTATAAATCGAATACCAATAAGTTTTACTTTTTGCTTGAATTCCTTGCTATTTTATATCCCATTTTAAAAACCTTATGTAATTTCACCTGCTATGCGATTTCTTTTTTTGATGGCTGTCTTTATCGGATCCAACCTCGGTGCGCAACCGCTGCGGGATATTAATTTTAATTATCTTTATTCGCCAAATGAACCTTTCAGCGTTGACATTCAACCCGTTCGATTGGCTTCTGGCTGGAATGTTCAATACCGGCTCAACCTTCAGGATACCCTGAACCAGATTTCAGATTTTGAAATACAATGGGAAATACGCGATGGCCTGCAGTCGAAACAAGGCAAGCCGATAGCTGCTGACAGTGTTGTTAAAAACGAGGATTCTTCCGAAAGGCTATCAGGAACGATACTGGTTAAACAAGACCTCACCGTCCAACTATTAGTTGCAAAGGTTACTAATATCGTACTAAAACGAGCGTGGTTGTTCTACACCGCACTTGAACCAAAGTTTCCGGTAAACGGATATCTGACTCGCAACAGTTTACCTGTAGTGGAACGCTACATTAAAGTTGGTACACCCCTGAGCGTTTCCGGCTCAAGCCCTGCTTTTGTTGCCTACTACGATGATGTCTTTCCCCCTGCACCACCAGCTTTTGAAAAAGCGGTAGGCAGAGTATCTCCAGCGCTACGTGTTGATTCCTCTTTTGTAGCGAATCCGGAAAATCCAATTTCATTTGCTAAAACCGGGTTATATCTTTTTCAATATGATACACTGGCAGCAGAAGGATTTACGATACGTGTTGAAGATGATTATCCACGACTGGCAAAAGTTGAAAGCCTTGCCGATCCGCTTACCTATATCTGTACATCACAGGAAATGGCTCGAATCCGACAGGCCAAAGGTGATAAACGCGCTTTCGACAAAGTTATTCTTAGCATGACAAAGGATACAGAACGTGCAAAATTATTCATGAAAAATTATTTCCGCCGGGTAGAGTTGGCTAATCAATATTTTACATCTTATAAAGAAGGATGGAAAACAGACCGTGGGATGGTCTACATCATTTTTGGCGTCCCTGATCAGGTGTTTAAAACCATGGAAAGAGAAATCTGGTATTACAAAAATTCGGCTTATAAGATCACGCTTGAGTTTGCAAAATCACCTACACTTTTTGATCCTGAGAACTACGTTTTACTACGGGAGAAAAAATTTGAATACACGCTATATCAGGTGATCGACCTGTTACGTAACGCGCGGTTTTAACCACCTGGCATGGCACCCGAAAGAAATACAGCACTATATATCGTACCTACACCGATAGGAAACCTGTCCGACATAACGATACGGGCACTTGATACCCTGAAGTCGGTAGACCTTATTCTTGCAGAAGATACCCGCACATCAGGTTTTTTGTTAAAGCACTATGCGATTACAAAACCGCTACAAAGCTTTCATAACTTTAACGAACATAAAATTCTTACCAGCTTGATTGAGCGGTTAACTAAGGGAGAACGTATGGCATTGGTGAGTGATGCCGGTACACCGGGAATATCAGATCCGGGATTTCTTATTATACGCGCTGCATTGCAAGCTGGGCTTGAAGTCGAGTGTCTGCCTGGTCCTACAGCGTTTGTTCCGGCGTTAGTAAAATCCGGGTTACCCTGCGATCGTTTTGTCTTCGAAGGTTTTCTACCACAAAAAAAAGGAAGGCAAACAGCCTTAAAGATACTGGCGAATGAAGAACGAACGATGATCTTCTACGAATCCCCGTATCGCCTCGTAAAAACGCTGGATCAATTCAAGGAATATTTTGGTGCCGACAGGGCTGCTTCCGTTTCACGTGAGCTTACCAAACTATTTGAAGAGACTGTCAATGGAACAATTGAATCCATACACCAACATTTTCAGCAGAAAGAAGTGAAAGGCGAAATTGTCATGATTGTTGCAGGTAAACCATGACCCCTTTGTTTCCAAAATTAAATTATATTCACCATTACAAAACTAATACATAATGGACTTACAGGCGATTAAAGAAGAAGTGATTGTACTTTGTGAACATGTTGGTGGATTCATCCGGGAAGAGGCAGAAAATTTCGACTTGTCCAGAATAGAACAAAAAACCGCATTCAATAACCTGGTTTCCTACGTCGATAAAGAGGCCGAAAAAAGACTGGTTACCGCTTTGAAAAAAATTCTTCCTCAGGCAGGATTTATTACTGAAGAAGGAACCGTTGAGCAATCATACGACACAGAATATAACTGGATCGTTGATCCACTGGATGGCACGACCAATTTTATGCATGGGTTGCCGATCTTTGCTATTAGTGTTGGGCTATCGAGAAACAAGGTTCCTGTTCTCGGTGTGATCTTTCATATTATCCGAAAAGAAAGTTTTCACGCCATAGAAGGTGGACCTGCTTATTGCAATCAACAAATTATAAAAGTTTCAGCTGTACCTACATTGAGCGAAAGTTTACTCGCAACGGGCTTTCCTTATCATCTCTCAAGTAAAAAAGATCCTTACCTCGACATTATAAAAGATCTTCTTGAAAAATCGCATGGCATCCGCAGACTCGGAAGCGCAGCTATTGACCTGGCGTACGTCGCCGCCGGAAGGCTGGAAGGCTTCTTTGAATACAATCTTAATCCTTGGGATATCGCGGCGGGGATGCTGATCGTAAAACAAGCTGGAGGATCTGTTTCTGACTTCAGCGGAGGAAATAATGTTTTATTTGGAAAAGAACTATGTGCTACCAATGGTCAGATTCAATCGGAGATACTGTCGGTCATCCAGCAACGGTGGTAATCAGGTAAAAAACTAAATCAATTAATATAAACCCTTTCGTTGTATGGTGTTCAGAAAAAAAACAATTCACTGGAATAACTTTTTACGGCATGGCCTTTCACTCATCGTTGTCTTTATCTCGTTTGCTGCTACAGCACAATTAAAACTCAGCGAAAAGCTACCCGTTGATCCGCAAGTTAAGATCGGAAAGCTTTCCAACGGACTTACTTATTATATCCGGAAAAACATGCGTCCGGAAAACAAGGTCGAGCTTCGGCTTGTTGTCAATGCCGGTTCAATTTTAGAAGATGATGATCAGCAAGGCCTTGCTCACTTTGCAGAGCATATGGCGTTTAACGGCACAAAGAATTTTAAGAAAAATGAACTCGTTTCGTTTCTTCAATCAATCGGTGTAGAGTTTGGTGCAGATTTAAATGCTTACACCGGCTTTAACGAAACGGTTTACATCCTTCCGATTCCTACAGAGAACAAAGACAACATTACAAAAGGATTTCAGATCCTTCAGGATTGGGCAAGTGCCGTATCATATGAAGATGCTGAAATCGACAAAGAACGTGGCGTTGTATTGGAAGAATCACGTCTGGGCAAAGGCGCGGAAGACCGTATGTTCCGACAGGTGTATCCAAAAATGTTTGAAGGCTCTAAGTATGCCGAAAGGTTACCAATCGGAAAAGACGAAATCCTGAAAAACTTTAAGCACGATGCGATCAAACGGTTTTACCGTGATTGGTACAGACCGGATCTGATGGCTGTGGTTGTTGTTGGTGACATTGAAGTGTCGGAAGCTGAGCAGCTCATCAAAACGCATTTTGGAGAATTGAAAAATCCGGCGAAACCGCGCGAAAGAACACTAAGTCATGTGCCTGAAAGAAAAAAATCAGAAGGCCTTGTCGTAACAGATCCGGAAGCGACAAACCATGTTGTTGAGGTGCATTACTCCTATAAAAAAGAAAAAGAACAAGTAACACTCGGTGACTATCGCGAGCTATTGATCCGAAGATTATTCACCACCATGCTGAGTCAAAGGATGCAGGAACTCACGCAGCAAGCTACTCCACCATTTATATTCGGTGGAAGCTTCATTGGCGGATACGCCCGGGGTTATGAAGAATTCCAGTCTGTTGCATATGTTGGCAAGGCAGGTGTAGAGCCAGCGCTCAAAGCACTCATTATGGAGAATGAACGCGCGCGAAAATTCGGATTTACTACCGCTGAATTGGATCGCACTAAAAAAGTGATGATGAAAAGTATTGAGCGTGCGTATAATGAGCATGATAAAACAGAATCTGAACGGTTTGTCGATGAGTATGTAGGTCATTTCTTGAATGAAGAACCTATTCCAGGAGTCGCAAATGAATTTAAGTATCACCAGACGCTCTTAGCGGGAATTAAACTGGAAGAAGTGAATCAGTACGCCGCTAAAACGGTACCTGAGGACACCAATCCAAAGCTTGTTGTATTAACAGGGCCCGAAAAAGCTGAATTTGCCATTCCAACCAATG
>DASPIZ010000091.1:0-151207 GCA_035628875.1 Ohtaekwangia sp. | reverse complement strand
CATTGATACTCAAAAAACTTTGCTGAAACCTTGAATTGCCCCGGTGATATCGCATTTATATTTCTTTTGTTGCTTTGCTGCTTGAATATAAACCGACATCTTCAATTTACAAGAAATACGGAGCGTTTTTACACAGCCTCTAAAGCTCATGGCAATTGAAAACAATGAACGCTATAATATTCCGTTTCTTACCAATAAGAATTCTAACACTACCACTTCGCACGAAATACAATTTTCTATTCCCCTCTCCTATTTCAAATGCCACAAGTCTACCAACGATGATTTATTATATCCAACCACCTTTCAATTGCCCCGAGTTTTAACTCGAGGGATTTTAATAAAAAAAGAATCCGGGCTTTAGCCCACACGCACACTTGAATTTTTGTTGCATGCACTTTCCCCTCTGCTAACAATGCCAATAGCTCGGATATGTTTAACTGCAGATCAACGCGCTAAAGTCCCCTAACTCCTAAGGGGAACCATAAGCGATAGGTCAAATACACGCGCAGCGCTCAACTCAAAATTTTTTCACCAGCAAAAAGTACTCGCCTTCTGCAGAACTAACGATGCGAGAACTCCTATATAACACGTCCAGACGTAAAGCTTCAAGGCGATTCAAAAGATTTTTCAACCGTCCTTTTATTCGTTCTTCCCGAAGTTTATCGAAATCACACACCTTGAACTTTGAACCATGAACTATGAACTTTAAACCTTCGGCGGAATGAGTTTATACACCACCGGTGTAACAATCCTCGAAAGTAAAGTCGAACTAATCAATCCGCCAATCAATACAATGGCCAGCGGTGAAATCAATGGGTTTACCGATATCGCGATGGGCAATAGCCCTCCAATGGCGGTAAGCGATGTTAATACAATTGGTAGAAAACGTACTTCACCGGCTTCGCGGATCGCTTCGTCAACCGTCTTGCCTTCTCTGCGCAATTGATTGGTGAAATCTACGAGGAGAATGGAATTTTTTACTTCAACACCGGCGAGGGCGATTAGTCCGATGATAGCCACAAATGAAAGTGGATTACCTGTGATGAGTAAAGCAAGCACTGCACCAACAACACCTAGAGGAATTACACTAAGTACAATCAACATGCTCTTAAACGTTTTAAACATCAGCACAAGCACAGCTACAAACATGAACACCGTCACGATAATGATGGCGCCGAGACCACCGAAAGACTCGTTACTTGCTTCAACCTCTCCGCCCATCATGAATGAATATCCTTCAGGCAGTTGAAAGTTTTCCAATTGTTGAACTACATCAGCAATCACCTGGTCGTTAAAAAATCCTTTTTGCACAAATGCCGATACCGAAACCATACGGATCTTATTGTAATGATCTATCCGAAGGGGCGATGTTTCCAACTTTAAGGAAGCGATCTGCTCCAACGGTACCGCTGCACCTGCTGATGTGTTAACAAAAATATTGTTTAACGATTGCAGTGTAGCGCGCTCTTCTTTCGGTGTTGTAAGATAAACGGAATATTCTTCCCCTTCCACATCCGAAAAACTGCCAAGGTCAAGACCTGCAACTGCAAGCCGGATGGTTTGATCGATGTCAACGGTATTGATACCCGACATCCGTGCTTTATCCTGGTTGATGACTACACGCATATCGCTCTTCAGATTACTCACCGGATTGTTTACGTAAATAGTACCTTGTGTCTGCTTCAACAAAGTTTCGACCCTGGCCGACAATGCACGTAGTGTATCCAGGTTATCGCCGAATAACCTTACCTCTACGGGCGCGGCAACGGGTGGCCCTTGTTCAAAATTTTTCACCTCGATCTTTGCACCCGCGTAATGTTTGAATTTATCGCGAAGCTCGTTGATGATCTCAATTTTACGGTCAGGATCTACCGAAGGATGGAGCTGAACAAAAGTCTGTGCAAAATCCGAGCGCTCATTTTCCTGGATCACGTTGTAGTAGATCCGCGGATTTCCCTTCCCTACATTCGTCGCATAATATTGTATTTCGGGTATTTTCGCGAGAACATGATCAACATGGCGCGCGACAGAATCAGTTGATTCAAGGTTAGTCTGAAGTGGCGTAATTGTATTAATGATAAACTGCGGTTTTTCAGAAGCTGGAAATAAGGCAAATCCGATTACAGGAAAAAGTTGAAGTGAACCGAAAAAGATAACGCCAGCGACAATTGTTGTAATGACAGGATGCTTTAACGCTTTGTCCAGCCATTTCGAATAACTACCATGAATGATGCGTTGTAATGTGCGTAAAAAGATATTTCCATTTTCATGACCAGTATTCTTTAATAATCGACTCGACAGAAACGGAATTACCGTAAGCGATACCAGCATAGACGCAAGCACCGACATGATCACAGCCAATGGTAAACCACGGATAAAATCGCCAGCGCCTTCAGGTAAAAATACCAGCGGCATAAATGCAATGATGAGGGTTACCGTACAACCCACCACGGCTAATCCTATCTGGCGTGTAGCCTTTATCGTTGCGTCGAACCGGGAGTGCCCTTCCCGCATCCAGCGTTCAATGTTTTCTACTACCACGATGCTGTCATCGACAAGTAATCCGAGGGCAACAACCAATCCTACGATGCTGAGTTGATTCAGACTGATGCCCATTAAATTCAATAAAACAAGACCAATCGCCAGCGATAATGGAATGGAAATCATCACAATAGTCGCCGCCCGGAATCCCAACGGCAGGAGTGTTATGGAAACAAGTAGTATCGCGATCAGGAAATCTTTTCCCAATCCGGCAAGACGACCATTTACATTATCGGCCTGATCGAAATGATGCACCATATCGATGTTTGACGGAAGTTTTGAGTCAAACTTTTCCAACACAGGTTTATACTTCTCTTGCGACTGGCTGATATTGAGCCCGGGTTTCTGCGCTGCAACAACATATACAGCACGATGTCCATTGAGGCGCGTAATGTGTTTTGTTTCGTCGAACGTTACGTACGCATCCGCGACATCGCGAAGCAGTACATTCTTTCCATTGGAAGCATACACAATGGTATTGCGGATTTCATCAATGGACGTATAGTTTCCGCTTGTCTTTATACTGAATGATTTTGATCCGGCCATTACACTGCCACCGGGTATGTTTGCCATCTCGCTTTTTAAACTTCCCATGATGGCCTGTAGTGGAATATGCATCTGCGCAATTTTTTCAAGACGTAATTCAATGCGAACGATCTGCTCTGGTAATCCTTGGATCTCAACATTCTTTAATGCGGGAATTTTTTCAAGCTCGTCTTTCAGGGCTTCGGCGTAAAACTTCAACTTCGGTCTTGAAGCATTTTCGGAGATCAGCGCAATCTGCAAAATATTTACATCCGATGGTTGGAACTTGTTGATCTCAATGCTGTAAATATCCTGTGGGAGTTGAGCACGCAGGCTGTTTACTTCGCGCACCAACTCCTGGTATTTTTCATCCGGATCACTTTCGTACTTGTACTCTACAGTAAAGACAGCAAGTCCATCGTTGATTTGTGTTTTGATCCGTTTCATGTCGTCCAGTTCATGTAGCTTTTCTTCAACCGGATCAACAACCAGTTCCTCCATGTCTTTGGGATTTGTACCTGGGTACACAACAACGATGGCGTATTGCGGAGCCGTTATTTCCGGATCTTCGCTTCTCGGCATATTGAATAGTGTAGTTACACCCAGCGCGATGGCCATCAGAAACATGATGAGCGTGAACTGATAGTTCTTAACGGAATATTCAGAAATTTTCATAGGGATAAGGTTTCGAAACGCTTTAGAGCGTCGTTGATATGATTGGTTTCCTCGAACTAAATTGATCGCTATTTTACAATACTGATTGGTGAATTGTCTGTGAGGTATGCGCTGCCAGAAACGATCACTGCTTTCGCGTCTTCCAAACCATCGCTGATGCTGATGTGCTTGTTATTGAATGACACAATAGTTACCGGCACCTGGATCGCTTTCTTGTTGTCATTGGTCACAAAAACAAACCCTTCGTTCCCATTGGCATCTAATACGGCTTCGTACGGAACATTCCATGAAGCAACGGGATTTCCTGAATTTATTTCCGCGGAAGCGAACATACCCGAAGCGAATCGTACATTATTATTCTTTACTGCAACTTCCACCGTGAAGGCTCCCGTTGCAGGATCAGCCGTTTCAGATTTCCGAACTACAATGCCCTCAAAAGATTGATCCGGAAACGCATCCACCTTTACGTTCACTTTATCATTGACTCGGATCACAGACCATTGTTTATCGCTCACGCCAGATTTCAAAATCCATTTTCCATTACCCGCACCGTTGGTTCGAACAACGGGGTCCCCTATTCCAACTACTTGTCCGGAATTGACAAACTTTCTTAATACATAACCATTTGTTGGTGCTTTGATCTCGGCAAAGCTCCTGTTAAAGTTTGCCGCATGTAGTTGTTCCTGCGCCAGGGCAAATGCAGTCTCTGCATTTTGAAGTTGTTCTAATGTAGCCACGCTGTCCTGGTACAAATTCCTGGTACGGTTCAGGTCGCGATCCGCCTTTTCCAAAACTAATGTTGCCTGCGATACCAGCGCATTTATTTCGGTTAGATCAAGCGTTGCAAGCAATTGACCTTTCCTGATCTTCTCACCTTCTTTAACGTGTACAGCATGTACCACACCACCTACTTTAAAGGCAAGTGTTGTTTCATCATCGGTTGTAATCTGGCCGGAGGTGACGATCACCGGCTGTGCCGTCGACTTCTCAACGGTGATCACTTTAACCGGAATCGCGTCTGAGGTTTTCGGTATCGGTGTTCCTTCTCCTTTACTTTGCGTACAGGAAATAACGATGACAATTAAGCCTGCTGTTAGTGTAATGGCAGCAAAAATTTTAGTGATGATGGATTTCATATTGGAGGGTATTAGTGATTAAGGATATACGAGGATGTTTCGCGTTCTACATGTGCTGCCGCGACCAGCATTTCAAACTGTCGCAAATTCAATTGCAACTCCGACGAGGTAAGCTGATTTCTGGCATCGATAAATTCAATGAGTGAATTAACACCTTCTTTGTAACCGCGATCGATAAGGTGATAGTAACTTTTCGCCGCCGTTAACTGTTCTTCCGCTGCGGCGTAGTTTTGTCTGGCGGTTTGCAGATTGTGTTGTGCTATATCGGCGGCTACCTGAAGTTGCGCTTCTGTGTTTTTCACGTCAAGTCTTGCCTTTTCGACATCCAGTTTAGTTTGTCTGATCAGTGTATTGTTGCGGAAACCCTGGAAGATTGGAAGTGACAACTGGATGCCAACGAGGTAATACCTTGAATCGTTGTTAAACTGCCAGTCAGAAGCCTGTGTACCAAGATCAATGAATCCGTTTACTTTCGGTAGCCGTGAGAGTTTGTACAATTGAAGCGATGAAGCATTGATTTCCTGTGCGGTTTTCAACATGTATAGCTCTTCGCGTTGTTCAACCGTGATCGGATCGGTTACAGGACCAACCTCATCAAAAGAATTATGAATTTCAATTGCTGTGTCGAGGTCCTTGTTCAATAAAAAGTTAAAATATTTTTTCGCGTTCAGCGATTGGTTTGTCGCATTGTTAAGGTCAGCTTTAACGCGTTCGAGTTCACTTTTGGAGCGGAGGTAATTGGCAGGAAGACTTTTTCCATTCTTCAGTAGCGATTCATTCAGCGCTACATTTCTTCGCATGAGTTCAAGCGCACTCTCGTATATCTTGATGGCTTCCAGTGCGGAGAGATAGTTATAGTACGCGGTTTTTATTTCCAGCACCAATTGCCTTTTATAGGCCGTGACCTCATACTCTTGAAGTACAATCTTTTGTTGTTGTATTGACCGGTTTACATGCAGGTCTGTATTAATGATCGGAACTGACGCCCTGACCTTTGCATCATAAAAATTATTGGGGAAGAAATCTTGACTAACATTTTCAATTTGTGGAAATGAATTTGTTTCCGTCAATTGATTTAAAGAAGTGTAGACTGGATTAAGCAAGTCTCCGACTGGAATGCCGATGCTTCTTCCGCCTTGTCCAGAAGTATAGTCGGCCAGCACATTGATCGAAGGAAGAAAATAGCTTTTGGCGATCTGCAATGATTGCTTTGCCTGTTGCAGCGATATCTTTTTCTGTTGCAGGATGATGTTGCTTTCCAATCCTTCGGCGACATAGTTTACCAAAGGCGTTTGTGCTTTTAGCGTTTGCGAGAGCAGGATCACGGCGACAAAAATGCAGCCGATGAGGTGGTTTTCAGGAGGTTTTGTTTTCATTGATCTTTTAGTTTACACTGTTAAGTCGAAAAGCAAAATTTTTTATTTTATGCTATTTCGGATGCATACGCTCCAGCATGTCGATAACAACCTTCGTTGATCTTTCAGCGAGACCGGTTTGTTTTTCTTCTGTAAGCACACTACAACGTCCACAAATTTCCAGCGACGCTACGCCATGCACCATAGCCCATAAGGTGAAAGAAAGTGTTTCGGGATCCATGCCTTTGAAGTAGCCTTTATCAATACATTCTGTCACCGTTTGTACCAGCGCGCCGAATGATTTCTGGCCCTCATCCCATTCTTTATCATCTTCTTTACAGAGTGCGTTCATCGGCTTATCACTAATGAACATCAGGTCGTAGAACTCTCTGTTTTCCAGCGCAAAACGAACATAAGCCTTTGAAATTGCCTTGAGACGTTCAAAGGGATCTTCCACATTGGCCAGTGACCTGAAATACTGATTCAGTAAAGCGAAGCCTTCCTGGTGGAGTGCGAAAAAAATATCGTCCTTGTCTTTAAAATACAGGTATATGGTGGTTGGCGAATACTCGATTCGCTCCGCGATATTCCGGATAGATGTTTCTTCGTAGCCGCGTTCAATGAACAATTCCCTGGCATGTTGCAGGATTTTAGCCCTCAACTCCTCTTTCTGACGCTCTTTTCGTGTTGCAATGGTCATGGCAAATAAATTAACGGTGTTAAGTTACAAAAGGTTAGGGAGAATTTTAAGGTTTTCGGGGGAAATCTCTTTTCTCACCTAATTTAATCAATTATGAAATCAGTCTGTTGAATTCCGGATATCAATATTAAATACAGCAATGTGTATATTTGATTATTAGCCTACAGTGGCATGTGAGCAAATAGACTATGATAATATCGTTTGATTTAGACGACACCTTAATTCCGGGCACAAAACAGTTTGACACTGAGCAGCAAAATCTAATTCAAAAATTAACCGGAATTGAAAAAATAAGAAAAGGAACAATTGGGTTATTCAAAGAATTAAGATCCAGAGGCCACAGCATTTATATCTATACTACCTCATTGCGCCCGACATTCAAGGCGAATCTTACGTTTCGTTCTTACGGAATACCCGTCGACCGAATAATTAACCAACAGTGTCATGACAGAGAACTCAAGGAAAATAAAACAAGGTGCTCAAAATTTCCTCCAGCCTTTGGTATTGACATTCACGTGGATGATTCACCGGGACTTAAAATCGAAGGGGAAAGATTTAACTTCAGGACAATAATCATATCAGAAGGAGATTTAACGTGGACAGACAAAGTACTAAAAGCGATGTGATACGACATAGTTTTGTCCTATGTTGCTTTTCAACGATAAGAAATCATCAACAAGAAAATAAAAATGGCTGACATTCGCATTATAAAATATCAATAAATTAAAGCAGCGTGCGAGAGGAATTTGTGTCCGTTAAAAAAACTAATTATAAAACGAACAAGTCTTAGACCGGTGTGAATGAAAAAAGAATTTATACTATCAATAATAATCAGTCTCGCCTTTTTATCTATAGGCTTCATGTTGCTTCACTATGAATTGATTGGATATGGATTGTCGTTTTTTGTTTTCCTACCATTCGCATTAGGCTACATCTTAGGTAAGTCGACAGTCAAAACAATGAGCTTATGGGGCCTTACAATTTCACTCTTCGTTTTCTTTGCTTTGCTTCTGGGCGGTGGCCTGGAAGGAATGGTCTGTATTTTGATGGCTATGCCGTTAATATTAGTTGCGATTGCTCTCGGCGTATTTGTAAATTACTTGCTCAAAAAGTACAAAAAACCCAACAAGCAAGACAATTTAATAAAAAGCACAATTCTACCTTTTTGCCTCTTCCTCGTTTTTGGATTTATTGAAACAGAACTCACAAAAAATGACCAATTTGTAATCGAGGTTAAATCACAAATAATACTTCCATACTCAGCCATTCAGGTTTATGAAGCAATAAAATCTGTTGATACGCTTGATGCTGAAAAACCTTTCTTGATGAAACTTGACTTGCCAATCCCACAAAAGTGTATTCTTGGAGAGGAAAAAGTTGGCGGAATAAGAACCTGTTATTTTGAAGGCGGGCAAATTGTTGAAAGGATAACTGAGCTCGAAAAAGGAAAAATTCTAAAAATGGACGTCATTGACTACCAGCTAACAGGAAGGAAATGGCTTGGTTTTAAAGAAGCCATCTACCTCTTTGACACGATCGATGATGGAGGAACAAAAATGACACGAATAACGACTTATACCTCGGAACTATACCCTAGATTCTACTGGGAACCGCTGGAAAAAATCGGAATTGAACAAGAACACGAGTATGTATTCAGTAACTTAGAGAAGGATTTAATGAATAAATTCGGTGAATAACATGATTCAGCATGCTATGAAGAACCTTATTTTATTCACATCTATTACTTTGAGCTGCTGTTCAGGTCTTGATAAAAACGGGCTTAAAAAAGTATTACAAGGCAATTCTTTTGAATGGCACATATCTGCTCACGATACATCCGTTTATCAAACTCATTTCTTCAAAGACAGTGTGTACCTTCTGGTGTTTAAAGATGATCAGGACACCAGTCATTCCCAAGTTGGATATTGGTCCATCAAGAACGACCTCTTTCATACGAAACTGAGGTTCACGAACCACATTGAAGATGGTGAAATAACGCTAAGATCTTACCGCGATGACATTTTGAGTTTTTCTTCATACAAGGATAACCGTTTTCAAACGGTGAATAAGCAATACCGTTATAAAGCTATCAAAATGAACGAAACAACCGAATCCAACTTAACACCACTCTTATTAGGCTCCTGGCATGACCCTGCTGATAGTATCCTTGGTTCGTTTTTACAGCATACAGAAACTGGCAAGGTCATGGTGAACCCAACGTTCAGGTTTACTAAGGATTCATTTGACATTCAAACAGAATTTTATCGAGAAAAAGGGACTTATCGCATAGCAAGCTTTGGACATGACGTAATACTCCTTGAATCAATTCGATATTCTAACAACAATGGGGATGCCCATATGACCGTCGAGATTGACTATATTGATTCTACAGAGCTCAGGCTTCGCTTAGACAAGAAATATAGGCTGAGAAGAGATGGTCCATAACAGGAGTCTACGTCATTATTGCCTAGACACTGCGATTGCCATTACCCAACTCGCTAAAAAACCAGATCATGAAAAAACTACTCCTAATTTTATTTACACTAACAACATCTTACGCGGCTTCAGCACAGTTTGTGGCAAAAATGGAAATCAAGGAGCCAATATCCGGGCTTTGTAATCAGGATGTGTACGTATTAATCCCGGGTTTAAAAGGGCAGGCACCTGCCCAATGCTCCCTGACGGAAGCGCTAATGAATGAAAAGCTTAATACCGAAATTCCGTTCTTGAAAGAACATCCGGCTTACAATGATAAGGGGATGATTGGCCTGATAATCAATTGCAAAGGTCAAATGGTTCAATGCAAAATGGATAACAAAACAAAATCATCCGAACTGGACGGCCATTGAAAAAGTATTCTATTCATTTACCGAGTGGACGCCAGGAAAACTGAAGAAAAAAAACGTAGACACCTCAGCTTTGTTCAGCTTCAAAATTGAAAACGGAAAATAATCGTTGACTGATCGCAAATCAAAGCCACGCATAAATGCGTAACCAGAGACCAGACATTAAGGCAAGTTCAAAAGATAATTCAATTTGCCAACCAGGTTGGAACCACGGACTAACAATAGATGCTACCTACCTACAAATAAGTTTATCTGTATAATGCACCTTGTAATCAACTAAACAATTCATGTTCACGAGAATTCTTATGACGTTTTTCACCCTCTCAAGTTTAAGTGCCTTGGCACAAAATACCACCTACGATGATTTATGGAAGCTATATAATTCGCGCGATTTCAAATCCGTTATAGAAAAAGTGAAACCGCGACTTGAGCATGAACCAAACAATATTGATTTGAATCTCATAATAGGGCGTACATTCGCAGACCAAGAAAATTACGACGATGCCGTTCCTTATCTGGAATCAACAGTAAAAAATGATAACTTTAATTCATGGCGTAAAGCGTGGGCACTTGGGTATCTTGGAACCTGTTATTTTATGTTGCAAAGGTATGAAGACGCAGAGAGATCACTGAATGCGTGTATCCATTTAAACGCGACAAAAAATGCTACTAATGATGCATACGAAAAGCTATTGCTTTTTGGATATGATGAATTTTATAAGCGTTGGAAAACGGTTGAAACGGAAAATTTCCGATTTCACTTTCAGCGTATGGATGATGTGGAAATTAAAAAATATACCTCAGTAAGAGAACGGGCATATAGAGAAATAAACGATTTCTTTAGAAGTTCTTTACCAAAAAAAATCGATTTTTATGTATGGGATTCCAAAGACGATGCAAAGAGAATATTACGATCGGATTTAGGATTTTCAAAACCACATCTTTATTTAGTTCATACATTCCATGAACAAACCATAGGACATGAAATGACACATGTTATTTCACATTCCGTCAATACCTCTGTTAAAACGAGGTTTATAAACGAAGGGACAGCCGTATGTTTCGACCGATCTCAGCGAGACCGATTGAAGCAGATCAAAAGGTGGATTGAAATAAATAATAAACAGATTTCAATCATGGACTATTGGAAAAACGGCCATAAGCATGACGACGAAATATTATACCCGTTATCCGGACTATTTGTTGAGGCGTTGATTCATCAATTCGGCAGGGATAAATTCATTGAGTTTCTTATGAATCAAACTTATGAAAACGCAAGAGCTGTATTTGGAGATGAACTTGATAAATTAATCCAGGAATTTGAGAATAAAATAAATACATAACAACTACTCCCACCGGCATGACAAAAATTGACCCAATCATAGCTGTAAGAGATGTTGAAGCCAGTTCTACATGGTATCAATCTGTATTTGGATGCAGTAGTATGCATGGCGGAAAAGAATTTGATATCCTGGTTTCTGAAACTAATGAAGTTCTACTTTGCCTGCATAAATGGGGCGAACACGGACACCCAACAATGTTGAATCCGGGTATCGCTCCTGGAAACGGGTTAATCCTCTATTTCAGAACCGAAAACATAAACACAATACGTCAGAATGTTGAAAAGATCGGAGGTAACGTTGAGGAAGACATTCAATTAAATCCAAACTCAACAAAATTAGAATTTTCAATCCGGGATCCGGATGGATACTATTTGACTATAACTGAATTCCACAAATATGATGGCTAACGTTAGCAAAGTTCAATTAAGAAATAGCGAATTCAAGGAAACTAATCGGTTCAAGCTAATTTTCCGGACATGAAAAAAAATGAGGCATTTCTATCAAAATCCCTGTCAGGAGATTGGGCAAACTTTGACATACGAGATGGCTTTGATTGCTGTACAGAATGTCAGTTAGTATACTCAAGACCTTAAACTTCACTCCTGCTTCAACGATTCAGCAGGATTTGTCATGGCGGTTTTAAGGCATTGTACGCCCACAAGTAACAAGGTGAGTATAACCATCAAAAGTGCAGGGACAATAAAGACCACCCAGCTCAATGTGATATGATAGGCAAAACCTTTTAGCCATCCATCCATAACGAGATACGTCAATGGAATGGCTATTGTAAATGCGATTGCAATCAACGTAAGATATTGTTTAGAGAGCATCAGTACGATATTGACAACCGTAGCACCCAATACTTTACGAATGCCAATTTCCTTTGTTCGTTGTAATGTAGAGAACACGGAAAGTCCTAAAATACCCATGCAACAAATCACGATAGAAACTACGGCAAAGACACGCATCAACTTACTGGTCGTCTTTTCAATATGATACATCTTTTCAATGGATTGATCCAGGAAAGAAAATTCAAGTACGTCATCCGGAAAATTGCTTTTCCAAACCCCGTTAATAGACTCAACAGGAAGATGATGATGATTTGAAAACTTCACACCAACCTGGTTGAATACGTTCTTCAACGGATAGATGGCAAGAGGTTCAATCGCGCTTTGCAGCGACCGATGATGGAAATCACGCACTACGCCAACAACGATTCCTGTAATAGCTGAATTATCAAATAACATTGACTTGCCTAGTATATCATCCGGTTCGGCTATACCAAGTTTTTTTAACAGG
This sequence comes from Ohtaekwangia sp., assembly GCA_035628875.1. Classification (GTDB taxonomy): domain Bacteria; phylum Bacteroidota; class Bacteroidia; order Cytophagales; family Cyclobacteriaceae; genus Ohtaekwangia. The sequence continues at coordinate 138,787 of DASPIZ010000091.1, read as the reverse complement.
GTTTCATTAACCAAAATTTCAGTCAAAGAATCGCGAAGTACAATATTTCTACCGGCTATGAGTTCAAGTGAATAGGTAGGAACAAATTGATCATCTGCCCACCTGTCTCTAACGATGAAATCCTCCCAATCAGTACGGTTATCATACTTAATAAAACCTCCATCGGTGGAAGATGACATTGGTGCCTGATGATGCAGACTGGCCTTCACAACGCCCGACAGATTTGCTACTTCACTTCTGAACTTTTGAAGTTTAGAGAAATCGCGCCTGGGTAGGTTAACTGTGATGATCGCGTCCTTAGAAAATCCTAAATCATTTCTCAACAGGTAATCCACCTGATTCACGATAATAAAGGAGGAGATCAAAAAAAGCAAGGCGATAGCATATTGGAAACAGATCAGGGATTTCCGCAACAAATGATTAATCCCTCCTCTTTTACCAGTCGATCGCGTAGTAACATAAAGTGGGTTAAAGTCGGACAAAACAACAGCAGGATAATACCCTGCCAATAGCACCAGGCTCAGACCAAAGAAGAGCAAATAAATAAAATTCTCTATGTTGATAAGTTGCATTAACGCCAGGTCTATCTGCATCCAGCTATTTACAAAAGGCAGTAGCAGGTACGTTAATAATAACCCGATGCAAATGGATACGAACACAACACTAGCTGTCTCTGTCATAAATTGAAAGAATAGCTGATGTCTGTTACTTCCCAGGCACTTTCTTATGCCAATTTCTTTAGCACGGTTTTGAGACTGTGCCATAGCAAGGTTGATATAATTGACACAAACAATCAGGATCAACGCAATTGCTACGCCTGTTAACACCCAAAGAATGACTTGTTTCACGACCCCGCCGTACCGTGTATCAAAATGCATATCGCTTAACGGCTGAAGGTGTAAGTGCCAATGGCGGAAGTCACCGCCAAGATATTTGGATACAAAAGACGGCAATTGAGCGTTTAGATCTACCGCCAGACTTTCATCTTTTAGTTTCAAGAACGTCCAGTTATTTCTACCAATCCAGGTGTAGTTCTGGTCCTGATAATTTGGGTTGATAACCTTCAGGGTTGGCAGGGAAATCATCACATCAAACTGTAAGTCAGAATTTTCTTGTTGATGCGCCACAACGCCGGTGATGGTTAAGTCTGTTTTATTATTAATGTTTAGTGACTTGCCAATCACATCAACGGTGCCGAAATATTTAAAGGCCTGTTTTTCGGATAGTACAACCGATCTTGGATTGAGAAGTGCTGTAAATTTGTCGCCGGTAATAAAACGATGCGTGAACATTGTAAGAAAGTGATTGTCCGCATAAGCCACACTCTCCTCTTTAAATTTACCTTCAACACCATCATGATGAAATGTTATCGTCGGCGTACTGTAAAACTTCATACAGAACGCCGTTCTTTCAACCTGACTAAACTCATTTCCCAGCGTCTGTGCCATGGGAAGTGCTGAGCCACTTTCATATTCTATTGATCCCTCCGGTGTATGAATATTCAACACCAGCCGAAAGATTCTGTCAGCGTCCTGGTGGAATGAATCCGTACGAAAATGAAAATTCACATAAAGAAATATAATTACACTACATACGATACCGGATGACAGCCCTAGTATGTTGATTAGTGTAAATCCTCTGTAGCGGTTTTGAACCCGGAGGGCAACTTTAAGGTAATTCATGGTTGAGTCTATTCTAAAAAATTACGGGCTTCTTCGGTGGAATTAAAATATTCAAATGTATTACAATTTACAAAGACTCTTGACAAACCGACAGAACACCCTAAAATCACTTACTTTAGAAAATTTTTGACTTCTTGTAAGTTTCCGCGTAATCAATACGACTTACTTCAAAAAACCAGATGGAAGAGCAATTTATCAAAATGATAAACAACCACCGGGGCATCTTATACAAGGTGTGTAACCTATATGCACGGAATAAGGATGATAAAGAAGACCTCTTTCAGGAAATTATACTCCAGCTTTGGAAGTCGTTTCCCAATTTCAGGAATGAGTCATTATTATCAACATGGATGTACAGAGTAGCGTTGAATACAGCCATTTCCAGCTTTAGAAAGGAGAGCAAAAAACCGGAGCGGCAAAGCATCTCGAAAGCAGAATTTCAGATTCCTGACATAGATAGCTTTCCGATAGAAGATGAAAAACGGTTCCTCTTAAACACGGCTATTCAACAACTCACACGAATAGAGAAAGCCCTTGTCATGCTTTATCTCGAAGAAAAAAGTTATCAGGAAATCAGCGAGATCCTTGGAATCAGTAATTCCAATGTTGGCGTAAAACTGAATCGCATAAAGACCAAACTGGAAAAAATTATTAACCCGAAAAATTATGAGTATAAATGAATTGAAATCGGCCTGGCACGAATATGATCGTAAACTACAATCAACGCAAGTGATCCATGAAAAGATCATCACAAGTATGATAAAAGAAAGGTCGGGAACACGGTTTTCTGTCGTGAAAAGAAATTACATGATTGGATTTAGCTGGATGTTGGTCTGCCTTCTGGCTGGTTGTGCTATCCTCTTTGGGAACCCGTTTGATTATAATTTTAAGCTCCAGTATGTTCCCATCATAATTTATATTGTTTGCCTTGTCATTCTGCTGGCAGCCATGGTGAAACATTTTGCCGGGTTAAATAGCATAACCATCAATCACCATAACCTTGATGTTGCGCTAAAAAACATTATTAAAATTTATGAACAGCCACAAGTATTTTTAAAGTATACTATTATTGTGTTTCTATTTTCTCAATTCATTTTGTTTCCGCTATCATTCCTTCCGAAAGGAATTGAAAGGCTGGGTCTTTGGCCGGCGCTTGGAGAACGTTTGATTCCCATTTCAATTTCGCTACTGTTGTTTTTCATTGCTTACAAACTTGGTGCTTTCAAGCAACGTCAGGTAAAGAAATTCAAGGATGACTTGAGTGAACTTGAGCAACTGAGGGCGATGTCGGCGGAGTTGACGACGGAGAATCCGGGTTCATAGATTCCACGATAATTTACGAGCGTGAAGAGCGCGATAACGAGAGATTGACTACGGCATTAAGTTCTTCCAAATTCGAATTTTACGATACCTAACGCGAAAGTGTTTCCAATAACGACAGACTGTTACTGCGCTTCTTGGGGATCCTTCATTTCGCGCTTGCGGGGCAAGCGCAATTCAGGATGGCGGTAATAGTGGGAAGGAGTCACCGTCATCCCCGCTTCTCTCTACGATCGTAATCCTCATGTGTACGACCCGTCTTCCATATCTATCTACTCCGTCATTCCCTTCTCTCTTCTCTCTACGACCCGTCCGGGATGAATCGATCGTTATCGAAAAACCAAAATCTCCTACTAAGGCAAGGGTAATGAACGTGATCAAGCCGCACTCCCCAAATAGTTCAATCCACTCCACAGCAGCTATTTGGATTTAGTTACCCGAATCTGCCACCGGTCAGGAATACATTTTTACTGTTGTCTTTTCATGCACGAATGGATAGAAAAGTTAAAAGTATTTCTGGACGATCCGGAAAACAGGAAGAAGGTCAGTATAGGAGCCGCTGTAGGTCTCGTGGTCCTCGTAATCATCATAATCGTAAACCTCGCGACCAGCTCGTATCCTTCAAAACTCTATATCGATACGGTGGCGGTTTCCCTTTCGGAAAGAGTTAAAGTAATAGAAATTGCCGCGCCATATTATAAAAATAAAATTCAGCACAAGACACTTACGTTCTACCGCAACACCGATGGAAAAACCAAATGGCTGGAGTACAGAAAACCAACGAAAAGTTATGATGCATTTATAGAAGCTGTTCAAAACTCTGAACAATATGGCTTGGATCCAACCCATTATGACCTGGACCCCATTTCAAAAGCGGTTGAAAAGCTGTATGATGAAAAGGATCGTACAACGGATGACGTAGCAGAGCTGGATATCAGGATAACAGGCTCCTTCTTTTTATTTACTACACACCTCATTGAAGGCCGCATCCGAACAGCAAGTAATGGCGATTTTATCTGGAAGAGGAACACCCCTGCAGTCGATGATATTGAACTTCTTGTTGAAAATTCATCAGGAAATTTATATGAGATTATTGATGAACTACACCCCCAACATGAACAATACGAAAAACTACGCAAGGCATTGAAACAGTACAGGTCATTCGATGTTAACCGATCTAACAAGCTTGCCACAGGCCTTTCAGCAGGTATTGAACCCGGTGAAAAACATCCCGCTATACCAGGTTTAAGAAGAAGGCTTTTGCTTACAGACCTTGAACCCTACGCAATGCAGGAAGACTCCATGCGTTATGATGAACAATTGGTAGATGGCGTGAAACAATTTCAACGCCGTCACGGTCTCACTGCAGATGGCGTCATTTCTGAAACGACATCCCGGTATTTAAATCAATCGTTCAAAGAAAAAATTGATCTTATTGCGCTTAACCTGGAAAGGCTACGATGGCTTCCGCTTGATTATGGTGACGACTACATCAGTATTAATGTTCCGGAATACCTGCTTCGTGTTTATCATAATGACAAGAAAAAACTTGAGATGAAAGTAGTGCTTGGCACTGAGTTCAATGCGACGCCCATATTTTTTGATTCCCTGGAATACATCGTTTTTAATCCAACATGGACAATTCCGCCGGGGATTATGGAAGACGAAGTTATCCCAAATCTTGAGGAAGATCCCTCCCACTACGATCCGAAAAGGTTTAAGATTTACAAAAAAGGAAAAGTGATAGACCCGGAAGACGAAGACTGGGAAGATAAAGACCTGGACCTTGCGGATTACAAAGTAGTAGAGGTTCCAGGCCCAAACAATTCACTCGGAAAAGTGAAATTTATCATGCCAAATGACTTTAGTATTTACCTTCACGATACGCCAGCCGACCACCTCTTTAAGAACAAAAAACGGGCGTATAGTCACGGTTGTATCAGGGTTGAAGAGCCGGTTGTATTGGCTGAATACTTGTTGCGCGATCAGCATGAATGGAATGAATCAGCCATTGAGGAAGCGATGAAAGGCACTGAATCTAAAACAGTAAACCTTAAAAAGAAATATCACGTTCAAATCGAATACCGAACGGTATGGGTCGACGATGAAGGACTTTTGCATTTCCGCGAAGACCTCTACGGATATGATAAAAGACAGCTCCGGCTGATGAATAAGCTAGAAGAAAGTACCCTCTAAATTCCGTATTTAGATTGAAGCCGAAATCTCTTCCTGGTCACCCAATTTTTTCCACAGGTTGTCTAGATCGAGATATGCTGATGCCTCAAAGTAAGCATCATCTTTAAAGTAGGCGAAGATCATCGTTTTGTCCTTAATGGTATCAATTACCTTCCGGGAAAGTTCGTTTGGTAATGCCGGGCAGCCCTGACTTCTTCCCAGACGACCGTATTTCTCAATCCATGCTTCACTTACGTAATCAGCTGCATGCATGACCACGGCACGTTTCCGCATATTACTGTTAAATTTTCCGTCAACTCCATCTAATCTCAAACTGTAACCTTTGCTTCCAACATATGTTTCTCCCGTAATGTAAAAACCTAAACTGCTTTGATTGGAATGCGGAATATTTGAAAAACTTTTGGCTATGTTTTGGCCTGTGTTTCTTCCATGACTAACCAGTGAATGAAATCTTATTTTGTAAGTATCGAGGTCGATCGTGTAAAATCTTTTTTCCGTGCTTGCCTTAGAAAAATCGATAATGGAGATGAGGTTTTTGCTGCTCAGCTTATCTTCATTTTTTAAGGCGTGATATCCGATCATGGCATATCGAAAAGCATCGTAACCTAGACCTAACTCTTTTAATCCAATGGTGTTATACAGGTTTGTTATGGAATCATTAAAGTTATAACGACTCAGTAACGTTGTTTTCGCAGAAGCAGTTTTCGCACCGAGGGAAACTTTATGGGTTACGCTGTCTGAAGGAGAAGAAAATGATAGCGAAGAAAGATTAATACTGCCGGTGCTGTTAGAAACAAAGATGATGACCAACAAAATAATTCCAACTAATTTGTTCATACAATGAGAGGGTTTAGATCAGGTTTAGTGTCTTAACTCTCCCGCAAACAGAAAAATTCCATAACTCGAAATAAAAAGTGTAGCCATACCGTTGCTCGCATGAAAACGTCATTAACCACATTGTCCTAGCACCACCCAGATTAAAATAAAAACAAGCACTGTACCGAAGCAACCGCCTCCTAATTTTTTTGCGCCATATCCGGCGATTATTGCCCGAAAGAAATTATTCATCGTGATTTATATATTTTTCATTTAACACTATAAACCGATGCCTGCCTACGACAAACGCCAGCATTCTGTCTAAACTACAATATTATGCGCACGCACGGCCGTTAAAAAACTACCTTTTATGGCTTTCGAAAACACATTATCCTGATCCTTCATTCTTTCCGGATGCCATTGTACCAGTAAGAGATAAGCTTTATCCCTCGTATTTTTGCGTTCCATACCTTCAATGACCCCATCGGGAGAAATGGCATTCACCACGAGGTCTTTTCCTACCAGGTCACAGCTTTGATGATGTGCACTATTTATGGTTCCTGTATCCTTTTCAGAAATTTTATATAGTGTACTGTTGGGATCTACCTGTATGGTGTGATAGCGATCTTCGTCCGGAAATTTAGCGTGGTTGTATTTCCCAAACGTCGGAATATCAGGGATCAATGTGCCTCCAAAAAAGACATTGGCCACTTGCAATCCGCGGCAAATACCCAATACAGGAAGGTTATTTTTCTCCGTATACGTCAATACACCCCATTCAAATTGATCCCGCTGTTCATCAATGGCATCACAATATTGAAGATAGTCGGGTTTATTATAATACCTTGGATGCATGTCCTCACCCCCGCTTAAGATTACGCCATCACATTGTACTAAATCATTCAGGTTGTTTTCTTTCGGGCTCAAACGAATTGTTTTTACACCCCGCTCGTTTAGCATCCATCTTTCATAGTTCGGATAACTCCCGCAGTCTGTGATGCCGATGGTTATTTCGCGCATATCTATTTTGTTTTCGAATTTTTATGGTTGGTATAAAGCTGCAGGCTTCAAGCTACAGGTTACGCGGTACGAAGTACGAATGAACGACGCCCTCCAATCCTGTACTTTGACAAAAAAGTTTTGAGCTTTGAGCTGCGAGTTTGTTTGATTTGTAACTTAGGCGTTCAGCGATAAGTGTCAATCTGAAAATTGTTTTCGATAACTTCTTAGTTTTCGAAAGTTAACATCAAACCTCAAACGTCAAACTTCAAACAATTTCGAATCGCGTTAGAACAGCGATCCAACTTGAACTTTGAATCTCGAACCATGTAAACCAGGAGCAAACATACTGAAAATGGAGTACCTGTTTATTAAGGTATAGATAAAATTTCCCGCCGGGAGACATTATTTGCATTTTAAAGTCGCTATGTTTGTAATATAACATCACTGTCTAGCTTTATGAAAAACCACTCTACTGCGTTGCCAAACTGGCAACCTCACCATGACCGTATAGCGGTACATGGCACATCTCCACCACTTTGTTTTTGTATTTTGTTCGCCTCGCTCAGCTCGTATTCCTAGAAGGGAATCCCCTGTCAATTTCAAGGCTGAATGTGATGATCCCTTTACTTTGTAGCAGGAGTTGGAGATCCCTTATTGGATACCACTTTGTCACGAAAGAAATCATTGCTATCAATTTTGAAATATGTGGGTTGGTTCCTTTAGTAATAAAAGGATGCTGATGGAATTTAAAACCGCTGTAGTCCATCACCTCTTTCTGAAGCGTTGTCTTTCGTATGCTTTATGCCTTATTGATTTTCTAAGGATTGAAGTTCCTTATCAGCATGCGAAGGTATCATTGTATGTTAGCGCAGATTCTGCGAGTTATCATTATGTTTAATTCATTCACAACAAACCCATTTTGCTATGAAAAATCGTTTATTATTCGCTGTGTTGTTTCTTTTTGTGCTCGTCCGTTGCGCGGATGAAAATGAAAAAAGCCTTCAGCCTGAAAAGGTACAATTCTCATTCCGCCTATCTCCTTCTGATGCCTCGAGTGGAAGAACAGGAGGAACAGAATTACCGCCAGGAACATCATTGTTATTAAGCATTGAAAATGCCGCAGGCAACCCTGTGCTTACTCAACATCCTGTCTCTATTCTCAGTCTTGGAGATGGTTACATTACTACACCGCTCGACCTTGGACCTGGAAAATACACCATCGTCGATTTTCTACTCGTAGACGAGTTAAATCAGATTTTATTTGCCACTCCATTAAAGGGGTCGCCCTTGGGGAAACTGGTTGAAAACTCATTACCCTATAGCTTTCACGTGAGCAAAAATAAAGTCTCAAACGTACCAATGGAGGTGATCAGTACCAATGCACAGACACCAGAAGCTTTTGGTTATGTATCGTTTCCCATTAACATTGTAAATCCATTATCCATTGCTGTTTTTGCCGCTGGTGAGGGCGAAATTGTTCTTACCGAAGCTGAATTAAAGATTTTCAACAACGTCGGAGAATCGTATGTTTTTAACCTTGATGATAAAGTCAATACAATTCCGTTCAAAGGCGACGCTGAAGCAACCTATACGCTTGAGATAACCAAGGAGGGTTATGAAACCTATTCGCGCGAATTCAACTATACAGAACTGCTTGAGGAATTGAATGGCAATCCGTTCGAAGTTGTACTTCAAATCCAAGAAGCCCTGATTCTGACAGCGAATGGTACTGAATCCCATTTCGCATTTTGGTTGTTCTTTAACCTTGAAGGTAAGGTAACCATCGACTGGGGTGATGGGTCTCCTACTGAAGAAATTAATTTTGCTGACTTTACAGAAGAATTTAATTATGCTTACAGATCACATCAATACGAAACTGAAGGCACACAAACGATAAAGGTAACCGGTGACCTTCATCAGATCACAGAAGTTCAAGGCTCGGTTATGGGTATCACCGGAATCTATACTTCATATTTACCCGGCTTACAAAATATAGGCGTTTACGATGCCAGTATTGATGAGCTGGACCTTTCCAATAACTTCAATCTTACGGGGTTGAGCTTTACCACATCAACGGTCAATAGTATCGTGTTCCCCGTGAACCATAGCGTTAACGATATTTATTCTTTGGAAAGCGATGTTCCGATTAATGATATTGTCGATCATGTTTATAGCAACGCTATTGCGGAGGAGATTTATGATGGGGATTTTCTCTATTATGAAGAATTCTCAGAACTCACCCCTTCGTCGGTAAATAAGTTACAATACCTTATAGATGAACTTAACTGGTCTGTATCGCTTTAGTTTGATTAATGGAGAATCCGGAAGCATCCGGGTTCTCCTTTCTAATTATTGACCAACCCATCGATATTGCGTTGTGCATTCTTGAGCTGTAGTAATAACTCCGTGGTGGCTTTCAGTAATTTTTCATTGGTAGCACGCTCCTCGCCTTCAGATGAGTTCATATCCGCCTCAAGCGATAATTTAACGGCTTCAAGATCATTGATTTTTTGGATGAGTTTATCGGCTACACTGTTTTTAAGTTCGTCCATTTTATTCCTTTCCAAGTAGTATTTAGTAAAAACCCAAAGGTAAGCAATTCCAGATCAACGCCCGAATATATTGCGGCATCAATCCCTCGCTTCGCAGGGATGTTGGCACTACATTATTAGTAAAATCTTAAAACATTATGCAAGCTTTGCGTTATTCACTTCGCACGGTATCGGCGGTGGTTAGTATCCTGCTGATTTTATGGTGGGCAGAAAATGCCGTACCGATGGGGGCTGTACTTGTTTTCCTGTTATTAACCTCCATCATAATTACCTGGTGTATCATCAGCTTAATGAATGATGATACATTTATCAGCAACTTGTTCGATGATTAAGAGATCAGAAAAACAGTCATCGTTTTCGGACCATGTGCACCGAGCACCAGTGATTGTTCAATATCGGCTGTCTTGGAAGGTCCAGCAATAAATGTCCCGAATTCATAGGCAACTGCACCAATCCTGTCATAAGCCTGATGCATTGTTTCAACAATATTTACCTCTTCCACCACAACAGCAAGATGCTGGCAAAGAAAAGGCAACACCCTGTCCCCCATCAATTCCTCTGTGATCCAGACCGCGCCATTTTCGGCTACAGCAAAGTGTGCCTTTATGATCATGAGATCAACGCTTTCAAACTCATGTGGTATACTATTCGCATTGGGACGTTCCGCCTGAATCCCGGGTATCATGGAAACAATTCTGGCATGGGATGAATAATGTTGTGAGATGTACTCCTGAATACCTGCCTGCGTTTTAAGATCAATTACGGTTCCACCAATATTCCGCAGGGTATCCTTAAATTTAAAAACAGCATCTTCGTTTAATGAAAAAGATGGTAGTTCCGGAAGTGGTGTGCGCGAAGACATTTTCTGCGATAACGCCTGTAATATTTTACTTCTGCTGTTCATGCGATGATCGATTTTGTTTGTACCACGACTTGAAAGAATGCTCTGGCGCCTCTGGCATCTCGCGTTGCGTATACCATAAATTGTATTTATGTCGGATGAGTCCTGGAAATTTGCGCATCATCCATCGCGCTGTTTTACCTGTCCAGGAAAATAAAAGGGAAGAGGATAACACCATAGCAAGCGCATTCATGCCCACCTCTTTTGTAGGCTCAACATGACCTGCTTTAACCAGCACTTGCCTCCATTTATACAACTGATTATGAATGTCGATCTTAACAGGGCAAACGTTGGAACAGGAACCACATAACGTCGAAGCGAATGGAAGATCGCTATATTTTTTCATGTCCAATCCCGGAGCGAGAATACTTCCGATAGGCCCGGCAATAGCATGATGATAACTGTGTCCTCCGCTACGGCGATAAACAGGACAAGTATTCATACAGGCACCACAGCGAATACATTTTAATGCGCTTCGGAAGTCTTCCTGGTGTAACCGTTCACTGCGACCGTTATCCAACAACACAATATGCATGGCTTGTCCAGCCCGGGGTTTCCTGAAATGACTTGAATATGTTGTGATGGGTTGACCTGTAGCGCTTCGCGCCAGCAACCTCAAAAAAACACCCAGGTGCTTCCGATGGGGAATAATTTTTTCAATGCCCATGCAAGCGATGTGAACGTCGGCAAGCTGAACACCAAGATCAGCATTTCCCTCATTGGTACAGATCACAATTTCTCCCGTTTCCGCGACAGCGAAATTTACACCTGTAATGGCCACCCGGCTTGTCATAAACCGATCGCGTAAATGAAGCCGCGCCGAGTTGGCAAGGAAAACAGGATCGGCATTGCCTTCTGGTGTACCAAGATGCTGATGAAAAAGCGCACCAATTTCCTCTTTCTTTTTATGGATGCAGGGCAACACAATATGGCTCGGAGGTTCGTTGGCAAGCTGAACAATCCGTTCACCCAGATCGGTGTCAACTACATCAATACCATGTTGTGAAAGGTAGGCATTGAGGTGGCACTCCTCGGTTAGCATGGATTTACTTTTTACGATTTTTGTTTCGCCATGTCGTTTAATGATATCAAGCACAATGCGATTGTGCTCCTCCGGCGTTGAAGCCCAGTGGATGCTAATACCGTTATCAGTTGCATGCTTTTCAAATTCCAACAAATAGTCTCCGAGATGATCTAGTACATTGGCTTTAATCCTGGAAGCGATCTCACGCAGCTCTTCCCATTCGGAATATTGATTCGCTGCTTTATCACGTTTTTCCCTGATGAACCATAATGTCTTGTCGTGCCAGTCGACACGCGGTTCATCCTGGTTGAACTCCTTCGCGCGTTCACTGTGATTAGATAAAGTAAAATCCTTCTTCATTGACTGTTTAATATTTCGGCAATGTGCATTACTTTAACATCACTACCCTGTCTCCGTAAAATTCCTTCGAGGTGCATCAGGCAAGACATGTCGTTTCCGGTGATAAACTCGGCGTCATGTTGAAGATGATCCCGGACGCGATCCTTTCCCATTTTTACAGATATCGCCTCCTCAGAAACACAAAAGGTTCCGCCAAATCCACAACATTCATCACTTCGATCGAGGTTAACCAACTCAAGTCCTTCCACAAGCTTCAGCAATTGTGCCGGCTTGGAAAAATTCGGTGCTACCAGCTCCGACATTTGCGATAAGTGTAGTCCGCGTTGGCCATGGCAGCTTTGATGCAGCCCGACCTTATGAGAAAATTTAGCTGGTAATGATTTAACGCCCACTACATCGGTGAGAAACTCTGTCAGCTCAAAAATCTTCTTTCGGATTCCGACCGCAGTTTCCATGGTTTCCGGACCGTCCGCATGCAGGTGTTCTTTGACATGCAGCACGCAACTTCCGGACGGAGAAACGATGTAATCACAATTATTGAAATCTTCAATAAATTTTGAGGCATTTTTTTTTGTAAGATGCTCAAAGCCAGCATTGGCCATGGGCTGTCCACAACAGGTTTGCCCACGCGGGAATACTACTTCCACACGTAATTTTTCCAGCAATTCCAGCGTAGCCACGGCAACATTGGGATAAAACTGATCAATGTAACATGGCACAAATAATGCAACTTTCATGAGGTATCGAACTAAGGTTTTTTGGGCAAGTAAAGTATCATGACGTGTCTTGTGTTGCGGCCCAATATAATAAAGGTTGTGTAACCGCAAACATCAGTTATTTCGAGCATTCTTGAAGAAGAAAGATACCGCCTTCCGAAGTCGTCTAAATATGTTGTTTAGAAACGTTAGCCATCAATTTCAATCAATCCAACATACAATTGTGTCTGGTTATCGATTATTTGGCTGAATGAAGCTTTTGTAAAGGATGTAAGCATTTCAGGGTTTTTACGAAAATCCTGCCGGTCGTTTTTAATACATTGCCTCGGTATTCTAAAGCATTTTAATATTGTACTGAATCAAAGCGATCGCCTCCGAACGCGAATATGTTGGATTAAAAAAGGCGATCTCAGAAGGCAACTTAAAAGGCTTAATGATAAAATCCGGATTTCAAGGTGGCACAATAAGGGTCTAAGATCTCCGACTAAGTAAAATGTGGCTTTAAAATGGGTTATCAAACCAATCAAAACATGCGTCAGGTTCAAATCAACTTTGATCTTTACAGTGGTACTGAAGATGTTGATTTCAAGTTAGAGCTTATTATGCTCATGATTGCTAATGTCGATGAGTTAATTAAGGCTGCCAGTGAGGCATCAGCATATAAAAACTTACAGGTATTTAACAAAGCGGTACATAAATCCAAATCCACGGTAGGCCTACTGAATGATGCGGAGTTCACCGAATCAATCTACGCTTTCAGAAATCACCTTGAAGAGCATAACGAAACCCCGGACGTGTTACTTAAATCATTTCATGAACTTTGCGCAAGCATTATTCAAAGCCTGGAGCAGGAAGCTGCGTTGCTTAAAGCGCAACTGTAATCTGCTTCTAAAGGCAGTTGTACTTTATCCTATGGTAAGGCCATATCTTTTCATCCTGTGTTTGATGGTGTTTTCCAATCTCACCATTGCTCAGCCAAAAAATTTACGCTTTGAGCACATCGGCACCGAATCCGGACTTTCCCAGAGTAACGTAATTTGCTTTTTACAGGACAGTCGCGGTTTCATGTGGTTCGGTACCCGTGACGGACTAAATAAATACGACGGTTATAAAATTACCGTATATCGTAACGATGTTAAGAATGAAAATTCCATCTGTAACAATATGGTTAACCAGATTGCAGAAGATGCAAATGGAGATTTATGGATTGCAACATGGGGTGGTTTGAGTTTTTTCGACCGGAAAAGAGAGCGGTTTCAAAATTATTATCATGATCCGGCAGATCCGGAAACCATCAGCAGCAACCAGGTGAATACGGTATTCATTGACAGTGACAGTATTATCTGGATTGGAACTGAGGGATATGGTGTAGATATGTTTGACCCTAAGGCCGGAGCGTGGGAACATTTTCGCCCGGGTAAAAAGTCCATCCATGGCATTGTTAAACGGATCATTGAAGATGATGACGGGTTAATTTGGTTCGGGACTTTTAAAAACGGGCTGAACAGTTACAATAAAAAAACAAAAGCATTTAAGGCTTACGTGCATGATCCTGGCAACCCTTCGTCTATCAGTCATAATGATATCTGGGGAATTTATCAGGATAGCAAAAAGCGGATCTGGATTGGTACGATGGGCGGAAGCTTAAATCTGTTTGATAAGGCCACCGGAAAATTTATACGTTACGAAAACAAATCTTACGAAGGCGTTACAATTCCGGAATACATTATGTCGATCCAGGAAGATTACGGCGGAAATATCTGGATAGGTCCGGAGAACGGGCCGCTGACAGTGCTTGATCCTACAGGACAAAAATGGAATTCATACACGCGGGACTTGTCGGATAAAACGAGTATCAACAGCCATTCCATCTGGTCTATCCTCCGTGATTCCAAAGGCAATATGTGGGTCGGAACTTTTAGCGGCGGAATTAATTTCTTTAACCGTGATACCCACAAATTTCAACACTACCAGCATACAGAATCTCCCACAAGTTTGAGCCACAACAATGTGCTTGCCATCTTCGAAGACAGCAAAGAAAATCTGTGGTTCGGAACAGACGGTGGAGGTGTCAATCTCTTCGATGCTAAACAAGGAACTTTTACACATTACCGTCATATACCAGGTGTATCACAAAGTCTTTGTGGTGATTACGTATTGTCTCTTGCAGAAGATAAAGATCACAACCTCTGGGTTGGTACATGGGGTAGCGGAATAACTGTTTTTAATCCTGAAAAGAAAACGTACCGGCATTATAAGCACGATCCGAACGATAAAGGTAGTCTTGGGAGCAACAACGTATGGACTATCTTTAAAGATTCCTATGATAATATGTGGGTAGGAACATATTCCGCCGGCCTTGAACTGTTTGATCCAACAACCAACTCTTTCATTCATCACACCACCAGTGATTCCATCAATCCGATCACGCACAACATGATCAATACCATTTTTGAGGACAGCGAAAGAAATTTATGGGTTGGTACAAATGGTGGTGGATTAAATCTTTATGATAAGGAAACCAGGCAATTTAAAGCGTATAAATACAAGCCGAATGAAAACAGCATCAGCAATGATATTGTATTTAGTATGCTGGAGGATTCTTCCGGTAATTTCTGGATTGGAACGAGCTCAGGTTTAAATTACTTCGATCGAAAAAACGAGCGTTTCGAATCCTTTTACATTCGTAATGGTCTTCCCAACGAAACCATTTTTGCATTAAAGCAAGACGATCAAAACAATATCTGGATCAGTACAAATCAAGGGCTTTCAAAAATGGATCCGGCAACCCGAACTTTCCAGAACTATACTGTTTCTGATGGTCTACAATCCCTTGAATTCAAGCAGGCTGCATGTCAAAGTAAGTCAGGTAAATTATATTTTGGTGGTATAAATGGATTCAATGAATTTCATCCCGACAGCGTAAAGGAGATCAGTTATAATCCGAACCTTGTGTTTACAGAATTCCAGCTTTTTAACAAGCCGGTTTCAATTGCACAGAACGAGCACGATCGCAGTCCGTTGAATGCAAGTATCACAGAAACAAAATCGATTACGCTTTCGCATAATCAGTCCGTAATTTCTATTGAGTTTGCAACATTGAACTATACGTCACAGGATCGAAAACATTATGCCTATTTACTGGAGGGTTTTGATACAGAATGGAATTTCATAGGGGAGAAACGTACTGCGACATACACTAATCTGAATCCCGGGCGTTATACTTTTAGAGTGAAGGGCCTCGATAATCTCGGTCATTGGTCCGACAAGACCATTAGCCTGCGACTAATCATAACACCTCCGTTTTGGAAAACATGGTGGTTTAAACTTATTGCCATCGTCGTCATTGCTGGTACCGGTATAACGTTGTATCGAGTCCGTATCGGACTCATCAAAAAACAGAAACGCGAACTTGAACGTATTGTTGTAGAACGCACAGAGGAATTGATTGAAAGTACCAAGAAGGAACGCAAGGCAAGAAAAGAAGCTGAGAAAGCGAGGCTTGAGGCCGAAGATGCCAATCGTGCAAAAAGTATCTTTCTGGCTACCATGAGCCATGAAATCCGCACGCCCATGAATGGTGTGATCGGAATGGCTTCGCTATTAAACGAGACATCGCTCAATGCAGAACAACGCGAATACAATGATGCCATAAAAAATTCCGGAGAAAGCCTGTTGGGCGTAATCAATGACATTCTTGATTTTTCAAAGATCGAATCGGGCAAGATGGACCTTGAGCACAAGGATTTTGATTTACGAAATTGTATTGAAGATGTCTTTGATTTATTCATCACTCCGGCAGCCGCCTCAGGCATAGACCTCATTTACCAGATTGATTACAATGTACCGTCACAAATTACCGGTGATGCCCTGCGCCTCCGTCAGATATTATTAAACCTGGTTGGCAATGCCGTGAAGTTTACCCATAAAGGAGAGATTTTCATGGGTGTGAGGATGTTGAACGGATCGGAAGAACAATTACAACTTCAGTTCGAACTTCGCGATTCCGGAATTGGTATCCCCGCTGATAAACTGGCGCGTCTGTTTAAGCCATTCTCACAAATTGATTCATCAACAACAAGAAAATATGGCGGCACAGGTCTGGGTCTTGCCATCTGTGAAAAACTTGTAAAACTAATGGGCGGATCTATCACTGTGGAGAGTGAGGAGAACGTGGGTACCACGTTTCGTTTTACAATCAAAGCAGGTGTAAGTGTTAAAGCAATCAAAACGTATGTGAATGCGGCATCCAACGGACTGGAAGGTAAACGAATTTTGATTGTTGACGATAATGAAACCAATCGCGCAATCATAAAAACACAGGTAGAACAATGGAATTTTATCCCGCTTGTGGCTGCCTCTGGGAGAGAAGCCCTCGACATTGCTTTATCGCAGGAAGAGGTAGTCGATCTCGTAATTACGGATATGCAAATGCCACACATGAATGGCCTTGAACTCGCGAGAAGCTTACGACAGGCAAAAATAGAAAAGCCAATTATCCTGCTAAGTTCTGTCGGTGACGAGCGAACGCCCGAGTTTTTTACACTATTTTCTGCCATACTCACAAAACCAACGAAACAACACAACCTCTATACGCAGGTCATCAAAGCGCTGCGGGATCAGGTGTCCTCACAACAACCACAACAGGACGCAAAACAAAATCAAAAATTACTCTCTGATTTTAACAAGCGGTATCCGCTACGCGTGCTCATTGTTGAGGATAACCCGGTGAATCAAAAACTCACCGAACGAATCTTTACAAAAATGGGCTATAGTCCTGTAATCGCTGCGCATGGAATTGAAGCCCTGGAAGCGTTGGATAAAGCATACTATGACCTGGTGATGATGGATGTACAAATGCCTGAGATGGACGGCCTGGAGGCCACAAGAATAATTCGTCAACGTAAAGAACAACAACCTATCATTATCGCAATGACCGCCAATGCGATGGACAGTGACAGGGAAAACTGCCTTGAGGCAGGAATGGATGATTATCTCAGCAAGCCAATCAAACTCGACCAGATGGTAAACGTGATTGAAAAATGGGCGGTTAAGATTAATCAAAGTTCCAGATTCAAAGTTCAAAGTTCAAGGTTGGATCCCGAAAACTAGACTTGCGAAAGTTTGTTTGAGGCTGGAGGTCTGATGTTTGTGGTTTGTGTTTCAAGAAAAACCGATAAGCTATCGAAATCAACCTGGAAGGTTTTTAGCTGTTGCCTCGTAGTGTCCTGATATCCTGATACCTTGTCCCTTGTCGCTTGTCGCTTGAAATACGACGCAACAAACCCGAAGCTCACAGCTATTCCTACAAGCCACAAAAAAGGACTACCTGAATCGGCAGTCCTTTTAATTTGATTGGCAAGTAAGTTAACTACTCCTCCATGCCAAGCTCCTTGTATCGTTTTTCAATTCGTTTTATCTGATCCTGCATGTCGAGGTCAGTGTAGATTGAATAAAGTACGTCAAGTACATCTTGGTCAGAAGGGTTGATCTTCTCTGCTTTTTCCCAGTATGGAAGTGCAACTTTTAACTTCTCGACGAGTTGCTTGTCAAGCTCAAATCTTTTTTTCTTATCTGCAGCGGTGATGCCCAAGTTAGCCATTTCCTTTTTTATCTTATCTGCTTCCAGGTACATGAGTCTGGCGAGGTAGAACTGTGCCTCGAAATATTGCGGGTCAATGCGTAAAGCTTCGGTGTAATTCTTCTTCGCTGCTTCCACATCGTTTAAGGTAGCATTTGCATACCCTAAATAGAAATGAAGGATTTTATTATCCGGCTCCTTTTGAATCGCTGATTCAAGGCCAGATTTAGCTTCGTCAATTCGTTTCAGATCGATTAACAAACCAATCTCGGCTTTAGGAAGGTCACCGTTAGTGGGAAACTTTGTCCTTGCTTCACGAATAACTTCAAGTGCTTTGTCGTTATCGTCTTTTGCACGATAGATATTGTACAATGACAAGTAAGCATCTACCGAAGTACCACCTTTCTCAATATACTTTCGGAAATTCTCGATAGCTTTATCATGATTCTCCCCTTGTTGTGCAGCAAAAGCACCATAAAAGTACGCTGTTGTGTCATCCGGTAGAATTTTTGTTACGCGATCAAAACTCTCTGTTGCTTCAGCAAACTCTTCGTTTTGATAATGTGTAGCGCCTTTATTCAAATGCGAATTCGCCCAATTGGTAACCTGCTGTAATTTCAACTGCGGTAAGCCGGATGCATCAGGTGTAAAGTAGGCATCTGCTTTTCCTTTTGGAGCAAGTTCATCGGCTTTAGCAAATGCTTCCAGGGCAACATCAAATGCATTTGGTGCGAGCGTCTTAAACTCCTCTTTGGATGTAGTATCAAGTGAAGCATAAATGAGACCGCGGTAATACCAGGTCTTTCCTTCATCCTTAAATTTATCGCTGGTGATCGCTGCATCAATATTGGCTTTTGCTTCATCCAGTTTACCTTCCTTCAATGAAGCGAGCGCTTTATTTAAATTAGGCTTTATCGGTTTTTGTGCATAAACTGTTACGACAGAAAGTACGAACAGTATAAGTGTAAGTCGTTTCATTTTACTGATTTTAATGTGTTGTTTTAATTTAGTTTAGGTTTATTCAATCTGTGCTCCATCAGGCGCCTGGTCAGTGGCAGGGTCTTCCGGAGATTGCGTTTCTTCATCTACTATTTTTTCGATTTTTTGAATTTTCTCTACCGACGATATCTGATCGTCTTCATTTAATTTGATCAGCCGAACGCCCTGTGTTGCCCGACCCATTACCCGAAGTTCGCTCACGCTTATGCGGATTGTTATTCCCGATCGATTGATAATCATCAGATCATCATCGTCACCAACTTGCTTGATGGCAACAAGCTTGCCAGTCTTTTCAGTAATGTTAAGCGTCTTTACACCTTTTCCACCGCGTTTCGTTATTCGGTAATCCTCCATGTCCGACCGTTTACCAAAACCTCGTTCAGACACGACGAGGAGATTAGCATCCGGACGATTAATACAAACCATGCCAATCACTTTATCTTCTTCCGATTCGAGGGTCACACCCCGCACGCCAGCAGCTGTACGCCCCATCGGACGAACGTCTGATTCATGGAAATGAACAGCTTTCCCTTCGCTTTTTGCGATTACAATATGGTTACTACCATTGGTAAGTGACGCATTCAGTAAACGATCTCCTTCGTGAATGCTAATCGCCGTAATACCGCCTTGACGCGGACGTGAATATGCCTCCAGAGATGTTTTCTTAATGGTTCCTTTCTCTGTACATAAAATCACATAGTTATTATTGATGTATTCGTCATCCGTCAGGTTTTTAATATTGATGATGGCGCGCACTGTATCACCTGGCTCAATGTTAATGAGGTTTTGAATGGCTCTTCCTTTTGAAGTTTTATTTCCTTCCGGAAGTTCATACGCTTTCTTCCAATATACTTTTCCCTGATCGGTAAATATCAGCAGGTAATTGTGCGCCTGGGCAATAAAGAGATGCTCAGTAAAATCATCTTCTTTGGTTGAAACACCTTTTGAGCCAACGCCACCTCTACCCTGTGTTCTATACTCGGCCAGCAAGGTGCGCTTGATATAACCCTGGTTGGAAATGGTGATCACCATGTCTTCGTTGGCAATCATATCTTCCATGGTAAAATCGTCGTCGCTGTGCTCTATTTTGGTGCGGCGCTCATCGCCATACCGTTCGCGCACTTCTGTTAATTCGTCCTTAATCAGTTGCATACGCAACGGTTCATTGGACAGAATTTCATTCAGGCGATCAATAAGTTCTTTTACTTCCTTGTATTCCTGCTGGATCTTATCGCGCTCAAGACCCGTAAGCCGTTGTAAGCGCATTTCCAGAATGGCTTTCGACTGAATTTCAGAAAGACCAAAGCGTGAAATCAAACCTTCGCGCGCGGTATCAGGGTCTTTAGAATTTCGGATCAGTGAAATAACCTCGTCCAGGTTATCAAGGGCGATAAGATAACCTTCCAGGATATGTGCCCTGCGCTCTGCTTCGGCGAGTTCAAATTTTGTTCTGCGAACGATAACTTCATGGCGATGTTCTACAAAATGATGAATGAGATCTTTGAGGTTCAAAGTCATCGGCCGGCCCTTTACCAGCGCCACGTTGTTTACACCGAAAGAGGACTGAAGCTGGGTGTACTTATACAGGTTATTTAAAACGATATTGGCTATCGCATCCTTTTTCAAATCATAAACAACACGGTAACCATCGCGGTCAGATTCGTCACGCAGATCCGATATACCTTCTATTTTTTTCTCATTGATCAGGGCAGCAGTCTTTTCAATCATCGCTGCCTTGTTCACCATGTATGGAATTTCCGTAACAATGATCTGATCCCTTCCGTTGGCTGAGGTAACGATCTCTGCTTTTGCACGCATCACGATTCTTCCCCTTCCCGTAAGGAATGCTTCCTGTACACCGGAGTATCCGTAAATGACACCACCCGTTGGAAAGTCCGGAGCAGTGATGTATTTCATTAATTCAGGAATCGTAATATCCCGGTTATCAATGTAGGCAATGATGCCATCTACCACTTCGCGGAGGTTGTGAGGTGCCATATTCGTGGCCATCCCCACCGCGATCCCGGAAGATCCGTTTAACAACAGGTTCGGGATTTTTGCTGGAAGTACGGTTGGTTCTTTCAGCGAGTCATCAAAGTTTGCCTGGAAATCAACAGTATCTTTATTGATATCGGCAAGCATTTCTTCTGCAATACGGCGAAGGCGCGCTTCTGTATAACGCATTGCCGCTGCAGAGTCTCCATCAACAGAACCAAAGTTTCCCTGACCATCAACAAGCGTGTAACGCAAAGACCAGTCCTGTGCCATGCGCACCATTGTTTCATAAACCGAAGCATCACCGTGCGGGTGATACTTACCCAAAACCTCCCCTACAATTCTTGCTGATTTTTTATATGGCTTGTTGTAATTAACACCGAGCTCAAGCATCCCGAACAATACCCTGCGGTGAACAGGTTTTAAGCCATCACGCACGTCCGGAAGGGCTCGCGAAACGATAACGGACATCGAATAATCGATGTACGCTCCCCGCATTTCGTCTTCAATATTAATCGGAATTATACTTTGTCTGCCTGGGGTCAGGCCACCGGTTTCTTCTGCCATTTAAGTTTGAATTTTTACTGGATTAATGCTCCTTTAAAAGCCACGCAAGATAGCAAAAGTTGAACGTTTAAGGTTTAAAATAAAAGGAAATTTAAATGGTTCATGGTTCAAAGTTCAAGGTTCAAAGTGGTGTTCGATAACGGGGGATGTTACGACATTGTTTGAGGTTTGAGGTTTGAAGTTTGAGGTTGAGTTCGAGGCTTGAGGCTTGACAAAACTGATTGGTCAGGTCATCTGAATTTACTGCCCAAACAAACTCGAAGCTCGATACTCGCGACTTTTTCGAAAGCTTCATCGTTTTCGAAATCTAACCTTGAACCATGAACCTTGAACTATGAACCAGTGAGTGACCTTGAACTAATAAGGATTGAGTTTCTTTTTATTCTTCCCCTTGTATTTGATCAGGGTGGGATAGTTTTCGCCGTAGTGCGGATTTTGTTTTTTGTATATGGGGTGAACGCGGCTGCGGTATTCACGATTACCATGGGCATGGTTCTTCTGCGCCCGGCATGTCTTCTCAAAGCACTTTCGCAATTCGGGTATCCGATAGGTAGCCCCTACGTTGATATAAAAAGCGTTAAAGTTGTGTTTGATCGCTGGTCCTTGGGGAAGGCCCAACTGGTATCCTTTAATCTCATAGGATGGCCGAACGAAAAGCCTGAAATATTCTGACATCTCACGTTCAACGGTAACACCAAAATTAAAAAAAACACCTTTACTGATGCTGCCTTTATCGAAATTTTTTCCAAGGCCATAACCACCAATTTGCGCGTCTGCCACCAGAAGATAATCATAGTAACGGTAGAGGTTTACACCCAATAAACCAAAGTATTTCTTAAGGAAGAAACCAGATACATCCGGTTCAAAACCATTGATGTCGTTACCGTGACTGATCGGTTCGAAATCACCAAGGTTTGTATAGGTAAATGAATATCCTCCACCAATCCTGAAGCGTTCTTTTATTTCTACATGGAGCGTTGCCTGAAGTGGAATATTGAAAGCCTTGTTCCGAAATCCGATTTTATCTTCTTCTGATGTGATTGTAAATGCACCGGGTTGGGCTGATTGCGTTGAGGGCGTTACTTCATTGAACCAGTTTCCATACAGCGTGGTTGGATTTGAAACTGGAAAGGTGAGTGGATCAGACCCTGGGTTTTGAAGTACCCCATAACCAGTCAGCTCATGATTAAAATTTGTTTGCCCATACCCTGTGCTTAATCCGAAAGTGATTTTACTAAGTATTCTTCGGAAGGGACTTATCCCCTGCCGTTTAACGTAAAAATGTTCCAACGGAATAGTGGCATCTTTTTCATCCTCATATTGGGCGAATAGCTCCGGGGTAACGCCCAGGCACAGAATGAGGAGACCTAGTATGACAGCGTAACGCTTCAAATGTTGGATATTGATTGCGTAATATTTAAAAAATTCACCTTCACTTGATTGGCTTTAAAGGCTAAAGTTAAAGCAATTCCAGGAATCATCCTATTTCGTAGATTCAGACCCTTATGGTGTTGCTTACCCGTGTTAATAGTACCGCGGGTTCATCGGCATGGTTTCTAACGATGAAAAGGTATGAAAAAGTGTCTGGCCTTTTGTTGCCTGATAAGTAAACTGATAATCAATGGTTTTTCCCTCACCACTTCGGAGTTTGAACTTAACGGGATTTTCACCTTCCTGGAGCGGTACGCGCGCGAAGTGGATGCTGTGCGGTAAGGTCTGCCAGTTTCTGGTATCAGCTTTTTCGGTAATAGCATTAACCAATCCAATCAATGCCCCCAGCCGCTCATCCTCCTCACGCATGGAATGTTCACTTGCCTTTTTAAGGGCCGCTCTCAAAAGGCCTTTACTCATCTCAGTAACCATTCGTTGTTTTAAACTATAAAAAGCGATTTGGTTAATGTCTTCTGTCAGTTCAAGCGGAAAGGCTGCGCTATCAATTTCAAGAACGCCTTCCTTATAGTACGTTGATCGCTCCGCATATTTTGGAAAAGCAACGCGAAAAACTTCGAGGCTGCTAAGGTCTCTCTTCTCTTTGTCTTTGTCGATGTTAAACGGGAAATTTATCCCTAAACTTTCATTCCTGAACAACACCAGGTTATCCGATTGATGATCGATTACAAAATTAACACTCCACTCCTCCTTTACAGGCGCGAGACCGTTATGCCAGAAAAAAACCAGTTCCGCCTCAGGTGCAACAGGCTTGTATTCCGCCATGTTAAAATGATTTTTAAAATGATTAAACTCATCCATGAAGCCGGTCCAGTACGCGGTATTTAACAAATCCTTTTTTAACTGTTCAGGAACGTGTATATTAAAAAACGTGCTGTATTCCTTTTCATAGACTTCAACAGCATTCCGGTAAGCTATAAAAGCGTTGTTATAATCCTTACTACTTTGATAGATGATGCCCATCAGGGTATGTATAAACGCATCGCGCTGAAGCTTTTTTTCGGAATTGTACTTATCACTCAATTGATTCAGCCGGATATTGAGTCGACGGCATTCGACAAGCGCTTCTTCGGGTTTATTCATCTTCAGGAAATTCAGCGCCTTAAAGTAAAGCACCATCAGGTGTTCGTGGTCTTCACCCCGATACGGTGTGAGCATCGGATTGCTCAGGTATGAAGCGGCTTCGTGGATATAGTTGATGCGATAATCTTCCCCGAAGAGAAAAGCTTTCTCCAGGCTTTCGTTACTTTCTGCATACTTACCAAGAACCGAAAGCAGAAGTCCTTTATTGGAATAATAGATAAAGCGATTTTTTCCGTGTGCTTCGTTTGAATTTTTCTTCAGTGTTTCAAGCGCTGTATGGAGTTCTCCCTGTTCAAACTTTTCATTGAATGAATAATTATTTTGATAATAATTTGCACAGGCGGTAAATATCATGGCAAGACTTACCAGCATAAAACGCAGTGCTAAATTGAACATGGAAGAATGGCCTGTCATGCCGGCTAGTTTTTAACTAACTTCTTGATTTCCCTTTGGCCATACCAGATTCTTTTGTTGGTTTCGATATCGGTGAGAAATAAAGTGGTCATGTAATTGACAACACGTTTCTTCCTGGCGGTATCTGTTTCGGCATTCATTTCTCCAAACAACATCAGGTCAGCGCCGGTTTCTTCGCCCCAGCTTGCGGCTGTTGAAGGTGATGCGAAATCCTGCTGGCTTGCGCGCTCTGTCCTTAGTTTATCCCTGAAAGCATCGTTTTCAACAAGCTCGGCCATACCAGAGTTATGGATTACAACTTCAAACTTTTTGATGTAGTTATCGGCATCAATATGCTCCGATGTTTTATTCCTGATCGACCCGACTATAATCACCGGTTTACGACCAATGGTTTTTGCATAGTTTTTAAATCCGTCGGAATTCACCAGATCAAGAATCATCTGGTCGGCCACCATTCTGGAATCTGTGTCGTTCCAGCGCCCACTCAAATCCATTTGTGTATCGGGATTCATCCGTGTGACTGTGGGGGAACAGGCGATAAGTGTCAGCAGGAATAAACTGAGAAAAATCTTTTGCATAGGGACTGGCTTTTGTTTATGGTGAAAGTCAAAAACCTTGCCGGGATTACGTTTAAAACCGGAAACAGGTTGTATTACATCTTGATTTTCCCTGAAATGAAATTGGTTAGCTGCTTTTTACAGGACGCCAATACAAGTATTAGTATGAAGCCGAATCAGCTTATAGCTTTTAACTGCCCGATCACGGCTGTAGGATCGTTGGCCGTAAAAACAAAGTTTCCGGCGACAAGTACGCTTGCACCAGCTTCCAGTAATGCCTTGGCATTACCTTGGTTCACACCACCATCAATTTCAATTAAAGCATTTGAACCAGTACTTTGTATTAACGACTTTAACTCGCTGATTTTCTGATATGTATGGCTAATAAATTTCTGTGCTCCAAAGCCCGGATTGACTGACATAACACAAACTATATCCACATCCTGGATGATGTTTTCAAGTGACTTAACTGATGTGTGGGGATTGAGCGCCACCCCAGCTTTACAACCTGCAGCCTTTATCTGTTGAATGTTTCTATGGAGATGTGGGCACGCTTCAACATGGACAGAAATGGAAGCCGCTCCTGCTTTCGCGAATTCATCTACAAATTTTTCAGGATTTACAATCATGAGGTGAACATCAAGTGGTTTCCGGGCATGGCGTTTCACCGCATCCAGAACAGGAAAACCGAAAGAGATGTTTGGCACAAAAGCGCCATCCATAATATCCACGTGAATCCAGTCAGCCTGGCTTTCATTCACCATGTTGATATCACGTTGAAGATTTCCAAAATCGGCTGCAAGAATGGAAGGTGCTATTATTGGCATGGGTTGTTTGAATTAGCGGCAAATTAAAGAAAGAAATGTGAAACAGGCTGCCGGATATGATGATATTTCTACTTACAAAATGTAAACGGTTTCATCAGATTTTAACCAGTTTATGGGTGAACGTTTTGTCCTTCCACGTAATCTTTAGAAAGTATACGCCGCGCTCAAATCCTTTTAGACTGGTTTCATATTGTGATTCAGCCCAGGTAAAGGCAATGTCTTTGGAGAGTATGATCTTTCCATCGGCGCTGATAAACTGTATTTGACACGAAGGGATCTCAACCGGATCTCTAGGTTTGATCACGAGGCTGTCGGAATATATCGGATTGGGATAGACTTCAAACCATCGTGTCTGTTCTGCCCGTTCAAGATAATTTACAACGGAGGTGTAACTGGGAATGCCGTAACCGATGAGGTGATCGGGATTGGAAGACTGTGATGCAGAATTCCGGATGGCCGTAATCAGTTCTTTGTTTGTGAGATCCGGATACCGCTGCCAAAGGCCGGCCACCAGGCTCGAGATGAGCGGAGCTGCGAGTGAAGTTCCCGATGCCGATCCTACAGCACCGCTGGGTCTGACTACACTTGTATTTGTTCCAAGGGCCGCAACATCGG
Source organism: Ohtaekwangia sp. (assembly GCA_035628875.1). Lineage (GTDB taxonomy): Bacteria > Bacteroidota > Bacteroidia > Cytophagales > Cyclobacteriaceae > Ohtaekwangia. The sequence goes on along the minus strand of DASPIZ010000091.1, from coordinate 112,131 downwards.
GTTTAACACGCCCATCGAACGAAGGTCCTATGGAACTTGAATTAGATCGCTGTAGGGTTTGGTTGACGTTGGCAACGGCTAGCACATCCGTTGCGTCTGCCGGCGCTGTAATGGTTTGCCAGGAATTATTCCCTTCATTGCCCGCGCTGCATACCACAACCATACCCCTATCTGTTGCCCATTGCGCGGCACGGGTAACAACTGTCGTTGTACCATTCATTGCTGATTTTTCGTAATCCATGGTGGTTCCATCAAAATCGTTATACCCCAGGGAAGCCTGAATAATGTCGGCCCCGGTACTGTCAGCGCGTTCAGCAGCAAATAGCCAGTTGTACTCTTCAACCCTATATTCAGTGGGTACTTCTTCGGTTATATATAACTGAAAATTAGCATTATAAGATCCCCCAGTAAAAGTCATACTTTCGTTAGCCGCCATCACCGAAAATACCATTGTTCCGTGGTCATCGTAACCAAATACATTGTCGGAGTTGTAGACGAAATCCTGTGAAACAGAGAGGTCTATCTTATTTTCATCCCATAAATGTTGGAAAGGTGTACCTGTGTCTACGCCATCAAAGCCACTGTCAAAAACCGCAATAATTATTCCTTCGCCTCTATAGCCTTCGCTATGCATTGTAGTAATGCCCAGCATAGTGAGTTGAATGTCGGTAACATCCGCCGACCTACCTGACTTATTCTGACGGTTCGTCTTCCTTCTTCCGTTAAGGAGCCTGACATCCGGTGCAACAAATTCAACCCTGTTTACAAAATCCAATCCTTCAAGCATAGGGACCAGCTCCTCATCACATTGTACCAATACACCGTTCATCCACCGGGTGGTGAAGAAAACCTGGGCGCCGGTTTCTTTCACGCCCGACACATACCCAGGATTAACTGGTAAGTCCTGTTCGGTAATTGCAACATTCTGCTGTAGTCGTCTTGAGATCGCGCGCTGCGTTAAAAAATCACCGGGCTGAGATATCGAATACGGGGTATTGGCTTTATCTGTAAAGAAAACCATATACCGGTTTTGCCCAAGGACGGTGCACATGCACAGGAAAAAAAATATCGTCAAGGTGATGCTATTCCTTGCCATACGCTTTAATCGATTGTCTATAGATAACACCCTGATCCACGATCTGCTGACCAACACAATTCCGGTCCTGATCATTACAATATTGCAATTCGATACGCTCTTTGTAAATCAATCCGATGTTACGGGCATAAATCTCGGTTCGCTTGTCATAGAATACAATAAACTCCTGGTTGTCTTCCTGTTCAACCACCAGGCAATCGGAAAATTCAACTGAATTGATGGTTCGTTCCACGTTATTTTCCAACACGCGATATTCATCTTCGTTCGTTTTTGTGGTAGGATTAATCACTGTATTATACTTATTCCCATTCCACGTTAGGTCTTCTGAGATTGGAAACGTTAGTACAACAAAAGGTATATTTCCTTCATGCACAACTATTTCATTGGTCTCTTTCCGGACAGACCACGGCTCAAGCGAAACCCAGCTTGTTTCGCCAACGGGTCTTTTGCTGCGTTGCATAATATAAGTGTAACCCGATTGTGCATTGCGAAATGAGTCGATAAGTACAGTCTTCAATTCATAACGCAATGTTTCCGGTTCACTTAATTCATAAATGATTTCCTCTACATCATAAAGTTGATATACACCTTTTTGTAAAGGAAAAAACGCTGCATCATCTCGTCGTTTTTGTTCCTCAGCAGAATCACACCCCGTCAACATGGCGACCAGTGCCCACACAATTTTTTGAAAATGCTTCAATTACTTTTGTTTTTCTTAAATCCCCGCGGATATTTGAATGTAAACGAAAACTAAAGTTATTTCTTCTTTTCCACATAAGCTATGCCATTAAAAACCTTAGTAAAAGTCGGCCGGATCACAAATTTAAGCGATGCACGGTATTGTGCCGGTATGGGTGTGGATTTCCTTGGTTTCGCTGCTGTTGCATCTCAACCTGAAGCAATAACGGCCAAAAGTTATCAGGAGATCCGAGGTTGGATAACCGGCCCGCAGATAGTTGCTGAAGTTTATGGGATTAATAACGAAGAAGAGCTTGCCGTAATTCTTGACGAATTTCGCCCGGATTATCTGGAACTGGGATCGGAAGAGTATAACAAAATAGGAAGTGTGATCGGCCTCCCTTTTATGCTGAGACTTCAGGAAGGCGAAGAACTTCCGGCGATGAGCATAAAACCTGCCTACCTTCTGATTGATGAGGACTCCACCATGACACGTTTCATTCCTGAACATGAAGTATTACTTACCATAAAGGACGTCGAAGAACTCAACAGGGCGTTAAATCATACCGGTGTAAGTGGCATTTGCCTTCATGGCCAGGCCGAGCTTCGTCCAGGCTTAAAACACTATGATGAACTTGCTGATATTCTGGAAGCACTGGAAGCAGAGTAAGGATTTGCATGCTGCCCTTTCACCATTCCATTAACGTACTTTCCTCCGATATTGACGAAATAGGTCATGTCAACAATGTGGTTTATGTACGTTGGGTGCAAGAGGTTGCCGCGGCGCATTGGGCATCCGTTGCTCCGGAAGAACTTCGGTCGCGCTATTTATGGATTGTATTACGTCATGAAATCGATTATAAAAATCCAGCGTTTATTCACGATGAAATAAAAGGTACTACCTGGGTGGGTGATCATCATGGCGCGCGTTTTGAACGTTTCGTTAAGCTGATGAATCAGGAAGATAAAATATTGGCTGAAGCGAAAACGATGTGGTGTATGGTAGATACGAAAACGATGCGCCCGACGAGAATAACAGAGGAAGTACTGGCGTTGTTATGAGGTGCAGGGACAGTACAAGGTACGAAGTACAAGAGAAGAGTACGAAGTAACGGTAACGGGGAATCTTTTACGAAATTGTTGTCAGCGATGTGCCATGAAATTAATTGCTTATTGGTATCCTCGTTCAATTGAATCAAACCAACTTCAACTTTTTTCATCACAGCCATTGCAGTTATCGCTTGGTAATTGAGGCAACCTGAAAAAGCGTATTATTTGTCACGCTGTCCTGTGTGTTAATTCAGTAACACCAAAGCCCTGGGCCCACACAATCTGAAAGCTATCGATTAAAGCAACACTGACTCCCACTGCCACCTAGCTACAATTGAGTTTTGCGCTGGATCAACGAAAACAAAAAAAGCCTCGGATTTCTCCGGGGCTTAATCTGTTCATGCTATTTTGCTTTCTTTACTAAGTTCTTAAAAGCGGATCCAAAAATTAAATAACTGGTATTTCCTGCGATCGTACCTTCGTTCTGGCCCCAAAGAAATGGCCAGTCATCGTAGTTTTCAAAATGGTCGGGTTTTCTGAATAATACACCAGGTGCAACATTGCCGGGAATAAATGAAAAGTCCGCCCTGTTATTTCCGTAAAAGACTGCTTTAGGACGTGTAGCCCCCACCGTTGCAACCAATGAGTAGTTGTGATATGGATGACAGCCAAACAAGTAGTTTGAGCTCTTGAAAGCATGGCTCGCATCTACAACATCAGGGTAATATTTGTTGGCAAAGCAGATGGTAGTTCCAAAATTAGTAATAGCTCCGCTACCTGCCCAGTTGCCAAGTCCGATAGGTACTCCGTACGGATTATCCTTTTCAAGCCCATTGATGTAGTCATTGTATTTTACGACATACGGGCGGAGTTTTTCTTTGAAAGATGCATCCATGTGTGGTATCGCATTTAATGCAGTCAATAAAACGAAATTGACACTTCGATCAAGCACAGGCCACAAGAGCTCCTGAAATTTACTTGCATATTGTTTTTCACCGGTCGCGATATACAATTGGAGATTGGTGGAGATGTCACCGACTGCTCCCCATGCCCGGCGTGTGCTGTCCTGCGGCTGATTGGCGAGTAATTCCGTTGCCTCCTTGAGCAGTCTTTTTGATTGTTGCAGGGCTCTTGCAGAAAGATCGTCGTTGTATCCTTTCAACGCTCTGCTTGCTGCTGCAAACATGGTTGCGGCCCTGAGATCGAGGCTTGGATTGCGACTTGTGAATGCCCACAGATCATCCTTCACGCCACTCGATCTGCCGTCAGCGGCGATTTCGTAAGGGCCCAGGTTAGGATTGTAAGGAAGGCCGTCAGTTAATGAAGCAGCATCGCCCAAGTGATGATAATTATCAAGCACAGCGTTTGAAAGAGTCTGTGTCATGTGACCGATAATCTCCGCCTGCGCCACAAGATTTAATGTTCCATGTTCGATAAACTGCAATACGTCTGGCGTTCCATCAGGTCGGTGAAGATCAACATAACGTTGTTTCTGGTCAACGAAAGTCTGGTCGCGTTGTGGTTTGAAATATTCCCAGGTGTGAACGAAGTTCTGAACGACGCTAATATTTGATCCTGTCTCAATGTCAAAATCTCCGGCATCGAAGAAACCGCCTACGTTTAATCCGGGAATCAATTCGAGCGCTTTATACTTCGTATCGGTTGTTGGTCCTTGCTCATGAAGATCAAAGTGATCGGTGTTTGGTGGAGCCTGGAGGTAACCTTCCCTGAACGGCTCGCCATGCCAGACCCTATACGCCTCGTTCACGAACATGTGATTCATGTGTATGGGGATCCAGATATCGCTCGTGGCATCGGTGATCTTATCGTAGACGTTATCCTGGATTAAAAAATTATTTGTTTTGAAATTGCCATACTGGATGTAGTAGATACCAGGCGTTTTAACCGAAGTGAAATCAAATTTTACATAGTGATATTTAAAGTAGTCACCCCACGGAACGATTTTGCCACCGAATACTGCGGAAGCCTCACCATCGTTGCCGATTTTAAATAACGAAGCTTTTGCAAGGGGTTTGTCTTTCTTGTCGAGTTCAATGACAGCGACTTTTGGTTGTGTAGGGAGATAGCCCACCTGGGAGAAACCGATATTTGGTTCTCTTATCCAACCGTTAATCGCATTGGGTTCGACGGTCCAGGTTAAAACCTTTCCTGTTTTTCCCGCGGGAAGTAAACTGCGCATGACAAACCAACCGTTTTGTGCCAGCATACGTCCGTCGAAAAGCATAAGGTCAGCATCGGCCGAAGTGATCTTCACCAAACGTGAAGGTTCGTCGGGTGCAAGAAGAAACGTACGTCCTGTTTCAAGCGGAAGCGGATCGATGAACTTGCCGGTTCCCCTGTCGTCGGAAGTGTTGTATCCTTTGTATTGCTTTGGCTTTTCACTGTTGGGCTTTGTCGTAGTATTACCTACCACATAACGCGGGAACCGATTGTAACGCCCATCGACCAAATAGGTCTTATTCCAATATTGTGACGGAAGAAACTCAAGATTAAACCCGGCGCGTCCTTCAAGCTCTTTTGGAAGTGGTTTATCCAGGTAAACCGATATCTCGACACCTTTCCCCTTCGCCGTAACAACCACGCGCGAATCAAAATTGTAATCGTTATACCGCAACGTAGTCGCTATGCTTTTTAACGCGCGGTCAACCTTTCGGTCTGGTGTTTCCGGAACAAGATCCCACTGCTCCGGTGTATTGGAAAGTCGCACCGCGCCACCCTGTGCTGTTCTCACACCATGGTGAATCAATTCTATACCGGCGTTTTTCTCATCATTAAAACCGCCTGTAAAAAGGTTATTGTATACAAGCACGTTGACACCTTGCTTCTCGAAATACTCAAGATCATTGAGTTTCAAATCCTGGCACCAGGTGTAATTGGATGCCGCGAGTAGTAGCACTACTGATAAAAATATTCGTCTTCCCATGTTGATAAAAAATTTTCTATTGCCTCGAAGGATAGCATGTAAAGGTAAAATAAACAACACTAAATACTATGAGCGGGAAAGAATTAACAAGTGTAGGAAAACAATTCATCAGGTTTAACTCTGCCTGCACGACTTGCATGCATTGTTGCATTTGTTGCATAGTTGTGTTGCATAAAGTTTTGTGTTTTTGTTTTTTAAGAGGCAGTATTGATTCCAACGGATTGATTTAATATTGCCGTCCTGTGTTGTTTGGATCTTTAAGGTCTATCCAAAATATATGGATCGGCTCACCTTCGTTTTGTCGTCCATTATTATTGTTGTCGAGTTGAGCAAACACATACATAAAGTCATTGTCGGGATCATACTCGGATTTAAAAACTGAATAGTTTTCCGGAATAAGTGCTTTTTGTTTTTCCCCGTTTATGTTGAATAAGTAAAGACGTCTAAGATCTTTTAGATTGATAAAACCATCTTTGTTTGTGTCGTCATTGTAAACGGAAACAATAAAGTAGTCTCTGTTGACCGGGCTATAGTTTAATGTGTCTTTAGAAAACGCTGGATAGTAAAGTGTCTTAACTAAAACTGGTTTATCGAAGAAGTTTTTTTGTTTGTTCGCCTTAATGTCGTAATGTGAAATATTTACCATGTTATAGCCATAAACAGCTTCAAGCCCAGGCATAAGATTGTTGTTCCAATTGTTGCCTTTATTTTGTTCCGGATCTTCATATCTATAATGAAAATCGTCTGAGCCAATGAAAGTCGCGTTGTTTCTTTTGTTTATGTTTACTTTGTAGATCGTTGTCAACCTTACGTTTGGAACACCTGTTAATAGTACACTACTTGGCCTTGTGTCAAATTTCAACGAATCGCTATTCAGTCCGTCAGCCTCCTCGTTTTCGGCATTGTCGGAAGTCGGACTTACCTGAAATCCTTTTTCTTCAAGTTTCCCGTTTGAGCAACTTGTAATTAAGTAAAGGAGTGTCAGTGTTAAAATGGTTTGTATAAATTTCATATAGTAGTTTCTTTTATGGCAAAGAACGTTAGTGTATGGCATCGTACGTTTGGATCGTGTGTCTGTATAGATGGATAAGAGATTATACATGTTGTTATTCACTTATTTTTTTAGCCCAGTTTAATATAAATCGGCATGTACATTCTTACTGGCACATTACTCCCACCGATTTTTTTTGCAGTCCAGTTATTTATTGATTCGATTATTTCTGTTGTTATCTCGACATTATCAGTGGTACAGACGTTTTTAACATTTCCATCTACGTCAATAACAAATGAGATTATAATTTTTATATGACCAGAATTACTTGTGTCTTTTATTTTGATTTTTGATGATAAATCTTTGTAAAATTTTGAAAGGCCTCCTGTATATTCAGGGGATACCTCTGCTATCGAATGAATCACCATGCCGTTTATAGAATCCAACTCACAAAGCTTCATTTCTTTTTTAATTTGAGCTTCTAATGAAATGGTAGCAATTGTAAGCGAAAGGAGAATTAAGATTTTGATATTCATATTTCTTGTCTCGTCGTCGAGTTATATGTCTGTTCCAGCTGGCTGAATTCCGTTCCAATCATTTCATCTATGTGCTCGATGCTCATTTTGGGAAGCGGTCGGGGCTTGAAGATATCGTGCATTGATTGATTAATCCTGCCGCCAACGTTACTTCCGAATATTTCTGAATGTAAGTCAATCGCCTCGTTATGAGTCAACATAAAAATCTGTTTTAGTCCTTTGTCTAAGGTGGCAAATAAGTAATTTGCATTTGATTCAGGTTCGTTGTCGTACAAAGTACTCCATAACGAAAGATATGATAAATCCCATGCTTGGTTCTTACACTGGGATATTACCTGGTCAAAGTTCTTTGTCTTGTTAAACGTATTGATACGACCTCCCGTCAGGAGAGCCAAATAGGAAATCGTGTACCCACAAAGTATAAGGTTGTCATAAACCCATCTATGAAATCGGGTGATCTTTCCTTCGAGAGATAATGATTGATCAAAATAATACTGTGCAATCTTTAGCATTTCCAAATAGTGCATCTTATAATGATCATATTCCTTGTTGTATGAGAACTCCTCTGAAGCGTCAACAGTTAGTGGTTCAATGGTCTTTCGGCGACCTAGGGCAATTTCTAACCAAATATTCGGATGATAGTTGTTAAACGCCTTTAAGAATAGGTCTCTTTCAAGGTTTGCTTCCGCTTCTCGACCCTTGTGGTATGCATATTCCGAAAGAGCAAGTCCTGATGTCACGCTGATGTTGTTAAATTGTGTCCAAACCATCAACGACCCAATTATTTTTCGGATATGGTCATCCTTGAGATGGCCGGTTTTCAGGAGCCCAATCATTGGCGTTAAAATATTTCTGTCCAGAATCAAGATATTTTTAATTCCTTGATGGTTTGAAAAATCCGGAAAGCCATTGGGAGAAATAACAGGATGAAAGATAATCTTTGTGTCAATTATGAACAGCGTTATTTGCCTTAGTTCACTTTCCTTGATTCTGACCGTATCCATTTTTTAAGACTATAACTATTTTAATGATCCTAGCTGCATTGTTCGACTTCGTAACTACAACAGTCTGAATTCATCGGCATCATTTTTCTGGATTGCTTTCTTTGGGGTTCTTTATAAAGTTAAGAAATATCCTATACTCCAATTAATCAACGCAATAATAACTGGTAATAGCGTTACGATTAAGGAAATTATCAATCCATAAATAAACAACTGACCTACATGCTTTTTAATCCTCTCTCCTTCCCAGGTTCTTAGAATAATCTGCAGCAATGAACCGCCGGTATAGCAGATATTTGCGGCGATAAAGTATAACAAGATTGCTGCATACATACCCATAACCAGCATTGGTCCAGCGTGAAGTCGAAAATATCCGTCATTTGGGAGCAACTGGATAATCGCTAAATTTAACGCTACTATAAGGGCAATGAATAGGTTGTATAGAGGCCTTCTTACCTCCCACCATAAGATGATCTTACCCGAGCTGCGTCGTTCTGGATCGGTTTGAAATATTTTTTGCAGCGTTGTCATTGGAGAACATTATTATACTTTCCTTCATTATTGTGGTCGTTTCATTTCACCTGCTTTCACGCGGTTTACAAAAATGGATGACAAACTGAATACATTCGTGTGGCAAGATTTTTATCAAAACTTAAAATCTTTAGGATATTAGCTATGCTGAGCGTCGTGACAAGACTTGCAAACTGAAACGAGCCAATTGATCGGTTCTCTTCCGATGTTTCTTTTTGCGTATCGTTTGTGATGAACCTGCGTAGCATGCGCACCGCAATATACACACTGCCAGTTATCGCGTTTAAGTGCAACATACCGTTTCCGTTGCCATTCTTCCGATTTAAGATATACATTTCTATAGTAATCACGTCTCCGTTTTCGCTTAATATAAAACACGCAACGTTTAAATAGCCATATTGTTATTGCGGCAACTAGCAAGGCCGAATATCGGAGGTTGATATCTTGGAAATGGTCTCCCCAACTGAATAAGCTCATTTTCAAATCGTTCCTTCAAATTTCTTGTTTTTACTGGAAAAGATCTTTATGGTTCAACCGAAAACTGTTCTTGAAGATGCCTACACGACTGTAATAACCAGTGCCGCTTTTAACGAATCCTTACATTTTTGCTTGGTGAAGTTATTGCGACACCGGAGGGACTAGCATCTGTCATTCTGCGTTTTTTGTACCTTTTTCGGCGTTCATGCAATACGCTACTTGTGTCTCGGCTTTATAATTTTTAATCCTGTTGTGACTATAGTAATGAACGTCGCAACGATTACTATTGGCAAAAGCCAGTGCAACATCGTAAATTCGGAGATCTTTTCAGTCCGAATGTATTTGTCAAATACATAGTATCCGGAGTCATTAGCGTAACCGTAAACCCAATTCCAGTAGTTCACCAGGACGATGAGGAACAAGGTTAAAATTATCACCATTGAACTACCTAATAATCTATTGTTTAATCTATTCCAAATTCTTCTATTTATGTATGCATTCATCAATAAAAAGATAAAGATTCCTGACATCAATAGCATTTTAGGAATGATGAAATAGGTGTCGTGTAATTGTAAATCCAAAAGTTGGCCATTGAATAATTTGCTGCCGAGACTTAATACACCAATTGTCAAGGTCAGCAAAATTGTTCCGAGTATCCAATACAATTCTTTTATTAAACTTTTACTCATAGTGTATGGAGTACATCAATCGCTAAATTTAACATACAATTGTGGACAAATCTTTTTCATACTGTTTGGTTCATCAGCTTGCCAGTTAAATTCAAATTGCGGGTAGGTGGCTTCCTTGGTATTGAACCTATCATCGTCAATGTAATCATATAAGTTCTTGCCGGTTTTACGTTCGAATGCTTCCAAAGCAACATACCAAAAGCTTTCAAATTCATAAAACTCTGCGCCTTCAACCACTTCTTTTATTAAATAGTCGGGGTTTGCTTTAGTATTGTAAAATGTATCCCTTCCTCTTGATATGACCCAACATCTAAAGTACTCAAAGCTGTCGTCTGAACATCCCCCATTCATTATATAACCAGCGCACCACATTTCAGAATTATAGGTATGATAAAGAAAATAATCTGTCCTTAAACGAAAACCTATCATCTCTTTTGGGGTTAGTTTTCCAATTTCTGATATTATGTACTGTTCTTGCTCATCTTGACTAGTCGACTTTAGAGATTTATCAATGATTTTCCAAAATAATCCTTCATCCAACATTTCGGCGGTTTTCGCAAGTTGGATCGGGTCACTTTCGTTCCTATATGGTTGGCCGGAATTCTTGGTTCTGCCGAAGAGTTTTTCAAATAACCCCATGTCGTTTAATTTAGGCTTTGATAGGTGAAAGATCATTACCGTCTGTTATAACATCAAATTTATTAAATATATAGTTCCCATCCTTCTCCCCTTAAACTCCAACGTTCTTCTGATGAAGTCTTTATTACTACCGGGACCGTAGTGCTCCAATATATGATGGATAGTAATAAAGTAAAACTACTTATTTTATGAATGTTTATTAGCAACCTTGTTATTCTAGCTTCAAGTCCAGGCATAAGATTGTTATTCCAATTGTTCCCTTTATTTTCTTCCTGATCTTCATATCTATAATGAAAACCATCTGAGCCAATGAAAGTCGTGTTGTTTCTTTTGTTCGTGTTTACTTTGTAGATCGTTGTCAACCTTACGTTTGGAACACCTATTAACAGTACACTACTTGGCTTGTATTAAATTTCAATGAATCGCTATTCAGTCCATCGGCCTCCTCGGTTTCAGTATTGTCTGAAGTGGGACTTACCTGAAACCCTTTTTCCTCAAGTTTTCCGTTTGAGCAACTTGTTGTTAAGTAAACGAGTGTCAGTGTTAAGATGGTTTGTGCGGATTTCATATAGTCGGTCTTTTTAGAACTTGATATCTTGGTTAGTTGAACGGTCGATCATTTCCTAAGTAGTTGTAAGTGCTTGAATCGCGCATTGGTCGTTCGAATTTCTCCTGTACGATTATTTCTACGTTACACTTACTATCCACCCATGCTTCGTTTGAAGTTTTTAATTCCCAAACATCCTTAGTTTCTTACTTATTTTCCAGCGTGCGGTCTCATCCGCCGAATTAGTGCACAACCAATAGAATACGGTGTACTCGTGGATACTAAAATCTTCAATTAACATTGGCCTGATTTGCTCCCAATACTTCAAAAAAGCAATTTCGTTAGGTTGATCTTCCGTTGCTTGAATTATTGCCTCCATCAAGACAAATTTTTCGTCGTCATCGCGGCATGTCTCGTAATGACGGATGTATTTCTCGATGTCAGATGCTACGCCCACTTCTAAAGGCCAGTCCTGCATCCAATGCGCAAATTGCAAGTTCATTTTCTTTGCGACGTTTTCCATCGCTAATTTTGTTCCGGTTCGATACCTTGGGTCTTTCATCTTATAGAATAAAAATATCTAAGGGACGTCGTTAGAGTTTTTAGTTATTAAATTAGTTGGATGCGACAAAAAAAATTCTCCATCATAGCATTTTATTAGAAAGTAAAGCATCATTTATGCTCTTCAAACCTGAGCATAAACAAGCGCGATGATATGAAGTTAAGAAATATACTGTACTTAAAATCGTTGTTTTCGAGTTATTCATGAGCATTCACCTCTATTTTTTAAAAGCGAGTTCAACAATATTAGGATTCTGTCCTTTGATTCATTTGTATCGCCCCAGCCATTGCTTTTTATCATTTCCGTTTTAATACGAGGTGTAAATACCTTTTGGATTCTCCAATTTGTCACGAGATCGCTGTTTATAACGACCTTTATGAATCCTAAACTCTGACGTGGGCGACCCATGACATATATTTTTTCATAACCGTCTCCCCACTGGGGCGGGAAGCAGTATACTTTTGTTCCAGGTGAAAAGTGTTTAGTTCCCCTTTTTATCTCGTTGTTCTCTCCTACCTGATGTTCTCCAATAATGTTACCTACAAGACACCAAACAAATTCAACGTTTAGATTCTTTCGCGCTTTTAATTTTTCTTCGTATTGGAGTCGCCACTTTTGAATTGAATTCCGATATTGTTGATCTGAAGATTCCGGGTTCTCCTCAATGTTATAGATGTCTTCTTTTTGGTTCTTTTGAGTTCCTGTAAGCCAACACCAAATGTTTAGTAAAAGCGTTTTCATCCGAACATATGATGGATAGAATTAAAGTAAAAATACTTATTCCATGAATGTTTATTAGCAGCCATGTTATTCAACGTATACTTTGAAGTCTCCTTCAATTAAAAACTCTTTAGAAAATTAATCGCTGGTTTGTCCAGCACATTTTCCGGTAAATCTTGTTTGCCCGTATATTTCTTGGCCCCGAACAAAGTCCTTAGTGTTAATTTTTAGAAAGGTTGTCATTGGCGTAATTTTTACGGTATGATCATTAATTGGTGGAGTAAACCAGGTTGTAATTTGATATTTGTCTTCAATAATTAAAATCTCGTACTCCCAAATAAAAACATATCCATGGTGAAATAAAGTAATCTTCAGCGTGTCTCCTGATATTTTCGCCCTTGAAGAGTTAATGTAGATCTGATCTTTGGCTGCTAGCTTTGGGTCGTGATTTACTACCAGGTCTGCCTTGATCGTATCGATGATATCAACTGTTTTGATTTCCGTTTTACCGGCAGCCTCACGTTTTCATTCTGGATTTCAATAACCAGGTTGCTATCAACAATCAACTTACTTTGCTTACTCGCCTGTCCAAAAGTTCTTCCGGCAAGTAAAATCAGTAGTATGGTTACATAGTGTTTCACAAAAAATTCTTTTTCCTGGGCTAAGGGCAAGCCGGCCAATGAGCTCGGAACGCGACGGAGATAAAACAACTCCATGTACAGTGGCGATTTATTCTGATTCCGTCCTAGGCTATTTCCTTCAGTCCCTTTCCAAATCTAATCAAAGTATTTTATTTCTCTTCTCGCTTCAGTTGTCCATGAATCTTTAGCGTACTTTTTTGTTTTAGTCACCCCTCCTATTATTTCTGTCGTTGACGAGTTTTGTTTATTGAACCGTTGCTTTAGTATCCAATTCCCATTTTTGTCATATAAGAACCTGTATACAAACTTGCCTCGAGCGGTACAATTACCATGATCATCATATTCGAACCTGACCTCGTTAAAAGCAGTGCCATGTCTTGAAACCTCCGATTCAAGTCGACCCTGGTGGTTGTAAGAAAACTCATTGATATATTCTCCCTTTAGTAAGTCCGTATTATATTTTGATACAGATTTGGTTAGTTTACCCGAGTCAAATTCATTTATTATAATGCATCGAAGGATTTTTTTTCCAGAGATATCGTAATCAAATTCAGCTGATTCCAAGATGTTCTCATTGTTGTCCCATTTTTTTAGATATTCCCTGGTTGGCTTTATTCTTTGCATAAAGTGTACATCCGATGTAGTATCTATCACATCAGAGACTATTAGTTCAGCATTTTTCTTTATATTTTTCTTCAATACACCAGTTAAGATTGAACGTTCGTTGAATATTAATTTCCAGATAACAGAATCTCCTTCATAAACAAATTGGGTAAATTCCTTTTTGTTATTTTGTTTTCGAAAAGCGATACGCCCAGCGTTATCATATTGATATTCTATTTTTGTTGTTAGCTCCTTGTTCGTAAAAAAATTCATCGATGTTAAGTTTCCTGACTTGTTATAGGTGTAATGTATCTTATCAGTTGGAATCCCATTGTGATATTCGGTTTTCCTAACAATCTTTCGATCAGCATATTTCACTGTTCTCACCAAATGTAAGGTATCTGCATATTCATACTTTTTAATAATTTGATTATTGCGATCTAGCTCTACGTGAAGCGGAATGCTTGAAATAGAATATTTTTTTAGTTCCTTTACTTTTCCATTTACTTGTTCTTCTATAAAAGAGGCGTACACGCTTTTGTAGGCATCGTACCCCTCAAAGTCAAAGTAGTCGTATTGCCCAAATAGCTGATAACTACAGGTGATAAAATAGAAGGCTAGAAGAAATCTCATGTTTTTCCAATGTTACGGCCCGTTGCGTTCCACTCTGTTGATGAAGTCATTAATTGCCTTTATTTGTCGTTCGTCACATTTCTCGCAGTTCAATTTCATCCTTTCTGTTAGCATCTTTAGTTCCTCTCTCTCTCGTTCACTTGATGAAATTTCAATTTCTGCGGCCACTGTTTTTGCCCATTCGTCTAAGTCAATATCGGTCAACAGTGATTCATTACGGAAGTAGTTAATAAATTCTTTTGTTCTGGTCTCTACAAATTGTCTTGCCATTATTCCCAGTGGTTCTGCATAAGCTCCGTCGGCTTTTGTCATTGTCCGTGTAATCGTAAGGAAATAGAATGGCCTTGTGTTATCATTTGATGTAAATAAACTGTCGAGTACACCAAGAACAGCAGTCTCGTCAGAGGCTTGTCGGGTATTCCTAAATAAGTCTTTGCAAACTTGCGGAATCTCTTTATGGTCGATATAGAACGATATAGGGCGACCACTCAGAATTGAGTCGTGGTCACCACATTCGATTCTTTTATTGCTTGACTAACAACTGCTCTTTTGCTGTCAATTAAATGACAGCTGTAATGAATCAGCGCTACAAATGCGAAGGTGAAATATCTTGTTAGTCTCTTCATAACATTATTTAGTGGTGAGACCGTTCTCATTCACCGTAAATTGCAAGTCGAATCTGCCTGTAGCCTGTCTTGTTGTCACCAAACATAAATAAATAAGCGTCGGCGTTTTTGCTGTTCCATTTTATCTCATCTCTCCAGGCAGTGCTTTGATTGGTTGTAGCTTCTACGATTGACCTCAACATATCGTCAATCAACACAACTCGTCAAAAGTGAGTGTGGTAATCTTCCATTCTTTGAATTGGTATTCTTTCTGGTATCATATGTAATGGTTGTCCAATAAAATTACGCACAATAAATAAGGCGTCACGCTGGGCCTGCGGCCACGCGAAGCCTTATTTATTGGCAACCGTAATGCTTAGTCAGTACTGAGTTTAGGAAAGTAGAACCCAAGTGATATTTCAAATCTAAAATTTGCCTTCAATTGATCAATAGTATTGTCAGTAAAGGGGGCAATCTGCGAACGCCGTGGGTCGTCAAGTCCACGAACCTGTCCAGAACCATACCCGGCCAATACCTCAATGATTGCTCTATCGAAATTGAACTTATATCCACTTATTATCGTATAGTTAAAAACATTTCCAGTAAATTCCATACTTGCGGGACTGTATGTCTCGGTTACGCCAATATTTCTAAAAGAAGATCCAAGATAGAAGCCAAGTGGTGCCGACTTTTTAGAGTAGGATGGATAGAATCTAAATTCCGCGATTACTCCTTTGCCTCGAACCTCATATACAGTTTGTCCATTTTCCGCTCCCTTGATGTATTTCTGATTCTCGTATGAAAGTCTCACGGAGAACTTGCTTCTAAAACTTCGCTCGTACGATATACTTTTTCTATCTTGAAGAAGAAGTCCAAATATATCAACCGAAACCACATTTGTCTGCGCGGGGCTATAAAATCCACAGAAAAATAAAAGTAGCGAAAGACTGAGTCGCCTTAATTGTTTCACTAGTCTGACTGTTTAATATTTGTTATTTTTCCAGTATTATAGTTGCCAACGCTAGTATATAAAATGTATGCGTTTAAATACCTACTCTTTGTCCCATGTTGCTGACGAAATTTAATAGCACACACTTTAAGAACCTACAATACAGCATATGTTTTATATACATTGTGTGCAGCCGGCATGAGCGCAAGGTATCGAAAGATACCGAAATATTCCAGAGGGTGAAAGTCCCTTATTGACAAGTTGGCGAAGCCAATTAGCAAGTCGCATTGCCTGCCCCGCTAATCTGCGGGAGTGGTCTGTCGTGAAGCAAGCACACTGAAGGAAGCGAGACTGCAAACTCCGGTACTGACGAACAGAAGCGGCATACCGAGCCTGATGAAGTAGATAAGTAGTTCGAAATTTCTCAGGGATTTCAGCGATGTTGAAGGCCGTGGCCCAGTTGTAGATTAGGCACTTCTAAACACGTAGTTGGTGTCAAGAGCGGCTACGTTATCCCTAACGAACTGCGTAGTACGAGATCCGTATGCTGCGTGGTGTGAGAGGCGCTTCCCATCAAAGTTACTGGTGGAGCCGTCTACTCGAGTGGTGGTTCGTGCGTCACCGATGTTTTATTTTGTCCACCATTTGCCTGTCGCCAACTTATATTGATTGGGAAGTTGTCTCAGTGCATCGTCAACAGATTCGAATACTCCGTCGTGTTGGACTTCCCAGTCCTTATCGCAACTAAATCTGTAAAAATTATCCGAGTCATCGTATTGACAAATCGCGAGGCCGAATATTTCAACTGAGGCACTCGAGACGTTGTCTGTGTCGCTGCCAACTATAGGCAGGTGTCCAAAAGGCTCGACCCCGGACCATGCCCACCTAATAACCCTTGCTCCGTCCAACTCGTCCGGAGGTTCAACTATTTGATTCTCTTCTTTCATTTTGTCCCAGCTACTGGGTCTTCATTAAGCATGACCGCCAACGTTTACTATAAGGCGCGGCGGCACAAAATAATCAAATTAATATCAATCGTGCTGCCATGACTTATGGAAGCTTATGTTAGCGCTCGTAATTTTCATTGGCGAATCTCCTTCAGTGCCAGTTATGTCCACATTGTCTACATTGTTTAGCTAATGGTGTCCTGGCAAGTCGTCCACACTGCGGGCATAAATTAATAACCACTTCATCAGGATGCTCCTTTAATATTCTCTCAGCTGATCTTCGCTTGAATTCCTGAAAGCCATTGTTTAATAGTTGTAACGCATCTTTTTCGTTGGTTCCCAAGTAGCGGATGATTTTGTCTTTAAGTTCCTGGGATTTAAAGTTCCCAGCCTTCTCGGCTGCAAAAGAATGCTTGTATGCCGCTGATTCTCGAAGAGAGAAAAAATAGGAGTAGTGATTTATAATATAGTCTACTAATTCCTGATCCATCGTTCTGAATGCATTTGCGCTAACGCTAGCATATGGCGCGTTGGCGTTTTCATATCAAAGGTAGCAACAAAACAACAATGTGCCATTTGCATTGTTAGCGGCCGTGCGTTATAGGTATCTTTTTACTTCCTTGTAGAAATCATACTTCATATCATGCAGTTCTCCAAGGAGAGCTCGCGTATCGTTGTGCCAGTTCATTCGTTCAATAACAACGACAGCATTCAAACCTTCATCGCTAATTTTCTCCTTTTGCATGTCTTCAATGTTTTTCCGCATCTCATCCGCCCGTTCAAGTATTCTAAACGATATTTTTGACAAGGCGTTAAAGCCAGGTTTATACTGGAGTCCTGGAAACAGAAAATCATCGTTTGTTTTGACTGTATCCTGAAATTGATTGACTAAGTTCATTAGTGAAGTAACTAACCCATGTGGACCAATTTCTCCATCCTTTCCCATTTCATTATTCAGCTTTTCAGAGATAGCTTGAATTGTTTTATTAAGCTCCTTATAGGCTTCATATTTTAACTCGTAGTCCCGTCGTATTTTATTGTTGACCTCGCTAACCCAAAATTGAAATATTCCGAAAGCTAGCCCGAGAATCGTAAAAATCCATGTAACTCTTTTTTCACTATCCGTTACTAGGTCCAGATAAATTAGTAAGTAGTACGTTCCAATCGAAACACTTGAAAGAAAAATAATTGGCCAAATGTATTTAGTTATTTTCATGCTAATCTCTCCTAACAGCATTGCTGGTAACGTTGAGTATATGCAAAGTAGGCGATTGCGGGCTTCAAAAGTATCAAACCGTTACAATTTTGAAACGGGATACAACCGTTGTCAACGCCTAAGACTTTATAGTAGTCCTTCATGTTCAAAAAACTTGTCGCCAACCTACTGGTATCGCAAGAAACCTAAAATTCCAGAGTGTGAAAGTCTCTCACTGGCGAGTTGGCGAAGCCAATTAGCAAGTCGCCTTGCCTGTCCCGCTAATCTGCGGGAGTGGTCTGTCGTGAGGCAAGCACACTGAGGGAAGCGAGACTGCAAACACCGGTACCGACGAACAGAAACGGTATACTGAGGCTGCTAAAGTGAATAAGCAGTTCGAAACTTATCCGGGATTTCCAGCGATGTGGACGCAGTGGCCGAGTGGCTGATTAGCCCCTTCTTAAAGTACGACAAAGACGTGGTTGGTGTAAAGAGCGGCTACGTTATGCTTAACGAACCGCGTAGTACGAGATCCGTACGCTACGTGGTGTGAGAGGCGCTCTTCGCAGTTTTACTGGTGGGTCGTCTACTCGATTGTGGGCCGGGCGTTTCCACACTTTAATAAACCATAATATTAATTATTGTAACGATGACGAACAAGATACCTAGTCCGATGATTTTAATTTTTGTCTTCCTTGATTTTAATGCCGTCAAATAAATTGTCACCGGAATGCTACTAACTAAAGCTACCACTACTCCATATGTCACGCCTAAGTCGTCCACGAATAAGTAATTCTCGGCAGCAATTCTTAGTCCGTAGAAGGGAATAAAAAAGTAAGTGGCCATTAAAACTATGTCCAGTGTTTCCTGTTTCTTATCGTTCGTGTTAGTCATTTTATTGAAACTCTGTCGCTCGAAAACGCCTTGCCCAGTAGAGTAGAGCCTGCCAACGAAGATAAATAAATATCTTGCATTTGGCAGTGCCCCCTTGATCAAACCGTGCTTGATGTTTTCCCTCACACGGCTTACCGATAGTGTTTCATCCTTTAGCCTTCACAAGTTGGGAGTGCTGGCACACATACGTTTCAATATTTAGTAAGCCTTTATACTCAACCAGATTATCGTAAGGATGTCGGCGTAACATCCTGTGTATCCGTATGGGAAGTATGCAATCCAAACTCAAAGAGCTGGATGGCTGGCTACGCAACCGGTTTAGGTATTGCATCTGGAAAGTGTTCCGACGAAGTCGGAATCCCGAAATGTTCCGGAGAAGAAACCTAAACGAAAACGAAAGAATCTTATTCTTTTAGGTATTCACAACGGTCAGGCCTATGCATGGAGTCGTACACGAATGGGTGGATGGGCAGTGGCACAATATCCAATCTTAGGAACAACGATCACGGTGGAAAGGCTTTTCAAGAGAGGCTATGAATCTATGTTCTCATACTACGAACAAGTATCTCCTGATCTTAATGAACCGCTGTATACGTGATCTCCCGAAGCTTCGGGATACAGTGGTGTAGAGGCGAACCTCGCTGCTATTTAGTGGCGAGGCCGTCTACTCGATTAGCGCCAGTACCTTACTCAATCACTACACTAAGATTCTCAACTTTAAAACTGTTGTCGAGTATGTCAAATATATTAATCCGTTTCTCCCTTGTCTCAAGAGTGAAACTGCCCAAGTGGGTAAAAGCCGGAGAGATGTTTTGAGAAAAAAGGCGGGATGCGATACAATCTGTCTCCATTTCAAAACATATAGAATTTACGTCCAGGTCATAACACTCACTATAAGACTTGTGAGCCGGGTTTGGAAATTTATCCTTATACTCTTTATTATAAATTGGTTTAAAATATTTAATAAGTGCTGCTTCAGTAAAATTTACGATTTGACGTTCATCAAGTTCATTATTAATAAACTTATTCATTGCAGTCGCAGCCTTTTTTGTATCATTATTATCTTGCCTTTTAGAGTGTTGTGACGTGCCATCAATAGATGTGATCATGGTCCTGTCAAAACTCAAAAGGCATAACCATATTTCATAGTCAGGATTGTTTTGAATTGCCTCTGAATAGATTTTCTGTAGTGTTGAGTGTTGCATCAATCTATCGGGTGCAGTTCTGGATCCATTTTCACCATAAGACTGGCCTACATATAGCACGTCCAAGTCCATATCACTATTATATTCTCGAAGGTGCATATTGTAGTAGAGCGAACTCTTCGCACCAATAACAACATTCCCATTCTGCACCACTTGGAATTTACTATATGGATATTCCGAAACAATTCGCAAATTCGAGCAATCCATTTCCAGCCGACCTCTAAACTGATATTCATGAAATTCAAATTGTTTTTGAATGCCAAACGTCAGCGTCATAAGATCTCCCTTGATTGAGCATTTATCTGGAATAATTCTGACTCTTGGCCGTCTGCAGATAAAATAGACGTGGCATGGATAATCCTTATCAAACTCTCGCTTTATTGTTTGAGAATCCAAATCGTCCTGTTGACAAATCGAAATCTTTGTCATTTGCATGATGATCGAGTACTCCGTTAATTTTCTTGTGGGTCCGTTCATTGGTATTGGCGCTAACGTTTATGTTTGTGACGGCTTGGGTTTTCACGAAGTGAGTCTTGTCCCACCTTGACGAGCGAAATTAAGAAACAAAAATTAATGACAACACTGAACCCCAAGCTGGCATAACATTTTGTTAGCAACTGTTTTCATTTTAAAAGGATCCACTTTCCACCAAGATAATGCCACTCATTTGTATTTTCTGTAGAAATAATATAAAAACCAGCGTTCCATAATAGCGAGTCATATCCGTAGCGGTAGAGAGTGTCCGTTGGGATTTCAATATAAGCAGTATCATTTCTCGTAGTGACAAACTTGCTCATCTTCTTGAAAGGGTAAGTTACCTTCCAATTTCTGGCCGTATCTGCCGATATTTCAAAGTAATATCCCTTAAAATCATTCAAGAGATTATTACCCAAAGAATCTTTCGTCCCTAAAAAGCGCCGTGAAAGCTTTGCTCGAAATAGGCTATGCGGCTTTAATGAATCAATGCGCCCTGCATCCATAGAAATGCCTTCAACTTCAAAGTAAGGAATAAGAGAACGCAACTTTAAGAGTCTCCGTTCTTTTTCTGTGCTTTGATTGCAACTAAGAAGGATTAATGCCAACAAGAGTGTCAAAAATCTTGATATCATGTTAAATGAAAATGGTTGCTAACAACCAAATATAATGATTCCGTTTTAACCCTTATTTATCAATACTCTGATTTTCCTTCAATTTGAGACGTCGTCGATTATGCTACGGCTAAGTCAATAATCGGTTTCAAAGCTCTCTACCAATCTAAATTCGCGTTATTACCCCCGGGTAAACAAGGATGTAAGTAATAAAACGCACGCCAAGAAAGAGCTTAACATACATTTCACTTCGAAGAGGTTGCGGTTAGTGCGTGTTCCGACTGTACTTTGACGTTACAATTAATCAGCATAAATAATAATAACAACGCCTGGATGAGTAATGTCATCATATAATGATTGTACTTGGTGTAATCCCTCCAACAATTAACTATCGATATTAAGCTCGGCCACAAGCCTTAAAAAACAAATCGCCTTGCTAATCCAACAGTTCAGATCAACAAAACGATTCGCTTCTTAAATCTCAAACTCAATCGTATCCCCTACGCCAAAGGCTTTATCATCTTTTTTATCGGGACCTTGCGTAGTAGCACTTTCATCTTTTATCGTTTCTTCTTTGCTTTCGCTGCTTTTTTCGCCTTGGCTACTTTGGTTGGCGCTTTCGCTGCCTTTTTCGCTTTGGCTACTTTGGCTGGTGCTTTGGCTCCCTTTTTGGCTTTCGCGGGTGGTTTCACCTGGCGCGCCGAAGAGGCTTTGCTGCTCTGCTTTGAGCCTGGGCTTTTCGCCGGAGCTTTGGCTTTCTTGGCGGGGCTTTTCGCCGAAGAGACTGACTTGCCCGTCGTCTTCAATGGTTGGCTCTGGCTCCGGTTCTTGCTCAGGTTCGCTGATTTTTTTTTTGGACGACTGAGAACCTTCTGTTTCAGTCGCCTCGTTATCGGCTTCGTTTTCTTCGGATGCAACCTCCTCTTCTTCGAGGAGATTTACTTTGGTGATCTTGTATTGCGATAACCGGTTGCCTATGGCTTTCCATCCTTTGATGTCGACAATCTCTTCAAGATTAACGACTTCTTTCACTTTGCCCTTGTCTTTGTTTTTAATAAGCTCTACTTCTACTTCCGGCGTTTCGCTTGTTGTAGCAACCACAAGACGCGATCCGATGCCTTCGGAGATAAAACCAAATTCCTTATCTGGTGTACTGGTTTCGATCATGAAACGTTTCACCATGAATTGTTTACTTTCTCCATCAACATATACGGCGGAAACTGCTTTCTCGGCATTGTACTTTTCTACAAGCAAAGTTTTCTCAGGATCATACCGGTTCGTCAGGTCGTAATTCGTGATCTTATATGTTCCGTTGCGCATGAAAGCAATGAGCTGATCATCACCATCGAATTTGCCAAGCTTCTTACCACGGCCATCTTTGTTTAACCTGCCGGAATCTGCATCGTACCAGAGATCCAGTTTGCTTAAGGTTGAAGTTCCTGCTTTCAGAAAATCAACTTTCCGGATCGGGTATTTGGTGATGATGTTTCCTTTGGCACCACGTCCTTTTACTTCGAGTTCTGAAAAATCGTACTTGAAGATTTTCTTCCGCGCCGTGCTGGCTTGCGACAGTTTTACTTCAACCGATTCAGCTTCGCCATTCGGATTCGCGCTCACATACAAAAGTTTTGAATTGGCATTTCCCTGGGTCAGGTCATACTCCTTGTCGCGGATCACACCAGGAAGGTTAAAACGTTTTGCAAAACCTTTTCCGGCTTTCGAATCCCAATAGATGACGTTGTAAACCATGCGGTCATCCCCTTTCTTCCAGATACCAACATATTGGATGTCCTTACCCATGAAGACCTTTTCCTGGATACGGGATACCAGCATCTTCCCATCTTTACGGATGGCGATGATATCATCGAGGTCCGAGCAATCACTGATGAGTTCGTCGCGCTTCAATCCATATCCTACGAAACCATCCTGACGGTTTACATATAGTTTCTGGTTGTTGGCAATAACCTCAACCGCCGTTACCGACTGGAAGCTCTTGATCTCTGTTTTGCGTTCACGTCCTTTGCCATATTTCTCCAGCAATTGCTGATAATAGTTAATGGCGTAATCCGTGAGATGCTTCAGGTGATGCTGTGTTTCTTTTAGTTCTTTCTGAAGGTCCTTGAGTTGTTCATCGGCTTTAAATGAATCGTAACGCGAGATGCGTTTGATCCTGATCTCGGTTAGCCGAATGATGTCATCGCGGGTGATCTCCCTGTAAAATTTATCCTTGTGAGGTTTCAACCCTTTGTCGATTGTTGAAATCACTTCTTCCCAGCTTTCAGCTTCTTCGATTTTTCGATAGATCCTGTTTTCAATGAAGATCTTTTCAAGGGATGAAAACAAAATCTTCTCCATCAGTTCCGCTTTACGGATCTGCAGTTCCTTTTTAAGGAGCTCTAAGGTTTGATTCGTATTGTATTTGAGGATCTCGTTAACCGGCATGAACTTCGGTTTGTCCTCGACGATCACACAGGCGTTGGGCGAAATGCTGATCTCACAATCGGTAAAAGCATACAAGGCATCGATGGCAATCTCCGGAGATTGGTTGGGCTGGAGGAGCACCAGAATCTCCACTTCACTGGCCGTATTATCAATAACCTGTTTGATTTTGATCTGGCCTTTTTCACTGGCTTTAACAATGGATTCCATTAAGGAAGTTGTTGTTGTAGCAAATGGTATCTGCTTGATAGCCAGTGTTTTTTTGTCGACTACTTCAATCTTAGCTCTAACTTTGATCTTCCCTCCTCTGAGGCCTTGGTTGTACTCTGTAAAGTCAGCCTGACCACCAGTTGGGAAATCGGGAAATATCTTTGGGTTCTTTCCTTTCAACACATCAATCGAAGCTTTGATCAGTTCGTTGAAATTGTGCGGCAGGATCTTCGTAGAAAGTCCGACGGCAATACCTTCAACGCCCTGGGCAAGCAGTAAAGGAAATTTAACCGGAAGTGTTACGGGTTCTTTTTTCCGACCATCGTATGACAATTGCCACTCTGTTGTCTGCGCATTATACACGACGTCGAGTGCAAATTTTGAAAGCCTGGCTTCAATGTAACGTGGTGCAGCAGCGCTATCGCCTGTGCGTATATCCCCCCAGTTACCCTGGGTTTCAATCAGGATATCTTTTTGTCCGATGTTCACGATGGCTTCACCAATCGCGGCATCACCGTGAGGGTGATACTGCATGGTATTACCAATCACGTTGGCGACTTTATTAAAACGGCCATCATCCATCTCTTTGAGTGAGTGCATGATCCTGCGCTGAACAGGCTTGAATCCGTCTTCAATCCTGGGAACAGCACGTTCCAGAATTACGTACGACGCATAATCAAGAAACCAGTTCTGGTACAGGCCATCGAGGCCAATGCTGTGTATAACATCCTCGCCATTGCCACCGTTTTCGCCGGGTTTGATAACAACAGGTGTAATGTTCGCTTTATCTTTCTTTTTACTCATGGTTTTAACGTACCGCCAATTGTTTACTTGTGTTCAAAATTAATCAACAGGTTCTTCCACCTCAATCTTTTCTTCTTCCGCATTATCTACGATATCCAGTTCGATGCGCAGGTTATCGATGATAAACTCCTGTCGGTTTGGTGTATTTTTACCCATATAGAACTCCAGGATCTTCTGGAGGTGACTGTCTTTGTGCAGTAATACAGGCTGAAGCCGGATATTGTCGTTAATGAAACCAGCGAACTCATCCGGAGATATTTCACCAAGTCCTTTGAATCGGGTGATCTCTACCTTGCCACCAAGTTTGTTCATGGCATTTTGCTTTTCCTCCGGACTGTAACAGTAAATAGTTTCCTTTTTATTCCGAACGCGGAACAGCGGTGTTTCCAGGATGAACACATGGCCAGCCTTCACCAGGTCGGGGAAGAACTGCAGGAAAAATGTCATCAGCAAAAGGCGGATGTGCATACCATCCACGTCGGCATCGGTCGCGATGATCACCTGGTTATAGCGAAGTCCTTCGAGTCCATCTTCAATGTTTAGTGCATGTTGAAGCAGGTTGAATTCTTCGTTTTCGTACACCACTTTTTTGGTAAGCCCATAACAGTTCAAGGGTTTACCCCGCAGACTGAACACGGCTTGTGTTTCTACATTACGTGATTTCGTAATTGATCCGCTGGCAGAATCCCCTTCGGTAATGAAGATCATGGAGTCCGTTCCTTTTTCGCTCTTATCATCGAAATGATAGCGGCAATCGCGGAGTTTCCGGTTGTGAAGGTTAGCTTTTTTGGCGCGTTCGTTGGCGAGCTTTTTTATGCCGGCAATCTCCTTACGTTCGCGCTCTGATTGTAATATTCTTTTGTGCAGTATGTCGGCTGTAGTTGCGTTTTCGTGCAGGTAGATCTCGAGTTGTTTGGCAACGAAATCACCTACGAACGATTTAACAGCCTGGCCATCCGGCGCCATCGTGATCGAACCTAATTTTGTTTTTGTCTGAGATTCAAAAACCGGCTCCTGTATTCTTACGGCAATCGCACCGATTATGCTGGCGCGAATATCCGATGCATCGAAATCCTTTTTGAAAAAATCACGCACACCACGAACAACGCCTTCGCGGAAAGCTGCTAAGTGTGTCCCACCCTGTGTGGTATTTTGACCATTAACGAATGAGTAATATTCTTCACCGTATTGATTACCATGCGATAACGCTACTTCAATGTCATTTCCTTTGAAGTGGATAATCGGATAACGAAGGTCTTCAGCATTCGATTTTTGTTTCAATAAATCAAGCAGACCGTCTTTGCTGTAGAACTTTTGTCCGTTGTAATTGATGGTAAGTCCGGCGTTGAGGAAAGCGTAGTTCCACATCAGATCATCGAGATACTCGGGAATGAAATGATAGTGCTTGAACATCGAGTTATCGGGTTCAAACTCTACGAGCGTTCCGTTCTTTTCGGTGGTTTTCCCTGGTTTGGGGTCACTGGTCAGGATACCTTTTTTGAATTCTGCCAGTTTGGTTTGACCGTCGCGGAAAGCCTGAACTTTAAAATAATTTGAAAGTGCATTTACCGCCTTGGTACCGACACCGTTCAAACCAACGGATTTTTGAAAAGCTCCGGAGTCGTATTTGGCACCTGTGTTGATCTTGGAAACCACATCAACTACTTTTCCAAGTGGAATACCCCGACCATAATCGCGAACCACAACGCGGGATTCTGAAATTTTTACATCGATAATTTTCCCATGACCCATCATGTGTTCATCGATACAGTTGTCGACAACTTCTTTAACTAGTACATAGATACCGTCATCTTTAGAAGAGCCGTCACCGAGTTTTCCGATGTACATACCCGGTCTAAGCCGGATGTGTTCACGCCAGTCGAGCGACTTTATACTCGACTCATTATATTCATTTGATGCCATAGATTTTAAGATTTGTCCATCTCTTCAATGGAATACACTTTGTTTGAAACAGTCAAAAAAAGTAAACTGGTCAGATTAAAAAATGCTGATTCAGCACGAATAAAACAATTTTTAGAATGAATTCAACAAATACACCGAGTGCCGTAATTGCAGAATTGTTTAAAGGAACGACATTTAATTAGCTGACTTTCAGGTATAAAGACCAGTTTAACTAAACCATGACTTTACCGAAAAATTTTTTGAAATAAAACCCATAGCGGCCACGTTAGGCACCACAGCACAACCAAAATCAAACTTCCGTAGACCAGGAAAGCAATCCGGCTATAGTCAAATTTTTCAATGCTATTGATGGTGCCGAGCGTAAACAGCGCAACCATAATGAAGACGTTTATGGTAATGATAAGGCCATTAAACCAGGCTCTGAACGTCAATTCTTTCTTGAAAACGGCACCGATCAGGTACACAGACACATTTACCACAGCGGAAAGCGCTAAAGCGATGTAGAAGACCGTGTCCCGCGACAGGATAGTATCGCCGCCTTCCAATTGTTGGATAAGCACTTGCTGGGGTAGTCCAGCGTAAACGTAAAGCAATGCAGCTAAAACACCCAACACCGAAACAACCCACAACCCCCGTGATATCGTAAAAAGCATGATTCTGAATTTTCGCGCAAATTAGTAAATACAACTGGTTGGCGATTGGTTTTGGTTTTTTTTTGGAATGTGATGTGACTTGCTATGAAACGCTATTATCTCCATTACCTCACCCTTTTATCCCTAAAGGGAGCCACCGCACATATTTGTAGCTAACTAGTTATTGATGTTTCCCCTTTAGGGGTCAGGGCCAAATAAAGGCTACGAGTACTCCTACCTTTTCCACCGCACACCCTTTTATCCCTAAAGGGAGCCAACGCACATATTTGTAGTTAACTGGTTATTGATGTTTCCCCGTCAGGGGTCCGGGCAATAAAGGCTACGAGTATTGCTAACTTTTCCAAGCGCACTCCTTTAACCCCTATAAGAAGCTACCGCACGGTATTAGTAGTTAGCTGGTCTGATGTTCCTTTAGGGGTCAACAAATCTACGAGTACTGTTGCCTTGCGGGGTTTGTTAGCTGTTTATTCCAGACTCCATTCTATCTTTAATACGATGTGCTATCTGATTGACCACCTGGTCGATATCGTGTTCGACTTGATCATTTGAGAATCGGATCACCATTAATCCAAGAATAGTAAAGTTGATTGTCCTTTCTTCATCATATAACCTTTGATCGGTGGAATTATGGCTTGTACCATCAATTTCAATGACCAGTTTAGCAGCATGGCAATAAAAATCTGCTATGTAGGATCCAATCGGATGCTGCCGTTTAACTCTAACCCCCATTACTTTTTTATTTCGCAGGTATTGCCAAAGTTCTTGTTCATGCTTTGTTGTGTGATTGCGAAGCCACTTTGCCTTTTCAAACGAATTTGGCTTGGCATCATAAAACATTTTTCTTTGCATAACATTTCAACTAACCGGTATTTAAAGCTATAACCAGCCGAAGAATTTAACAAAGTTTTATTTTGGTATTTCGGCATCTCCGGCCACATTTTTTTTGACCACCCGTTCTGTTGAAACTGATCGGTATTTTGATGTACCCCTTCAGGGGTCAAATAAAGGCTACGAGTACTCCTACCTTTTCCGCCGCACACCCTTTTATCCCTAAAGGGAGCCACCGCACATATTGTAGCTAAACTAGTTATTGATGTTTCCCCTTTAGGGGTCAGGGGTCAGGGCCAAATAAAGGCTACGAGTACTCCTAACCTTTTCCGCCGCACGCCCTTTTATCCCTAAAGGAGCCACCGCACATATTTGTAGCTAACTAGTTATTGATGTTTCCCCTTTAGGGGTCAGGGGTCAGGGCCAAATAAAGGCTACGAGTACTCCTACCTTTTCCGCCGCACACCCTTTATCCCTAAAGGGAGCCGCCGCACATATTTGTAGCTAACTAGTATTGATGTTTCCCCTTTAGGGGTCAGGGGTCAGGGCCAAATAAAGGCTACGAGTACTCCTACCTTTTCCACCGCACGCCCTTTTATCCCTAAAGGGAGCCACCGCACATATTTTGTATTTTCACGGGCACGAGTCGAGGAAGGCATTTATGCTTTTTTAGATTAACTTTGTGTTGCTGAAGCTCCTGAATACTGCCGTATGGATCTTAATCCGATCGTTTTATCAATTCCCCTTTTTTTCATTCTCATCGGGATTGAATTACTGGTAGAACGCTTTACCCACAAAGAATTTTACAAGTTTCCGGATGCCATCGCCAACCTCGGTTGTGGGATCACCTCTCAACTGTCGGGATTATTTCTGAAGATATTTGCCATCGGTATTTACGAATTCCTCTTTACGAATTTTGCATTCTTCACATTAGACAATTCATCGTGGTGGTATTGGATTACGCTTATCCTCCTGGTTGACCTCGCGTATTACTGGGCACATCGGATGAGCCATGAAATCAATCTTTTCTGGGGCGGCCATGTTGTACACCACCAGAGTGAAGAGTATAACCTGAGTGTTGCCTTGCGACAAAGTTCGCTTCAGGTAGTCTGGACGTTTGGATTCAGTTTGCCCATCGCCTTTTTAGGATTCAATACATTTGATTTTGCCCTCATCTCCGCGCTCAATACGTTGTATCAATTCTGGATCCACACTGAAGCCATTAAAAAATTACCACGGTGGATTGAGTTGATATTCAACACACCGTCGCATCACCGCGTACATCACGGACGCGATCCAAAATACATCGATAAGAACCACGCCGGTGCTTTGATCATATGGGACCGAATGTTTGGCACTTTTCAGGAAGAAGAAGAACATCCCACCTACGGCATTACAAAACCGCTGAATAGCTGGAACCCGATCTATGCTAACTTTAGTCATTATGTGGCCATGGCCGAAGACCTTAAACAAATTCCCACCTGGGGCGATAAGGTAAAATACCTCTTCATGAAACCGGGATGGCTCCCCCACTATCTCGGAGGTTATCGTGCCGCACCACAAGTTGATAAGGAACAATATAAAAAATATGAGACACCATCTGGCATGTCACTCATGCTGTATGTGCTTTTTCAGTACATCCTTTGTCTTGCAGGAACAGCCTTCTTTTTATTTAAAGCAGATGCGTTTACCATGACGGAAAAATTATTTATTTCTGCGTTGATCGCGCTGATGGTGACGAACTGCGGTGTATTATTCGAACAGCGAAGCTGGGTTAAATGGTCCGAGTGGTTCCGGATAATCAGTTACAGTGCTCTACTTATCATGTTCACTTACCTGTATGACTGGTCTTTCATTTATTATGGTGTCGTCGTGGTGTATGCGGCAATTTCTTCGTACTGGTTTTATGCTATCCAAAAAAAATATGTTCATCTACAAATGGCTTAACCTTTCCGTCCTTGTTTTGATGCTCATCAGCTGCGGAAAGCCCACCCCTGTGCTTGAGAATTTTGATTCACAAAAATGGAAGGACGACCGACAAGCATGTCAGAAATTCCGTACAGACATGGCGGAGGATCTCATCAAGCAAAAACAGAAGTTACTTTCCCTTTCAGAGATGGAAATTGTTGAAGTATTGGGCAAGCCTGATCAAAGTGAGTTGTTTACGCGCAACCAGAAATTCTATTATTACTTCGTTCAACCCTCGACAGAATGCGCTCCTGAAAACAAAGATGCTGAGCGCCTGGTTATCCGTTTCAATGCTGTTGGACTGGCGAAGGAGATTCAAATTCAATAGTTCAATGTTCATGGTTCGAAGTTCAAAGTTGGTTCGTTGTAACGATGGGCTTGGACAGATCCTTCGACAGCGTCGGAAGGATCAGGGTGGTTAAACGCGTATCTTGCACCCAACAAACTCGAACCTCGCAGCTCGAAACTCAAGGCTATTCAAAACTCAGCTGGAAGCCCGTAGCTAAAAAACAATAACAAACTCAGCGCCTTCTCCCCGTTTACTTTTAAACTGAATATCAGCGCCATGTAGCTGCAAGATTTGTTTGGTAAGCGCAAGACCGATACCTGAGCCGTTCTTGCGGGTAGTGAAAAAAGGAATGAAAATTTTATCAGCAATGGATTCGTCAATTCCTTCACCATTGTCCAACATATGAATAGAAATATTACCTTTCACGGTTCGTGTCGTTTTAAGCTGAATCCGGGCGTCTGGGTTTCCAGACACCGCGTCCATGGCATTGTGAAACAGGTTGATCAACACATGCTCCATCAGTTGTGGATCCACATCAATGACGGCATCTTCTGTACTTACAACAAGGTCAATACCTTGTTCATCTAGCTTAGGCACCATCAGGGTCTTTACCCGACCAATGAGTTCTTTTAGTGCTGTCTTTTTAATCGACATCGTCGGGATTCCCGTAAGCTTCCGATAAGACTGAGTAAAATTATAAAGCCCTTCGCTACGAATCTTAATCGCCTCCAATCCCTTGTCCAGCTTATTATACTGATCCGCATCAACACATGGAGTTTGTTTTATTGAACCGTGTAACGTATCACTCAACGAGATAATGGGGGCAACGGAATTCATGATCTCGTGGCTGAGTACCCGAATCAGTTTTTGCCAGGCGTCCATCTCCCGCTTGTCAAGCTCGCTGCGGATGTTTTGCATCGATACAAGTTTATAATATTTGCCATCCAGTTTAAACTCAGAAGCATGAATAGAAAGCTGTAGCGACTCATCATTCACATGGAGTTGAATTAATTTCGTCTGACCGGTATGAACTTCACGAATTGTTCTCACCAAAACCGCATCAAAAGATTCAAGCGATTTTAAAGAAGTCAATACGTTCTTTTGAAGAAGATTTTTCGCGGCCTGATTCGCCATGCGTATCTGTTCTGCCTCATCAATACTAAGAATACTTACGCGAACATGGTCAACCAACATTTCGAGGTAGCGAAATTGAATTTCTTTCTCCGAACTGATTTTTTTAAACGATTCGGTAATCTGATTTAATACACCGTACAATTCATCAAACGTCTGGCCCTGCCCTTTCGACTGAAAATGGGTTGTAAAGTCACGCTGTTGAAGGCTGATCATAAAGGTTTTTACATCCCGGTTAAAGCGGTCAATATACCAGATGAGTTCAATCAAAAGAATCAGAGCACCTGTTCCGACATAAAAACTCCTCAGATATAAACCTGTCACAAGGCACCACGCCAGTATAGATAAACTCGCGAAGATGAGGATCACACGAAGTATGATCTGAAATCTGAAATTTCTAAATACCATAAGTTTCCATTCTCCGGTACAACGCACCACGTGATAAGCCTAACTCTTCTGCCGCATGACTGATATTGCCCTTGTGTTTGGAAATCGCCTTTCGAATAGCCCACGCTTCGAGCGTTTCAAGGTTGTAACTATCAAACACAAATTCAGTTTGCTGATGCTGAAATGTGCCAAAGTCATCCGGTAAGAGCGCTGGGCCTTCACACATGATCACAGCCCGTTCCAACGCATGTTGAAGTTCACGGATATTTCCGGGCCAACGGTATCGCTGGAGTGCGGTAACTACTTTATCCGTAAGAGTCAGGTAAGGCTTTTGATATTTAAGACTGAAGTTCTTCAAAAAATGTTCTGCGATCAGTGGAATATCATCGATCCGTTCATACAATGGAGGTACAGTAATCTCGACCGTGTTGATCCGGTAAAGCAAATCTTCCCTGAAATTTCCTTCCTTTACCATAGCCACCAGGTTACAATTGGTAGCACAAATGATTCTGACATCCACATCAATTGGTTCATTGGTCCCCAGACGAACAATCTGCTTATGTTGCAATACCGTTAATAACTTGGCTTGTAAATGCAACGGAACATTTCCAATTTCATCAAGAAATAAAGTTCCGCCTGCTGCAGCTTCGAATCTCCCGACGCGGTCCTCCCGGGCATCGGTGAAGGCACCTTTCCGGTGACCAAATAATTCGCTTTCGAAAAGATTTTCACTGAGGGCGCCTACATCCACTGTCATAAAAACGCCTTCTGCCCTGTTCGATCGCCGGTGAATTTCTCTGGCAATCACTTCTTTACCCGTTCCGTTTTGGCCAAGGATCAAAACTTCTGCTTCTGTTGGTGCGACTTTTTCAATGGTTCTTTTGATCGCCGCCATGCAGCCTGAATTTCCAATGAGCGGTTCGTATTTTTTGTCCAGTGCAGACACCAATGATTTTTGTTGTGACTTGAGCTGCTTTACTTTTCTTTTTTCCTGGCATAACAGGTTAGCAGTCTTTACTGTCGAAAGTAATTTTTCGTTTTGCCAAGGCTTAACGATAAAGTCAAGTGCACCCTCCTTGATTGATTCCACGGCTACACCAATATCCGCGAAAGCTGTAACAAGAATGACCTGTGTATCGGGAGATAACGCAAGAATCTTTTTTAACCAGAAGCGTCCCTGGTTACCACTTGTATCGCCATGCCGAAAATTCATGTCGAGTACCACAACATCAAACTTGCTGCGGTCAAATAGAGCTGGTATTTTCTCCGGGTTGTTAACCGTTGTTACCGCATTGAAGTGTGGCTCCAATAAAAGTTTAATTGAAAGCAAAACGTATTCATCATCATCGACCAATAAAACATTACCAGCAATCTTCGCCATGAATCCTTTGTACTTAAATTTTATTTAAAGTTATTCAGCCTAAGAAAGAAAACCATATCAACTGTCCATTATTGGGCAGTTTAATTTCTACAGATGGGCAGTTGATACAACCTATAGATCAATAACTCCCTTTTTACGAATGAAAACCATGTTTTCAGAACTGGCCCGACATTCGAAGTCCAAAGTTTAAGGTTCAAAGTTCAAGGTTGTGGATTGCTAGTGATGGGTTTCGAAATTGTTTGAGGTTTGATATTTGAAGTTTGATGTTTTTGGCGGTAGCTGAACCCACCCTTCGTTACCGTCATCCTAATGCGCGCATGTGTTCTGCACAAAGCATGCAGAAGGATCCCCTCGATCAAGGATCGAAATGTGTCGCTTGTAAAAACAAGGTAACTTATAAGATTTTGATAACACATAAATTACAAATCAAACAAACTCGCAGCTCGAAACTCGTAGCTCGAAGCTATTTCGAAAACGAGTAACTTAACGTCCTCAACTTGCAGCTTACAGCCTGCAACTTGAAGCTCAGAAAAACATAAAAAACGAAAAACCAAACAATGCTTCGCCACAACTTTATTCTCATTTACCGAAATATCAAACGTTTCAAAACAACATTTTTTATTAACCTGATTGGCTTATCAACAGGACTGGCGTGCACGTTGTTGATTTACTTGTGGGTGAACGATGAGTTGCAGGTGGATACGTTTCATTCGCATGATGATCAGCTTTTTCAGATAATGGTAAATCATAATCAATCATCTGGGATTGTAACAGGAGAAACTACACAAGTTCTTTTAGGCAGCGTACTAGCTGAGGAAATGCCTGAAATCAAGTACGCGGTGGGTTCCTCGGAAGAAAGCGAAGGCATACTTTCCGTTATCGATAAACATGTAAACGCAAGAGGGAAATTTGTTGGACGGGACTATTTTACAATTTTCTCTTATCCGCTTATTCATGGAGAAAGTGATCAAGTGTTATCTGATAAAAAATCCATTGTTCTTAGCGAAGAACTAGCCATAAAGCTATTCAAGTCAACTGAAAACGCCCTCGGCAAAACTGTTGAATGGGAATTACAGCAAGGACAAAATCAGGGCGTCGTTACTGGTGTTTTTAAAAATGTAGGAACAAATTCGTCACAACAATTTGACTTTCTGTTAACGTATGAAATGTTCAAGGATGTACTTGGCAGATACGTAAACTGGGGAAGTTACAACGCGATTAATTATCTAATGTTGGGTAAAGACACTGACATCAAAGCGTTTAATGAAAAAATATCGGACTTCCTCGTAGAAAAGAATCAAGATCTAACCCTGTTTGTAAAACCATATTCTGAAAAATACCTTTATGGTAAATATGAAAACGGGAAACAATCCGGTGGTCGTATCGAGTATATAAATCTTTTTTCCATAATTGCCATCTGTCTTCTCTTTATTGCATGTATTAATTTCATGAATTTATCTACCGCAAAGGCTACGCGGAGAGTAAAAGAAATAGGAATCAAAAAAGCTATTGGTGCGCGGCGATGGACATTGATATTTCAATATCTCGGCGAGTCATTATTTATGAGTTTTCTTTCCTTGATGTTAGCCATCTTCATTGTTGATCTGCTGCTTCCTCAATTTAACTTGATCACAGGAAAACGGGTCGTACTAACATTTCAAACAGATATGGTACTATTCTTCCTTGGTGTCGCGGTAGTGACAGGAATCATAGCAGGAAGTTACCCGGCAATATTTCTTTCTGGTTTCAGTCCTGCTGCTGTTTTAAAAGGAAAGCTGAATAGCAGTATGCGTGAATTGTTGGCGCGGAAAGGATTGGTAATCATTCAATTTACTTGCTCTATAATTTTTATTATTTCTGTTATTGTAATATACGAGCAAGTGGAGTTTATCCAAAACAAGCATTTGGGTTATCAAAAAGAGAATATCCTTTACTTCAAAATGGACGAACGGATTGCCGGACATCTGGAAACGATGTTAACTGAAATCAAAAGCATCTCCGGAGTAAAAAATGCATCGAGCCTTGCGCATAATTTAACCGGCAGTTGGGGAGCAACATGGGGTGCCAGTTGGGAAGGAAAAGATCCGGAGTCAACCATATCGTTTGAAAAGTTTTATGTGTACTACGATCTGATTGAAACGCTTGGGATCGAGATGAAATCCGGCCGTACATTTTCAAGAGCCGTTGCGTCTGATACTGCCAGCGTTATTATTAATGAAACCGGGCTTGAGGCAATGGAACTTAAAGATCCGATAGGTAAAATATTTAAACTTGGACAAAGGAATATGGAGATCATCGGAATAGCAAAGGATTTTCATTTCGAATCACTCCACGAAGAGGTTAAGCCATTATTCATTCAGGTTTTACCAAAAGTTACCGATAAAATTATGATCCGGATCGAAGCCGGCAGGGAAAAAGAAGTGATCCAAAAACTTCAAACCCTCTACCAGTCAGTTAACGCCGGGTTTCCGTTTCACTATGAATTCCTTGATTCCGATTATCAACGGCAATATGCTGCGGAGGAACGCGTCTCATTGCTCTCCAGATACTTTGCTGGCCTGGCAATTATCATTTCATGCCTCGGATTATTTGGCCTTGCCTTATTCAACGTCGAACGGAGACAAAAAGAAATCGGCATCCGGAAAGCTCTTGGTTCAACGGAGATTGAAATTGTTCGTCTATTGTCAAGCGATTTTACAAAAATGGTTTTAATCGCAATAGCGATCGCATTGCCGCTCAGCTATGTTCTGATGCGCAGCTGGCTAGATAGCTTTGCTTTCAGAACCGAGATGCAATGGTGGTATTTTTTGAGTGCGGGTTTAATGGCATTACTTATCGCCTGGATTACGGTTGGATTACAAACTGTAAAAGCAGCAAAAATAAATCCATCGGTATGCTTGAAAGATGAATGATTGGGTTCAAAGTTCAAAGTTGGAGATTACTAATGACGGAATTTCGAAATTGTTCGAGGTTTGACGTTTGAGGTTTGAGGTTGGCTTCGAAAACTAATTAGTTCTCTGACACAACAGGGAGTTCATTGTAAGTCTAAAACCTCCTTAGTTAAGTCAATACAATCCCGGCTCACGGCTCGTAGCTATTAGTGTCCGGGAAAAAATGAAAGATTGTTAAAACCACATTTAGAATCGTAAAACAAAATATTTTGATCGTTCATAGAAAGAAGGCACACCCACACCATCCTTCAGCATACTGGTATTGTCGCATAACATTATCTTTGGCCTGGAAGGGGCAAGGGCGGATCATGTTCAGCGACAATGCCAGTATGCTGGGCCCAGCCGGCCCGGGAGGCGAAAAAAACCTGAATGAAAGATCATCAATTAATATTGATCAACACTGAAGGAGGCATACCACTCCCCACACAATTTTCCGAAAGTGATTTGACGCTCTTGGTGAGTTTATCCCGGACACTAAACGCTCGTAGCTCGCAGCTATGTCGGAAACCAATAACTTAACGCCCTTAACTTGAAGCTTACAGCCTGCAAACTTGCAGCTCATAGAAAAACACAAAAAAACGAAAAACCAAACAATGCTTCGCCACAATTTTCTGCTCATTTACCGAAACATCAAACGCTTCAAAACAACATTTTTTATTAACCTGATTGGCTTATCAACAGGACTGGCGTGCACGTTATTGATTTACTTGTGGGTGAACGATGAGTTGCAGATGGATAAGTTCCACGAAAGAGATTCAAGCCTTTACCAGATCATGGAGAACCAGAACCATGGGACAGGTACACGGGCTACAAATTCCACCCCATGGCTACTGGCAGAAGCTTTAAAGGAAGAAATGCCTGAAGTTGAATATGCATCCGTTGTGACTCCATCTCAATGGTTTAAAGGGCAAACACTTAGTGTCGGATTAAAAAACACACAGGCAACTGGCACATATACGGGAAAAGACTTCTTTCACATTTTTTCTTATGAACTTCTGCAGGGAAGTAAAGACAATGTATTGTCCGACAGGTCTTCCATTGTGATCTCCGAAAAGGTAGCCATGAATCTTTTTCAAAGCACAGAAAATGTTGTCGGCAAGACCATTGAACTTCAACATGAAAAACAATACCAGGTATCAGGTGTTTTTAGGAATGTACCATCAAATTCAACGATGCAGTTTGATTTTGTATTATCGGTGGATGTACTTAAACAAACTCAGCCTGAGGCCTTCGCCTGGGAGAATGCCGGTCCTAAAACCTTTGTTGTGCTAAAAGAAGGAACAGATTCTGAAGGCTTTAACACCAAGATATCGAACTTTATCAGTACGAAAAGCAAAGACACCCACCGCAATTTGTTTCTTACATCCTATTCAGATAATTACCTGCACTATGCTATACAATATAATATAACAGATGGAGGGCGGATAGTTTATGTAAGGCTGTTTTCTATCATCGCGATTTTTATACTGCTCATCGCCTGTATTAACTTCATGAATCTTTCAACGGCAAAAGCCTCCAGACGAATAAAAGAAATCGGGATTAAGAAGGCCGTTGGTGCTAATAGAATTGCTATTATTCTTCAATACCTGGTGGAATCCATTGTTATTACATCCCTTTCATTGCTTGTGGCCATCTTTATTACCGATCTGGTTTTACCACAGTTTAATATTATCACAAATAAACATCTGACGCTTCATCTGAACACCCATGTCGTTGGTTACTGCCTGATCATTACGCTTATTACCGGCGTGATTGCTGGAAGCTACCCGGCTTTATATCTTTCCGGTTTTAAACCTGCCGTTGTATTGAAAGGCCAGCTTGAATCGCATAGTTCTGGCGAGCTCTGGGCCCGCAAGGGGTTGGTGGTCTTCCAATTCGCGTTATCGGTTATTTTTATTGTTTCGGTCATGGTGATCTACAAACAGATAGAATTCGTTCAAACCAAAAATCTGGGATACAACAATGACAATGTAATTTATTTCTCCCGCGAAGGGAAGATTAAAGAAAGTACAGAAACGTTTTTGTCCGAAGTTAAAAAGATACCTGGCATTATCAACGCGTCAAGCATAAGCCAGAGTCTTGTCGGAGGTGGCAACACAACAGATATTGAATGGGAAGGCAAAGACCCTGAAAGCATTATTCCTTTCGCGATCCGACCTGTTAATTATGATGTTATTGAAATGTTAGATCTGGAAATTATCGCAGGACGTGCTTTCTCAAAAGACC
This sequence comes from Ohtaekwangia sp., assembly GCA_035628875.1. Lineage (GTDB taxonomy): Bacteria > Bacteroidota > Bacteroidia > Cytophagales > Cyclobacteriaceae > Ohtaekwangia. Next base: position 73,720 of record DASPIZ010000091.1, on the reverse strand, counting down.
ATGCCGACTCGATGAAAGTAATTTTCAATGAAGCCGGCATTGAAGCCATGGGCCTGGCAGACCCCATAGGAAAAAAGATTACACTTGGGCCTTTTAACTGTGAGATCGCTGGTGTAATCAAAAACTTCCATTATGAATCGCTTCACGTTGACGTAAAACCGCTGTTCTTTATTCTTGCGCCGGAGTATGCAGAAAAAATTATGGTGAAAATCGAAGCCCGGAAAACAGCTGAAACATTGGCACAGCTTAAGCATTTTTACCAACAATATAATCCAGGGTTTATTTTTGAATATCGTTTTCTTGATGAAGACAATGCCATGCAATATGCCGCTGAACAACGCGTAGCCACATTATCAAAATACTTTTCAGGATTAGCTATTCTTATTTCTTGTCTTGGACTATTCGGATTGGCAGCTTTCACAGTTGAAAGAAGGCTTAAAGAGATAGGCATCCGCAAAGCCCTAGGCGCTAGCGAATTTGGTATTGTTTACCTTTTGTCAGGTGATTTTACAAAAATGGTTTTGACAGCAATCGTCATCGCTTTGCCCATAAGTTATTTACTCGTCAAACAATGGCTGGAAGGTTTTGCTTTTAAAATTGAACTGGAATGGTGGTACTTTATCTCCTCCGGCATCATTGCTCTGCTCATTGCCTGGATAACAGTGGGACTACAAACGATAAAAGCAGCACGGGTAAATCCGGCAGATTGTTTAAAGGATGAATAGGGGGAAGTTCAAAGTTTAAGGTTCAAAGTTTAAAGTTGGCGTTCTGTAACGAAGTGTTTTGCGAAATTGTTTGAGGTTTGAGGTTTGAGGTTGGTTTTTGTAACGATGATGTTTTCTCTGCACAAGCCTGCAGAGAGATCCCCCGATCAAAGGAAAACGTGTCGCTTGTTAAAACAAAAAGGTAACTTAAAAAGTGTTGAGTATACTCATAAAATTAATGATCAAACAAACTCGCAGCTCGAAGCTCGCAACTCACAGCTAAAAGTAAACTCATAATTCCGAAACACCCAACGCTTCTCCGAAACAACGAAAAAAAGAAAAACCAAAAATGATAAAAAATTACTTCAAAAGTGCGTTTCGTACGCTGGTAAAAAATAAAACGTTCACGCTGGTCAATATTCTCGGGCTTGCAATAGGAATTTCATTTAGTGCAATGTTGTATGTCTACGTGAGTAACGAATTATCATACGATGATTTCCATTCAAAATCGGATAATATATATCGTGTGCTTACCATAGATAAACGCAACCCGGAAAGCCGTCGTACCTATGGAATAACGGTTCCACCGATGGGGCCGGCACTGGTAGCTGGTTATCCTGAAGTCGTGGATATGGTAAGGTTATTTCAGTTCAGCGGACAGGTCGTTTTTGAAATCGATGGTGAACACTTCCAGGAGCGAAACTGGTTTAGTACGGATCCGAACTTTTTTAACGTCTTTGATTTTGATTTCATACAAGGTGATAAGACAACCGCATTAAAAGATCCGTTTTCTCTGGTGATCACGGAGTCTACCGCCAGGAAATATTTTGGTGATGAAAATCCACTGGGAAAAACGCTGGTTCTAAGTTATATAGGGGATGTAAAGGTTACCGGTGTAATCAAAGACATGCCGGACAATTCGCATCTTAAGTTTAACATGTTATTCTCAAATATACGTACCGATGATGCCTGGAAAAATTTGTTGAATGATTGGAATTCCTTTGATGCATATACCTATATCGAAATTGATAAAAATGCTGTGATCGCTGAATTGAAAAGCAAAATGCCCGCACTCCAGGAAAAGCATATGGGGCAGTACGAAAACAAACTTGAAGTTGATTTCCAATCAATCAAAGACATCTACCTCGCATCTGATCATATCGAAGCGGGGACAGAAACTGCACATGGCCAGGTCATTTATGTCTACATCTTCGCATCTATGGGAGTCTTCCTGCTGATCATTGCCAGTATCAACTACATTAATCTTGCAACAGCCAAAGCGTTGATCAGATCGAAGGAAGTCGGGATACGAAAAACCATCGGTGCATTTAAAAGTCAGTTGGTAACACAGTTTTTAATCGAATCTTTCGTGTTAACATTTATTGCTTTGATCCTTGCCATCGGAATCATGGATCTTGTATTTCCATATTTCAATCTAATCACTGGAAAAGAATTTAATTTTTCAATAGCAACACTGCAAACCTACCTGCCCACATTACTCGCCATCTCAATAACGATAGGATTAATGTCCGGGAGCTATCCGGCTTTTTACCTGGCAACACTAAAACCCATCACCGCCATCAGACAAAATGAAAGTGCCGGAAAGGAATCGTTTAACCTGAGAAAGGTGCTTGTGGTTTTTCAATTTGTATTAACCATCGTGATGATCGTATGTACGCTTGCCATTGGCAATCAACTGAATTTTATTCAAACCAAGGATATCGGATTCAACAAAGAACAACTCATTGTAATTGATATAAACAATGGAAACGTGAGGCAACAATTTCAGGTAATGAAAAATGAATTTGCAAACATACCTGGAGTTAGCCATGTCGGTGTTTCATCACGCGTTCCGGGCGAATGGAAAAACATTACCGAATTATATGTAACGAGCAATGACGCGCCTGGAGGAAATTCCGACTCTATCCGCGCCTACTTCATGGGATTTGATCAGGATATGCTCGCGACATACGAAATTTCACTAAAGTCCGGCAAGAACTTCTCATCCAATCAACAAGTAGATTCAACTACGGTTTTAATTAATGAGTCAGCCGTTAAGACGTTGGGCTTAGCCAATCCGTTGGGTGCTGCCATTAACCTTCGTAAAGACGGCATACTGATCCAGGTAACGATTGCCGGCGTTCTTGAGGATTTTAATTTCCAATCCCTTCACCGAAAGATTGAACCCATTATTATCGGCTCATGGAATAACCCTTTTTATCCGGTTGATTATTTCACCTTAAAATTTAACGGTGATCCCGAAAAGGTAATCAAGGAAGCCACACGAGTGCATGCCCTATTTGACGAGCAGTCACCGATTGAATATCATTTTCTGAATGAGCAGATGAAAATGTTTTATGTTGCCGAAAGAAGAGTGGGATTACTTTTTATCATTGGTGCCTGTCTAAGTGTTTTAGTTGCAGGCCTGGGATTATATGGTTTGGCTACTTACTATATTGAACGTCGCACCAAGGAACTTGGAATAAGAAAAGTATTGGGTGCCAGTGGTGTTGATCTGTTCCTGCTGCTATCATCATCATTTACAAAACAAGTAGGTCTCGCGTTTCTTATTGGTAGTCCCATCGCCTACCTCATCATGGACAAATGGCTTGAAGCTTTCGAATACAAGATCATCCTTCACCCGGGCATTTTTATATTGGCGGGCCTTATCGCATTGGCAATCGCTATGGGAACCATAAGCTACCGATCCATCAAAGCGGCACGGGCAAATCCGGTAAATTCGTTGAAGCAGGAGTAATCGGAGGTTCATGGTTCAAAGTTCAGTTCAAAGTTTCGAAAAACGAAGGGCGTTCGAAGGTTGTTTGAAGTTTGATGTCTGAGGTTTGAGGTTGGTTTTTTGAAAGTTGATGAGTTGTTCGAAAACTAATGTGATTGGAATCCCTTGCTCAAAGGATATAATTTTTCGTTATGATAATCCAGAGCCAACGCGTGAGTTATCGAAAACACTTACGCCACGGAGGAACGAACTCGAGGCTCGAAGCTCAAAGCTCACAGCTTTATCGTTTTCCCTTTGAATAAAGCGCGAGCATCGCGATAATGGTTCCCATAAGTCCTAGGACCATTGGCAATTGGTTCGAGGTATTGCTGCTGTTGCCATGGCGTTGCCTTGGCCGAAATTACAGCAGTGCCAACACAATGCATGCCGAAACATAACCCTACTGATGAATACGATTTGCCAGGTGTTTCACAAATTCTTGCAAGCGCATAAAGCCCTTTACCAAATCCACCGGATTCTTCCGGCACAACAAGGCCGGTTAGTTTTTCTCCTTAAGTGCATCCATACTTGCCTGTACCCACGTACCATTCGCATCAGCCTCTCTTCCCTCGCTAACAGCAACACGCTTGCCGATTTCGTCTGCGATATCTACGAGTTTATCAACACCGGTAGAAAGCCCCGTCAGCTTAGATGTCATATTTATCACAGTAGGTTAGCATTTTTTGTGCTGTAAAAATAAAATCATCCATGGAAGCAGGCTTCACAAAATAATCGACCGCTCCATAAGAAAAGGATTTCTTTTTACTTTCATTGTCATCTGATGTTGTTAAGATTACTTTCGGTACGTGTTGAAGCCTTGCGTCATTACGCATGGCAATTAATGTTTGGAACCCGTTTAATACAGGCATATTCAAATCAAGTATGATTAAACAAGGAAGATTACTATGTTCTTGCAGACTCTCCAACACCTTTTGACCGTTACTGACAATTTCAAAGCGATGAGTGGAAGTAACGTGTGAAAATGCCATCCTAATCAGTTCCTGATCATCTTCATCATCTTCGGCCAGTAGAATGAAATTATTGTTTAGGATTGATTTTTCCATGTATATACTGAAAATAGAACTTACTAAGATAACAATGTAATGCCAACCACGAAGTCATGGAGAAAAATTTTTCAGGCATGATTTTTTACACAGAATTTTCTTTCGGTCGGTAAAAAATTACGCTAAATCACGCAAAATTTATTGGGCAAAAAAGGGCAAAGAAAACAACGCTCCAACGAGGCAAAATGAAAGCAAGAAACAATTGGAGGAAATACCTTTATTGACTTTCAGTCAGGACAACTTACGCCGTTGATAGGTCCTTTCAGCATGACTCCTACGATAAAAATTATACCCTCATTGTTATCGGACGCGAACTAAAAAAATTCCTCCGTTAACGCCCTGTTTACCATCGCACCGGTTAAGTTGCCGCTATAAACAGCATTGGCGACTGAACGCATCATGGCTGAGTTGTCACCACAGGCAAAAGCGCCGTCAATGGTTGTCTTTTGGAAACCATCTATTTTGATATAACCCTGTTCTGTGAGTTCACAACCTAATGTGACGGGAATGGATGAATGTTGTGTAAAGGGAAGGGCTGCATAAAGAGCTTTAAAATCAATTTTGGTTCCGTCGCTAAAAACCACATTACTAATATGGCCAAGATCATGTTCTATTTCAACAACTTTTGTTTCTATAATTTTTACCTTGTGCTTGTCCAGTTTCGCAATTTGCTCGGCAGTGAAATCAGCAGGGCCGGAAGTTAAAAGTGAAATGTTATTGGTGAGATTATTCACCAACGACGCGATGTGAAATGCTCTTTCACCATTCGCTAAAATTCCGGTTTTTACGTCTCGCAATTCGTACCCATGGCAATAAGGGCAATGTACCACGGAGATACCCCAACATTCAGCAAATCCTTTTATGTCGGGCATATTATCTTTTATACCTGTTGCAAAAACCAGTTTGCTGGCCGTAAACGTCTGGCCTGTTTGTGTGGTGATTTCAAAACCATTTCCATTTTTCTTTCCACCAACAGCAACATCATTCAATAATTTTATAGTGTTGTATTTTAAAACCTGATCTCTGGCTTTGTCAGCTATTACGGCTGGCTTTTCTCCATCTTGGGTAATGAAATTATGTGAATGAGGTGTTTGACGGTTACAGGGTAGCACGCTATCAATAATTAAAACCTTTCGCAGGGAACGCCCTAATGCCATTGCTGCGGAAAGTCCGGCATAACTGCCGCCGATAATGATTACTTCGAAACTCTTGTCGTCCATTTGAATTGATTTGTTATTTCTTCAACACTATCCCGCCATGTATACTTGACAAAGGTATAATTATTTTCTTTATTGCAACATAGTTGCATTAATTTTATTGCAAATTAGTCGCATTAATTATGAAACGCCGGAATACTACATCAAAAGACGCTGTATTGGCTGTTCTGATAAGCACAGAAAAAGCCATGAGTCAGGATGCCATTGAGAAACAAATTGATTTCGCGGTAGACAGAGCCACCATTTACAGAATATTAAGCCGCTTCTGTGAAGATGGCATTGTACACAAAGTGATCGCCGATGATGGGAAACAGTACTTCGCAGTATGTGAGCAATGTGATCATAAAAAGCACAAGCTGTCCGACAACCATTTCCACTTTCGTTGCACCAGCTGCCAAACGATTGAATGCCTTCCTAGCCTGGTGCAATTTTCAGTTCCAAAAGGTTACAAGGTGGAACGATTGAATTGCGTGCTTAGTGGGCTGTGTAAAAATTGCGCTTAGGTTTCGCGCGCAATACGCACACCTCGCTTTTAGAAACTATTCCTTCTTATTAAGAAGCTTTTCTATGATTGGGAACAACAAGTTCCGTTTCTTTAAAGATTGGCAAAGGATGATTGAAGTACGTGGGATGTTGGTGCTATCTATGTATACACAAAAAACCCGGGTGAATCGTGGTCATCGTGTACGGAGTCTTTGCAGATCCTCCCTCGCGTCCGCGAGGAGGGCGAGTTGTTTGGCTATTCCATAAAAATACTGAGTAAACCCTCGTCGCCGGCACACCCGGGGCTGATCTTCGCAGAGAGATGGTTTGGCAAGAAACAAACCTTCCAGATGCTTCTTCATTCATGTATGTAGCCTTATTGCTTAGAAACTGTGCCGTAGCAAGATGAGACAACAGGAACGCCAGAAGTAACAGTATTGCTCTCATGCCTGAATTAAATTGAATTATTAAATGATAAATTTGACTTTTACCCGTAAGCTAACATCATTCATACTTCAACGAGTCTACCGGATTGGTGCGTGCCGTTTTTAGCGCATGAAATGCTACCGTGAAAAAGGCGAATACCAATGCCAGTAAGGTAACCGCAATAAACAATGTAAAATTGATTGGAGCCTTATAAGCAAAATTTCCCAGCCACTTTGTGATAATGTAATAGGCAGCAGGGACCACAAGAATGCCGGCAATAACAACGAGGTACATTACATCTTTATACAAGAGAAAAATGATACCGGGTACGGATGCACCATGCACCTTTCTAACACCGATTTCCTTCGTGCGTTGCGTTGCTGTGAAAGCAGATAATCCAAGTAACCCTAACAATGAAATAAAGATACATACATACGAGAGCCACGATAACAAGGTATATTGGGTCTCATCTTCCTTGTATTGCTCATTGAAACGCTGATCCAGAAACGAATATTCGAACGGATGATTCGGATCATACGCTTCCCATTTTTCCTGGACATAATCCATCAAGGCAGGAAGGTTTTCTGCATGTAATCGCAAATGAAGAAATCCACCTTCTTCTTTAGCCTTAATAATTAATAGTGGTTCAACCGGATTGTGAAGTGAAGAAAAATTAAAATCCTTCACCATGCCAACCACCTGACCATCTTCTTTGTCATGAAAAAATTTGACCTTCTTCCCTACCGGATCTTTGCCCCAACCCATGAGTTTCGCGGCAGCTTCATTCGCGATAAAGACACCTTTTACATCATTGTTAGGCCCGGGTTGAAAATCACGGCCTGCCAGTAACTTCATGTTCATCGTCTTCAGGTAATCTTCTCCGACAAACATTAACGTAAAAGCCTGTTGTTGCATTCCGGACTCACGCTCAGCCCACATTACGGTGTTACCGCCTGTGTTAAAGCCAGGAATATTATAAGCCGTTGTGGCTTCTGTTATTCCCGGATATTTGAGGAATTCAGTTTTTATACCTTTGATCTGTCGTTGTACTAAAGTATCCTGAATGGGCAGCAGCAATACGTTATCAGTATTAAAGCCAAGTTCCTTCGTTCGGATGTAATCAATCTGATGTTGCATGAACAAAGTACATACAACAACAAACATAGAAATACCAAACTGCATTGTGATCAACACTTTCCTAAGCACAGCACTTGACTGTTGATTCTTAAATGCACCCTTCAATGCCTGAATGGTAGGAATCGAAGGAAGATAAAAAGCGGGATACAATCCCGAGATAACTCCGATACATAGGGTGATGCCAATACAACCGAAGAATAAAGTGATATTATGACCAAAGTTGAGTGATATATTCTTACCGATCAATTGGTTGAAGGAGGTTGCTTCCAGTACGATTACAACAAATAGAACGGCGACGACAAGCGAAATGAAAGCGAGGAATATAGATTCGGTCAAAAAGGACAAAACCAAAGCACGCTTTCCTGATCCAAGCGTTTTCTTCATGGCTATCTCTGACGCTCTGTTTACAGATTTCGCCGTAGCAAGGTTCATGTAATTGATACAAGCCAGGAGGATGATAAATACGCCAATGCCGATGAAGGCATACAGGTAGGAAAGGTTGCCATGGGGTTCGTCTGCTTCCAGTTCAGAGTGAAAATGGATATCAGCAAGGGGCTCAAGGATTGGCGTGTATTGGCCTCCCACCTGATCCCCAAAGGATTTAAAATACTTGGTATAGATGGAAGCAAATTTTGATTTGAAATCGTCCGGGTTATAATCTTCGGAAAATAACAGATATGTATACACATCCGGATTCCAAAATGCTTCCGACTTAATTTCTCCATTGTCAACAACCCACTCCCGATTAACCACTTGAGATAACAGTATATCAAATTTGAGATGTGAGTTTTCCGGAACATCCTCAATAATACCGGTCACCTTCCATTGTTCATTGTTAATGATCAATGATTTGTCCAGGGGTAATTCATCATTGAAATAACGTTTCGCTGCTGTCTTTGTCAGTACAACGGAGTTGAGATCACGCAAACATGTTTCCGGATTTCCAGCCAGAAATGGATGTGTAAAAACCTGGAAGTAATTTGAATCTGCCCGGGCAATATGTTCTTCATAAAATGCTTTCTCGGCACCCAATTTAGAAACATGTTTGACAAGGGTTCTATCCCAGGTGTTGGCACGTACCATCCCTTCTACTTCGGGAAGTTCCTCCTGCAAAATGACCCCTAATTCACGGGCTGACCGTGCTAGTTTTACATCGATACCTGTTGCCTGGAGATGTCCGCCAAGTCGAAAGATCCTGTTATGATTTGTATGGTGCTTATCGTACGTAAGGTCATGTTGTAATATCAGAAGTAAAACGATACTAACCGCGATACCCAATGCCAGTCCGAGAATATTGAGCACGGAAAAGAATTTATCTTTGAGAAAGATGCGCGAAGCAAACTTGAGATGAGTACGAAGCATATAGAAATTTGAAGAGGGTTATATGATCTTCGCCGTTGCGCAATAACAATGCCCATATTGAAAACAACGAAATTGTTAAACTAGCCCAGAATTTTCAATATTGAGGTGTTCAATTCTGTACGCTCATCGGTCACTTTCAAACGGTTGATATAACGCTATAGAGATCGCGAAGCCAGTCATCACAGCTTAAGACTGGCGCGTTCATATTGTACTGGCCATGAAATCTCCTGGTCTAATACCTTTGCCGCATGAAGCGGGAAATATGGATTTCGTAACGATTCTCTTGCCAGTAAAATAAGATCCGCTTTGCCCGAAGACAAAATTTCCTGGGCTTGAGCAGGAGCTGTGATCAATCCAACTGCACCGGTAAGAATTTTGGCTTCTTTCTTTATCCGTTCTGAAAAGGGAACTTGGTATCCTGGGCTCAATAGAATTTTCTGATGTCGTACAACTCCGCCGGAAGAACAATCAATAAGGTCTACTCCTTGTTGTTTTAATGCTTTTGCCAGCGCTATAGACTCTTCTACATTCCATCCTCCTTCAGCCCAATCTGTAGCAGATATGCGAACAAAAATTGGTTTATGCTCCGGCCATTTCTCCTGGACCCCAGCTATAATTTCCAGCAACAGCCGAATTCTGTTTTCAAAAGAACCACCGTATACATCGGTACGCTGATTCGATAGCGGTGATAAGAATTCATGCACCAGGTAACCGTGCGCTGCATGAATCTCAATCACATCGTACCCGATCTCTTCAGCACGTTGTGCCGCTTTTTTGAAATCATTAATTACCTTTTGGATACCTCCTGTCGTGAGTGCGTGTGGCGTACGTTCGTTTTCCATAAATGGTATTGGTGATGGAGCAACCTGTTCCCAGCCACTTTCTTTTAGTGGTATGAGCTTACCACCTTTCCAGGGAGCATGGTGACTTGCTTTTCGCCCGGCATGAGCAAGTTGAATGCCATACAAACAACCCTGTGAATGGATAAATGAAGCAATGGACTTTAGCTTAGGCATGTGTTCGTCTTTCCAAAGGCCAAGGTCATCGGGTGAGATGCGCCCTTCCGGAGAAATCGAGGTCGCCTCCTGCATAACAAGGGCCGCACCACCTACAGCGCGAGAACCAAGATGAACGAGGTGCCAGTCACTGGCAAAACCATCTCTGGAGGAATACTGGCACATCGGAGAAATCACGATACGATTTCTGAAGGAAACTGACTTTATACTTAAGGGTTCAAAAAGTTTTGTCATGTACAATACGGATTAAAGTTGGGCTGTCTGTAGTAAGTCTAACGTGTAATTTTAGTTTTATGTATCATCCTGATGTTTCAATTTTTAGGAAAATCTAAGATGAATGTTGTTCCTTTATTTTCCTCACTTTCAAAGCGAATTTTGCCCTTCATCAATGCCACAAGTCGCGCTACAATGTAAAGCCCCATACCGATGGATCTTTCTCCTCGTAACCCTGGCCTGGCTGCTAAGGTGTTCTTTTTAAAAATGTGGGGATGAAGGTGTTCCGGTATCCCAATGCCATTATCTTTGATCACAACAGAAAAGGCGTCACCGTTATCGGTTACTTCGACAATAATCTTGCCTTGTGGTGTTGTAAATTTCATTGCATTCGACAAAATATTGTGAATAATCTGAAAAAATTTTACGTCGTCGCCACTTACAAATAGTTCTCTCGTCGAGGAAAAAAGTTTAATGTCTTTTTTCTCGTCGAATATCCTCAGCCTCGCGATAATGATTCCTATTTTTTCAATGGCATCATAACGATTCGTTTTAACGAAAACATGTTGGGATTCAAGGTGTTCTTCTTTCAGAAACGAATTTATGATCTCTATACAATGTTGAGTATTCTCACGGATTATCCTGGTGTGGTTGTCAACCTTCCGGTAATGCTCCGTTTCATTCAGCTGATCAATAAGATTTACCAGTGTATTCGTCAAATTAAGCGGTCCACTTAAGTTATGTGCCACCATATCCAAGATGGCATCCTTTCGCGCTCCAAATTCTGTAATATAGTCACTATGTATTTTTATGTTTGTGATATCCTTTACCAGTGCAACAATCAGTTTACCTTCATTAATGGAATAAACATCGCACGAAATATATTTATCTGGTTTTACACGTAGTTCAACGTTTGTTACGCTTCCATTTTTTTTTAATAATTCAAAGCGGCTATGCAGAAAGTGATCATCATCTTTAATGGATGATCTAAAAGTCCCGAATGAGTTACCCAATATATCTGTTTTCGCAATTTGGATAATCTGGCAAAATGCGTTGTTGCAGTATTCTACTTTCTGTTGTGATGAATTATACACGATTATCCCATCATTGGATTTTCTCCCGATTGCTTTTAATAATTTGATAGAATATTTAACTTTTTTCATCACTGAAAGAATGATACTCGATCAATAACAAAACATGATGCCACATTCTAATACGAAGTAAAGCAATCAACGGTCAATGAGTGCTCAGAAAGTTCATTGTTCTTTTTTACGACGCAATTGCATAATAACGTTGCGCGTATCTATGATTCTTTTCTTTATTCCTTTCCGATATCGCCAACTTTGATATTCCGGGTTATTATCATTTTTTCTAAGATTTTTCTCAAGTTCTCGCAAATGCTGCTCAGCGAGATCAAGATATTTATTTATGGTTGCTTTGTTATGAAAGCCGCTCCCATCTACAGATACGTAGACCGGTGTTGCGTGGGCAACCTGTCCGGTGCCTGCATAACACTTCACGGCGATCCAACAACCTTCAGTAATATCGAATTGCATATCGATTGATAGTTGCGCGGTACTTTGTTTTGGATCCTTCGCCGAAATAGTAGTAACAGTTTTACCATGCACCAAAACTTCAAGGCGATCAAGGGGTACCTGACGGGAATGTCCGAATGCAGTTGCTTTGATTTGTATAGCTGAACCGTTTTTCAAAAACAAGGTGTCGCCAGGTAATTTGTCATTTACTGTAAAGCTTAACATCGGTCCACTCGTCACGAATGTATGTCCTTTTTTTATTGCGTTCTTCCAGGAAGAGTACGACAGCGGTGATTCTAAAAACGAATAGAAGCGCACATTTCCGATCCGGGCATTTTTTTCAGGAGGGCCATTTGAATGATCATTGCCACACCAGGGAAAATCAGATCCAGCAATTGCAGTAACCGCATAGCCCAGATCAAGAAGATGATAATAATGTTGCGTATGTAAAGGGTCCTCGGAAATACAAAACTGGAGTAGCTCCAGCACATCTACTTTTCTCCTGAGTCCATCCAGCATCAGTCCCCGGTAGCCGTGAAAAGATTTAGCCTGATGTGCGTACCCCGTTATACCACCCAGCTGATGAAGTCGGTCAAATACTTTATCATAGTAATAATATGATGTAGCATCCCGAACGTACGCCGAAGCACCAAAACCGATGGCATGACCCAACTCAGGTGTGCGTGGGTCTTCTTGTCCTGAAGTAAGCAGGTAATTTCCATCCTGATAAACGCCTTGTTCACCCCAACCGTATTGAGCATAATAGGTTGCCCAGAAATCTCCCATTTTTAGCAATACGCCAATATGAATATCCTCTGCCTGTATCCACTTCATGAGCAACTGATCTTCTCTGGGTGAGCGGCGTATATGGATGTGGTTGTCTGCCGAATACCACCCTTTTAATGGCATGTTGATCCAGCGCGCCATCCTGAACGTGGTATCCAATGCACTGCCTGATGTCAAAATAAAAGCATGTTGCTGGTTGAGGTACTCCACTCCTTTTGAAAGTGTAATTGTATAACGACCCGGTTCAAGTAACAGCTCGAAAAATCCATCTACATAAAATGCACTATCGGGTTGGAAGCCGTATCCGTCAGCGTGATCCCATAGACCATACATTACCGCGATGGCATTTTCCGGTAGAATTTTTACAACGCGATTATCATTTTTTGTTATGCGAACTCTAACCGGTGTTGGCCGGCTTGTCAGACTATCAACGATTTGTATCCGCACCTGTGCATAGGATGAATCGGATGATTTAGATAATACATGTGTTTGAGAGCAAGCGGGAATCCCCGTTACGCATACGAACAAAACGGTTATGATGGGAAGTAAAAAGCCGTCATTCCAAGTAGTCAAACCAATCAGCTCAGTTTATTATCGGTTTCTGAAGCGGAAACATAGCGCGATTTACAGGTTAAATATTCCGCTGCGAGATGCCGATAACCTGTTACCGGAAAAAGATCATCAGTTAAAACGACGACTACGCGTTTTGTGCCGTTTTCGTTCTGATCTTTAGTTGCTCCAACATCGGAAATACTGGTTTTCGCTGTTGATACAGTGCAAACCCGATGGCGAACAAAACATTTTTTAGAATGTTATTGACGTTATGCGTGCTCCAGATCAGCAATGTAGCGTGTGGATCCTCCTTGCTGAATAAGTAATCACCCATGCTAAAAATCACTACGCTAAAGCTAAAGTAGAACAGCACACCCGTATTGATCCACGTAAGTGTATTTCCGAATAGATGTGTACTTGGAATGTCAGACAGTGAAGAAACGAAATAAGCGATACTGTATACGATCAGAATGATTCCAGTGATCGTCCAGATCAGGTTTTGAAAAAAGAAAAAGTTCTGAATGAAAAACGTGATAATAATAAATGAAATGATATAAACACCCAGACCAATGACGATAGCTCCCTTATTCCGGTCTTTAAACAGTGTTTCATAATAGAACCAGCACAACAAAAAGAACATCAGTGTATAGTAGGTGTTGAATACCATCGCGGTTGACTGATGTGCTTTAAATAAAAGATAACCAACCAGATCAGCCATCGCCGCTACGATTAGTAGCGCGCCGATGATATGAATTGGCCGGCTAACTTTTTTAATCTTAACCAGGTACACTAAAAGCGGTAGAACAACAGATAGACTTGAAATGTCCGCTATTAAATACGCAAAGTCTCTTGGATTCATCAATCTTAATCAACGGGACATGGAGGACATGGATACGACGCATCGTATATTTTTGTGTTTTGTTCGGTGCTAGTCCTTCCCAGATCCAATACGTCCAAATTAGCGATTACCAATAATAATTGTGGTGTGAAATCAAGAATTTTAATCGCCGGAACGATTTGAATTATGTTAAAATAAGGAATCGTAGAGATTTCATCGAAAACGTTTTTTCCGAAGTAATGAAACCAGAGATCGTCCGGATTTTCATCTTTATATCTTTGTGCCCATACCGATGCTTCTGATTGCGTTATTTCATTACCCGTATTGGTGTCTAGGAAGACCCTACCAGGTATCGAACTCCATACCTTCAGTGTTTCATTAATCGGAATAGCAACGATGTGGGTGGAACCAGCGTCATCAATCCCATAATGAAAGGCAACCCCGGTAAGACCGTCAACAGAACTGAGCATATTTTCTAATTTATCGCTTTCTATTCCATAAATTAAATTACCGATTCGGGCCTGCGTATTGTTTTTCTTATTGTAGGCATTTATCCATTGTAATCCGGTCTCAACAGGAATCTCGTGCCCTACATTTTTGTATTCGGCTAACGCAGGATGGCTGGAAGCAGAGTCTTCTTTTGTATCCTGACAGGAAAAGAACGAGAACGTCAAAAATAAGACAACGAAGGTGATGGTGTTTTTCATGGTGTTCGCCATTTTAAGATGTAATGTTAATTTAACACCATAAAAATCTGATGCCAGCGAACAACCTTGCGGAAACGGCGGAAATTCTCATATATGCTAAACGATGTTTGGGTAAGACACTAAGCACTTATCTACGAAACTACCCTTTTTTCATCTGTTTGCATTCATAAAGGCTTGCCTTAAACCTGCAATTATCCGCAGGAAGCTAAAACGTGTTTTCATAGAAAAAGACAGCCAATTTAACATCATTGGCAATGTGCTTGTGTTTCCGTAATTATGATTTTGTCAAATTAAAGCACGCTAAATGAATTCACCGGCTCGGATTGCCATAAGAAAAAATCCCTTGATCCGGAAGTATTTCTTTTAGTTATATTACCGCCTGGCGTAACCCGGATAATAATTTAATGAAATCATCGTCATTAAGGATTATTTACTCCCTGATCGTGTTTATACTCGGGATTGTACTACTATCTGTCTTGACCGTTTTATTTATCTATGAGAACTGGCAAACCAAATATACGTTCGACAAGGTTAACCAAACCAATATAGTACGGTATTCCCTGGAAGAAACATTCTCAATTCTGAAGGATGCTGAATCGGCTTATCGGGGATATCTGCTCACCAACGATTCGTCATACCTGAAGCATTATCCAGTAGCCGTATCCCTTGACCAACAATTTAAGTACCTCGATTCTCTTGTGATAAAAGATAGGGTACAGACTGAAAATGTAAAGCGTCTAAAAGTTCTTTTCGACGAAAGAATGGCGTTGTTAAATGGTCTCCTAGAGAAGGCAAAAGACCCGGCTTACAAAAACAGCAAATCATTTTACAACGATTTGCAGGCAGGTGTCCGAAAAATGGAAAGGACACGTCAACTCCTTGACCAGATGCAGGAAAAACAACTCAAACTGCTACAGCTAAGGCAGGAATATGCAGATCGTCATAGTGTGTTACCCACCATAATCGGAATAGCTGTGAGTATTTTTTCTATTTTGATTTTCATCGTTGCTTTTTACTTCACCAATATCGAATTAAGGAAAAGCGTTCATCTTAATAAAGAACTAGAATCCAAAAATCTACAACTGGAGAAATATGCATGGGAATTAAGTTCTTTTACACATATCACAAGTCATGACATGCAGGAACCCTTGCGTAAGATTGAACTGTTTATTTCGATGATAGATGAACGTGAAAAAGATCAACTTTCGCCAAACGCTTTAAAATATTTCGGGAAAATTAAAGAATCTGTAATCCGAATGCGCCAGTTGTTCCTGAGCATCCTTAATTTTTCGCTTACCGATCAATTAAGAAATAATGCGGAGGATGTTGATCTTAACAGTGTGCTGGATGAAACGCTTGATGCATTAAAGGTTTATATCAAGGACACAAACGCGTCAATAAACTGTGATACATTGCCTGTGGTCGAGGGTGTTCGGTATCAGTTGGTTCAATTATTTGAAAACATTCTTAGCAACGCCTTGAAGTACAAACGTGTTGATGTAGTTCCGGAAATTAATATCAGATGCGAAATAGTAGACGGAACACTTGTTGAGTTGCGGGATCTGAAAAAGGATAAAAAATACCACGTCATCCATTTTGAAGATAATGGTATTGGCTTTGATCCCGTATATGGGGATAAGATCTTTGAGATATTTCAACGGCTTCATACCCGAAAACAACATAGCCAGGGCGTTGGTATAGGATTATCAATTTGTAGAAAGATAGCCCAGAACCACAACGGTACAATTACGGCCAAAGGCGAAATAGACAATGGTGCAAGCTTCTCACTTTATTTGCCTGTCGCAGACTAATTTTTTGGCTCACTTAATTCACAGCATAAACCCACAGAAAGATTCGGTAAACATTCGTGAATTCTTCCGTGTATTCAGAGTATTCTGTGAGCTGAATGCATTTTTTTCTCTCTCTCAGAAATCACTGTATCCACAGCTTAAACCACATAAAGATTCGGTAAACATTCAGTGAATTCTTCCGTGTATTCCGAGTATTCTGTGAGCTGAATGCATTTTTCTCTCTCTCAGAAATCACTGAACCGAAAGCATAAACCACAGAAAGATTCGATAAACATTCAGTGAATTATTCCGCGTGTTCCGAGTATTCTGTGAGCTGAATGCATTTTTTTTCTTTCTGTCAGAAATCACTGAACCCACGGAATAAACCACAGAAAGATTAAAGACTTGTGTTTTCACATTTCTGACAGTACATTCAGAAAAAAATTTTATGAAAAGCCGGCGACAATTTATTAAGCAATCCTTAGCAGGTGTTGCTACTGGTGTGGCGGTAAGCTACCAATCATTTGGTTCGTTTTTAATTCCACAGCAAAAGAAGAAATTAGGTGTGGCGTTGGTCGGACTGGGTTATTATAGTGGTGATTTGCTCGCACCGGCTTTGCAACCAACGCAGCATTGTTACCTTGCCGGAATTGTAACAGGAACTCCTTCAAAAGAGGCAGTATGGCAAAAGAAATATGGAATTCCCGGCAAGAACATTTATAATTATTCCAACTTCGATTCCATAGCAAATAATCCAGATATCGATGTAGTATATGTCGTTTTGCCTCCCTCCATGCACGCAGAATACAGCATACGTGCCGCCAATGCAGGCAAACATGTATGGTGTGAAAAACCCATGGCCATGACGGCGGTTGAATGCCAGCGCATGATCGATGCGGCTGCTAAAAACAAAGTCAAGCTTAGCATCGGATACAGGTTGCAGCATGAGCCAAATACAAAACAGATCATCCAGTTCCGGAAAGACTTAACCTACGGCCCAGTTGTAAATGTTAATGCAGCTGCCGGATATTTTGATCCGCGTACTGATCATTGGAAACAGAAAAAAGCCCTGGGAGGCGGTGCCATGTACGATATGGGTGTCTATCCATTGAATGCCACCCGATATAGCACCGGGCTTGAACCAATTGCTGTTTCAGCGAAAGCATCTACTGCAAGACCTGAGATTTATACTGAAGTCGAAGAAACGATGACTTTTGAACTTGATTTTCCGGGCGGCATCAAAGCACAGTGCGAAACAAGTTTTGGCAAAAGCATCAATGCATTGCAGGTTGATTGTAAGAAAGGATGGTACAATCTTACGCCGTTCCAGACCTACAATGGTGTACAGGGAAAAACAAGCGATGGAAAAAAACTGGAAGCTGTAATTCCAAATCAACAGGCCAGGCAAATGGACGACGATGCGCTTGCTATCGTGAACAACACGAAGCTGCTGGTACCAGGTGAAGAAGGACTAAAAGATATCCGCGTTGTGGAAGCTATCTATAAATCTGTGAATGAAAATAAAAAGATCATGATTGGTTAGGTGATCGTATTTTTTGTGACTAAAAAAAGCGACTTGCCCAGATTTACCACAGACATGAAGCTTTACTTTTATTTTTGTAATCCGGATTCTCTTGTAATTTTAGCCGAAGATGAAGGCAGGTCTGGATTATTTACGCGAAGGTCAAAAATTTATAACCAGTCAGTATTGGAATTCCGGAATCAGGATTACCGCCGGAGTAATGGTACCGTTGGTTGTATTGGTACAACATAATTGGCTCACTGTTGGAATCCCTTTTTTATGGGGCGCTCTTTTTGTTAGCCTTACAGATACACCCGGGCCGATACATCACCGTCGTAATGGTATGATCGCCGCCATCCTCCTGAATACATTTGTGGTGTTAATTACAGCGCTGACAAAAGAATATCAGGCGTTGTTGATTATTCAAATTGTAGCAGGTGCGTTCTTCTTATCTATGGCAGGTGTTTACGGTGCACGGGCAGGTGCAGTTGGTGTACTGTGCCTCATTGTTATGCTCCTGAATCTGCTCTCGATACGCGAAGAACATAATTTGTATTTCGACAGTTTCCTGGTAGGTTGTGGTGGTTTATGGTACATGATCTTCAGTCTGATGTTATACCGGTTACGACCTTACCGGATCGTTGAGCAGGCACTGGGTGAACATCTTATTTCAATTGCAGACTATATCAAAGCACGCGCTTCACTTTATAAAGATGACGCCGATCTCCCCTCGTGTTTTAATCGTTTGATGGAAGCACAAAGTGCGGTGCAGAAAATTCAGAATCAAACACAGGAGCTGCTGTTTAAAACGCGGAAGTTTGTGGCGGATGCCAGCCCTAAGAGTCGCAGCAGCATGATGATCTATCTTGACTCGCTCGATCTGTTTGAAGAAACAATGTATTCATACCAGGATTACAGCTTGTTGCATCGAACGCTGGGAAAAACCAAAATGCTATCGCGGTTTTATGGTGTGATATTACTCCTCGCAGCAGAACTTGAGCATGTTGGCATGGGTGTACAGGCTGGACTTTCCGTAAGCAGGAATGTGGACATTGACAAAAAACTCGCTTCGTTACAAGACCTGATTCAATCCCAATACACCGATGATCCTGAGCTAATGAATGCATTGCACGCGTTGGAGAAAACCGTTTTGAATATAAAATACATTGCCAGCCGTATCAACAAACTCATTTTATACACAGGACATAAGTCAGAACTCCTGGATACTGCCGGGGTCGAACAACAGATCAGTAATAGCGCGGTGAGCCAGCCAATCACCTTAAGACATTTGTGGGAAAACATGACGCTAAAGTCCGATACGTTTCGGCATGCTTTGCGAATTACATTTGCCATTATCGTTGCGTATGGCGTCTCAATTATGTTTTCATTACACCATACCTATTGGGTGTTGCTTACAATCGTAGCGATTATGAAGCCATTGTATTCCGTAACACGCGAACGAAACATAGCACGGGTCACCGGAACACTAGTGGGAATACTCTGTGTTTTTCTGATCCTGTATTTTATTACCAATACGACTTTTTTACTCGTCATTATGATCCTTAGCATGCTATTGGGTTATAGCCTGCTGCGCGTCAATTACTTCCTATTTGTGGCGTTCGTTACGGTGTTTGTGGTGATCAGTTTTCATTTTTTGAATCCACTTGAATTTAGAACGATTGTGCAGGAGCGAATGGTCGATACTGTAGTAGGTTCCATCATTGCATTTTTAGCTTCGCGTTATATTTTCCCCGTATGGGGACATGAGGAAATCCAGGAGTCGATGCGTAAGATGTTGACCGCAACGCAAGCTTACCTTCATTCCGCCTGGTATGCGTTGAAGAATAAAGAAACTGAAACACCCGAATACGAATCAGCGCGGCAGAATGCTGTCGTTGCACTCACGAACCTCTCAGAAAATTTTCAGCGTATGCTTGCGGAGCCACAGCAATCACGTGAATCGGAATCTATCCACCAGTTTGTGATTGCGAGTCACATGCTCACCGGACATATTGCTGCGCTTTCTGTTGAACGAATTAAAAATGATCAGGAGCTTTCGAACGATTATGAAGTGTTGGTAAAGCAGATTGAATTTGAATTGCAATGGGCGGAAAATCACCTCAAAGATGAACCAATTGCACGTGAGGCAATTCCGCATTATGTATTGCCATCAACACAGAATACAACGTTGAATCAGTTGTCAATTATCTATACCCTGGCCAGGGATATCAACAGGGTAACGCGAACGCTGAAAAAGTCGGAAGCCTTTAAGTCAAATGAATCAGCGGCTGAAGTCTAGCAAAGCGGAAAAATTACCATCGTCATTTTTTTCAATCACCTTTACTTCGTCATGCTCAAGTCCTACAACAACAGCATGAACCATGGTTTTGAAAAATAATCCAGTTTCCAATACACCCGGTATTGCATTAATCTGGTGGTGAACCGTTTCCGGATCTTCAATTCGGAGGAATGAACAATCTGCAATCAGGTTACCATTGTCAGTAACAAAGTTTTTTCCTCCCTCTTTTCTTATTTTCGGATTCCCTTTTAAAGCGCGAAGATTATTTAACGTTATCTCCGCACCAAAAGCAAGAATTTCTATGGGTAGTGGAAATTTTCCCAACGTCTTTACGAGCTTGCTTTGATCGACAACAACATAAAACCTTTTACTATATGCCGCCAAAATTTTTTCCCGCATCAATGCTCCCCCACCGCCTTTGATGAGGTTGCCGAATTGATCAACCTCATCGGCGCCGTCAATTGTAATATCAATATGGTTAATTTTCCCTGCGTCAATGATCGGTATGTTTAGCCCCATGGCTAGTTCTTCTGAGGCACTGGAACTCGCCATCGCATGGATTTTTAATCCTTGCCTCACGCGCTCCCCTATCTTCTTGATGGCCCAATAAGCTGTGGATCCCGTGCCCAATCCCACGGTCATTCCATCGTTAATAAAGTCAACAGCTTTTTCTGCGGCGATCTTTTTTGGATTCATAATGGAATGATTACGCTAATTTACCAATGATCAATCACAATCAATGCTCAATTTTAAATTCTAACATCGGAAGCAGTTACTCCCTCGTTGATCTGAAGAACAGTTCGTTGGACTTCCGGAAACTCCATGGGAAGACTTACCTCAAATTTCGTGTAGAGACCAGATTGCGATTCCATCGCGATCTTACCGCCAAGGGCGTGAACTGATTTGTGCACAATGTACAAGCCCAGTCCATTTCCCTTAGATTGCTCAGTCCCTTTAAAAAACATATCGTAAACACGATCACTGATGGTATGCTCAACACCAATACCATTATCATAAACGCTTAAGGAAAGATGACTCCCCTGATTGATCGCGGTGATTTCAACCTTGGCGTTGGTCGGATCCTTTATTAAGGTATAGAACAATGCATTTTCAATGAGGTTTGAGAGAATCGCTTCCAGCAGGTTAGGATAAGACTCAATAACGACATCTTCAGCACAATTAACGGTGAACTGAATCGGTTGATCTTTCATCACCAGTTGAAATTCATCCCGAATGGATTCAATCATGCTCCGTACGTTTACCGTCGAAAAACCAGTGGGCTGATTGATCTCGCTGATAATGCTTAGTTTCTTCAATAACTTGTCCATGATGAACGTGGTGTGAACCACTTTTTCAACCAGGTCTTTGGATTCACCGTTTGAAAAATGAAGTGCAATATTACAAAGCCCGACGATGGAACATACTGGCGAACGCAGGTCATGTGATGCACGATAAAGAAAAGTATCCAATTCCTTATTGGCATCTGCAAGCATACGGGTTCGTTCAGTGACAAGTCCTTCAAGGTTTCCATTGATGCGGTTGATCTCCGAATTAACACGAATCAACTCTTTCTTTTGTTTCCGTAGTTTATTGCTAAGATTAATGAGTAGAATGATGAGTACACCAAAGATCAGCACGAGCAATGAGATGGCGAGTAATTTTTGACGGAAGATCCGTTGTTCTTCAAGTCGTCGCGCTTCACTTTCCGATAGTTTGCTCTCGAGATGTTCGAAATCGAAAAACTCTTCCTTTAAGGAGTTGATAATGTTGCGATAGTCATTTTGGTTTTTGTAAAACTGATTTTCGTTTTGTTGCAGGATCATTTCTAAACGCGTAAGGTCAGACATTAATCGCGTACGGCTTTCCGCATCCATATTTTCCACGCCGAGCGCAAGCTTATCGCGTAGAATTTTTACTTTTTGATCTACATCATTACGTTGCGCAACCAGCGCCTCATTTTCCTTCTCCGCTTGTGCTAACAGGTTTTCGATATCATCAGCTACAAATGACGAATCAGAAATTTTACCAATGAACTGGCTCTCCTCAGGTTCACCATGCTGAAGGTTTTTTACAAGCGCATTAAATTTTTCATCCAGTCGTTTACGTGTTGCCTCATCAAGATCCTGCATCTGGTAATTTTTAAAAATGGCATAAAAGGCCGTTAACGATTGGATGGAATCTATCTTTGAAAGATCAAAATTGCGAAACAGATCCTGAGGTTTACTGGATTTACCTTCATTTTTCGATGCAACTGCAATGCGGTTTACGGTAAGTATATAAGTTTGCTCTCCGATGGGGTGAAGTTTTGTGATACGATGATCAGGAATTGAAAACCGATTTGACTCGAGGTTCTCCTCCAACGGAAGAGGTATTTCAATTCGTCCTTCACCATTGGTAGTCAGCGTAAGGTTTTGAACACCATCAAAAACTACCTTCAGATTTTTAAGAGGCGTGTTATCTCCATCCCGCACGAAGACGCCGATAAGTTGGTAACTTTTCTTCCGTATTATAATTTCGACAATACCCTTGCTGTAATTCCAGGATGCAGCTTCCAGCTTATTATCTTTTACCATCACTGAACGAAGCGGGAGGTCGCTTGCGGACAGTTCAATGAAAACAACGCCTTTGTTTCCCACCGAAATAAATTCCTTATCATTGATAGAAATTTCAATATTTGTAAAGGGTTTCAACTGCTGGTCAAAGGTTTTAACCTGGACCAGATTTTTTTGCTGCGCCAGCAACGGTATTGTGCTTGCACATAAAAGTGAAAATACAATTACCAGGGTATAAAAATTCACCCCTGTATTGGTTATATTTTTAGGCTTAAGCGTATGATTAATTCTTCCCTCCATCTTGCTGTTCCTTCAATTTAAAAGCATCCTTGACAACTACAATTTCGTGCTTATTTGATGCTTTTCGCTGTTTTGGAATCTCCAAACTAACAAAATTTTCGTCGTTATCCCCGCCGGTAACCCGTATTTTGAATTTACTGAAATAAGGAATCATCAAGGTGAAATTACCATCCTTATCCGAGGTGCTTTCGTAAACTGTAACCTGGCGAACGTTATCAATCAGGGCGAGCTTTGCGTTGGCATATAATTTCAGTTCTGCCGAATCCATCCAGTTATATTCTTTATAGCGGATCAATCCACTTATTTCGAGCGGATACACTTGCACATCCATATCAAATTCATAGATGTCATCATGATACCCTCCTTTGCCGCGGTTGGATGAAAAATACCCATGACTATTCATCGAATCAAGGGAGATTCCAAAATCATCGTGGTTTGAATTGATCGGATAGCCAGCATTTTCGACTTCACCAAATCCCCCGGGTTGTATTTCAGTTTTAAAGATATCAAGGCCCCCGAGTCCAGCCTGTCCATTGGAAGAAAAGTAAAGGATGTGATTGAGATGCACATAAGGAAATACTTCATCATGTACAGTGTTAATTTGTTCACCAAGGTTCGCGGGTTTTTGCCAATGCCCATCTCTATATTCACACCGGTAAATATCGCTTCCGCCAAAACCACCCTTCATATCCGATGAGAAATACAACCACCTTCCATCTTCACTCATTGATGGCGTTGAAATGGAGTGATTTAAACTGTTATGTGGAAAAGAAATGGTGCGTTGCCATTTGCCATTAACTATTTCTGCAAAATAAAGTTGTGAAGTCCGCTCCTTCCTGGCGTTGCTTTCATTGGATGTTAAAGCGAAAACCACTTTTTTACCGTTGTTGTAAAAGGAAACCGGGCCTGTATGTAAACGGGAATTAATTTCTTTACTGAATGGTATTATTTTACCCAGTACAAATGCACCGTTGGTGGTTGTGTCTTGGATTCTGGTCGCCTGATAAAGACTATAAAATGGTTTATTGGAAGTGGCATCTATCTTATCGACGATCTGAAATTGTTTACGGTTCGACATAAAGACAATGCCATCCTGAAAAGGAACTGCACACAGATCGCTGCTTTCAGAATTTATTGAAATCGGCATGACCGCATAGTGTAAGGAATCTTCATATAGAAATTGTACGTTATCCAAACGCCATATCTTTTTAAGCACCAGGTCATCATCAGGTTTTTGTTTGAGGAAGGCACTGTAATAATCGATGGCAGTTTGATATTCCTTCATTCCACACAATGCTTCCGCTACATTGTAAAGGTCAGAAGCTGGAAGGTTTTCGCCATACTTCGCATACATGGCCACAGCTTCTTTGTATGCTTTGATAAAATAATAGCAACGGGCCATCTTTAAATCTGTAGATTTTTCAGTAGTTCCTTTTTTGGATGCCCTTTTATATAATTTCAAGGCCTGCTGAAAATTCTTTTCTGCCATGTACTGATCTGCAAGCTTCACATCATTTTTAAATAAAGTGAATACAGTTTGCTGGCTCTTCCCTGGCAAGGAAATGATGGTTAGAATCAACAGAAAAATTAATGCACGCAAGTTCATTTTCATACCCTACCTGGGTGAAGACACTTTCTTTGTCATATACCGGAATAAATACTGTACCATCAACTCATGTGACCCATTGCTCAACCGGGAAATTTCTCCGACGGGATGATCATATGCATAGCCCAATTGAAGTTGTGGCGTTATTTGAGCTTTCATCAGGAAATCTATCGACTCGTTTTTACGGTACGAAGCACCCATGGTAAGTACTTTGACGAATATGAAATTCAGGTTGAGATCATATGAAAGTGGAACGCCTTGGAGGAATTTAAGAAGGATACCTGGCTCCACTTCGAAATTTTCCGTGACCTTGAAGCGATACCTGGAAAAGAGGAAATAGTTGACATCATTAAGCTGGACGGAGACGGTATCGTTAATAGAAATTTTTTCAGGAATTAATTCCGGGGCGGATAAACCAATATGTAACCTGGGACTGCGGAAATAGAATCCAGCACCGACATCAAAGAATGCTTCCGAAATAATGGCATTAGATAATTTAGGATCATTATTGTAGCTCCCCGTAAGGGAACCATAATCGGATTTTTTATGATGTATACCGGCTTGTAAACCCATGGATAAATACGAGCTCTTTCCGGTTTTGAGGTGATACGCGAATGAGGTTAAAGCACTAAGGTTTTTATGAACCCCGAGCTTATCATTGATCAACGTTAGCCCCACGCCAATATGCCGTCTTTTAAAAAGTGTGTGGCCTGAAAGCGTTTGGGTTATAGGTGCGTTTTCTACACCGCTCCATTGATTTCGATTGATGAACGTCAGGCTCAAGGCTTCATCGGATCCGGCATATGCGGGGTTGATCACCAGCGTATTAAACATATACTGGGTGAATTGTACCTTTTGTTGCGCTGAAATTTTGCACAGATGTGTAAAAACGAGGAGCGTGGTCAGTAACAACGGAATATAATTTGTCGTTCTGCGCATCTTACCGAATTAATTCAATGAACCCCTGTTTTTCAATACGGTTCTTTCCCATCTCAACGGAAAGTGTATAATAATATGTTCCTGTGGGTACCATTCCCCCTTCCTGGTTCTGCCCCTTCCACACCACATTGTCATTGTTGTATCCCACGGCTGTAAAGATCACACTTCCCCAGCGATCTACAACGGTTACCCTATTTGTTTTGTATTTTTCAATGTTTGATAAAATCCAATCATCGTTAACCCCGTTTCCATCGGGCGTAACCACCTGGGCGACGGAGACCATGCCGTAGGAAACATGAACCCGGAAAGAGCATGTTACCATGGTACCGGCGTCATCTATGGCTTGGTATTCTACCAGCGTTGATCCTACCGGAAAATAACCCGGCTCATGTGAACTGGTTAAGGTGACGGTTCCACAGTCCGTGGTAGCTGTAGGAGGCATCCAATCCACCAGTGCCTGACCGGAATCATCGGCTTCCACGTTAATATCGGCGGGGGGGCATCCTGAAAGAACAGGTGCAGTTTTATTTCGTACGATAACATTAAATTCGCAGACTGCCGTATTTCCTGCTGCGTCAGTTGCTGTATATATAACCTGGGTAATACCTATTGGAAATGTTTCGCCCGGCGAATGCGAGCTGGTAATTGATACAACAGTGTTACAATTATCCAGTGCCTGGGGTTCATTCCAAATCGCTGTTGCGCTACAGGTTTGATCTGAATCGACGGTAATATCATTCGGACAGTTTGTAAAAACAGGAGCTAAATGATCTTTTACCACGACCTTAAACGTACACGACGACAAATTTTCGCTTTCATCTTTGAAAGTGTACGTTACTATGGTTTCTCCTATAGCGAAAATATCACCTGGATGGTGTGACTGAGTGGTGATCACCGGTTCACAATCAACAACGGCAGGCTCTGCCCACGAAACCGACGCAGCACAGGCTGTGTTGGCATCAATCACGATATCGGTTGGACATCCGGTTACCACCGGCGCAAGGTTATCTTCTACAATTACATTAAAGCTGCATGTGGATGAATTTCCTGAACCATCCGTTGCTGTGTATTTCACTTGCGTTGTACCAATTGGATATACAGTTCCCGGTTGATGTGTACTGGTCATAGTTACCGAACAGTTATCTGACGCTGTTGGTGCAGTCCAGTTTACCATGGCTTCGCAGGATGCATTGGCCGTGGCTGTAATAGTTGAAGGGCAGCCTATTATCACCGGTTTTGTTTTGTCTTCTACGATGATGTTGAAGGAACACGTCGATGTGTTTCCTGAAGCGTCTTTTGCGATGTATACAACTGTTGTTGTTCCCAACGGAAAGTAGGTTCCGGGGTTATGTGATCTTGTAACAGTTACATTACCGCTATTGTCTGTGGCGATAGGATGAGTCCAGTTAGCACGCGCTGCGCAGGTCGCATTTGCCGTAAGGGTAATGTCGTTTATGCATCCGGTGATCAACGGTGCAATCTCATCTTTAACAATCACATTGAAGGTGTTGTAAGATTTATTGTTGGCCACATCTGTAATGGTGTAGGTAACTAACGTGGTTCCAATAGGAAACAGTGTTCCAGGATTATGCGTGCTGCTCACAGAAACGGCGGAGCAGTTATCTGTTCCTGACGGTGCAGGCCAGGTCACAGAGGCTTTACCCGACTCAGTAGCCAATGCCTGGATGTCTGAAGTGATTGGCTGGATTACTGCAGGTTTGATATCATCTTTAACCACCACATTAAAGCTGCAGGTAGACTTATTACCGGCACCGTCAGTGGCCGTATAAGTTATCGTAGTTGTTCCTAGAGAAAAAATAGCGCCGGGTGCATGTGTGCTGCTGAGGGTAATTGTTGTACAATTGTCAGTGGCGACTGGAACACTCCAGGTTCCGGAGGCCTTGCATGCCGCGTTGGCTGTTAAGGTGATATCCGATGGACAGCCTGTTATTACCGGAGGCGTTTGATCTTTAACAAGCACATTAAAGCTACAGGTGGATTTGTTTCCGGCATGATCTGTTGCTGTGTAGGTTACGGTAGTTGTACCCATCGAAAAAACAGAACCCGGAGCATGTGTACTCGCCATGCTTACGTTGTTACAGTTATCCGTGGCGGATGGTGGCGTCCAGGTCACGGTAGCCTTACACGTTGGGTCGGCAGCAACCGTAATATTGGTTGGGCATCCCGCAATTATTGGAGGTGTCTCATCTTTTACAATAACATTAAAAGTACAGGTTGTTTTATTTCCCGATCCATCTGTTGCGGTGTAGGTCACCGGCGTTGTGCCAAGAGAAAACAAAGTTCCTGAGGCATGTGTAGTAGTCATGGTTACCGCTCCGCAATTGTCTGACCCTGTGGGCGCGCTCCAGGTTCCGGTGGCCTTGCATAGGGCGTTGGCTGTTAGTGTGATATCGGATGGACAGCCCGTTATTACCGGAGGCGTTTCATCTTTCACCACGACATTAAAAGTACAGGTCGATTTATTGCCCACGGCATCTGTGGCGGTATAGGAAACCACCGTTGTTCCGACTGAAAATTGATGTCCGGAATTATGTGTGGATGTTAAAGTTACGGTTGTACAATTGTCTGTGGCAGTGGGTGGCGTCCACGTTACACTCGCCTTACATAATGCATTGGCGCTTACGGTTATATCTGAAGGACATGCGGTTATGACAGGTGCTGTTTTATCCTCTACAATAACATTAAACGTACACGTTGAAACGTTGCCGGAAGCATCGGTCGCGGTGTAGGTTACCGGAGTTGTTCCTTTATTGAAAACGGCACCGGGCGCATGAGACCGGGTTAGCGTAACCGTTGCACAGTTATCTGTTGCGGTAGGTTCAGCCCAGTTTACCACGGCTTGACAGGTGGCATTTGTTGTGGTTATAATATTAGCAGGGCATCCGGAAATTATCGGTTTTGTATTGTCAGTAACCACGACGTTAAAGGAGCATGTTGTTACATTGTTATAATCGTCTGTTGCAGTATACGTTACTGTAGTTGTACCTCTTGGAAATGAACTCCCGGGCGCATGCGAACTGGTGAGTGTCACATCGCCACAGTTATCGGCGGTGGACGGGGCGGTCCAGTGTACGATTGTCGAGCATCCTGAACCAAGGGAAGCGTTGATGTTTGAGGGGCAATTCAAAATTACCGGAGGTACGATCTCCATGTCTTCTTGGGAGCAACATAACGCACCACCGCTTTTGCTTTCACCTGATATTACGGTGAATAATCCGTACGTCGAATTGGCGTAAACGGGGTCTTCGCAGTCTATGTTGATCGACGTATGCGGTAGTCCTTCTATTGAAATGGTGAGTCTGCTTCCCACAAATTTACCGCTTGGGTGGTTACTTTCAACGGTAAACGTACCGCCTAAAAGAACAACACCAGCAAATCGTATGGCCTGGTTATCCGTGATGGTTACAAGAGCAGGTAGAAATCCATTGTATTTTAACCGCAATGAAGAAATGCCATCAACACAAGCGCCACATTCTGTTACAGGTGGACAGTTACAGGATTGACCAAATGACTGCCAGGCAGTAAGTAAAAACAATAGGCATAGCGAATAAGCCTTCGTTTTTCTTCCTGTTGCAGATAAAAATTTGGTAATAATGTCCATTAAGGCGCTGTTTTTTACCCCTGAAGTGAAATGAACTATTAAGTCATAAAAAAAGCAGGGAAAGACCTTACAAGTTAGTGATTCTCAAACAGCAAGCAAGTGTTACTTATAGGTTTTCATTACGTAAATAAGATTACCATCAGAATGCATTCGGATGCTTTAATTCAGGCAGTATTGCAAAGTCAGATCACCTTCCTGCGCTTCCAGAACCGGGTTATTGCGCAATGAAAAAATTCGTTCACGTTCTGCTTTTGGCGTAGTGTGAAGGGTTTGCGTGTTTAACTCCACCACCGTAGAACGATATCGCTCATCCGGATAAACGAATGAACCGTTCTCGCCGATAACGTCAACCGCAATGAAACCGTATTTGGACATGATGGGCTTAGTATGTTGATGCGGAAATCCCACGATGTAGTTAATTCCGAGCTTCGGTGAAATGCTCACTCCTGCTCTAAGTAAAATTCCTGGAAGTCCGAGTCCTGCATAGCCTTCCTTAACCCACCATCCACAACCTTCAGCCAGGCCAAGCGGTGTCAGATTGTCCACTACATCGTTAAACTCAGCCGAAATATGTGTCAGGGCTTCAGACATCGGTATTGGTTTGGTATCCGATTGCATGTCCAGTCGCATACCGGCTACCAATTCACCGGTAGATATATCTTCAGCTGTAAACATGTAGGTATTGGGATCTGATTGCCAGGCTTGCTGTGCAGATGTAACACCTTTCACGCCAAAAAGCTTTAGCACGGCTAGTTGTTCTTGCGCAAACTTCTTTGCTACTTCCGGATGTTCGACCGAACGCAACATCCGGATAATAAATTCTTTACTTTTCATTTAGGTTGGGGGCTCCTGAAAACGGGGGCGAAAGTAACTATACAACGACGAATTGACAATATCGTCGACGAATGGTACTTTGTCGATTAAGTAAGACTGGCGTGTTTTACCTTACTGTAGCCCGTTTCAATCGGATGCATTCCCAATATTTAAAATGAAAAAATTTTATTTTTTTTCGGATTTCACGTAGTGACCCGGCGCTAGAATGTTTTTATCGTCAAGTGCTTCTTTCAGCTGACGAATAAACTGGGTTGAGTTGGACGATTTCAGCTTCATTAATTTCATCGATTGAATGCCCAATCGGTATGGGCTATATCCCGCTTTTGTCATTGCATCCATCAATTCATCATGGCACGCCATTGCACGTTGGTCCTCTCCTTTTGTATTTCTGTCATAACAGATCGCCCCTGTAATATCCAGTACACGTTGCGAAATAAAAAGAAATCCGATGTTCAATTCAAATCCATACTTTTTGCAAATACGTGTACCGATTTTAATCGCCTTGAGTGTATCTTTTCCGGTGAAAGGAATCGCTGGACAATACCAGATCACACCACATCCATCTTCATGAACCTCCTTTACAGGAACAGATGTTGACTTTCTCCAATATGTCATGTTGATACCCGCACCTGATACATTGCCCCGTAGCAGACTTTTGTAAAACATAAAATCAAGTTGCTTCCGCCTGGCTTCGCCTCCGCTCGTGAGTTCTTCGTCTGCTTTTTGCTGATCATAAAAAACAAGATCGTCAACCAGGTCACCGATTCGCCCCTTGATATAAGCTTTGTCTGCGGAAGCATGTTGTTCACTTACAGGATACAATGCACCCAACCCGATCCACTTGCCAATGTTATATTTTTCCCGAAGCGCTGCTCTTTTCTTATCGCTCAGTGGTACTTCTTCACCTTCAGGAAAACGCTCTTGAAAAGAGATCATCCTTATATCGTTAAACACACGTAGTGAAGATTGCAGTCCGTCTAAACTCATCTGTCTCCACTGTTCCATAACCCGACCCAGATTATCTTCATTATGAATGTGAAAAATAAATGACTGGAAGAATGCAGGCTTAGGTCTTAACCACAAAGTTAAACGTGTAATAATACCGAGGTTGGATTGGGTAAACAGGCCATCGACGTAAGGACCCAGCCCCCACTTTGCAAGCGGTCCCAGCTTTGTACCGGATATGTTTTCAAAACCTGTCTCAATAATGTCTCCATTCGGAAGAACGACTTCCATTCCGCATACATAATTAAAACGATCTGCGTACAAAGCCATACCGTGCCCACGTTCTGCCGTGTTTCCAATGATACTGGCATCCGGTGTGCTTCCGATAGAATCCAGCATCAGTCCTGATTTCTTACGATCGAGAAAATCTATGACGGCCTTAAATGTTACGCCAGGTTCAACGGTGATGTAGGCCATGGCTTCATTGTAGCGTGTAATCTTTTTCATCAAAGAAAGATCAATGAGTACACCATCTTGTTGCGGAACCTTTGATCCGAGTCCCCAATTTTTCCCACCGCTCACAGGATAAACAGGAATGTTATACCGCCTGGCGATTTTTATAATCAACGAGACTTCCCTGCTGGAAACTGGTTTTAGTACCGCCCTTATTTTTTGGGTTGTTCTAAATGTGGCTTTGCTAACCGATTGAATGGCAACATCATTCACCAGTACACGCTTTGTGGTAAGTATGCGGGTCCACGCCCGAAGTGCATTCGTAATGTTCTTCAATTTTTATATTATTCTTCGTTCGTCTAAATCATGTAATAAAACAAGCTACAATCGTTTCGTTTGTACATCTGAAATTCTTAATATTCAGTTTATAAATTCATCACGATTACCCTCATGAGTGATACTGTAGCGCTTTCTTTCAAACAGCTTTCAGATCTTTCGGAAGAATTGCACTTGATTCTCGGCAAAGAAAGAGAAATTCTTTTTGCAAATAAGGCCGTTAAAAAAAGAATTGAAGATATACATCATTCGCGTGATGTTTTTGCAAGCCTTGGTATACTGGAGAGTTATTCCATCAATTCACTGGACGAATGTTTGAGAACTGGCCAGGCCCTTGAGTTAATCGTAGACCTTCCGGCTCCACCAAACGTTACGACTATTCACTGGAGATTTATACCGGATGGTGACACCATTACATGCATCGGAAAGGACCTGGGCATTCAATACGATTCTGAAGGCGATAAGTTCGCACAGGCACTTCATGAAATTCAAATCAACCGCGAACACACCAACTACTCCGGAAGGTTAACCGATATTCAGCGGGTACTCAGTGAAGAGGTTGATAAGTTTAAATTGATCTCCGAAAATGTAAGCGATATCGTGTGCCTGCACGAACCACATGAAGCAAGGTACCTATATGTAAGTCCTTCATGCAAAGATGTAACCGGATACGAACCGATCGAAATGGAAGGTCATTCTCCTTATGATTTTTTTCATCCCGATATGATTAAGGCATTGGAGGAAGATCATCGGAAACGTGAGGCTGGCGAAATACCTGGTGATGCACCATCCGGTCCACCGCCGAAGATGGTCTACTTGTTTAAAACCAAAGACCGTGGATTTCGCTGGATGGAATCGCATTCGCGACCAATCTTTGATAAATCCGGAAATGTAATTCTGATCCTGAGTACATCCAGGGATGTGCATGAACGCGAAGAAGCCGAAAAGGAAAAACAACGATTCTTTAATTATTATAAAATTCTCGGCAATAATATTCCGAATGGTGCGGTGTTCATGATCGACCGGAATTATAACTATCTTATTGCGGAGGGTGAAGAGTTTGATAAACTCGGGCGAACCAGTGCGTATTATGTAGGTAGAAATGCAAAGGATGTTTACACCCCGGATCGATTTAAAAGACTCAGCGTTTTTTTTGAAAAACTGTTTGCCGGAGAAAGTGTTTCTTTCGAATGGGATTTCAATGGGCAGGATTATATTTTTTTAGGGAAGCCGTGTTTCGATAAAGACAACAGTATTCCAGTGGCCATATTACTCACCCAGAACATTACCGAAAGCAAAATCCAGGCAGCGAAGTTGAAAAAAACTTTGAATGAACTCGAAGCTAAAAATTTTGAACTTGATAGTTTTGTTTACCGCACCTCACACGACTTACGTTCACCCCTGGCTTCGATTCTTGGATTGGTTGAAATCATATTGAAAGAAAGGGACATCCAGAATATCCACGATTGCACATTTCGTATTCGCGACAGCATTACGCGGTTAGATACAACCATCAGTTCCATTCTGGAATACTCAAGAAACGGAAACCTTGAGGTGTCTGAAAGTGACACCACCATCGAACCGATCTGGAAACAAAGTATTGATACACATAAAAATATGCCGCGTGCGGAAGGTATTGATTTTAGTTTTGAAAGTGATCTGAGAGCACCCCTGCGACTTGATACTTTTCGACTAAGTGTTATTTTTAATAACCTTGTATCCAACGCCATCAAATACTGCGATCCCAAAAAGCAAGCCCGTTTTGTGAAGCTTACCGTACGCCACGCCGTAAACGGACTTCAACTTGTGATAAAAGACAATGGCATCGGCGTGCCGCGCGAACATTTGAACAGTGTGTTCAATATGTTTTACAGGGCAAGCGATCTTTCCTCCGGTGCCGGGCTCGGCTTGTACATCGTTAAACAAGCTGTCGATAAACTGGGTGGCGTAATTTTCCTCGACAGCGAAGAAGGTTACGGAACCACTTTTACGATAACCATACCGTTGACGAAGGTTTAAGGTTTCATGTTGATTTCGATAACGATGGGCTTGTGCCAATTGTTTGAGGTTTGAAGTTTGAGGTTTGAGGTTTTCGAAATGACGTGATGCGAAAATAATCTTGAATTGTTCCTGGCACACCTATACTCCCAGCGAATAGCTGAACGGGGGGTGGTTAAAATCTCTTAATCTAGCCCCACACCTGTTCGAGGTTGTTTTCGGAAACTTGTTAGTTATCGCAAACAACCTGAAGCCTGAAGCCTGCAGCTTGAAGCTCACCGTAAATCCTTTTAGCGAGAAATACCTAAACCATTCGTAAACCTTGCAGCATGATGCATCTTTCAATATTTTGCAGCCATAACCATTAATCTATTCGCATGCTGAAATCCATCCTGCTTATTCTTTCAGTTTTTTTATTCCAGACAGCTTTTTCACAAGATTACAGATGGCAGCAACGCGCCGATTATGTAATGGAAGTAAAGCTTGATGTATCCACACATAAAATTGCTGGTAACCAAAAGCTTACCTACCATAATAATTCCACCGACACACTTCGGAAAGTGTTCTATCACCTGTACTTCAATGCGTTTCAACCGGGCAGTATGATGGATGTGCGATCACGTACCATACAAGATGCCGACAGACGGGTAATGGACCGCATTTGGAAACTGAAAGATGATGAGATCGGCTACCAGCATATTCAAAGCCTGAAACAGGATGGCAAAGATATGGCCTACCATATCGATGGAACCATCATGGAAGTAACGCTTGCCAAACCAATCCTTCCAAACGCAAAAGCAGTTTTTGAGATGAAATTTGAGTCACAGGTTCCCGCGCAAATCCGGAGAAGCGGCAGAAATAACCGCGAAGGCATCGCCTACTCCATGACACAATGGTATCCAAAAATTGCGGAATATGACTTCCGAGGATGGCATGCTTATCCTTATATCGGTCGTGAATTCCATGGTGTATTTGGTGATTATGATGTCAAGATCACAACTGATCCGACCTATGTTATTGGTGGCACAGGGAAATTACAGAACGCCGATAAGGTTGGGCACGGATACGAAAAAGAAGGAAGTAAAGTTAACAAACCTACCGGCGATCTTACCTGGCATTTTACAGCAAAGAACGTAATTGACTTTGCATGGGCTGCAGATCCGGATTATATCCACGACATAGTACAAGTACCTAACGGACCAGCCTTACATTTCTTCTATCAGTCGAAGACTGCCGACAACTGGAAAAAGATGCAAGAATTTGCCGTAAAACATTTTGAATTCATGAACAAAACTTTCGGTAAATATCCTTACGATACTTACTCCGTTATCCAAGGTGGTGATGGTGGTATGGAGTATCCCATGTGTACACTCATTCTCGGTGAGGGCACTTTGGAGGGGCTTATCGGTGTGATGGTGCATGAGGTAGCACATAGTTGGTTCCAGGCAGTGCTGGCATCCAATGAAGCCTTGTATGGATGGATGGATGAAGGATTTACAGAGTTTGCAGCCCATGAATTTGAAGCCCATGTTTCAAATGAAAAGCCCGATCATGCGCAAAACTATGGTGGATATTTTAATCTCGTGAAGAGTGGCTTACAGGAGCCGATCCATCAGCATAGCGATCATTTTAACACGAACCGCGCTTATAGCATTGGTGCTTACAGCATGGGCGCCGTATTTCTTCATCAGTTAAAATACATTATCGGCGAAGAAGTCTTTTACCGTGGAATGCGACAATATTACAATACCTGGAAATTCCGTCATCCGGAGCCCAATGATTTCATACGGGTAATGGAAAAAGTTTCCGGATTGCAGCTTCACTGGTATTTGAGTTATTGGATCAATACAACGAAACAAATTGATTATACCATTCAAACCGTTGTAGAGCAGGAAAACAAAACCTATGTTACGCTTGCGCGGATGGGTGATTTTCCGATGCCGATTGATCTTTTGGTTACTTACCAGGATGGCTCCAGCGAGCTGTACTATATCCCGCTGAGTGAAATGCGTGGCAACAAGGGCATCGAAGACAAAACCATGGAACGCAGGGACCTTGTTGCCTGGCCCTGGGTGAATCCAACCTATACGTTGAGTATTAATCACAGCGCTGCCGAAATTGCTTCAATTGAAATAGATCCTTCGCGGCGGCTTGCGGACATTAATCGAAAAAATAATCAACTTGATTTAAAACAGGTATTGGTGCCGTATGAATCAAAAACAAAATAGCTTTAACAGATTGTTTACTTTCGTACCAATTATCCCTTTGTTGATCGATCCCGTCTACTCCCATGACATCCGATAACGCCAAAAAAGATATCGACGACCTCATAGAAAAGATCAATTATCACAATGATCTTTACTACCAGCAAAATCGTACCGAGATCAGTGACTTTGAATTTGATAAGTTACTGGAGAAACTTCAGGCTTTGGAGAAACAATTTCCGGAATTAAAAAGGCCCGAATCTCCTACCCAGCGTGTCGGTGGTACGATCACCAAAAGTTTTGCGACGGTTTTTCACCGGTATCCAATGCTTTCGCTTGGCAACACCTATAGCGCTGGCGAATTAAAAGACTTCGATGCCAGGGTAGCCAAGGGGTTGGATGGTGATGACTACACCTATTTTTGTGAGCTTAAGTTTGACGGGGTATCTATCAGTCTTACCTATGAAAATGGAATACTGGTTAGGGGCGTCACCCGGGGAGACGGCGTGAGAGGTGATGACGTGACCAACAACGTAAAGACTATTCGCAGTATTCCTTTGCAGATACGCGGCAAAAACATCCCAGCTTCGTTTGAGGTTCGTGGTGAGATTTTTCTTCCGAAAGAAGTGTTTCTTCAAATCAATAAGGAACGTGAAGACATTGGCGAAGAAAAATATGCTAATGCACGAAATACAGCTTCGGGTACGATGAAGATGCAAGACTCAACAATTGTTGCGCAACGTAAACTCGATTGTTATGCCTACTACCTCTTGGGTGATGAATCCGGTATTGAGACACACGAGGAAGCCATAAAAAAACTGGAGGAATGGGGATTCAATGTTTCACCAACCTACCAGAAATGCAACACCATGGATGAGGTGCTGGCCTACATCGACCAGTGGGAAACGAAACGGATGGAACTTCCGCTGGAAACAGATGGAGTTGTTATCAAGGTGAATAATATTGAACAACAGGTGGCCCTCGGATTTACAGCGAAAAGTCCGCGCTGGGCCATTGCCTATAAATACAAGGCGCAAAGTGCGAGCACCAGGTTAAATGGCATTACGTATCAGGTTGGACGAACTGGCGCCGTTACACCTGTAGCAGAACTTGAACCTGTTTTTCTTGCGGGAACAACGGTGAAACGTGCATCGCTCCATAATGCCAATGAAATAGCCCGGCTTGACCTGCGCATTGGTGACCGGGTTTTTGTTGAAAAAGGTGGTGAGATCATTCCAAAGGTTACCGGCGTTGATCTGAGCCAACGAGATGCAAAATCAATGCCTGTCCAGTATATTGACGAGTGCCCTGAGTGTGGCACTAAATTGATCCGCTACGAAGGTGAAGCTGCTCATTATTGTCCGAATATTGCAGGTTGTCCTCCGCAGATCACAGGGCGGATAGAACATTTTATTCAGCGCAAAGCGATGGATCTGAATTCGCTTGGCGAAAGAACGATTTATCAGCTCTATGCACTCGGTCTTGTAAAGAGCCCTGCAGACCTGTATGATCTCACCCGTGAGGATGTACTTCGATTAGATGGCTATAAGGAAAAATCTGTAAAGAATTTACTTGATGGCATCGAAAAATCTAAAGCAACACCATTTGAAAGTGTGCTTTTTGCTATTGGAATTCGTTATGTTGGTAAGACAGTTGCTGAAAAGCTTGCGCGCTATTTTACAAACATCGATAATATCGCAAAAGCCTCGCAGGAAGAATTACTCGCCGCCCCTGAGGTAGGTGAAAAGATTGCACAAAGTGTTTACCAATTCTTTCAGGTGCCTGAAAACCAGCGTGAGATTACGCGACTTAAAAGCGCTGGGTTACAGTTTGAAAGTGAATTGAAGGAACCGATAAAACAAAGTGATGTCCTGGGAAATAAGTCGTTTGTCATTTCCGGGGTTTTTCAGCGTTATGAACGCGATCAGCTTCAGCAAATCATTGTGGAAAACGGCGGACGAATCCTTTCTTCAGTCTCCAAAAAACTCGACTATCTTGTGGCGGGTGATAATATGGGGCCGTCAAAACGTGAAAAAGCAGAAAAGCTGGGTGTTAACATAATATCCGAAGACGAATTTGAACAGCTTTTGAAGCCAAAAGTGTAAGGAACATAACACACAGATGCCAAAATCCTTCTATCTTTCGACTCACCATTCATGAAGCTTGCTCTTTTAAAATATAAAACCAATCGACTACTTAAAAAAGTAAAAGCACCACATAGCAGTGTTCCGTATGAAAAAGCCCGTACCATCGGAATTGTTTTTACCGCTGAAGACAAACAAAAGCATTTTGCTATTAAAGAGTTTATAAAACGACTTGAGACGGCGGGAAAGCATGTACAGGTGCTCGAGTTTCTGCCCGAAAATACTGAAAACTTCGAATTTAAATTTGACTTCTTTACGGATAAAGATGTTTTCTGGGGAACAATAATTTCTCCCAGTGCAATTCAATTCGCGGAAGCACCGTTGGATTATTTGTTTTGCCTGGATGTTGAACCCAATCCATACATTCTTAACCTGCTGGCACGCAGCCCTGCAAAATGCCGCGTGGGGCGTTATTGGGAAGAAGGAAAACTATACCTGGATTTTATGATTGAATCCGTAAATACGACCAGTGGACTACTCGAATCGATTCACAAGTATATCACGCAGATCCGATAATTATACTAACGCTTTCCTTAACTTTCCCTTCTCATTAAGGCGTAAAAAAATTCTGGTTCTAAACAGCCTGCAATTTGAAACGTTAAAGATGAATTTTGAAATAAATCGTATTACTTTTGGCGTTTTTAATTTGAGATGAAAAAATTATACGGAACTGGCGTAGCATTAGTAACTCCTTTCACAAGCACTTTAGAAGTAGATTATAAGGCATTGAAAAAGCTTTTAACGCATACTGCAAAAGGTGTTGATTACTACGTTGTGATGGGTACGACCGGTGAATCACCTACCTGCACTGCTGAAGAGAAAAACCAGATTCTTGAATTTGTACGTCAGCATAATTCCAAAAAACTTCCAATCGTTTATGGTGTAGGTGGAAACAATACACAGGAGGTGGTTGAGACGTTGAAGGAAACGGATTTTACTGATGTTTCTGCCTTACTATCTGTTAGTCCGTATTACAACAAGCCATCACAGGAAGGTATCTATCAACACTTTAAGCAGGTTGCTATTAAGTCGCCAGTTCCGGTAATATTGTATAATATCCCTGGCCGCACTTCATCAAACCTGACGGCGGAAACAACGGTACGGCTAGCCCAACTCAGTAATATAATAGGCGTAAAAGAAGCTTCGGGAAATCTGGAACAGTGCATGAACATTGTGAAGAATGCCCCCAAAGATTTTATGCTGATCTCTGGTGATGATATGCTTACGGTACCTGTTTATGCGATCGGCGGAAAAGGAATTATCTCTGTATTGGCAAATGCGTTTCCATTGATTTTCAAAAGAATAAAAGGCTTTACGGAGTCAGGAAACTTTCAGAAAGCGAGTCAGGAACAATTCAGGCTGTTGGAAATTAATAGCCCCATGTATGAAGAAGGCAATCCTGTTGGGATAAAACATGTACTTTCACAAATGGGTATTTGTGGCGCTGAAGTAAGGCAACCATTGCTGAAAGCATCCGCGGCACTTCAAAAAAAGATCAACACTATTTCTGAAAATCAGGTTTTATAGGCATCATGTTTACCCGATTAAATTTAGTGCGAGCGCTGGTCTTGGCGTAAAGCAACAAAAAAGGATAGCTTAAAGAAGCTATCCCTTATCAGAATCTTAGTTGGAGGCTAGGCTTTATTCTTAATATCCTGAACTTCTGAACGAATGGCTTGAGCCAGGTTTTTAAGGTCCTGCATCCCTTTTCTTACGCGGGTACCTGCAGCACTATTACCCTTGTTATAAAACTTGTCAATATCTCCTTCTAACGAAGTAATGAGATCTTTGAGCTCTTGAAACTTTTGCATTGTATTAGAGTTTTAGGATTAAAAATTAGTTTCTTAACGCCAATTTAAATAAAAACCGTGGAAAACAACCGAAAAAGCCGTTTTTTTTAAATCCCCTTGGTTACAGAAACTAAAACTTCCTCCTTGTAAAACCCACTGTCCAGCTTGGTTTTGAGCTTCGAAAATGCATTCAAAGTCTCTTCCACATCCGACAATGTATGAGCGGCAGTCGGGATGATCCTGAACATGATAACATCCTTAGGCACAACAGGATAGATCACTACGGAGCAGAAAATATTATAATTTTCCCGGAGGTCCATTGACATGTTGGCAGCCTCTCCCACACCACCTTTAAACAGCACCGGAGTAACCGGAGAAGTAGTGGTCCCAATATTAAATCCGCGCTCCTTCAATCCGCTCTGCATTGCGTTGACAATCGTCCAAAGATTGGCTTTTAGGTGCGGTTGGGTTCTCAGTAGCTCCAGTCTCTTGATGCCGCCGATAACGAGGGGCATGGGTAAACTTTTGGCGTAAATCTGCGAGCGGACACTGTATCGTAAGTATTTGATAATTCGTTTGTCGGCGGCAACAAAAGCACCTATGCTGGCCATGGATTTCGCGAAAGTCGAGAAATACAAGTCAATTCCATCCTGAACACCTTGCTCCTCGCCTACGCCGGCACCTGTTTTTCCCATTGTACCAAAACCATGGGCGTCATCCACGAATAATCTGAAATTATATTTTTTCTTTAATTCAACCACCCCTTTAAGATCACCTTGTTTCCCGGACATACCGAAAACACCTTCCGTAATAACAAGTATTCCTCCTCCGGTTTCGTCTGCCAGCTTTGTAGCACGCTGGAGTTGTTTCTCCAGACTTTCCATATCATTGTGCGTATAGACAAAGCGTTTACCCATATGCAAACGAACACCATCGATAATACAAGCATGACTTTCTGCATCGTATACGATCACATCCTTACGATCTACCAAGGCATCGATAATAGAAAATACACCTTGATAACCAAAGTTGAGGAGCATTACATCTTCCTTCTTTACAAATTCAGCCAGCTGTTTTTCCAGTTCAAGATGGTGTACCGAATTTCCAGACATCATTCGTGCTCCCATAGGCAATCCCATTCCATATTGGGCCGCCGCCTCCGCATCTGCTTTACGTACTTCCGGATGATTTGCTAATCCCAGGTAGTTATTTAAACTCCAATTCAATACTGGCTTACCGTTAAACAACATCCGTGGCCCGATATCACCTTCAAGTTTTGGAAAGAAAAAATAATCGTCAGGCAGGTGTGAGTACTTAGCCAGCGGCCCTGCTTCCATTCTTAGCTTTTCGAATAAGTCTACCATGGGGATTGTTGATTTTTAAAATTGTCGCAAAATTAAATAAAAACGCTAAGATTCCGATAAATCAACCCGTTAATAAAGTCGGAGGTATGTTTAACGCGAATTTTATAGATTTGTCAATTCACGACTCAATGTCGTTGAATTAAGCTTGTTTTTTTATGGCCTCACCCTGCCCTCTCCAAAGGAGAAGGGTGGTGGTAGCTTAATTCAACGACATTGATTCACGACTGGTGGCATTTTTCGATGCTGCTTCGTGAAGAACAAAATTCACCTTTATAATGTCTATCGAAAAATTGCTTGTTGCCAACCGCGGGGAAATCGCTTTACGTGTAATGCGTTCTGCCCGTGAAATGGGAATTAAAACCGTTGCCGTGTACAGTGAAGCCGACCGAAGCGCGTTGCATGTACGGTATGCTGATGAGGCGGTTTTTATCGGACCTTCTCCTTCTTCGGAATCGTATTTGCGCATTGACAAAATCATTGGTGCGGCCAAAAAGGTTAGCGCCGATGCCATTCATCCCGGTTACGGCTTTCTCTCTGAAAATGAAGAATTCGCCCACCAGGCAGAACAGGCCGGACTAATCTTCGTAGGCCCGTCACCAGAGGCCATCCGGCTTATGGGTAGCAAACTGGCTGCAAAAGCTGCTGTGTCTGCGTTCAATGTTCCGCTTGTTCCGGGTACGTCAGAACCAATTACCAATGTGGATCATGCAAAAAAAATTGCCTCTCAAATCGGTTATCCGATCCTGATCAAGGCAAGTGCAGGTGGCGGTGGCAAAGGCATGCGTATCGTTGAAAGCGAAGCCATGTTTGTTGAACAAATGGAACGCGCCGTAAGTGAAGCGAAGTCTGCTTTTGGCGATGGATCTGTTTTTATCGAAAAATTTATTACGAAGCCGAGGCATATTGAATTCCAGGTCTTTGGTGATAAACATGGAAATGTCGTGCATCTTTTCGAACGCGAATGTTCGATTCAGCGCCGTCATCAAAAGGTTATTGAAGAAGCACCTTCTTCCATTCTCACACCGGAACTGCGTAAGACTATGGGTGAAGCTGCTGTAAATGTTGCTAAAGCATGTAGTTATTATGGTGCTGGCACTGTGGAGTTTATCATGGATGAAAATTTGAATTTTTACTTCCTGGAAATGAATACCCGACTTCAGGTAGAACATCCAGTAACAGAAGAAATCACCGGTCTTGATCTCGTTAAACTTCAATTAAAAATTGCCGCCGGAGAGCCGCTTCATTTCTTTCAGGAGGAACTCACCATGAAAGGACATGCCATAGAAGTGCGTGTTTATGCTGAAGATCCAGCCAATAACTTCCTGCCAGATATCGGCACGCTTAAAACCTATCGCCGTCCTCAGGGACATGGCATTCGTATCGACGATGGTTTTGAAGAGGGGATGGAAATTCCCTTTTATTACGATCCAATGATCGCCAAAATGATTTGTCATGCATCAACACGGGAAGAAGCCATCGAAAAAACGATTCGTGCAATTGACGAATACCAGATCACCGGAATTGAGACCACGCTCGGGTTTTGCAAATTCGTAATGAATCACGCCGCATTTCGTTCCGGTAATTTTGATACAAAATTTGTGGACACCCACTTTACCCCGGAAGCCTTGCGAGAAAGCGCTACAGAAGATGAAGAACTTTTAGCCGCAGTGCTTTCAGTCTCTTTGATGCAGACTCGCCAACCACAGGAGGTAAAAACAGAAAACCAGGTGCAGACAAGTAAATGGCGGAGGAATAGGTCCTAGGTATTGGCATTCGGGATTAGGCATTACGAATTAGCAATTTTC
This sequence comes from Ohtaekwangia sp., assembly GCA_035628875.1. Taxonomy (GTDB): domain Bacteria; phylum Bacteroidota; class Bacteroidia; order Cytophagales; family Cyclobacteriaceae; genus Ohtaekwangia. Next base: position 30,401 of record DASPIZ010000091.1, on the reverse strand, counting down.
GGCGGCCAAATCAAAACAAATACCCCATGCCAAATGCCTAATCCGCAACTTTAAGCTGCCTGTGATAAATGTTTTACAAACAGTCGTTTAGCTACTGGCATTAGTGTTTCAGAAAAAGGAAATTTTAACCGTGATAAAATGAGGTATGTTGCAGGGTTTGGCAGGTCCTGGTATTGTTTGATCAGGTCCAGTTTGATCCGCTCATAGGTGTTCATCGTAGTGCGTTCAAGGCATCCAATGAAATGGGTGTTTAACGTTCGCAGTTGTTCATGGCTGCCCTCAAAGATGCTCATTTGATAACGATATACATTTGTTTCTTTTTCGGGAGGTTGTGTTACGAATAAATAACCCTCCTGAGCATAAAGCGGTGTTACACCTACCGGCGCAATTTCGCAATTGGATTCGACTAATTCATAAATCACGGATCCCTCATTTAACGACTCCTGAATTTGCGGTAATGCAAATTCAATAATGGATTCCAATTCACTCATTATTGCATCGTCTTCAATCAATTGGCGGTAACTCAGCTCCAGTTTTTGAAACTCCTCAAGCGAAATCTCTTTGGGAAATGATTCGCGTAACAGCGTTTTGTTTTCTTTAATAGAGCGTAAGTTCCGGTAATGAAAAACAAGATCACCGAGAAATGGATACAATTGAACACGGCTAAAGGAGGTTTTAACAGTTTGTAAGTATGCCAGTAACACATACTTTTTGTATTCAAAATCTACCAACCCTTGCGTTAACCAGTCATTAGGCAATTTTTCCATATCAACATTTTTTGATCTAAAAAATTACGGATTTATTTACTTACAGTCAACTGGTTAAAAATTTGCTGCCAGTTTGTGCCGCGAAGTAATTTACGGTTGGCAACGCGATCGGCTTTAGCTTTAAAAAACAGGCAAAGCGTTTCAATCCTTACAACTGCTGTTTGGTAGCCTCCATGTCTTAAGGTGTATCAAAATCTGCCATTCCCTGCCATACTGCCATTTTGTGTCTGACTTCTTAAAGACAAAAACAGCAAATACCAGGTAATTCCTGTCATGGATAGAAAAATTGTCCGTAATTCGCCCTCCTTTCCGTCATGGCATAGAAGATGCTAAGCGGATGCTATCAGATTGTTTAACCTTAAAATCAATTAAACGTATATGGCGAAGATCAACTTTAAACCAAATGAGGACAGGGTGCTGGTTCAACCTGCTGAAGCTGAAACTAAAACAGCGTCTGGAATCATCATTCCTGACACCGCGAAAGAAAAACCACAGAAAGGCACCATTGTAGCTGTTGGTGAAGGCTTAAAAGACAAGCCGGTAACTGTAAAAGTTGGCGACAATGTACTCTATGGTAAGTATGCCGGAACCGAAATCAACATCGACGGAAAAGAGTACCTGATCATGCGTAACTCTGACATTTTCGGAATTATCTAATTAATCAACCCAAAAAAATTTAAGAACTATGGCTAAAGAAATAACATTCGATACCTCCGCGCGAGATAAGATTAAGAAAGGCGTTGATAAACTGGCTAATGCCGTTAAAGTAACACTCGGTCCTAAAGGCCGTAACGTTATTCTTGATAAAAAATTCGGTGCCCCTACAGTAACTAAGGATGGTGTATCAGTAGCGAAAGAAATTGAACTGAAAGATGCGATCGAAAACATGGGTGCACAACTCGTGAAAGAAGTTGCTTCTAAAACTGCAGATGCTGCCGGTGATGGTACTACAACAGCTACAGTATTAGCGCAATCAATTTATGCGCATGGTATTAAGAACGTAGCTGCAGGCGCTAACCCAATGGACCTTAAAAGAGGTATTGATAAGGCCGTTGACGCCGTTGTTGATGCATTGAAAAAACAATCTAAAAAGATTAAAGATTCAAACGAAATTGCGCAGGTTGCAACCATCTCTTCCAATAGTGATGAAACGATCGGTAAAATGATCGCTGATGCTATGGATAAAGTAGGAAAAGACGGTGTAATTACTGTTGAAGAAGCGAAAGGAACCGAAACTGAAGTGAAGACCGTAGAAGGTATGCAGTTCGATCGCGGTTATCTCTCTCCTTACTTTGTGACCAACACAGAGAAAATGGAAGCTGAATTGGAAAGCCCTTACATCCTGATCTATGACAAAAAGATCAGCAGCATGAAAGAACTGCTTCCAATCCTTGAGCAGTCTGCTCAAACTGGTAAACCACTTTTAATCATCTCTGAAGAAGTAGAAGGTGAAGCCCTTGCTACCCTTGTGGTGAACAAGATTCGTGGTGCACTGCGTGTAGCTGCCGTTAAAGCGCCTGGTTTTGGCGACAGAAGAAAAGCCATGCTGGAAGATATCGCTATCTTGACAGGTGGTAAAGTAATCTCTGAAGAACAAGGTTTCAAATTAGAGAACGCAACACTGGATATGCTTGGTCGTGCAGAGAAGATCAACATCGATAAAGACAATACGACGATCGTGAATGGTGCCGGTAAAAAACCTGAAATTCAGGGTCGCATCGCTCAGATCAGAGCACAAGTCGAATCTACTACTTCCGATTACGATAAAGAAAAACTTCAGGAACGTCTGGCGAAATTGTCAGGTGGTGTAGCCATCCTTTATGTGGGTGCTGCAACGGAAGTTGAAATGAAAGAAAAGAAAGACCGCGTAGATGATGCGTTGCACGCAACACGTGCTGCTGTTCAGGAAGGTATCGTCCCTGGTGGTGGTGTCGCTTATATCCGTGCAATCGAAGCATTGAAAAATCTGGATACGCTTAATTTAAGCAACGAAGATCAGGCTACAGGTGTTAACATCGTAAGACTTGCACTGGAGTCTCCGTTGAGAACCATCGCTGAAAACGCTGGTCAGGAAGCTTCTGTGATCGTGAACAAAGTTCGCGATGGTAAGAAAGATTACGGTTACAACGCACGTGATAACAAATTCGAAAACTTCTTCGAAGCCGGTATTATCGATCCTACGAAAGTAACACGCCTTGCATTGGAGAATGCAGCGTCTATCGCAGGACTGTTGTTAACAACAGAGGCCGTTGTATCTGATATCGCTGAAGAAAAAGAAGCACCTGCTATGCCACACGGTGGCGGCATGGGCGGAATGATGTAAAAATGCTTCTTCCCTGTGGGAATTCGATAAAAAGGGCTGTCTCTTCTTGAGGCAGCCTTTTTTGCGTTTGAACAAATGGTTCGCCGTTGAAAAAACAACGCGGAATTACAATTTAATTTTTTTAGTATATTTCGTACGACTCAGAACGCTTAACTATGGTGATACATTCGACTTTTCCGGATTTTATTCTTTTTTTATACGTGCACATGGCTCATGTTGATAATACGTACGATCCAAAAGAACTATCGGCGATAAAAAATAAAATGGCGAGGCTGTTTCCCGATGGTACAGACCTTGAAAAGAAGTTGTATCAGACCATCCGTGAATACAATTCATTTGATAAATCAAAAATCAATGAACTGTGTAAAGATTCATTTGCATTTTTCAATGAACTACAGGAAGCACAAAGCACAGGTTTTTTCGATGACGCCCAAGCCATCATTGATGCCGATGGTCAGATACAGAAATCTGAAGCAGAAGCTTTGCAAACCTTGAGAAAATTTATGGATAAACATGGTAAATAAAGGAGAGAAATTTACTGTTGCGCTGCTTCTTTCGATGGTACTTGTCGGTTATGCCGTCATGTTAAAAAAACCAGCTTACCTCAACAGAGGTGGTGAGGAGGTTGCAGTTGATGACGCCGTTCCACCCCTCGTGTTGTACACCGGGCTTCAGGATACACTATCTGAATCTGCCATTACCGAATTAGGATTGACAGCACCTGTTACCGGAATTAAATTTCTTTTGACTTCGGGACGTTATGCCAGTTACTACGAATACCAGGCCGACCCGGAACAAGTTCTTGCCGTTGTAGCGTCCATACCCTTTAGCCGGTCTTCCATTCAGGCCGACATGACGTGCAGAAGAATTTCGTACCGCGACCTTGAGGTATTGCGTTCGGAGATCCCTCCTGGTGAGCTCGACAGAACAGCCTATTTCTGGTATGCTGCTGAAAACGAAATTGAAATTTACGAGAGCATCAAACCACCCTTACGCCATACGCTGTTGATCAACAGGGCGACAAACCATGTAATGCATCGCGCAAGCCTGGTGATTTAACACTCCAGTTATTCTCGTATTCTCGCTCAGCACTCACCCGCCGTCTATCGCTTCGAATGAGTGAGGAATCAATAGCGTAACAAAAGATTCTAATCGCCTGGTTTTTATCCTCGGAACACACCCACCCCTCGTTATCGGATCCTGAGCAATGCCGGTGCGGCTGCCAGCAGCGAGCGAAGATGCTGTCTCGCGCGCCGGGGACCGTGCTCAGGATTCGGCTTCGAATGAGAGAGTGGTGTTCCTGCTGCGACGAAATAATGCTGCGCCTAATAGAACGATGCCCAGCATTTCCGTTGAAATGGGTGTGTTTGAAATTATGCGAATAAAACTAAACCCTTCTCCTAAAAGGAAAAGGGTTTAGCATGTAACGACGCTTTATATAAAAAAGGTTAATCTCTCTTTGTCGTAAGGCGAAATAACATGACCATCATACTGACGAAGAAAAGAATACCAAGAATGTGATATCCCCCTTCACCCAAAATATGCAACATGGTTTCCTCGAGGTTAAGCGATGACATAATCTGAGGTGCCGTTACAGCAATGATGGCAACAAACACACCAGTGAGCGCACCGCCGGCAATGAGTCCGGTTGCAAATAAACTTCCTTTTCCTAGTTCACCTTCTTCTTTTTCAAGACCTTTTCGTTCAGCATTCCAATCCATTACACCTTTCAAAGCGCCGCCGGCAAATATGGGTAGCGTTGTAGAAAGCGGAAGGTATAAACCAATGGCAAACGCGAGTGCTTTGATGCCACACAATTCAAGCGTTACGGCAATGAATACACCTACAATAACGAATTGCCAATCCAGGTTAAACGATAAAATACCACGCGCTAAGGTAGCCATCAACGTAGCTTGTGGTGCCGGATAAGTACTGCTTCCGATTGCGTGTGTGATTCCCTGTTGCACCATTTCCGGTGTGGGTGTATCCAGCACCTGAACAACAATACCAATGGCGATAGATGAAACAATGGCGCCAATGAACAAAGAAAGTTGCTGATACTTTGGTGTAGCCCCTACAATGTATCCTGATTTTAAATCCTGTGACGTACCCCCTGCGTTGGCGGCAGCGATACAGATCATACCTCCCACTACAAGTGCAAGCGGTTCATAAAATTTACCTGACCATCCTACGCTGGTGAAAATAAGACACGTTCCCATCAACGTAGCGATGGTCATCCCTGAAATAGGATTGTTACTCGTGCCTACCAAACCAACGATACGGCTGGAGACTGTGACGAAAAAGAAACCAAAGATTACGATCAGTAAACCAATTAGAAGCTTTTGCAAAATCCCGTCTCCCGGTATGATGTTATCAGGTAAAATGGCAGTGAGTATTACAAGTCCAAGGCTTCCGATGATTACGACCTTAAATGAAAGGTCTCTTTCTGTGCGAAGCGTACTCTCCGTTTTTTTCTCCGATAAGGAGCCGAGGCTTCCTTTAAACGAGCTTATGATGGTGGGAATGGTCTTTATTAAGGTGATAATCCCACCTGCTGCAACAGCACCAGCTCCGATTTGTTTGATGTAAGCGGTGTAGATCGCATCGGCAAAATTGGCAAAGGTTTGGGTTTCGGGATTCCATGATCCATATCGCGATGATCCTGCAACACTAAGATCAGCGAGATAACCAAGTTTAACAAGTTGCAATGCGATTGTTTCCGGAGGTACAAGTGTAGCCAGCAAAGGATTTAATCCCCACCATGCCAGCACAGATCCTGCTACCAAAACGCCAGAGATCGCCGGACCAATAATGTATCCGACACCAAGGTACTCTGGTGTGATCTCTGCACGCGTCGCTGCCGAAGGCCAGAACTTGTTGGCCTGACTTGTCATCACCGAAGGGATTTCTGAAATAACATGAAATACTTTTTGAAGTAACGCATAAGCAAACGCGACACCCATACCAATGAACGCTGTTTGTGCATACACCCCACCCTTCTCTCCAGCCTGAAGTACAGAACCACATGCTGTGCCCTCGGGATATGGAAGTACACCATGTTCTTTAACAATCAATGATCGCCTTAACGGAATCATCATAAATGTACCAAGCATTCCACCGAAGGCAGCCAATATCAGGATGGTGAGATAATCGAAATAAGCTTCACCTACACTTACGCCATCTGCACCCGGAGATAAAAACAAAAATCCCGGTAAGGTGAAAACAACACCGGCCGCGATAGACTCACCAGCTGATCCGGTTGTCTGGATAATGTTGTTTTCAAGAATGGTTGTCTTGAGGTATTTCCTTCCCAGCGTAATGGCAATAACAGCAATAGGAATAGATGCCGTCACGGTGAGTCCCGCCTTCAACGCGAGGTAAACTGTTGAACAGCCGAATAAGATACCAGCTAGTGATCCAAATAAGATCGACTTCCATGTAAATTCCGGCATGTTAACTTCTGCAGGCACATACGGTTTGAATTTCGGTTCTTCCATTTCTATAGTGCTTAAATTAATTCAATTTCTAACGAACATCACCCATCAGTTTTCGAATGGGTTTGCTCAATATTAAAATGAGTAAGCCTGATATGATCATTATTTTCACGACAACCCCAAAAAGATCGACGAGTAAGGTTGGGTCTGAAGCCACTGCATTTTCATCAAACTCTCCGGCAAACAATCCAGCGATTAAGTTTCCAAACGCAAGCGACATAAACCACACGCCCATCATCTGTCCTTTAAGCTTTGAAGGTGAGAGTTTTGTTACACTGCTCAAGCCGACGGGATACAAACATATTTCACCAAATGTATGTAGCAGGTATGTTACAATGAGCCATCCTGGCGCAGCTTCGGGGCCGAGTACACCATCGGCAATCATGCGCATGGATGCCCACATCATTACCGCGAAACCCAGGCCCATAAAGATCAATCCAAAGGAGAATTTGGCGGGAGTACCAGGATCGAGATTGCGTTTTGAAAGCCAAACCCAAAGCCATGCAAAGACGAGAGAGAACACAACAACGAAAATCGGCGGTGCTGACTGGAACCAACTTGCCGGCATTTCCCATCCGAAGATCATACGATCGGTATATTGGTCCGCAAACAAATTCAGCGATGATCCCTGTTGTTCATACCCTGCCCAGAATATTGCTGAGAAAACAAACAGAATCGCTATCACACCAAGTTTCTTGCGTTCATCTGCGGTAAGCCTTTCGAAAATGAAAATGTAAAGGAAGAAAAGCGTGATCGCACATAAGATAACAATACTCGAAGCCTGTGCTATGAACACCGGATCAATTTCAATTACACGCGCCATCAATAATCCTACAAAAATAAAAAGTAACGCCAAGGCTATCCACAAACCCATACGGATGCGGTTTTGCTTTAATCGTTGTTCCGTTTCATTTCCTTCAAGAGCCGGAGGTCCGCCGATATCGCCCAGGTATTTTTCGGTAGCTTTATATTGAATAACACCGGCAATCATCCCTAATCCTGCTGCGGCAAAACCATAGTGCCAGTTGATGTGTTCACCTAAGTAACCTGTGATAAAAGGAGATGTGAATGCACCGAGATTAATACCCATATAAAAAATTGAAAAACCAGCATCGCGCTTAGCCTGTTCGTTGCTTTGGTAGAGTTCACCAACTAAACTGCTGACATTAGGTTTCAACAGACCAGTGCCCATCACGATTAAAAGAAGTCCTAAAAAGAATGTTTCTGTAAACGGAAGAGCAAGACATATGTGCCCCAGGGCAATAATGCAACCACCATAAAAGACAGCATTTCGCAGTCCGAATAACTTATCGGCCAGCCATCCACCCGGAAGCGCCAGTAAATATACGAACATGGTATACAGTCCATAGATCGCAGTGCCTGTGCGCGTATCGAGTCCCATCCCACCCTTCTCTACTGCTGCTATCATAAAAAGAACAAGTAGTGCACGCATACCATAGTAACTGAATCTTTCCCACATCTCTGTGAAAAACAAAGTTGATAAGCCACGCGGATGTCCAAGAAATTTTTTTTGCGTGTTCATAGCGGCAAGATAATGTGGGCAGGCGAAAGTATTCTAGGAGCAGATAGCGAATCGCGGCAAGACGCATTTTGAGATGTGGGGTCAAAAAATGAAAATCCGGAACAGATTTTCCGGGCATAAGGTTTACGCTCCATTCAATCAGCGAAGTTTAGGTTTCGAAAAATTATTTGGAATAACGCAGTTTTATAAAATCTTATAAAACCCATTTGCGCTTTTGCAAAATTTCGCTTCAAAGTAGGCGCATAATTCCACTTTAGCAAATCAGTTATTCGAACGGCAAAGTAAATAAAATCTCCATTGCAAACGATTGAACTATGAAAAAATCGTACCTTCACATTCTCATTAACCCGAATTGACATGCAGGAACATGGAAGAAGGCCGTCCATTGGATCGGTCGTTGATTATGGTATTTATGAAGGTCAGGCACATTGGAATCTCTCTGTGGAACAATTGACTGACATTTCCATCAAGCGTGGTGAAGCCACCCTAACCACCAGCGGTGCTATCGCTGTCGACACCGGAGAATTCACCGGTCGCTCTCCCAAAGATAAATTTACTGTTAAGGATGAACTCACCTCGAGTAAGGTGTGGTGGAATAATTTTAATATTCCGTTTGACGCAACAAAGTTTGATCTGCTGTATCAGAAGATGATTCGTTATTTCAACGGAAAAGAATTTTATGTGCGTGATGCTTATGCCTGCGCTGATGAACGCTATCGTGTGGGCGTACGTGTTATCAATGAATTGGCCTGGTCTGATCTGTTTGTGTATAATATGTTTCTACGACCATCTGAAGAAGAGTTACTTCGCTTTTCACCGGAATGGCTAATTCTGAATGCCCCAAACTTCAGGGCGGATCCGGAGATGGATGGAACGCGCCAGCATAATTTCTCCATTGTAAATTTCAAACGCAAAATAATTCTAATCGGTGGAAGTGCTTATACAGGAGAAATCAAGAAGGGCGTATTCTATGCTTTGAATTTTTTCCTCCCTGAACAGCAAGTACTGTCCATGCATTGTTCAGCAAACGTGGGCGCAGCTGGAGATACGGCCATCTTTTTTGGTCTTTCGGGAACGGGTAAGACAACACTCTCTACTGATCCTCATCGTAAACTCATCGGCGACGATGAGCATGGATGGACACCCGATAATGTGATCTTCAATTTTGAAGGTGGTTGTTATGCCAAAACAATAAATCTCTCGGAAGATAAAGAGCCTGAAATATATCACGCGATTAAAAGCGGTGCCTTATTGGAGAACGTTGGTTTCAAATCTGGTACACCGGAAGTCGATTATGCCAACGATGAACGCACTGAAAACACGCGTGTAAGTTATCCGCTTGACCACATCAAAAACATTATGATTCCGTCGCTTGGAAAAAATCCAAAACACATTTTCTTTTTAACCTGCGATGCCTATGGTGTCCTTCCGCCTATTTCAAAATTAACACCTGGTCAGGCCGCATTCCACTTTATCAGCGGGTATACCGCTAAAGTTGCAGGAACAGAGGCAGGTATCATTGAACCGACCATGACGTTCTCAGCATGCTTTGGAGCACCCTTCATGCCGTTGCATCCAACGCATTATGCAGCGATGCTGAGCCGGAAAATTCGAGAAGAAGAAGTTGACGTATGGTTGGTGAATACGGGTTGGTCGGGAGGCCCGTATGGCATAGGAAAACGCATGCGGCTGCAGCATACCCGTGCATTAATCACCGCGGCATTAGATGGTGAATTATCGGAAGTCTCATATGCGCATCATGACGTGTTTGGAATAGCCGTACCGTTGGAATGTTCTGGGGTACCTCAGGAAATTTTAAATCCGCGAAATACATGGTCCGATAAAGATGCTTATGACCAGAAGGCAAACTTTCTGGCCGATGCATTTATTCAAAACTTTAAAAAATTTGCAAGCTATGCCAATGACGAAATTCTGGCAGGCGCTCCGCACGCGAAAGCACATGTTTGATAAAATACGTGGACTTTAATCGGAAAAGTCACCCAAACGGGTGGCTTTTTTTATGGGGTTTTTTATATTTACAAATCAATGTCGTTTAGTGCCGCTTGCTTTTATGGCTTCATCCCAGCCTTCTGCCTTTTATTAAGCCTTGGGAACCTAACTAAGCGACATAACTTACATTCAGAAAAGATCATTGTAGCTTTCTACATTTTGTAGCAAGAATAGATGATTGCTTCCATTGATCTTCAATTTTGACCATTCATCGCGTATTGTGTGATTGGCATAATTTTTCTGAGGCTATATAGGAAACAATTTAATTACCGATAACCAAACAATTAAATACTTATGAAGAAGATCGTATTTCTCTTTTGTATCACCTTTGCAGCAAGTGTGGTAAGTGCCCAGGAACAAAATGCAGCAAGTGATTCATCCAATGCTACAACTGCAACTTCGGGGGATGCTGCTCAGGCTGGTATCACCGATGAAGAATTGAAAAAATATGCAATCACCATGGATTCTGTAAATGATATGAAACAGAATCTGTTAAACGAGATCACCACGATGGTGAAAGAAAATGAGGACATGACCGCAGGCCGATATAATGAATTGTCCAAAATAATTGAGGATGAAACAAAGCTGACTGAAGCAAAAGCAACACCTGAAGAAATTGCCTTCATTAAAGAAGTAGCAAAAGTAAAGGATGAAGGCGCACAGGAAATCAGCGACACGTTTCAGAAGCTTGCGCAGGATTTTGTGGGAGCAAAAACTTACAATGAAATCAAGAACAGTTTGCCTACGGATGATGAGCTAAAGAAACGCTATGACCAGATCTTTAGCGAGGTACAAAGTGAAGATTCAGCAAGTACCAAATAACGGCTGAATCAAAAAAATCCCGCATCATTTAATTGAATGCGGGATTTTTTTATACATTCTTACGTCAGCTCCGCTGCTATCGTTTTTTACAATCCGCTAAATATCATATCATTGCAGCTTAATTGAAAGTTAAGTATGCGTATCCCCGCCTTCGTGGTTGGTTTGACCACGATTTTATCGCTCGTTAGTTTAACATTGTTTGGCCAGACTGATTTACTTTTTTCTCCTTACGACTGCCGAGAACATTCAGAGGCTTTTCCCGAGGATACTTACGTTGAAGTAATCGTTATCGATTCATCCATGATCATGGACGAATCAGAGGCTACTGTGCAATTGGCTGTGGATACAATGAATGCATGGAAACAATGGACTATTGTCCAAAATTTTACATTTGGTAAAGATCGTGGTTCACTTTCGATGATCACAGATCTCAACGCACTACATCCCTATTTCCGGGATAAAATCAAAAAGCTTATTGTCATGTGTAAACAAAAAGGAATTGACCTCGCCGTGGTTGAAACCTATCGCACCCATGCCAAACAAAATGAATACCGGTTCATGGGACGCAAATACACCAATTCAACCGGAGGAAAATCAAAACATCAATACGGATTAGCAGTAGATGTAGTGCCTATTGTAGATTCGGTTGCGGTTTGGGATAATGTTAGCTTATGGCGAAAAATTGGTGTTGCAGGCGAGAACCTCGGACTTCGCTGGGGAGGCCGCTGGAAAAAGCCATACGATCCTGGCCATTTTGAATGGACAGGCGGATTAACATCTCAACATCTTACAGCCGGAATGTTTCCTGCTATACCGGAAGCAGAATATCCGCATATCGACGAAGAGTTAGAATTGCTGAAGAAATATTGGAAAGCTTGGGAAGTTGAGCAAAGTGCGATGGCGCGCAAAGTGAAAAAGGCCAATGAAAAATTAAACTGAGTCGTCGTTTATATTCATCGCTCGGGTCCTGTGATTTGGATGTACGGTTTCTCTACCGATACACATGCTCCACGGCATTTGAACGAGAAAGCCGTGAGAAATTAACCTTTCATTACCTTTTTTAACTCGCGCAAGCGTCTCGCGCGTCTCGCTTGGGCGCCAAGCAATTTAGCGTCCGCTGAATCTGAACGAGGATTGATCAGTCCCATTGGTATCAAAATTAAATAGATTAATCTTTCAGCACCCTTAACTCCACCCTCCTGTTCAGCGCACGCGCCTCCGGTGTCATTTCATTTTTAAGTGGTTGAGAACCTCCGAATGCTTTGGTCTTAATTCTTCCCTTGGCGATACCTTTGCTCACCAGGTATTTCTTCACCGCCTCAACGCGACTCTCTGATAATTCAAGATTGCCTTTGGGACTTCCAACATTGTCGGTATGCCCTTCAAGCTGGATCTCAATCCTTTCGTTCTCTTTCATCATCTGCACCACTTCATCCAATCCTGTGTACGACTTCGGATCTATCACTGCTTTACCCTGCGCAAAGATCAGGTGATCGAGTACTATGGCTTCCCCTTTCGGTGAAAGACTGATATTACGAATAACTTTATTTTCTTCATTGATGTCTTTAGGATCAACAATGACGGTACGCGGACTATATCCTTCAGCAGACACGGTGATCTGATACTTTGCAGTTCCGAAAATCGAGAATGAAAATGTACTATCATTGAATCGCCCGTTAATACTTCCTGTTGGGATACTGCTGTAGCGAATGTTTGCTTTTATTCCCTGGCCTGTGCGTGAGTCGGTGATTTTTCCTTCGGCTTTAATCTCGCCATTCTGTGCCTGCGCAAATACAATCGGAATGAATACTAATAAGGCGAAGAGGGTTCTTTTCATGATCAAAATGATTACGGATAACTTGAAAACAAAAATCCAACCATTTATGCATTAATGAAAGAAATTAGAGATAAAACTCAACGAATGTGCGGTGAGGTAACGGCAAGTACGATTAAGGTGACGTGGGCGTTTATCTTTGAATTTCTGAAGTGATGTAATGACAGGTGCTAGTAAATTATAGAACTCGTTGATGGTTATCGTTTCACCTATTTATGCCCTTACATTTTCGTATTCATTGTCAAAATATACCTTAGACGTATAGCGATAGATATTGGGATGGATTTGCTTAAGTGAAGTTTGAAATATTTCCAGATCTTTTAAAGCTTGCTCTTGTGTGATGATGTTTGCGTTAACTGCGCAAAGGTGGTTGTAGTTGAAAATACAAAAAATATAATTATTGCTATCTTCATTGGTATTTGTTACCTGTTCTTTTCTGCCGTTTCAAGTTTCATTTTCAGCAAAGGATATTTTCTTCCCTGATCATCTTTTTCTGTTCGTTCGTACGCCTTAAATCCAAGCTTTTCATAGAACCTTACCGCTTTTGTGTTTTGTTCGTTAACGTCCACTTTGTCGGTCTTTAATTCAGAAAAAGCAAAGTCAGTTAGCTTTCTACCAAGACCTTTTCCAATGTATTCGGGTGAAAAGAAAAGCATTTCTATTTTCTGTCCGGCAACGCCAATGAATCCCGCTACTTTGTTGTTTTGTTTTAGGCAATAAACTTCAAAGGCAGTGAAGTCAATGGCCTGCACGAGTTTTTTGATTTCTTGAAAGTCTGTCTGATCTAAAAAGTCGTGGGTGGCTAGTACAGAATCCTCCCAAACGTCGAGAACCTGCACCCTGTCGTTAACGGTGTACGGTTCTATGCTATAATCTTGATTTGTCATGCGCGGGATAAATTCACGAAAGTGGCAAATTGTTTAGCTTTAGAAACGACAATTTATCCCAATAACCTCGCTGAAAAATAATCTTGTCATTTTGAATGTGGAAGAAACCACATCCCCGAAGGCCTTTTGGATCTTTCCACTCTAAAATTACCCACTCCCCGTCTTCAAATATGTTTTCAGGAATACACGTCATTTCAGCTGCTGCAAATTCAGTTGCAAACATTTGCTTAATCGCAAGTTTTCCTTCAACAGGTTCATTTGCTACCTGATGGTTAATTGCATGGTCAGCATACAGGTCTGAAATGGTTTCTAAATCAGCTTTGTTAAATGCGTCAATCCATTTTCGTAATGTTTCTTTCGGTGTCATTTTTCCTAGTGTCGTTTTTTGCCCTGACCAATGTACATGTGGTCTCCCGAAGCTTCGGATTACTCGATTGTGCTGCGTAGTTCTGACTCAACAATTCTCTAAGTTCGGATTCCGGAACATGATCAGTCTTTCGCGGGATTGATCATGATGTGAGCACGATGTGTTCCGGGGTCCATGATCCAGGGCATTCCCGGCGAACTGGGAGTCAACGGGAGGCCTGTACTTTCAGCGGTTGCATAGGGAATGTAGATCACGTAACGAAGGTATCCTTTGGTAATCTCGCCGGTCGTTTTATTATAAGCATCTTCTTGTGCTGTAAACACATATAAGCTGGAAGGATCTCCCGGCATTTGTAGTTTCCCATCCTTAACTTCTTTTTCACGAATGTCGAATATTTCCTGGAAGCCTTTTCCAGTTGATTTCAATTCCCGTCCACGCGTCATAAACGGTTCCAGATCTTTATGATAACAAGACACGTTTAAACCCTTTTGCTGTGGATCATCTGCCAGGCAAATAAGGTCATTCTTCCCTTGTTTTATCACGCCCAACTTTCCATCCTTGTCGTATCCATATACCGAAGCTTCGTCTCTTAACTCAGCAGGAGCAGCTGCAACAGCAAGCTTGATCTGAACCTCTTTTGAAATCTCCTGCGCCATGCCAACATGGTTGCTGATCAGGAAAATACCGAATGCCAAAATACAAGTCTTCATAAGCGGGATTTTTTAATGGTGACAGAAAGTTACACTTTCTTTTTAAAAACAGTTTCTTCCGAGCAAAAGAAGACCCCTGCAAGGTCCGAGGTGCAAAGTACGAGTACAAGGTACGTGACATGAGGTACGTGGTACGTGCTGGTACCTTCAGTTCACTTGGCCGATTATAAACCTTGTCCGCAGCTATCCTTGTACTTTTGTACCTCGTATCCTGTACCTCGCTGTACCCCTATCTCCCGCTCATAGTGGAATTCCATCATCTCGCTGAGCATCCAGCAGGGAAAAACGCCAGGCATGTATTTTATCTTATGTCAGATCAAAAGCACGGATTATGGTATCAACAACAACAACACGTAAACAGGAAGTCGGATCAGATGTTTTTTCGGTCGCCACGGGAGTTTGGGGAAAGAAAGATTTGTTTGTAAATTATTATATGGTGCAGGATGAAGACAGTCAGGCATGGGCATTGATTGATGCCGGACTGAAATGGTCAGCGCCGAAGATAAAAGAAATGGCGCGCCAGCTTTTTGGTGAGAATAGCCCACCCGTTGCAATTGTTTTAACACATGGGCATTTCGACCATGTTGGCGCCCTGGAAGCGCTTGCTAAAGAATGGAATGTTCCGATCTTTGCGCATCCATTAGAATTACCCTACCTCGTTGGTGCTTCGGCTTATCCGCCTGCGGATCCAACTGTGGGTGGTGGTATGATGGCAACGATGTCGTGGATGTACCCACGAGGTCCTATAGATGTTCACGAGCATATCAAACCGCTTCCTGATGACAATAGTATTCCCGGGCTTTCCGATTGGAAATACCTGCATACACCAGGACATTCACCCGGGCATATAAGCCTGTTTCGTGAAAAAGATAAAACACTTATTGTTGGCGATGCCTTTGTAACAACGAAACAAGAGTCAGCCATTTTCGCACTTACTTATAAGAAGCATTTATCCGGTCCGCCGAAATACTTTACCTGTAACTGGGCTTCTGCAAAAATATCCGTATTAAAATTGGCTGCACTTGATCCGGAGATCGTCGCAACGGGTCATGGGTATCCAATGTATGGTGGCGAGATGCGAAATGCGTTACACGCCCTCTCCCGTCGGTTTGATGAAGTTGCTCAACCACTCCATGGCCGGTATGTAAATCAGCCTGCTGTAACTGATGAGACCGGTGTGCTGTTCATTCCCCCTTCCGGGGAAAAAATTCCGACTGCTGCCAAAGCGATCGGTATTTCGCTTGCCGTTGCTACCGTCGGATTGATCCTTTATCAATTGACACGAAAGGCAATAACAGAGAAGGAGACTACACAACCCATAAAAAAATCTGTAAAGAAAGTATCTCATCGGTTTAAGACTTTCAACCGTGCGTTTGCAAAATCTTAAGTAAGTCTTAAACAAAAAATAAAACCATCGTCGTGATCTGACGATGGTTCTATTTTGTTTATTGCTATCCCTTTTTATTGAACGATGGCGATCTTTCCTGATTTTATAATCTTACCGTTTTCACGGACGTTATAGAGGTATATCCCACGCTGTGAAAAAGTTTGTGCATAAGCTTGTGCCGACCATTTACCACTGTAGATGCGTGCGCCTGACTGATTATAAATACTAACATATTTGTTATTCCAAACAGGTTCTTCTGTTGTCGAAAGTTGCAGTACTGGTTCTTCCACCATGTTCATTGATTCTGTATCCGCCATTCGCGCTGAAGTCAAAGTAGCTGGTGCTGGATAAACCCTTACCCCCATCTTATCGGTAGCAATGGCTCCGTTATTGTCTTTCACAGTAATCATGAATACATAAAATCCAGCAACCGTCATGCCTGAAGCCGTAAAACTCGCTGACGTCGTACTTGACATCGTTGCCTTCAACGGTCCGGATACCTGCTTCCATGTGTAAGAGACAATGGTTCCATCGGTATCGGTCCCTGAACCGGTAATTACTACGGAACTTGTCGGTAAGGTAATTTTTATGTCTTTTCCTGCGTTGGCTTTCGGAGCAACATTTGCGGTTGCAACTTTCACTATAACATTAACATCATCGGTGTCTGTAGCACCATAGTTGTCCTTTACAGTTAAACGTAGTGTATATGTTCCCGCAACGGTAAGACCCGAAACGGAAACAGTTGAGGCCGTTGCATTGCCAAGTGTAATTGTAGACGGCCCTGAAATGCTTGTCCATGTATAGCTTGAAATTGTACCATCGCTGTCTGTGCCACTACCCGCAACACTAACTGAAGTAGTTGGCAGTGTAATCGATTTATCAGACCCTGCGTTGGCAATGGGTGCTGCGTTAGGCTCTCTCGCCGGTGCCGGATTTACAGTAATGTTTACGTTGTCCGTATGCGTTGCCCCGGCATTGTCTTTAACTGTTAACTTCAACGTGTACATACCTGCAACGGTAAGGTTACTCGCAGACACGGTTGCTGAAGAGGCATTCGTAAGGGTAACCGTGGACGGTCCAGATACGCTGCTCCATGTGTATGACGCAACGGTTCCATCTGCATCGGTTGCACTTCCTGTTAAGCTTACAGAACTCGTAGGCAGTGTAATACTTTTGTCAGCACCTGCATTGGCAATTGGATTTTGATTTGAACCGATGGTTACTTTTATATAGTCCGAGTCTGTATTTCCGGAATTATCTGTAACGCGTAATCTGAAAACGTAAGTTCCGGTTGTCATTCCACTGAGGCTTACCACCTTGCTGGTGCTGTTGGTCATCGTGACATTACCTCCGCTTAACTTACTCCAGCTGTAGGAAGCGATTGTTCCATCGGCATCTGTTGCATCTCCTGTTAGGGATAAGGTTGATGCAGACTGCGATTGATCCGTGCCGGCATTCGCAATGGGCACTTTATTGCCTGCATTTATCGTATTCGTGTACGACATCATCCAGGTGTACACATTAGGATTGTGGTATGATGTATTCGGTGTATATGCTTTATCCCATGCATTATGGCCTACGCCAGGGTATATGGTAAGCAGTGCTTTTGGATTTGGTGTAGGCGCACAGTTGTTAATGGCGTTCACCATGGCAACACTGCGACTCATGGGAACAGTGGTATCCTTATCGCCGTGAAACGCCCAAACCGGTAAATTTTCGGCAGCAAGAAGAGAAGCTTTACTGGTTGAATTTTTACTTCCGCACACGGGTGCGATAGCCGCAAACAATGTAGGGTTATTTTGTGTAACCGTCCAAGTTCCACCACCGCCAAGGCTTAAGCCAGTCAGGTAAATCCTTCTCTCATCAACACGCAAATACGTTTTAACATAGTCCAATACTTCTAAAACATACGAAGTAGGCCAGTCACCATACCTGTTTTTTAACTGAGGAGAAACAAGAATAAAAGGAAATTGCGTTCCACTATTTACATGTTTCGTTGGTCCGTGTTTCTTAACGTTCTCGATACTTGTATTTAACTGCGCAATATCGTCTGTGTCCGGACCGCGCTCTCCTAATCCATGAAGAAAGATCACAATCGGATACTTGTTAGAATTCGTATTGTAATCCGCTGGAAGATACTCCAGAAATCCGATTGTTGAAGTCGGTGTTGTTTTGAATACTTGCTGAGCCTGTACAACATAAGAGGTCAGCACCATGCCGATGATGATTAATGTTCTGCTAAAAGAGGGTAAAGTTTTCATACACACATTACAGTGGATTCCTTCCACAAAGGCCAGATTAAAAAAAATATTAAGAAGATCCGTCAACAAGGGAGATCAACACCACGCTGATGAGATCACAAAAATAGCGGGGTGAAATAACCTGTGCTGAAGTGAAGTGGTGCTATACATTCATGTGTAAGAGGGATTCGCTTATCTTTTTAAAAGCGTATAAATCACACCGGAATACGTAAGGGAGCGGAGATGAAAAAATCAATTTAAACCCTGACCAACAGGCAGCCGGATAAAAGATAAAGAAACGCGTATAGCATATGAGTTGCGTTTGTTACCGTCGAACGTATAGAAAAAAAAGCGATCAGCCAAACCCACAAAAAATTTACCCCTGATTTTGAGGAACGTAATAAATTTTTCAAAATGACAATTCCCGACACACTATTGTCATTCTCCATACTTGAGCAAAAGTGTGATTGTAGAAACTTTACTCATGTTGTGTTAAAAAAAACAAAGCACGGCGCTACAAGCGCGCTAAACCCTCGAAGAACTGTTCGATTCGGTCCCTCGCGTCTTAAAAAGAATCGCCGTCAGCTCGTCCGGTGTCGTGCATGATTTTTTATAGAACTTAGTGAAAAACCTAAAAATCTATAAATCTAAAATCATGAAAAAGAACGTTCATTTAACACTATTGTCTCTGGTAATTTTTACAGCCACGGTGTTTACTGCATGTAACCAACCTCCTAAAGGTGACGATGCCGTGATAACGGATAAGCAGACAGCTTCAGAAGGTGTCGGTCAGTCTTTTAAACTCGACACTGCTGAATCTCATGTTCGTTTTACCGGCCACGGCGTTGGTAAAAACCATCCTGGCAAATTTAAAATCACTGCTGGCGAAGTTCAAGTGGAAAACAACCAGATTACTGGTGGGGATTTTCAGATCGACATAAAATCGATGGACATGGAAGAAGATGGTCCAATGATCGACAGTAAGCTACGCCCACACCTTTTAAGTGGCGATTTTTTTGATGCAGATAAATTTGGCGCTGCTTCTTTTGAGATTACGAAGATTGAACCATACGAACCGAATAGTCAGGACACTTCCATTGTAGATGGGGCCAACTTTAGCGTTAGCGGCAATTTCAAGCTGAAGGATATCACAAAAAATATCACATTCCCGGCACGCATAGATCTCGATGAAAACAAACTGGAAGCCAAAGCAAACTTTGATATTGATCGCCGTGACTGGCAAATGAATTACGGAAACGACAAAACGTTGGGTGACAAATTCATTTCCGAGACGGTAAATATTGAACTCGATTTAACAGCGAAAAAATAATTATTCCATTGGTATTAGGCGTTGGGCATGCAATGTCGTTGCGTTAAGCTTGTGTTTTTATAGCCTCACCCTACCCTCTCCAAAGAGAAGGTTTATGGAAGCTTAACGCAACGACATTGATTTGGAATTGGGTATTGGGATATTAATCGCAATTCTTAAACCAACCCTGCTTAATGCCTAATACCATAATGCCTAATGTCCAACCATGTCAAAACAAAACGCACCAGAAATACGAATTCTTCGACCAGGCGAGGAACCTGTGGATCACATTAAACAAATCGAATGGGCTGAAGGATTTGCGCGACTTCTTGATTCGCGCTTTGTAATTCCAGGAACGAAAATACGTTTTGGGTTGGATCCCGTCTTTAGTCTCATCCCGGTTTTAGGCGACCTGATCACTTATGCAATTTCAGGGGTTCTGATTTATACGATGTATCAACACGGCGCCAGTCGGAAGGTTGTCGTAAAGATGATGTTGAATTCAACACTGGATGCCGTGCTTGGTGCAATCCCGCTGGTTGGCACGCTCTTCGATGTAGCGTATCGATCGAACGATAGAAATGTCAGGCTACTAAAGGAATATTACTTCGAAGGGAAACATCAGGGTTCCGGAAAGGGACTGGTCGCTGTTATTGCGATCACTTCCATTCTCCTCGTCGCAGCCGCTATTTTCGGAGTCTATAAATTATTTGAAGCTATTCTTTAATGAAGTCCGCCTAAAGGTTATTCCCTGTTGCGTATATCAGTTTTCCATCTACGATTTTGGCGGGTGATGTATACGGGTGTTCTTGTGCTTTCTCAATTGCCATAATGTGAAGTACTTTCCATCCACGTACTTTCAAGTAATCTGAAACAAGTGACCGGTGGCAACTCCACCATACCGCTTCTGAACACATGTATACCGTGCGCTGGTGAGCTGCAAGTTCTTCGAGTTCGTCCATTGCCTTTTTAAATTCTTCATGTTCCATGTAATCCGCATATCCTCTAAAGGCTGCATGACGCCATGCCGTATTTTTTGAATCCGGACGTGTAGTCCTCCTTCCGCCTAATTGTTCAAGATGGATATAGTCGATATTATGACCTGATAGTGATGCTGCGAGTGCTTCTTTATTGAAATGTGGATACCGGCGCGATCCGGGATAACGACGGATGTCAATCAATTGTTCAATGCCAAAAGATTTTAGCAAAGCAAGAAAATCCTCCGCGCTATGTGTTGAATGTCCTATGGTGTAGACCAATTTTTCGTCTGCGCTTTCCACACGGTTTTTTTTAGTATTGAGCTATATTAACGTGCCAGGTGAAAGTTCATGGTTCAAAGTTCATGGTTCATGGTTTATGGATTCAAAGTTCCTCACCTCGTTACTGTCATCCTGATGCGCGCATGTGCACCGCACAAAGCCCGCAGAAGGATCCCCCGTACAAAGGCAAAAATGATTCGCTGGCAAAACCAAAAAATAATGCCATGGTTTAAACTTATGATGTTCGGGGATAGTTGGAGGTTGGAGGTTGGAGGTTGGAAATTTTTTAGCTTAACGAAAATAACTTGAAGCTTATAGCAAGAACTTGATTTATTACCCAACGAACTCGCGGCTCGTAGCTCGCAACACGCAGCTATCTCCACCCTCGCCACCGTCATCCTAATGCGCACATGTGCACCGCACAAAGCCCGCAGAAGATTCTCCGTACAAAGGCAAAAGTGATTCACTGGCAAAATCAAAAATTAATGCCATGGTTTAAACTTTATGATGTTCGGGGATGGTTGGAGGTTGGAGGTTGGAGGTTGGAGTTTGAAAATTTTTTAGGTTTGCGAAAAAACTTGACAGCTTATTCTGTTCAACGTCGCAATACCCTCGTACCTTGTAATTTGTACCTCGTACTTTGAACCTGCAAACTCGCGGCTCGTAGCTCGCAACTCGCAGCTATCTCCACCCAGGTCAAAAATCAATGCTCTGGTTCAATCTATATGAATGTTTGGGGATAGTTTGAAGTCTATGTCTGAGGTTTGAGTTCGATTTTTTTTTACATTGGGCATTTGAAGCATTGTAATGAAAGTTAATCCGACAGAACTGCGGCGAGTAAACGTAACACGTTATGTTACGCCTTTGCGGGAAGGTGGATCCTTGCCAGCCATCGTAGAGGCCGACGATGGATTCCTTTATGTGCTGAAGTTTCGTGGTGCGGGACAAGGAAAAAAGGCGCTTATCGCTGAATTGATTGGAGGCGAAATAGCACGGGCTTTGGGATTTCTGGTTCCTGAAGTTGTATTGGCTAACCTCGACGCCGCATTTGGCCGGATAGAAGGCGACGAGGAAATACAAGACTTGTTAAAAGCCAGCACCGGACTTAACCTCGGGCTGCATTATCTTTCTGGCGCAATTACATTTGATCCGCTCGCCACAAAAATAGATACAAAACTTGCTTCGCAGATTGTATGGCTTGATTGTTTACTCATGAACGTTGACCGAACCAGCCGGAATACAAATATGCTTTACTGGCATAAGGAGACCTGGCTGATCGACCATGGCGCCTCCTTGTATTTCCACCACAGTTGGAATGACTGGCAAAATCCACAACGTACGTTCCCACAAGTAAAGGATCATGTGCTACTTTCTAAAGCGGCAGAACTGGAAAACGTTGATGCTGAATTTCGTAGGATACTTACAGCCGACACGATCCAAAGGGTTATGGCGCTAATCCCTACGACCTGGCTGGAAGACGATCACCCTTTTGATTCAATAGAACAACATCGGCAGGCCTATACGCAATTCGTGAACTCGCGTGTTAAACATTCAGATTTCTTTGTAAAAGAATCACAATATGCAAGAGCAGCACTTATTTGAATACGCGGTTATCCGGGTTGTTCCTCATGTTGAACGTGAGGAGTTTGTCAACGTAGGCGTGATCCTGTATTGTGCGCGACAGAAATTTCTGAGTACCAAAATTTTTTTAAACGAGAAACGTATTCGCGCACTTTGTGAAAAGTTAGACCTTGATGAATTGCAGGAACACATTGGCTCTTTCGAACGGATTTGCGCAGGTGGACCAGATAGCGGATCAATCGGAGAGTTATCTATCGCAGAACGTTTTCGCTGGCTCACTGCTACCCGCAGTACCGTATTACAAACTTCACGTGTCCATCCCGGATTGTGCCTGGATGCCGGTGAAACGTTGACACGACTTTACAAACAATTGGTATTATAAGTTTCGATTACAAGAAGAATATTTTAATCATTCAATCTAATGTCGTTGAGTTAAGCTTCCACAAACCATCTCGTTTGGAGAGGGCAGGGTGAGGCCATAAAAAACAAGCTTAACTCAACGACATTGCCATTTGATCCATAAAAAAAGACCTATCCATCAGGATAGGTCTTTTTAAGTGCATACATATTTTTGGTTACGTTGCCCAGGTCTTACCATTACCCGCTTCCGATAAAGGAACGCATCCCTTATACGCACCCGGAACTGCTTCGTATTGCAAGACCTGTGTTGCCCCTGCTTCAGAAGTAAAATATCCGAGCATGGTTAATTCTTTCGTCATCAGAATAAACGGTTTTGGTGGTGAAGGATTTGTCGTGCGACTTGCTTCAATGGCTTCAAGGTGAACTTTCTTTACAAGACCGGTGCGGTCTTCTTCGTCCAGTTCGAGGAAAGACTCTCCAAACTGTGCGATTGCCTTCTCATTAAATTCTTTTATCCCATTGATAAAACGCTCCTGGTCTTTCTCTGAATACACATCTTTTAACATTACATCGATAAAAGATGGCACGCCGACATCTTTAGCACCTGGCGTATCCGTCTTAGGAATGATGATTTCAGCCACCTCTGAAACCACGGTAGCCTGCTCGGGCGATAGAAATTGTGGTTTCCAATTTATTACCGGCTTTGCTGTACAGCCATTCAAAACCCCGATAATTGCCGGAGCTGAAAGTGCGCCCCCCATGAGCATCGCCGTACGCCTTAATGCTTCTCTACGATCCATATTTTTTAGTGTTTCTTTTCTTATGTGTATTGTGATAAGCTGCAAGCTGTAAGGTACAAGCTTCAAGGTGTTTTCGAAATCTAATCAAGTTTCGAAATAGCTCCGAGCTATCAGCTGCGAGTTTCGAGTTTGTTTGCTTGTAAATAATGTGCTTAAGATACTTTCCGAAAACTTATCAGTTTATCGGGAATCGACCTCAAACATCAAACCTCAAACATCAAACATCAAACCTCAACATCAAACCTCAAACAACCTTTCGGAATCTTTGTTCCTACTCCCCACCTTAAACCTTGAACTTTGAACCATGAACTCAAATATTCCTTTTCTTCATCTCGTTTACGGCATAATCGACTGCGCGAGCCGTTAATGCCATGTATGTAAGCGATGGGTTTTGACATGCCGCTGACGTCATGGCCGAACCATCGGTTACAAATACATTTTTACACGCGTGAACCTGATTCCATTTATTTAACACGGAAGTTTTCGGATCCCTACCCATACGCGCCGTACCCATTTCGTGAATACCAAGGCCGATACCGGTTTCCCGATCAAACGTACCAACATTTTTAAATCCGGCAGCCTCCAACATTTCTTTGGCATCATTCGCCATGTCTTTGCGCATTTTTAATTCATTTTCACGTAAGCCGGCATCGAACGTTAATGTAGGCATACCGTATTTATCTTTCAGGTCTTTGTTCAGCTTAACGTGATTATCATGATAGGGAAGTATCTCACCAAAACCGGTCATGTTTATCGTCCACATACCAGGTTTCGTACGGCTTTCTTTCAGTTCAATTCCAAGGAGTTCTTCTTCTGCCGTTCTGGACCATCCTTGGCGTGATGCTCTGCCCTGGTAACCGAAACCACGGATGTAGTCACGTTTTTCATTACCCATATTCCGGTAACGCGGGATATAAAAACCATTTGCCCTGCGACCAAAATAATACTGATCTTCGTATCCATCCACTTCTGCAAAGCCGCCCACACCTAACTGGTGATCCATGATGTTACAGCCGAGTTCACCACTGTCATTTCCAAAACCATTAGGAAAACGATTCGAAACAGAATTCATCATGATGGACGTTGAACCGAAGGTAGATGCGCAAAGGAAAATCACCTTTGCAAAGTACTCAACCTGCTCACCTGTCTCAGCATCGAGAATCCTTACGCCTGTGGCCTTCCCTTTCTTTTCATCATAAATCAATTCAGTTACAATGGCATTTGGACGCAGGGTCATCAAACCAGTTTTTTCTGCTGTCGGTAACGTGCTTGAGTTACTACTGAAATAAGCGCCGTAAGGGCAGCCACGGCTACATTGGTCTCTGTACTGGCAGGTTCCACGTTGCGGACTGTGCGGTAGCGGTGCCGTTGCATGTGCTGTACGACCGATGGTAAGTGCTCTGTTAAATTTCGATGAAAGCGATTTCTTAAAATCTACTTCCACACAATTTAAATCCATCGGCGGAAGAAATTTACCATCCGGTAATTGTGGCAAGCCATCAATGCTTCCGCTTACACCAATGAAGGACTCAACATAATCATACCACGGCGCAACATCTTTATAACGAATTGGCCAGTCTACCGCGATGCCATCTTTTGCATTCGCTTCAAAGTCGAGATCACTCAACCGGTAACTTTGCCGACCCCACATAATGGACCTGCCTCCTACGTGATAACCACGCATCCAGTCGAAGCGTTTTATCTCTGTGTAGGGATTTTCAAGATCATTTACAAACCAATGCTTTGTAGCCTGACTCACCGTATATCCTGTACGGGCTTGCTTATGTTGTTTTTCAAGATCTTCGCGTGTAGGCCTGCCAGCATACTGAAAATCCCAGGGGTCTTTGGTAGCCGTTGGATAATCGGGATGCTTCACCATCCTTCCTCTTTCAAGTACCAATGTTTTCAATCCTTTTTCCGTTAATTCTTTTGCAGCCCATCCCCCACTGATACCAGTGCCCACTACAATGGCGTCAAAAGAATTTTTCTTTTCAGCGTCTATATTAAGATTCATAGCAAAATAATCGTGACTTAAAAATACACGTTTCCCTTAAACAATTCTGCAATTTATGCTAACGGCGATATTATATGGATGAATGTAAGAAAAATTGTAAAGTTCGAGGTTCAATGTCCATGGTTCAAAGTTCATGGTTCAAGGTTGGTTTACGATAACGGCGTGTTTTGCAGAATTGTTTGAAGTTTGAGGTCTGAAGTTTGAGGTTTTAGGTTGGTTTGCAAAACTTATTGGATCAGCAAGAGCACCTTGAATATCGTTAGCCCACTTTGTACCTGAATTGGTGTCCAACAAACTCATAATCGCGACTAATCCTTCTCGTTATCGTCATCCTGGGAAGACAAACTTGTGTCTCAAAAAGTTGAGATGACAATTCGCGCAAGATATGCTGAAGCATTTCCGACAGATTGAAGAACCGCTTCGTTAACTAAAATCAATGCTCCGGAGGAGCTAAATCTGTGTAGCCATGAGCGCAGCTCGTGGGTCATATTCAGATATATTAAAATGTGCCACAGACGCGAGTAGATCAGGAGAAAAACGCTCATGGCACACATTATCGAAATTGCGATCCGCAGGATATCAAAACCATCTCCCTGATCGACTCATTCGTTATTCGTCAACGCTGTTGTCATTAGTATGCGCGGACGCAAAACAATCCGGGAACAACGCCAGAGTAAACTATTCGCCAGCAGAAGCCAACACGAGCTTAATGTAAAATTCAACCGTTACTGAATAGCGAAATTTCTAACCCACCAATCTTATCACAAACACGTAAGTTGCTAACCAACAAAATCAAAGCACATTCATCATGCCTCAAGTAGTTCGGCTAACGTTAACCAGCGTAACGTTTTTTCATCAAGGGATGCGGTAATATTCGTTAATTCCTCACCCCAACTAATCAGCTGTTGATGATCTGAATGACCGGCGTTTAATAACGCTGATAATTCCTGCTTACGGCTTTCAAGTGTTTCAATCTCTGCCTGGAGTTTTTCAAATTCCTGCTTTTCCTTGTAAGAAGGTTTTTTCTTTTCCTGTGTTGGCGCCAATTCTTCTTTTTTCATCGGTTTCATTGGCACTGCCTGAGGTTGTTGTTCCTTTTCTTCCAGCCAGTCACGATAATCGGAATAGTTACCATTAAAAAGTCGTATATGCCCATCGCCTTCGAATACAAACAACTGATTAACCAGGTGATCCATGAAGTAACGGTCGTGAGACACAAGCACCAGACATCCGGCAAATTTTTCCAGAAAATCTTCAAGCACATTTAATGTATCAATGTCAAAATCATTGGTAGGCTCATCCAGGATAAGAAAGTTGGGATTCGTAACAAGCAATTTTAATAATTGTAATCGCTTCTTCTCTCCACCACTCAGTTTATTAATGTAGTTGTATTGCTTCTCCGGAGGAAAAAGGAATGAATCCAGAAATTTAGATGCTGAAACTTGTGATCCATCAGAAAGTGTAATGAATTCCGCAATGGACTTTACTTCCTCGATTAATCGGTTATTCGGATTGAGTGTGATTGACTCTTGCGTAAAGTATCCATACTTTGTTGTTACCCCTGGATTTATTTCACCGGAATCGGGTTTCATTTTTCCGGTAAGCATGTCAAGGAAAGTTGATTTCCCCACACCATTTTTACCCACAACACCGATTCTGTCATGTTTCTTGAATACATAGGAAAAATCATTGACGATGGGAAGCTCACCAAACTTTTTTGCAATATGTTCTACTTCAAGGATTTTTCCTCCCTGACGTGCTTCTTTAATATCGAGTTCGAGCTTGTCTTTTCGAAGATCTTGAGATGCTTTTTCCTGTAGTTCATAGAAAGCTTCAACACGATATTTCGCCTTTGTTCCGCGGGCTTTCGGTTGGCGTCGCATCCAGTCGAGTTCTTTCTTCAACAAATTTTTTGCTTTTGAAACTTCGGCTTTGAGTATTTCTTCGCGTTGTGCCTTCTTTTCAAGGAAGTAAGCATAGTTGCCCTTGTATCGAAATAACTGACCCCGGTCTATTTCAAGGATTTCTGTCGCTACATTATCTAAAAAATAGCGGTCGTGAGTCACCATGATGAGGGTGATATTGGTACCCTGTAAATAGTTTTCCAGCCATTCAATGGCCGTAAGGTCGAGGTGGTTGGTTGGCTCATCCATGATGATGAGGTCTGGTTCCTGGAGGAGCAACTGCGCTAGGAAGATTCGTTTTTTCTGACCACCCGAAAGTTCGCCAAATCTTTTATCCAAGTCAGGGACACCCAGTTTCTCAATGACCTCCTGAACTTTAGCTTCATAGTCCCAGGCGTTCAAAGCCTCCATTTTTTCAAGTACAACCTGCATGCGGTCAGGATCGGTATCCGGATGATGAATACAATCTTCATATTCCTTGACCACACGGGCAATCTCATTTGAATCACTAAACAGAATATCCTTAACAGATTTTGTTTCGTCTACGTTCGGTTGTTGCGTCAGGTAGCCCAACCGTTTTCCTTCGCGGATACTGATTTTACCGGCATCCGCCTGGATTTCGCCTGTAAGAATTTTAAGTAAAGTGGACTTACCTACCCCATTATTACCAACCAGGGCTAGCTTTTCGCCTTGAGATATGCCCAAGGTCAGGTCTTTAAAAAGCCATTTATCGTCGTAGGTCTTTGCAACCGCTTCTGCAGAAAGGAAATTCAAAACGTTCGTAATTTAAACCGCAAAGGTAGTGCAAAATAC
Organism: Ohtaekwangia sp.; assembly: GCA_035628875.1. Taxonomy (GTDB): domain Bacteria; phylum Bacteroidota; class Bacteroidia; order Cytophagales; family Cyclobacteriaceae; genus Ohtaekwangia. The sequence goes on along the minus strand of DASPIZ010000091.1, from coordinate 1,977 downwards.
CCCGGCTACAAGTACCTGAAAAAATTAGATACAGAAAGCGTGAAGCAATCAGGTTAGAACAGAAAATCTAGCCGCTGCTAATTCCCGGTCCTGCTAAATGTATGGACTTCCGTACACGTCGCCCCTACCGATGTAGTTACAAGCGTATTTCCATCAACAACAAAACTTACTGGTTCATCGCAGTCATCACCATCCTCACACATGGTTATCATATTGCCGGAGATCTCATATGTTCCGCCCGTAGTACCAGATTTAAGAATACTTTCGTAAGTATCATCATTCTTAAATCTGACATACCGGCAATCATCACCGGGATCACATTCATAGTTAAATAAATTATTGTGGTCCGTATTGTCGCAATCCTTTAATTCTGTTGTGACCATTACCCATTTTCCGACGATGCCATTATCCTCCGAAATGGTATCATCATCATTTTTGTCACAGGACGAAAGAACAAAAAGTGACAGAATGGTTACGGCATTTGCCAAGGAGATTATCTTTTTCATTTACTGATTTAAGGTATAGCTAAATGTACTAAAAAATTTGAAGATTGGATTAGTTAGAGTATAACAGTCGCTCTGTTAAGATAATTGATGGTGAATCCTTGTGTCAACAGAAATCACAGGCATTAATGTTAATGGTGACTATACCGTTCTCGCAAAACAATAATACCTGGGATGTAGAAATACGCATTGGCCGGGCCATCGACAAGCCAGGCACCTACGAAGTGACTGATGGGGAATAATTAAAGTCAATTTCGCGAGTGAAAACGACGTGATCTATCTGACATCAGCGACCATGGTGATTATTACAATACGAAGAATTGACTATTGTATAATACTGTATTTCAGGGAAGTCAGCAAAACCATGTGTTAGGATTATACCGCCCATTTCTGGCCATCTTTATCGAAAGGCGTTGAATTACTAGGCCGAAAAAGTAAATTCCAAACACTAAAAAAAATAAATTACGAAAATGGATTTGGATGCAGTAAGCTCATGAATATTCCACTTTCAAGCTCAGCAAACTGATTACCCAAAAGTGTGTATTGGATTAATTCAAGCGTCCGAGTATATTGCGTTTATAATCAATTTTGAATTTATGAAGAAGATTTTTCAACTACTGGCCTTAGGCCTCCTAATAACAATATTCGTTGGCTGTAGCAAAGACGATGATGACAGTAATGATGATGGTAAAAACCCTTCCGATGTAATCTCTGCTGTAATTGATGGGGATTCGTTTAAAGCAAGTGAAATTGAGGGGTATTATTATGATGGTGACATAGAGATTTATGGTTATAACAATACCATAGAAGCTGACATCTATATTACAGCTGAAATTGATGAGCCTGGTACATACGATTTAAGTGAAGCTTATGATGACGGTACCATCTATATCGATTTTGATAGTGATGACGACGAAATCGAAATCGAAATGGTGACTGGTGAACTAATAATCACCAAATTAACTGAAACAAGAATAGAAGCGACGTTTTCTGGCCAGGGTTATGATTACGTGACCGAAGAATTGTTACCAATTACAAAGGGCATTATAAAAGCCAGGCTTGAAGAAGATGAATAATCATTCTGATTATAATTTTACCGACGAGGCTGTCCCGAAAGACAGCCTCTTTACATTTAAAGTAAAATCCCACATAGTTTATTTTCTAAAAAGGAGGTGTTAAAACTCGAATTTGTAGCTAAATAAAATCCCTATTCCGAAATTTGATTTGTATTATTGAATATTATTCAAAACAGATTGTTCTTGTATTCAAATGGCCTCTAACACAAAATTAATAGTTACAATTAAAGTCGGTTCAAACGTTATCACCAACCATCTTGGCTTTCCGGATGAACAGATCATCTCCAGCATTTCAAGACAAATCAAGTTGCTTCGGAACGAAGGTCATCAGGTCATTCTCGTTTCTTCGGGTGCTGTTGCCGCCGGAAGAAGTATTTATCAATTCCCTAAAAAAGCGG
>DASPIZ010000090.1:0-6564 GCA_035628875.1 Ohtaekwangia sp. | reverse complement strand
TTAAATTGCCGCGCATTAAAACAGGTGACACCGAGAGTGAATCGTTTTAATGTCCGCAGTTTGGCCATGAATTAAAATCAACGGATTTGAAGATCGTAAAAATCAATCTACAGGATCTCATTGTTTATGAGGATGGAGATTATATTCTTGTTAATAAACCACCCGCGTTGTCTACATTAGAAGACCGGCATGAAAGTATAAACCTTCTTGGTCTGGCGCGGGACTACATCGCTACAGCGCAGGTATGCCACCGATTGGATAAGGACACCTCCGGCGTGTTGGCGATCGCTAAAAATCCTGAGGCGTACCGGCATCTCAGCTTACAATTCCAAAAAAGAACCGTTATTAAAGTATACCATGCTGTCGTAGATGGTATTCATAATTTTCAGGAAACGCTAGTCGATCAACCTATCCTTAAGCTGGACGATGGCGTGGTGCGGATTAACCGCCGCGAAGGTAAGCCAGCTCAAACTTACTTCACGTCCTTGAAATCCTTTAGGAATCACACGCTTTTAGAATGTAAGCCGGTTACCGGACGAATGCATCAAATCCGGATTCATCTCTCAACACTTCAAGCGCCCATCACGGGCGATGAAACTTACGGCGGTAAATTGTTTTATTTATCATCCGTAAAGCGCGGTTTCAACCTGAAAAAGCAAACCGAAGAGCAACCCATTATGAAAAGGATGGCGCTTCATGCCTTTGCGCTTGAATTTGAAAATCTAACGGGTGAGCGAAAAAAGATTGAAGCACCTTATCCAAAAGATTTCCAGGCCTTGATTCGTCAATTGGAACTTCATAATTGAGGTGTTTATCACAAAAAACCTTGAAAAATATCGTTTCTTTTTAAAAACAGCGGAATTTTAACGGTTTACATTTGGTTTAATAACCTGATCTTGATGGTTTTACGTATTTGACGGGCGGTTTCCTGAATGCCCGATTACTAAAAGTTGAATCGCGCTTGCATTTCCGAAACAGGGAATTTACCTTTGTGTCCCTTTTTGAAGGGGGTAGTGTTTTTAATTGATTTTTAACAACAAAAATGGATCACAATAGCTATAAAACGACCTATGCCAACAAAGCTTCAGTGGAGAAGGGCTGGGTGGTAGTAGACGCTCAGGCACAGGTGCTGGGCCGCATTGCAAGCGAGGTCGCACGCATAATCCGTGGCAAACATAAGCCAAGTTATTCTCCACATGTTGATTGTGGTGATAACGTCATCGTCATCAATGCGGAAAAAGTAAAAATGACCGGAAAAAAATGGACCGATAGAGTCCTGTACACACACACCGGTTATCCCGGAGGTCAGCGTGAGCATACGCCGACTTTGATCCGTTCAAAACATCCTGAGCGTTTGATCGAACATGCCGTGCGCGGTATGCTTCCGAAAAACAGATTAGGTCGTGAGCTTTTCAGAAGCCTGCATGTTTATGCCGGCAATGAACATCCACACACAGCACAACAACCAAAAGAATTAAAGTTCTGATAAATGCAGATCGTAAATAAAATCGGTAGAAGAAAAACCTCCATCGCCAGAGTTTATGTTAAACCTGGAAAAGGAGATATTAAGGTGAACGACCGTGATCTAAAGGAGTATTTTCTTTCTGAGATCCACCAAACTACAGTTAAACAACCCCTTACTGCGGTTAAAGCAGATGGTCAATATGATGTAACAATCAATGTTGAGGGTGGTGGAATTAAAGGTCAGGCTGAAGCGGTACGTTTAGGTATTGCCCGTGCTTTGGTTGAATTCAACGCTGAAAACAAGCCTGCCTTGAAAAAAGATGGCTTGTTAACCCGTGATTCAAGAATGGTTGAGCGTAAGAAGCCAGGTAGGAGAAAAGCAAGAAGAAAATTCCAGTTTAGCAAGCGTTAATCATAACAATAGAATGGCTGAAAAATTAACATATCAGGAATTGCTGGATGCAGGTGTACACTTCGGTCACCTTACCCGCAAGTGGAACCCCAAGATGGCAGAGTACATCTTCATGGAGAATAACGGTATCCACATCATCGACCTGAACAAAACTTTAATTCGCCTTGATGAGGCGGCTTACGCATTGAAGAACATCGTTCGTTCTGGCCGTAAGATCATGTTCGTAGCAACAAAAAAACAAGCTAAGGATATTGTTACCGAGGAAGCAAGACGACTTAACATGCCGTATGTAACGGAGCGTTGGTTAGGTGGTATGCTCACAAACTTTGCAACAATCCGCAAGTCGTTGAAGAAGCTCGCGCAGATAGAAAAGCTGATGAAGGACGAAGCTTTTGTTAACCTTGCAAAACGTGAACGCCTTATGGTAACACGTGAAAAAGCAAAGCTTGAAAAATTATTGGGTGGTATCGTTGACCTGAACAGATTGCCAGCAGCTCTTTTTGTAATCGATGTAAAACGCGAACATATTGCTGTTACTGAAGCGCAAAAACTGAATATTCCTGTATTTGCTTTGGTTGATACGAATTCAGATCCAGCTGGTGTTGATTTTCCCGTTCCAGCGAACGACGATGCATTCAAGTCAATCAACATACTCACCAAATATATTGGACGGGTAATTGAAGAGGCATTGCAAGAGCGCAAGAAAGACAAAGAAGATGCAGCGCAGAAGAAAGAAGAAGACGAAAAACGAAGAGTTGACGAAACTGTAGAACAAGCTAACTCTTAAGCATATAAACGAATTGTTTTTTTGTCGTCCTGCCGCTTTGCATTTCTAAAGCCGGTGGGACGACTTGTTTAAGGCCACTCCGCCAGAATGTAATAGAATTAAGACTATAACACCTAAATACTTTAACACTAAAATTATATGTCAGCAATTTCAGCTCAAGATGTAAACAAACTCCGCCAGATGACTGGTGCCGGAATGATGGATTGTAAAAAAGCCCTAACCGAAGCAGCAGGAGATTTTGAAAAAGCAATCGAAATACTTAGAAAGAAGGGACAGAAAGTATCCGCTTCCCGCTCTGATAGAGAAGCAAAAGAAGGTGCTGTGTTCATTAAAGTAAGTGACGATAACAAAGAAGCTGTATTGATTGCGCTGAATTGTGAAACCGACTTCGTTGCAAAGAACGAAGCGTTTCAGTCACTTGGAAAACTCATTGCAGATGCGGCGTATAGCAATAAACCAGCTTCTAAAGAAGCTTTATTAGCGCTTCCAGCTGATAGCATTTCCATCAATGATAAAATTGTTGAACTGGTGGGTAAGATCGGAGAAAAGATTGAAGTAAGTGAATTTATTCACATGAAAGGTGAAGCCGTTGTTCCTTACATCCATGCTGGTTCGAAACTCGGTGTATTGGTGTCACTGAAAGGTGTTAATGGAAAAGACGTTACGGATGCCGGTAAAGATGTGGGTATGCAGATCGCAGCCATGAACCCAGTAGCCGTTGACGAAAAATCTGTTGATAAAACAGTAATTGAAAAAGAACTGGAGATTGCCAAAGCACAAATTCTAGCTGAAGGTAAACCGGAAAATATGGTGGAGAAAATTGCACAAGGTAAGCTGCAGAAATTCTTCAAGGATAACACACTGATGCATCAGATTTTCGTAAAAGATAATTCTAAAACAGTAGCGCAATATCTCGACAGCGTTACAAAAGGATTAACAGTCGCTGAGTTCAAGAGAGTATCTATTGGATAGGCTTGTCTATGAATATATTCTAAAAGCCAGGTGGAAGCCTGGCTTTTTTGTTTATGATTAATGCAGTGGACGAAACATCATATGATTTATGAGTCGTAATGCGAAGGTGTGCCTATATTTCTGAAGTTTTGGTGGCGCGAGAATTATCAGGATCATAATTAAAAACCTTTTTATGCATAAATCCATCAATCCATACAATCAGGCTCTGCTGGGTGAGTTCCCGGTAATGAACGAATCAGACATTGAATCAAAACTTGCCAAATCTCATCTTGCATTTTGTAGTTGGAAAACAACCTCATTTGCTCAGCGAAGCGGCTTGCTCACGACAGTAAGTGGATTGCTTCGGTCAAATAAAGAGGAGTACGCGAGAGTTATCTCCCTGGAGATGGGTAAGTCAATTCATGAATCGCGCAGTGAAGTAGAAAAATGTGCATCAGGTTGTGATTATTTCGCCGAACATGGAGAACGGTTTTTAGCAGACGAGGAAATAAAAACAGAAGCACAAAAAAGCCTTATTGCGTTTCAGCCCGTTGGTAGCATTCTGGCCATCATGCCGTGGAATTTCCCTTTTTGGCAGGTATTTCGGTTTGCTGCGCCAACACTAATGGCAGGTAACGCCGCATTGCTTAAACATTCATCCAACGTTCCGCAATGTTCCCTGTTGATTGAAAAAATATTTCACAAAGCTGGTTTCCCAGACGGTGTATTCCAGTCGCTTCTCATTCGTAATACAGACGTTGAAAAGTTAATTGCATCAGATCATATTCAGGGCGTTTCCCTTACAGGAAGCGAAAAAGCAGGATCAAGTGTGGCTGCACTTGCCGGTAAACACATCAAAAAAACGGTACTGGAATTAGGCGGTAGTGATCCGTTTGTGGTGTTAGCAGATGCCGACATTAACCATACCGTGAAAATTGCAACACAATCACGAATGCAAAATGCCGGGCAATCATGTATTGCAGCCAAACGATTTATTGTTGATAAGAAAATTAAAGATTCATTCATAGAAAATTTCTGTAAACAAATCGAAGCCCTGCGGCAAGGTGATCCGTTGGATGAGCATACAACCACCGGCCCAATGGCAAGACTTGATTTAGCAGAAGAACTTGAATCGCAATTGAAAAGATCTGAAGCGAAAGGCGCTCAACTCATCACAGGAGGCTCCCGTAAAGACAGTAATTTTAAACCCGCATTGCTGGACCATGTTAAACCTGGTATGCCTGCATTTGATGAAGAAACGTTTGGTCCGCTGGCAAGCGTGATAACAGTAGAAACAGAAAAAGAAGCAATTGACATGGCCAATACAAATCGTTATGGATTGGGCGCGTCGGTATGGACAAGTGATATTCAACGTGGCGAATATGTGGCGAGACAAATTGAGTCAGGTTGCGTTTTTGTCAATTCACTCATGCGTTCAGATTCCCGATTACCATTCGGTGGAATAAAAAAATCCGGCTATGGCAGAGAACTTTCTCAATTGGGTATTCGTGAATTTGTAAACGCTAAAACGATCTACATTCAATAGTTCATGGTTCATGGTTCAAAGTTCAAAGTTGGCTACGTGTAACGAAGCGCTTCCGAACTTTGTTTGAGGGTTTGATGCCGATGTTTGAAGTTGGCGTTCGAAAAACTCGAGACTCGCAGCTCAAAGCTCGTAGCTTCTCGTAAGCTCATAGATGGTAGAAAACAACCTGCGGCTTGCAGCCTGTTGCCTGAAGCTTAGGGAAATCTCAAAAAGATTCTAAACAAATCGTTATTTCTTAAACGCTGAACGGAAAGCATTTGCTACTTCATCGCCGGCTTTCTTCAGGCCAGATTCAATTTCTTGCCAGCGTTCGTTGTTACCAGCTTCTTTCTTTAGGTTTTCAGCGGCTACTTTTAAGTCTTCATATTTAGCGCTGAATTCTTTTTCCAGATTTTCTGCTGCCTCATGAAACTCATCAATAAATCCATCTATTTTCTGGCCGAAATTTTTAAACGTTTTTTCTGCTTTTCCTTCTTCACGTGTTTCCATAATGATGTTGCTTAGTTTTATTCCTGCTTATGAATCAAATTTACGTTTTTACTAGCAGCAGTTCTATTAAAGGACAAGAAAATCCAAAGAAAACAGCCCGCATTGGCCTAATATTCAACGATCTCCCGTGCAGACTGACTGTACTATAGCATATTTTTATATTTTTACCCCTTATGAAATCTGGTTTAAAATTCCGGCCGCTAATCATCATGTTGATTTTCATGGCAGTGCTGTTCATTGCTGATGCGTGTGCTTCTGCTAATCATCATAGGAACAAGAAGCTTAAACCCGGTAAACCCATCCCATGCCCGCAAAAGGACTGCTGATGAACTTCCGGAAAATTGTTATCGCTATAGATGGCTATTCAGCGTGTGGTAAAAGTACGACGGCTAAACAAGTAGCCAATGTATTGGGCTACCGATATATTGATACAGGTGCTATGTATCGAGCCGTTACTTTATATTTTCTGGAACATCATGTTTCTCTTACCAATCCGAAAGAGATTAGTAAAGCATTAGAAAACATCCGGATCAGTTTCCGCCTGATTGCGCAGAACAAAACAGAAACATTTCTGAATGATCTCAGCGTCGAAAAGAGCATCCGCTCGATGCGAATTTCTGAGATGGTAAGTCAGGTGAGTGCAATAAAAGAGGTTCGTGAGGCATTGGTACATCAACAACGCAGAATGGGCCGTGAAAAAGGCGTTGTAATGGATGGTCGGGATATTGGTACGGTGGTTTTTCCGACGGCAGAGCTTAAGCTTTTCATGACAGCTGACATGCTTGTCAGGGCGTTTCGCAGACAGCGCGAACTCCTGGAGAAAGATCAACTGGTCGACCTGGACGAAGTTATGACAAACCTTATTCACCGTGATAAAATCGACACTACCCGGGCGGAAAGTCCTTTGCGTAAAGC
>DASPIZ010000089.1:0-8519 GCA_035628875.1 Ohtaekwangia sp. | reverse complement strand
CCCATACCATATCGGTGCGCTGAACCGGGAACGAGATTTGTTTTCATTTCTTCCAAGGATGATTCCTGGAGCAGCGTTTTATCGTAAAACAAAGCTGTAAAATATAATCCAAGATCCTTTGCTTCACAAAATAATCCATCAGCGCCGATACCACCTTGTGTGAGTTTATACTGGGTTTCCGTAACATCGGTGTATTGGTCGGTATCGTCATTAAAGGAATACCATTTTCCCGTATAGTATTCGGGTGACTCATAAGGCAAATAATAGGTGTTTGCCAGATTCAATTTTTCAATGATTTCATTTTTGAAATAATAGCCATGGTGTGTGTCCGTAACTTCATCGATGATCATTGCGAGTAAATGATAATTGGTATCCGTATAGTGAAATTTTGATCCAGGTTCAAAATCGGCAGGTAAGTTGTACACATAAGATAAAACTTTATCAACCGTAAGTGGGAATGCGTCGCCCGAAGCTACTTCTTCACGAAATCGTGGAACATCCAGGTAGTTTTTAATTCCTGTAGCATGGTTGAGAAGCTGACGAATTGTAATCTCGTTCCCGTGGGCGAGTTGATTACATACTTCAACAGGTAAATACACATTCATCAGGTCATCGATATCGAGGAGACCGGCTTCCTGCAATTTCAGTATGGATACAGCGGTAAATGATTTGGATATACTTTGTGGGTATGATCGTGATGATGTTTTCATCTTATCCCCCGACGTAAGATCTGTTTTTCCAGAGGCCAGGTAATAGGATGTTCCTGGTTCCTTAATGAAAAGTATTACTCCAGGAAGACGGTTTCCCTTTGTGTATTTGTCCAATATCGTTTGTAAAGTGATTTCGGGGTTATGATGATCCTTTTGTGGGTCGCAGGAAATCATAGACATGCCGAGAGAAAAGATAAATAGAAGGGTTGTTAGTTTATGCTGCTTATGCATGGGAGAATCGATTGATACAAATACATAAACACGCCGAAGCATATTTACCCTGAGCTTCGCGGTATAATTTTTTATTATACCTCCATTGGTGCTTATCTGATATAAAGTTTAATTGACAAGTTGTGTTTCAGTCTTTGAAATAATATATCACACGATCATGTGATACCCCGGAAAAGTTGTTTTCATGAATTTTACAGAAACCATTTTGAACATGAAAATACCTTTACAACTTCTCCTTCTTTTACTGGTTTTGTATCCTGGTTTTGCTTTTGGTCAGGGCTTATGTCCCGGGTTTGGCATGAATGGGATAGCCCATACGCTTGAGAGTCATACCACGTCCCTGAATGCCGTTACAGAACACAATGGGAAGGTAATCGCCGTAGGGTATTACATTGGCAGCTCAAAGAAAGATTTTCTTATTGCGCGATTCAATGCCAATGGAACTCCGGATGCAACGTTTGGCGTGAATGGGATAGTGGTGCTGGATATCACTAACAACGATAAAGACGATGAAGCCCTGGCCGTAAAAATTGCATCCGATGGAAGGATTCTCGTAGGTGGTGTTTCCGACGGATATGGTACGCTTATTAAACTCAATACCAATGGTACGTTATACACTTCGTTTGGCAGTTCTGGTAAGATCATTAAGAATACACTCTACTCAACGATTGAAGATATTCTTATTTCATCGAATGGAACAATCTATGCATTGGGTAAATCTTTTGAAACCGACAACATCGTGTTTCGCCATTTGGCCGTCCATGCCTATACCAGTAGTGGTGCTGCGTTGGAATCATTCGGTGAAAACGGTGCTTTTCACGATTTAGGTTTTGGTATCTGGCATCAAACTGCGGTACGTGGTGATTTACAAAGCGACGGGAAAATAGTCATTGGTATTACAAAAGCCGACATTGCCTCGATTGATAATTGGGTTTTGCTCCGGCTGACCGAAGCAGGAGAGATAGATGATTCCTTTGGAACGGATGGACGGGTGTCTGACCCGGAGTTCGCGACTGCTTACATACAAGACCTTCAGCTTGATGCGGAAGGTAGCATCTTCGTGGGCGGCTTTTCAAATTTTGATTCAGATAATCCGTCGTTAGCCATCGTTAAAAAATTTCAACCCGATGGTGATTCGGATAATTCTTTTAACATGACAGGCTCTGCCTGGCATTTACTGGCCGGTAACGGCGCATTAGCCCACGCCTTGGTGTTAGGAGATAATGGTAAGGTGTATTTCGCTGGTTCAAAAAAGAACGGTATGGATAAAAAGGATTTTCTTCTTGCCGCATTTAACGGTGATGGCGAAGATGACGGAGATTTTGGTGTACATATCGACAGAATTCCAACAACCTCAGAAGGTGAATTACGAAGTCTTATCCGGTTGTCTGACGGAAGTTTTATTGCATGTGGAAATTCTACCGGATTGGATCAGCAATACGGTGTCGTTATTAAATATAAGTCAAATGGTGATCTTGATAATGCATTTAACGGTACGGGCTATGCGTTAACGCGGCATGTATTGGATGGTAACATGCACCGTATTGTAATGCAACCAGATGGTAAGATTTTGGTGGCGGGAAGTTTTCTGAATGAAAGAACGAGTGGTGTCGCATTAGCCAGATTTGAATCGAATGGTCAGCCGGATTTAACTTTTGGAACATACGGGTATGTGCATAAACCGATTAGTGACCGCGCAAACTGGATTACGTCGCTTTATGTTTATCCGGATGGAAAAATTTTAGCCGGTGGTGTGAATAACCATCCAACTTCTTTTGAAGATTACCTGATCATTAAGTTTAATGCTGATGGAACCATTGACGAAGATTTCGGAACAGATGGTTATGTTACAAAGCATGTCGGTGCGTATGGCAAACACAATAGGTTAAATTATATTACGGTTGATAATGAAGGCAGAATACTCATTGCAGGTGAGGCAAATTACCTGGGGGGGTCTTACGGCGATGCAACGATAATGCGCCTTTTACCCAATGGCGATAATGATCCTGCTTTTGGTAACAATGGTGTTTTACAGGTATCGCTTTATGTTACGAATGATTCATTTAGGGATATTGCTATTACTAATGACGGAAGTATTTATGCCCTGGGGTCAAGCGCTAGTGGTGACGTCAAAACTACCGTTGCGAAAATCACTCCAGAAGGTGTTCTTGATGAATCTTTTGGCACCGATGGCCTTTCCAGCGTTCGGTACGACGATATGGATACACAGGGCATCGAACTTATTGTGCAGCCTGATGGAAAACTTGTATTGGGATGTGTTTACAGACCGGACGGTTCCAGCTTTGAAGATAATGTATTTCTATACCGCATGCTTCCCTCTGGTGTGGCAGATGCATCGTTTGGCGAAAACGGATTTGCGCACCTGACAATTCCAGCCAGCAAAGATGTACGCCTGGAAGGATTGGTCATGAACAACGACGGCGTCTTTTATGCAGCCGGAATTTATGTCAGCACGGCGGCCCCTACAGGAAATCATTTTTATATGGCCACTTTTAACTCCGATGGCACGCAAAGTCAAACACTTTTTAAAACGAAAACCTTTTTACCAGAAGCAGATATCGTAATTAACCCGGCTACGAACAATGTCTACGCTGGTGTAATCATGGGTGCCTCTGGTGGCTTTTTAGTGGCCTGCATAGGTTCAGTAGGAACTGACGATGACGACGACGACGATGATGATGATGATAATAATGATCCTGATTGTAGCGCAATGCCGAAACCTTCAATAACACTGCTTGGAGATGTGTTATATGCTTCTGATGGGGATGCGTTTCAATGGTATCGGGATGGAGAGGAACTTCAGGGAGAAACGAATCAGTCGTTGGTGATTGATCCTGTTGTCGGTGGTGTCTTCAATGTTGAAGTAACGGTGGACGGATGTCAAAAATTCTCACCGAGTCTTGACTACGTTGTTACCGGTACATCTCCTGAAATAAATACCATCATAAATGTTTCTCCAAATCCGGTTCAGGATCAGGTGTGTATCAAATCGGCACTCGACTTAAGGCAGGTGAAGGTTCGCATATTGTCTGTGCAGGGCACATACATCAGCGAGTACCAAAATCTTTCCGGGTTCGATGTATGTTTGCCGGCGCAGCATCTTCCACCGGGTATGTATTTATTGATGATTCAATCATCCAATGGGACCGAAGTCGTTAAAATCGCAAAATCAAATTAATCATGATTAAAAATATTTTTTCAATATCCATCATTTTAGTATGCGCTTTGATCTGTTTCTCCTGCGATGATGAGGCGTCCGATGATTGTTCGGGCGCGCATTGTCCTTACGTTGGAAACTGGAAGCTAAAGGAAGTTTTTCTGGATGACAATGCTGTGGACGAAGATTACAGTAACTACAGCCTGCATCTGAAGGAGCCATCGGACGGTAATGTAACAGGTATTTTTACCAGATTATTTGCTGACCAAAATGACGAAGGAACATGGGAAGTCACGAATAATGATGATGTCATCTTACTTAGCACATCATCTGGCGTTGAAGAATATCTGGTTGAATCTGTTTCAAATAGCCAGTTGATTTTGCTTCTTTATCGTGAAAGCAACAAACCGGGGGCAGATATGATCCGGTATGTTTTTGACAAATGAGGTTTTCGGTAAGCTGTCCGAATTTAATAGTACGCAACATAGCAAAACACCATTTGGTTTGGCAAAAAGAATCTTAAGGGAGCGGCCAAACACCCAAGTTATACTGCTACAATATGTTGCGGACCTAGTTTTTAAGGTTTTATAAGGTTGAACGCAAACACAGGATCGTATAAAAAGTACGGGTTACTGTTAAATTACTGGCTTTCCATTAAGCAATCAGCTGATTATAAAAGAATTAATAAACTATTTTAAGAAAAAGCTTCCGATTACAGGCTTATTTTACATACCTTATACGCTTATTGATTGGTTGCTTTCCTTTTACTAAAGTGTTGGAGTGTTGGCAATCAAGTAGTTTATTTTTCACCCATCATTTTTAAGACAATGAACATTTATGTTGCAAACATCCCTTTCAAAGCATCTGAAGAGGAATTAAGAGAATTATTTGAAGAACATGGCGAAGTTTCTTCTGCTAAAATCATCATGGATAAAGAAACCCAACGCAGTCGTGGTTTCGGATTTATTGATATGCCTGATGACGCCAGCGGTCGCGAAGCAATTTCCAAATTGAATGGATTTAACTTTTTAGGTAAAGATCTATTGGTTAATGAAGCCCGTCCAAAAACAGATTCACCCCGCGGTGGTGGTGGTGGTTACCGAAGCGGTGGAGGCGGCGGTGGATTTAACAGAAGATAAGAAATATTTCCACTAATGAAGAAGGGCCCTTTTGGGCCCTTTTTTTGTCCGTTTCATTTTCTTTAATGACGTATTCGGCGATCTTAAAAGATCGTAACGACGGCGTATATCCGCAACGTTGTAGTTCACAAATTTGACCGATGAGCATCGGTAGTTTAACAGGTATAAAATCCGGTTATTTCTTCGCTGATTCCTGCATCGCTTTTTTGAAATACTTACCCTGACGCGAAGGTGTGAATTCCCAATCGGTAAACAGCATCGGTGACCATTGTGGATCGAATACCCACACGACATAAGAGATACCGCGCTCTTCGGTATATTTGGTAATGGCATCACCATAAGACTCATCACTTATCACTGGAACGTGCGCGCCTCTATCATCGGGTCCGCAGAAACCAATTTCGGTTAGGATGAGTGGATATTTTTCGGCAACATAACCCCAATCCTGTGTCCATTGTTTTTCCCAGGGCTTTTGGCGCTTTTGCGGATAAGGGTGACTAACATAACCAATGCCTTCTGCCTCAATCGGGTTCTTATTAATTTCAGTGAGATCATATGCCCAGTTGAAGCCCGCAACCAGTGGAACAGCCTTTGAGCCGGTAGCGCGAACAATAAGAATGATTTCTTCCATCAGCTTTTTCCATTCGGCCCACGTGCAACTACCAAGCTCGCCGCGCATTACAGTGGGTTCATTAAACAATTCAAAAAACGCTACCGTGGTGTTTCCTTTATAATGATTCGCCATTGTTCTCCAGAACTCAAATGTTTCTTTGATGGTGGTTTCGTACATTGGCCGCATGTACATTTCATTTTTCAGATTACCAATGCTATGCCAGTCAATGATTACATACATGCCTTGTTCCTCCGCGAGGGCAACACCTTTATCAAGTAATTTAATGTATTCTTCCTGACCGCGTTTTCGCCATGCCGTAGGATGCACCGGAAAACGTACAACGTTGGCACTCCAACTTTTCATTTCTTCAAAGTATCGTTTATCCCAATGGCCCTGACTATCCAGTTTATCAGGGTCACTCGTATTCAAACCACGAAATACCAGGGGCTTCCCATCCGCAGTAACGAACTGGTTTCCTTGTACGCTTACCTGGCTGAGTTTGTCTGTAGTCTGGGCATGTACGAAAGACAATAGGCCCAGGGTTAGATACACAAATAGGAGTAGGGTAGTTTTCATGGTATAGTGGTTGAATAGACAAACGATCATGCTGATGCGAAAGAAAATAATGTCTCAATGTTGGCAGGAAAATCGATGGAGCCAAATAAAAAGGAGATCCTGAAACAAACAATACCCCAATCTGAAACATTAGCGGAGGTTCTTAAGCCGGAATACTTCGGTTTCCGGATTAACATGGATTTTCTAACAAGCCAATCCTGTAGTTATTTTAGTTGAACGTGATGAATCAGCTAACGTCCAGGTAATTTTGATGTGCAATTTATCACCCCGATTTTATTGCTTGTTGTAAACTAACGTAGACTTTCTTTGCCCTCTCCCCATAAATCCATCCGCAGTTTGGATAATGACGAGCTTCGTTCCCCGATGCTCCAGATACCACACTTCATTAGATTTAATTTCTACCGGTCTGTCACCAAAACGAAAGGATACTTTGGAATTTATAGTCAGCGTATCCTGATGTAGGGACCACTTTGCGTTTTGTACACGTGGCGAACCTTTAGCGGTAGTAGATTGTATATCTTTTCCATCAAGCGTTAATCGCTGTTGTGTTACCTCGTCATCTCCCCATTCTACAATGGAGGTGGAGGTGAATGTTAATTCATTATTTTCGTGGAGTATATTTAATTTGTAAGGTGAACTAACAGATCCGGATTTTTCAATACTGCTTTCACATTCGCTTAGTCTCCATTCCCCGGTGAAATCAGCAACACGATTTATTACCAACGGATCCAATCCGCAACGTTTACGATATGCCGCGATGCTATTGATATAAGTCGAGTCTTCCATGAAAACAGTATGGGGATCGTTGGTTAACTTTTTGTAGTCGTTTTTAGAAGTGTTCCTGGTCATGCCAGACCATGTAACCCAGAAAGCCCAGTTCGGTTGCTTTTCCAGTATTTCTGGTAATGGAGGATTTCCCACCTCACCCAGCACCAGGGGTTTCCCTTGAGATAACGCCATTAAGCTATCATAATAACTTTGATGAAAGTCACTTCCGTAAACATCAAGCGATAAGATATCCAGGTATTCAGTTCCCGGATAATATTTAAAAAATTCACGTTCCGGCTTACTGGGTCGGTCAATACTCCACACCCAGATTAGGTTTTTGAGTTTGTGATGTTTTACAAACCGGTCAAATATTTGTTTGTATAGCGCAGCCGTTGTATGCGATCCTTTGGTTCGTCCTCCCCACCAGAACCAGTTACCATTCATTTCGTGATACGGTCTCCAGAGTACCGGTACATTTGCCTCCTGAAGTTGCTTCAGATAAGAAGCGATTTCATCCACTTGCCTGAGCCACCGTTTGTGTATTTCAGTTCCGGGTGTTAACAGGTCTACAAATTGCTGATCCTGTAAACGCCCCTGTACACTCGCAAGTTTTGTGGAATCAGATCCTGGTAAGGGCTGAAACGTTATGGGTTCGTCAGCAGTGGGAGGGACGGCGTGCCAGCATAGGGTTATGATGGAGCCAATCTTATGCTGACGGATTGCTTCTTTTATGATGGATGGTCGTGCCAGGTAAGAATCTTTATCACCATCGGCAGCAAAACCAAAATCCTGACTCCAGACCACCGGTGTTTTTCCAATGTAGTCACCTGCAAATTGCGTATTTCGATCACCCGAAATTGGAAAGTTATGCTGACCGGAAAGTGTAAATTTTCCACTTATACTATAAATATATTCCAGTAATGCAGTGGCTTCTGCTGATGCCTTAGGTGTAACCGGTTTTGCTTCTTGAGATTGCGCAATAAAAGGAAATGCTAGCAGGTAAAAAAACAGCAGTAAAAGAGGGGATATACACGAAACGTTCATTCTTGAAGGAGTAGTTTTAGTGCTGTTAGTTCTTTAATTCATAAGGGATATTATTTTACAATGTACCTATATCGGACAATTTTGATGTCATAAGTTTGACCACCGGCACGGTGGTTTTGTTGGTTGGCCCCTGGTTGTACAGACGGGAAATTAAGTTTAAGAAGCCAAATTTTTTCAGGTACCTGCCAACAAGATTTGATAAGCTGTCAGAAACTAATTGTATTTAAAAAGCAATTTCAAAAGCCACATCCGGGGTTTTC
>DASPIZ010000088.1:0-15279 GCA_035628875.1 Ohtaekwangia sp. | reverse complement strand
ATGTTAATTCAGTATGGTTGCTATCAACCGTAATATAATCTTTACAATTTCTATACCTGAAATCAGGTCAATATCTTACAACCCAGATTTGATCGCCAAAGTCCCCTCCCTTCATACCATCCGCTGTTGCCTGCGCTTCGTCGTAAGAATCTTTAACATCAATCGCCAATCGGTGAAACTTCGTTTTGCCAAAAGGTGGAATGATTCGCACGTTGGAACCCTTCGACACAAGTTCCTTACCAAAATCGGTCAGGAGATCAACATCAATAGCGCTTGCCACCACAACATAGTAACGACCTGTACGACCAGTTAGTGTTTCAAGGCTACCTGTCTTCGGCAAATTTGCCAGAGAATCTAAACGCCGTTGTTCACGATCGCGTATGAGTTGCTCCTCAGCACGTTTTGCTTCGTCGCGCATGGCCTGCTCCCGACGTAACTTTGCCTGCTGGGCAATCCGTGCCTTTTCTTTTTCTTTCTCAGGCAAGTGAAATGCAAAGTAGTACACTGCTCCTGCCGCGATCAGAAAGACAAGTACAAACCCAAGGATTTTGGGCCATTGCGGGTTTTTATTTTCTTCCATATATGAATACACGGATTTATATTCATGATGATCTTCTTCCTGAACATGGCTGTGATCCTCTTCATGAACTTCTTCTACCGGTTGTTCCTCCACCGGCTCATATGGTCTTTCATACACCGACTCTTTCTCAGCAACAGGTTCTTGTTCCGGTTCAGGTGTTGGCTCAGGTTCAGCTTCAACCTCCGGTTCGTCACGCTTCAACGGTTGATAATCTACTTCTGGCAGACCAAAGGTATCATCTGATTCATTGTTTATGTTCTCAGCATTTTGCTGCTCTTCTTCGTTTTGCTTTTTTCTTCTAGCCATGTTCTAAAAGTTAAGGTTAGTCTGGAACAGGTAATTATACAAAAATAAGCTAAAATTTCAGGTGTACAAACCTTTGCACATCTCTCTCACTCCGCTGTGTAGTGCTTACGCTACATTGCACCATCAGAAACTCCAGGTCACACCTGCCATAACCTGAAGCCCGCGAACAGGGTAATACAGGTAAACCGGATACTTGGTGGAAGCAATGTTATTGAACTGAACAAAGAAAGAGAAACTCGGTGAGAACAGGTATTCCGCCTTCGCGTTAAGGTCAAGTGCGCCATCAAGCTTTATTGTCTCACCATCGCTGGGCCTCAGCGCCTTCATTCCGCCCTGTCCTAACACATCGATATTAAACAATAACTTATCATACACATTGAAAGATGCATTTGCACTAATCGTGTACTTTGGAAGATGCCATGCCTCCTTCACATTGTCTGTACCATACGAAAACACATCTCCTCGCAAGAGGAATTTTACTTTTTCAGATTGTGCATAACTTAACGAAGCGAATAAGTTTGTTCTTCTGAAAAAATCATCATCGTAGATCACGTCAAATTTTGATTGGTCTGCTACCGAATTAACAAAGAAGTGCATGTTCTTCAGACTCGCGATCGATAAGCCTGAGTGAACACCGACTTTGTTTCCCAGCCGCGCATTAATACCCACGTTAAGATCAAAATACTTATTGGTATGAAACAATGGTACCGCCGCGCCAATCCAGATATTTTCATTGGACAATGTCTGTAACGATACTTTCTCAATGCCACCGGTTAATGAAGCGATAAAGTCAACCGAAGGACTTACAGGATAAGAGACTCTTGCATTTGGATAAACATGAAGATCTTTTGAATCCAGTGTGTCGTTTTCATAAGCGATGGTCAAGCCAAAACTCAACTTCAAGTCTGGAACAGGCATGAACGCATAAGTAGGCGAAACCGTAAATAAATTTCTAACTTTTGAACTGATATCTTCATCCTTACGCCGGAGCATGACGTAGGCAGCGTCTATATCAATTCGGTTGTCGTCGCTCATTTTATAGGATGAGTTAAACGCAATATCAACCTCCGTTTCGCGCGCTTCATATTTATCGGCCATGTAACTCAACTGCGCACCGAGTTTGTATGCCAGGTCAGAATTTTTGGTATTACTTAAGCTACCTGAAGCACGAAAAAGGTTATAGGATTGCTTAATATCCGAGCGGTCTACTTCGGCATCATCCGGGTAACCGTAAAAATGGGTGGTACGGTTTTCGGCATCAATACTCCCATCGAGTGCGATATACTGGTTAAAAGATTTTCCAAATACCGAAGCTGTTGTTGTGCCGCTACCTGAATTTCTTCCATCCACAGGTCCCTTTGCTGAACTACTATGATATAGATGCGCACCGATCAGTTGATCCTTATTCTTTCGGGAATTTATATACCCTTCGAGCAAAGGTGAAGCATAGTTTCCGAAACCCGCCCGAACGAACCCGCCATAAATTTTGGATGGCTGAGACGATTTTATTTTTAGCGGTCTGATCGGAGCGTTAATTTGCGGCGCAACAAAGTTAAACGATTGAAAATTGTACTGAACAGAAGGCACGCTAGACTCTACCGGACGCGGCGGGATTTTTTCAAAATGACGATTTGCCTTTGGTAATTCAATTACCCTTTTATTCTCAATTACAATTTCAACATCTTCGATTTCGCCACTCCAATCATCCGGTTGTTGTGCATATACATCAAGCGTAGCAAAGATTATCACTATGATCATGATTACACCATGGAACCGGAACATCTTCCGTGCAGCGGCATTTTGTTTTTTATGGGTTGTTATCATCGTAAAAAGTACGATTAGTTGTCTAAAGTATCGGCTTCAATAATCTTTTGTTTTTCCAGTTCCTGCTCTTCAAGCGCTTTCAGCTTAATCCGTGCTTCTTCCTTAATGTGCGAAAGCGGGAAATTATCAATGAGCGATTGCAGTGTATGGCGAGCCTGAAATACATCGTCTGTGGCCACAAAATTATCGGCTAACAAAAGGAAAGATCGTCCTACCCACTCTTCATAAGCAGCAAAATCCTTGTTAAGACTGATCAGTGTATTGTAACACTCTTTGTGTGCTTTCTGGTCATAGAATAATTTAGCCAGCAAGTATTTGGCTTCGGCGCCATGTTCATCCTGCGCCGTATTCAGCGTATTTAAAAACTCGTCTTTAGCAGTCTCAACATCGCCTTTGGCCATGGCAGCTTTGCCGAGGTATAACGACGCTTTGTTCTGTGCACCGGCATTCACATTTCCTTTTTCCAAAATTAATTTGGCATACACTTCCGTGGAATCATATTGTCCGGATAAGAAAAATGATTCCATGAGTCCGGACCACGCATCGTATGAATCTTTTTTAGAAGTAGCAATGCGTTCCAACTTGTGAAAGTTGACAATCGCCTGTTCATAATCTTTTTGTAAAAACTGAATTTCAGCAAGACGCCCTGTAACCTTAGCGCCCATGACAAAAGTCTTGTCTGTACTCAAATCAATGTATAGCGGCAACGCCTTATCATATTGCTTCAGCCTGTAATAAGATTCTGCCTGATAATAACGTGCCTCCTGGACCAGCGCAGATTGTGGATATGATTCGGTGAACCGGTTAAAGCTATTGATTGATTTGAGATACTGCTGATCGAAATAAAAATTCTTTGCTGTTTCAAATTCAATATTTTCAAATCCTTTCTTATCAGGATTAGCACGTTTAAAGTCTGCGAGGTATTTCTCAAACTCTCCTGATCTTCCTGCCAGGCTAAGGGCTTCCTGTAAAGGCAGCAGCGCTTCCTGTGCTAATGGGTGTGCCGGAAATTGCTGCATCACAGCCAGGTAATCCTGAATGGTTTTATCGTAGTTCTTCAAATTATAGTTCGATGCGGCGCGACGCATAAAGGCATAAGGAAGAAACTTCGAGTTAGCACCTACCCGGATAAGTTCTGTAAGCCCATCGACAGCCACGGCATAATTGCCCTGCTCGATTTCATACTGCGCACGTTGGTACATGGCTTCATCGCGATAGACAGACCTCGGATATTTTGCAATTAACTCTGAAAAATAATTGCGCGCATCCTGATACTTACGCTGAATACCTGCGATTACACCAGCTTGAAGTAAAATATAATCGTTGTCAATAGAGCTTGCTGCCTTGGCCTTACCATATGCAGTGAGTGCCTCATTGTATTGTTTTGTTACATAATAACAATCTGCGAGTCGAACCATAGCATCTGCATGGTTCCTGTTACTGATGTTGGTGCGATTGGTAAAATCTTTAAAATTAAATAGCGCCTGCTCATAGGCTTTCAGATTATAATGTGCATAACCCAGTCCATACCTTGTTTTAAGCAAGATATCCTGTTCCACATTGGGCAAAGCACTGATCACACGGTTGTAGTTTGGAACGGCCTGATCAAATTTTCCACCAATCGAATACGCTTCTGCTATCCAGAAACTGGCAAGCACTACGAATTTCTCATCAACCGGGTGTCGAAGTGATTTTTCAAAATTAACTATCGCTTCCGGATATTCTTCTTTATTGAATAACTCTGAACCTTTCAGATAGGTGGCCTTTTGATACGTCTTGTTGATAAAATCGTTTCGTGAAGAAAGTGACTCGATGTATTCTATTGCCTTGTTATAGTTGTTGCCATTCACATACACCTGCGCGAGTAGTTCCTTTGCTTCGTTGTTATGCGAACTAAGGGGATATACCTTCGTGAAATTTTCCAGCGTCTCTACAGCGAACTCCGGTTTGCCCGCATCATAAGCCGCCTTTCCCAACTGAAACAAACTTTCTTCTGCAAGCTTTTTGTCAGCCGGGTTTTTGCTCGCATAATCAAAGGCATTCAATGCAAGATTTTTGTTGCCCTGTTTAAGGTATAAAATACCGAGGTAATAAGAAGCATAATAACTAACGGTGTCCTTACTGGCCGCAGCTTTATCAAGGTATTTGATTCCTTCCGCAGCTTTTCCAGTAGTGTAATTTGCATATCCGGCGCGAAATAGTAACCCTCCTTCCGCTTTTGCATTTTTTTCAAAATATGCTTCGTATGCCAGAGCTGCTTTTTCAAAATCTCCTTTAAAATAATAGGCTTCGGCTATAAGCATTGAAATTTCCGACGCATTGGTCAGGTTATTTCTGCCTTTAACGGAATTTCCATATTCAATGACGAGATCGTATTTCTTTTGTTTGTAATAAACATTGGTGATGAGGTAGGGAACAATATTGGCATAAGCGGGGCTGGCTTCGGCCTTTTTAAGATCCACCAGAGCTTCATCATAATCACCGTTGGAGGACTCGATAAATCCGGCATAATAATTTGCTGCCGCGGAGTACGAATTGCTCAGGCGTTTAACAAAGTTGAATTGTTCGAGTGCTTCCGGTAATTTTTTTTGACTGAAAAGACTATACCCCCATTTAAAGTGTCCTTCACTTTGCTGATCGGACGTTAGGGCGGGAAAATTTACTTTCTTGAAATAGTTCGACGCCTTGACATAATTGCTCTCACCATAAAAGAAGTTGGCCAGATCGTAATAAGCTGTTGAGGCTTTGGGGCTCGAAGGGTTTTCATCGATGAACTGATCGATTAATTTTTCTCCATCGCGATGTCCCAGGTTTAATGCGCTGAGCGCAACATAATATGATGCTTCACTTCTCCGCGAATCTGTAGGCGATGCCTCCGTCAGAAAATCAGTGAATACTTCCCGTGCCGCCCCATAGTTTGAGTGATTGATCAGATCCTGGGCACGCTGATACAGTTTCTCCACTTTCTGCTGTGATAACTGATCTTGTCCCCAAAGTGCAACAGCATTGCACGACAACAAGATAAAGAGTATGACTCTATTCATTAACTAAATAATAAGTTTGAAGTAAAACAGTGTTGCCAAAAATTTATTGCAAATAAACAACCAAAAAATAGGATTGAATCCACGCACAGCCTTGTTATCAAAGATGTGGTTAGGGCGCGGAATCACACGAGCATGGTTGATTAAAAAAGTATGCCCATGAAAAAAATTGTTCCGTTTGCTTAGTTACACGGACTTAAAGATAATGAGTTAAAGTTCGTTTCTGCAAGTTAGAACGTAAATTAGTAACTATGGTTAATGTATCAGTCGCCAAACAAGCTCGCGGATGATCTGGCCTCCATCGTTTGATCCGGTGTTAACACCCTTCGATTTTAAGTCTGCTTCTTTAATGAAACCGATGTTGTCGATTATTTTAGGCAAGGGATATTGACGTAAAGCCATACTATAATCACGAATAGCGTAAGGACTGATTTTCAACTCACTAGCAAGTCCCTTCTCGCTCTTATCTTGTGCCTGAGAAGCAATTAATAATTTACTGAAAAACGAATACAGGAATGCTACGATCGGAATGATTGGATTCTTCTTTGGATTACTTTCGAAGTAGTTTACGATCTTATTGGCTAGAAGTGCATCTTTTTGAATGATCGCTTTCTGCAATTCAAATATATTATATTCTTTGCTGACACCCACCTGATTCATCACCCGCTCGGCGGTAATCATTTCGCCGGGAGGAAGTGAGATCACCAGTTTATCCAATTCATTGGCTAAACGATGAAGGTCATTGCCGACATATTCGCACAAGGCCTGTACGCCTCGATCATCTATGCCTATTTTTTTCTCGCGTGTATATTCAGAAACAAATTCCGGCAGCTGGTTATCATATACCTTTTTCGTAGTTACAGTTACGGCATACTTATCAATCTTCTTACCAAGCTCCTTCCGTTTATCCAGATTTTTATTCTTATGGCAAAAGACAAGCACGGTACTGGGAACTACCTTGGTAAGATAATCCAGCAACAGTTTTGGTCCTATCTCCTTGTTAAGATCAGGAATGTCCTGCGCTTCTTTCACAATAACCACCTGACGCTGGGCCATCATAGGAAACCTACGTGCATGCGTAAGTATGGTTGCCATGGGCGCATCCTTTCCATATACGACAACCTGATTAAACCCTTTTTCGGCTTCGGTCAAAGCGTGTTGTTCAATATAATCGGCAATCAGGTCAATGTAATAAGTTTCCTCGCCCTGAAGAAAGTACACGGGCGAATACTTACCCGCTTTAAGATCAACTAAAATTTTCTTTACGTTTGCGTCCATCAGCTCACATTTTTTTTACGACTGTAGGTTATCGCTGTAGATATTCCTACCAGTGCCCCGGCAAAGTGCGATTCCCACGACACCCGTGGATCTGTCGGTAAGACCCCGTAGAATACACCGCCATACAACAACAATACAACAATGGAAATGAATATTGAAAGGAAATCCCGCCGAAAAAATCCAAAAAAGATCAGAAAAAAAGCAAGGCCATAAACGACACCACTGGCCCCGATGTGATTCGCTGCTCCCCTGGCAAATAACCACACCAGGATATTGGTCCAAAAGTAAGCCCGAAGAAATACGCTGCCTCCGATCCGACCATAAAAAAAGAAGATGATGGTACCCAAGAACACCAGGGGTACCGTATTCGATACAAGGTGTACAAGACTCCCATGTAAAAACGGAGCAGTAAAAATTCCAATCAATCCAAAAGGTGTTCTCGGTATAATGCCAAAGACACTAAACGGAATTCCCATTACGATTTCCAAATAAAACACCAACCACATCAGAAATACCAGACGGAGTGGTATAACTGTACTACCCAAAATTGAAGGAGATGCCATAGCGGACTAAATATAACGCCACAAAGAACGAAGGCACAAAGAAAATACATTTTATGAAGCTACAAAGATTACGAGGGCACGCAGGAATTCATTTTATATAGCCACAAAGGCGCGAGGGTACGAAGGAATACCTTTTTAGAGAGGCAAAGAAAATACATTTATCTCTGTATTCTTAGTGCCTTCGTGGCCTAACCTGCGATCGAAATAAATATTTTCTTCAGGGTTGTACGAGCATGGGCAGATTCAATAATCGCTCTTCTTCCGGCGCAATTTTTTTCATACCCCAGATACCACCGCTGGAAGAGGCTATTCGTTGCGCCAGTTCCCTTAACAAAGCATAATATGCTGAAGAAAAATCAGGACCAAGTTTTTCCCATAGGAGATTGAGCTGACTTAGTTCCAAAGTAATCATTTCATTACGATGACGCACATCGAACGGGTAAGATTGAATCAGCATTTTCAGCTTGTCTTCAAAATCTGCCGCCATCTCCTGGAAAAAATTGAATAATACAGATTTCACGCCCTGTTGTTCGCGTGCTATGTTAATCGCGGCATTAATTTCTTTATCATCTATGTTACCGTCGGCACCGGCAATAAGGATACAGACCAAAATCGGAGATTTTAATACAAGTTCTGCTTCAGAATCGTTTATCCTGCCAAATTCTGGTATCATTGCAATCGTTTACATGCTAAAATTGAAAAAATAATGACTATTTAGAAACTTTTCTTTACATTAATTTGAACAGTATATTTACCTTTTGCTATCCCCATTAACATGTACGACAAAGACCCGGTTAAAATCTTTGTGGTAGAAGACGATCCCGCTTATACCAAGTTTTTAAAATATGTTCTCGAACTCAACCCTGACTACGAGGTTCAGTTTTTCACTTCGGGCAAAGATTGCTTAGCTAATCTTTACAAGAATCCCGCGGTCATTACCCTGGATTATTCTCTTCCCGACATGCCGGGCGAAAAAGTATTGAGTCAGATTCGTAGCCACGACCCTAACATTAGTGTGATCATTGTTTCTGCACAAGAGAAAATCCATACTGCCGTTGAGCTTCTTAAGCTCGGCGCTTATGATTACATCTCCAAAGATCACGAGACGAAAGACCGGTTGCTGAATTCGATCCACAATGCCCGAAACAAAACTTCGCTTATCAAGGAGATCGACTTTCTGAAAAAGGAAATCTCTGAAAAATACGAATTCGAAAAAAGTATTATCGGAACCAGCCCGGCAATTAAACGCACCTTTTCTTTGCTGGAAAAAGCAGTGCAGACCAACATCTCTGTGAGTATTTCAGGAGAAACCGGTACGGGAAAAGAACTGGTCGCAAAAGCCATCCACTACAATTCCAAAAGGAAAAACAAACCGTTTGTTGCAGTCAATATAGCGGCAATACCGCGTGACCTTATTGAAAGTGAGTTATTCGGTCATGAAAAAGGATCATTCACAGGAGCCCTTACCCGCCGCATCGGAAAGTTTGAAGAGGCAGAAGGCGGAACGATTTTCCTGGATGAGATTGGCGAAATGGACCCGAACCTGCAGGCAAAACTTTTGCGCGTATTGCAGGAGCGTGAAATCAGCCGCATTGGCGGAAACCAGGTAATTAAACTTGATGTCCGTATCCTTGCTGCGACTCATAAAGACCTTGCCGAAGAGGTAAAAGGAGGACGTTTCCGTGAGGATTTGTATTACCGTTTACTGGGTTTACCAATTCACCTCCCTCCTTTACGGGAACGGGGTAATGATGTATTGCTCATCGCTAAACATTTCCTCGATCAGTTTGCCCAGGAAAATCAGATGCTTAAATTCAAAATAAGTCAGGAAGCGCAGGAAAAATTGTTACAATATCCTTTCCCAGGTAATATCCGTGAGCTAAAATCCATAATTGAGTTGTCAGCTGTTATGGCAGAAGACCAGGAAATACGTCCACAGGACATTAGCTTCAATAGTACCACACGTATGGAATCCTTCCTTTATCAAGAAATGACGATGCAGGAATTCATGTATCGTATCATTAGGCACTACCTCAACAAGTACGAAAACAATGTTTTGGAGGTAGCACGCAGACTTGATATTGGAAAATCGTCGCTTTACCGCTACCTTAAAGAAATGGAAGAGATGGGTATCTAAATGAAACTGCAGAATTACGTTAGGAAAGGATCCTTTTATGAAGCAGTTGTTGAAGATGGTTCTGATATCATCTTCGTTGTCGATTACAGTGGTGAAATCCGTTACCACAATTCATCTACACGTGAAACACTGGGCTACCGGTCTAAAAGCCTGATCGGAAAGAATTTTTTTGATTACATCTCCCCCGGTTCTCTCGAATTTATCCGCAAGACGTTTGCCACCAGTCAAAAAAGGGCTTACACTGAAAAGATCGAATTCCAATTTCTGTGCAAAGACAGGAGCTATCGCTTTCTTGAGTTCAACGCCATCAACCTGAAGTATAAAGAACGGATCAATGGGTTTATCCTTGATTGCCGTGATATAACGCAGCGTAAAAAAGATGAAGCTGAATTGGTTCGTCTGCAAAAAGCGAAGGAACAGTTCCTCGCCAATATCAGTCACGAGATCAGAACGCCTATCAACGGTATTGCTGGTATGGCGAACCTGCTAAGCCAGCACCCTACGCGTGAAGAACGCGAAACGTACCTGGATGCGATCCGCCACTCTGCGGAAAACCTTAAGGTGATCATCAACGATATTCTCGACCTTGCCGCGATTGAATCCGGAAAATTACGCTTCGAAAAAATTGCATTCAACCTCAAGGATCTTTTGCCCTCGTTGGTAAGCACGTTTACCTATCAGGCCAAAGAAAAGAAAATATCAATCGATTATTCTATTGATGAAAAGCTGAATCGTATTCTACTGGGCGACCCGGTAAGGTTGAATCAAATCCTCATCAACCTGATCAGTAATGCTGTTAAGTTCACCCACCATGGATCGATCAACATCAAATGCAGTGAAGCAAAAGAACACCGTGGCATGAGTTGGGTCAATATCGAAGTAACCGATACAGGCGTAGGCATACCAAAAGAAAAATTAAATACAATCTTTGAAAGTTTTAGTCAGGCAGATGCCAGTGTAACGCGGCGTTATGGTGGTACCGGTCTCGGACTAACCATTGTAAAACAGCTTGTGGAGTTGCAAAACGGAAGGATTCATGTGGTGAGTCGTGAACATACAGGATCGACCTTTAGCGTACTTATCCCCTACCAGATCGGTAAGGTGAAAAAGATTACCAAAACGCCAAAGCAACCGCAAAAGTTAAGTGGAATTGATACAGCACAGCTTCATGTTTTGCTTGTAGAAGATAATGACATTAACCGCTTATATGCAAAAAGTATTCTAAAGAACTGGCAATGCTACATCGACGTTGCGGAAAACGGACTGGTAGCCATTGAGAAGATCAAGAATAATTTTTATGATGTTGTGCTCATGGACGTCCAAATGCCCGTGATGGATGGATATGAAGCAACGAAAGCGATTCGCTCGATGCATCAGTCTGCGAAGGTTCCCATCATCGCTTTAACTGCGAATGCAACACCCGGTGACGTAGAAAAATGTTTGCTTGCTGGTATGAATGACTATTTACCAAAACCATTTACACCAGAAGATCTTTACGGTAAGTTGTTCAAGGACCTCAAGATACGTCCTGCATTCAAAACGTCGCTACCTGAAAATAACCGACGGCCCACATCAACAACCTATAATCTCGATTACCTGAGAAACATTTCGGGCAATAATAGCGAGTTCATCCAGGAGATGATCACGACCTTTTTACAAACACTTCCGGGTATCCTTTCAGAAATGAAGGAAGCTACCCAATCTTCCTCCTGGGAAAAATTATCACGTCTGGCCCACCAGATAAAACCTTCATTCACACTTATGGGCCTTGATGTATTGCGTACCACAATACTATTCATCGAAGAACACGGTAAGGCCGGCACCAAAACCGATGAACTCCCCTCGGTGCTTGAAGACTTCACCGAGAAATGTAATGCAGTGCTGGAAAACCTCAGTAAGGAAGTCACTCCGGTTTAAGAGGTTCAAAGTTCAAGGTTCAAGGTTTGCAGTGTTCGAAAACGATGGGTTAGCGAAAATTGTTTGAAGTTTGAGGTTTGAGATTTGAGGTCTCCCATCGATACCGTCATACTAATGCGTTTGTGCAACGCACAAACATGCAGAAGGATCCCACGGAACAGCTGAAAAAAATGATTCGTAAGAGAAAACCAAAGTAACGCGGGAGTTATCGATAACACTTAAGTTTCATTACCTATCAAACTCGTAGCTCGTAGCTCGCAACTCGCAGCTACTCCAATCATCGATTCATGATCGCAATCTTCTTATACAATATGGTGTGATCACTTGATTGAATGGAGAGGAAGTAAATTCCATTTGCAAGTCGACTCACATCCAATTGCTGTGATTCTTTCAGGTCGCGCTTCAGGGCTCCCTCGCTTACGATCACACCACGCTGATCAATGATCTTCCATGCATATTCTCGTGGAAGTGTAACTTCTGATTTGACATTGATTTCTAATGACGCCGGATTCGGATAAATCTGTAATCCATTTAGTATGGCCGAATTCGGATTGTCAGGCAATCCAACAATTACACCAACCTTACTTGGTGCTTTTGATATAATGGTTTGAAGGATACGTTTAGAGTCTTTATCCTGAACAAAAACAATTAGATAGAGCTTGTCCGGATCCGACACATTAATATTCATATCAAAGTTAATGTTTTCCATCCTCGTTTGATCGGTAATCCATTGATCCGTGATGATTTTACCTTGAGGCTCCCACAATAGTTTACGTAATACGTTGGTATTGCCATCAACACCATCTTCAACAAGGGCAGCATGAAGCAGCACCGGTGTTGTGTAAGGTAGTGATCCGGTATAGGTAAAACTTACCGATGCACTCAATACATCGTTCGATGTGGCATCATAATCAACATCAATTCCAAACAACGGATCTTCGAGCGATCTCCGATCAAGTTCCACCGCATCAATGGCGAGATAATTACCGTCGAATACTTTATTAAAATAATTTCCCTGGATACCATCCATCACCGATGTAGGTGGAGTCGAAACACCATACCATTGACCTCTTCCAAATGGATCTTTAGGATTGGCTGCATTGATCGGATCAAATTCAGGGTAAGGCATGTGATACTGTAGGTGGATAAAGTCAGCCGTATCGCGCGCGGCAATCTGAGCCTGGTGCAAGGAGGTGAAATGATCGTTTGCAACCTGGCTTTCGGCTGAATTATTTGTGAAGTGTTCTACCAAGACATTGCGTTTCTTCTCTCCAATAAAAATATTATCAAATGCAAAACCTTCCAGTACTGGTCCAGTCTTCGTGTTATCATTGTTGCTGGCGAAGGCGATCCTGAAGACAACCAACCCGCGTTGATCTGCCGGAATCTGTTCGAGGTTAAATCGTGCATTTTTCCAGGCGGATGAAACGCCTGACCATGCGAAGTTATCTTGTCCTCCTATCGTATTGGAAAGGAATTGTGCATTATACCACTCTATACCTTGTCCGTTGGCATCACCAATCGTATGCCATGTCTTTGCACCATCAGTAGAGTATTGTAATACAGCGCCATCAAAGCCTTGTTGAGTATCCGACCAGAAATCAAGCGAGATCATCGGTCGTTTCAAATCCGTGAGGTTAAGACACGGACCAATAATTTCAGATACTTCATTGCGGAAATAGGTACCATGATGATCTGCGAAATCGGTATGCGAACCAGTCCACCAGGCGTTTACACCAGATGAAGCTGTATTTATAGTACTTCCATCCGGCTGACCAAATTGCCAGCTATTTGCGCCTGTACCAATAGGGAGTGAAACCCATGATCCTTCGCCGGCCTCAAAGTCTGTAAAGTAACCATTGGTAGGCGTGGGTATGCTATAATCCAGGATAACTACTTTATTTTCTTTTGATGCGGTACAACCATCATCGGTACTGACTGTTAAACGAACATCATAAACCTGGAAAGCATTATACTGATGGTTTGGATCCTTATACGTACCGCCCTCAGGAAAAGCATCACCTGGTGCGGACGGAGGATGCGAAACACTGCCATCACCAAAGTCCCATTGGTATTCTGTGATTGTACTGAATCCGTCGGTTTGCGACTGATCTTCAAATTCCGTTGTTTCCAGTCCACTACATATTTTTGTCCATATGAAATCGACGTTGGGTTTATTTCCTACACGAACCACATGTGTAGTCTGTTCAACGCATCCTTCGCTTGATTCAATTTCAAGAACAACGTTTTTAATTCCACTTGTTTGATAAGTATACGTTGGGTTTGAAGTTGTGCGGGTTTCGCCAAATTCATCAACAATCCAAAGATAACGTACAATCGACGGATCAGGATCGGCACTAGGAAACGAAACCGTGTGTGTTAAATTCAACGGCTCATTTACACAGGTATAGTCAGTAGTGATTACCGGAACAGGTTCTGCCGATACAATAAAGTTTTTCGTTAATGTTTGTGTCGCGTTCTGAACGTTGGTAAATACATAGGATATCTGGTACGTTCCAGGAAGGAGCCCTTCTGTATCCAACGTAAAATTTTGATTGAAGAAACCAATTCTTGCATCGATCATAGGATCCTGACTCATAAAGTCAGCGGCGAGAGCATCTGTCGGAGGAGGTTCACCAACAAGTGGTTGTAATCCTGAGTTTTCACAAATAAGCAAATCGCCGTCAGTATTTTGTCGTGGATTTGTGCCTATTTCGAAATCGATATCTGTCACCGCATTTACGATCGTCATTCTTGAAACACTGTTAATACATCCCGTCTCATTGCTGGTATACGTATAGGTGATTGTATTAGAACCGATATTGGCATTATCGGGATTAAACTGGTTAGTTCCGGCGATAATCCCTGGTCCCGTGAAAACACCGGTGCCTTTTGAATCCGTCTCTGGAAATCCTACAATGGTTTGAATGGGATCATTTTCTGCATAAGCACCTCGTAAATTAAAAAGACCGACGACAGGTAGTTCATTGATGGTAATAATAACTTCGTCGCTTGACATCGCACAAGGACCACCACTATCCGGGTCATCGGTTGTCAACGTAAATGTTAACGTTCCAAGATCAATGTCCGCCTGCGTTAATGTATATGTAGTTAACGGATCTGATGCGTCATCCAAAATACCGGTTCCTAAACCTTTATCCCAGGTAACTGAAGTTGCCGAGCCACCAAATGAACCGTTGAGTGATACTACAGCATCTTCGCACACGGCGAAGTCCATACCTGCGTTTACCTTGGCCGATTCGTTAATATGGATGTTAATATCAGCATATTCGGCAACACAGGGTCCGAATCCATCCGGATCGTTTGTTGTTAACCTGAATTGAAGGGTTGTAGCTACATCTGAAAGAACGGGGTGATAAGTAGCCATGACATCCGACATGGTAAGGCTACTACTTGATAACGTTCCGTTACCAGTGATAGTACTCCAAAGACCCGTTGTTGCACTTCCGGATAAGGCTCCCGTGAGATTGATTGACGCAGGTTCGCAGACTGTATAATCTGCCGGTAGGGTAATGCGAGCTTGCTCATTTATCGTTACACTTACTTCGTCGAAAACCGATGAGCATGGACCACCTGTGTCGGGATCATTCGTTGTTAAGCGGAAAACAATTA
>DASPIZ010000087.1:0-33712 GCA_035628875.1 Ohtaekwangia sp. | reverse complement strand
TAAACTTCATCAAGGAAAATATCACGATTGAAGAGAAAAAAGTAAGTGTTGAAGAGTTTAAGAAGATTGCTGAGGAACACCAGCATTAAAAATAATACAAAAAAACAAACGTCTATGGTTTTACTCCGCAGGGGTAAAACCATTTTTGCTTTATACCGGTTTAAAATGCTGGAGGGTTGCAATTTTGAGGCTGTATAACTAAGATTACCTTTAAATCATCAGAATTTACATTTACCAACTATGAACAATAACAACGAATTTAGAAAGTATGCAGTGCATCATCTGGGAATGCCCGGAAGTACCATTGACGGATACGCACAGCAAATTCAGAATATGACACAGTATGTAATCGAAGAACGCCCGGGAAATTTTCGTGCGATTGATGTGTTTACCCGTCTTATTTCTGACCGTATCATTTTTCTAGGCATGGGTGTTGACGACCAGATCGCAAATCTTATTCAAGCTCAATTGCTGTTCCTTGAATCGTCTGATCCTAAAAAAGACATCATTATGTATATCAATAGTCCCGGCGGTTCAGTTTATGCCGGCTTGGGCATTTACGATACCATGCAATACGTCAATCCTGATGTAGCTACAATCTGTACAGGTTTAGCCGCTTCGATGGCTGCGGTGCTATTATCAGCCGGATCTGCTAAAAAACGGTCTGCCCTTCCTCACGCACGGGTGATGATTCACCAACCCATGAGCGGGATGCAGGGCCAGGCCTCAGATATGGAGATTTCCTTACGCCAGACACTCGAAGTGAAAAAGGATCTTTATAATATCCTGGCCAAACACAGTAATCAGAAATACGAAAAAATCGAAAAGGATTCTGATCGTGATTACTGGATGAGAGCGGTTGAAGCTAAAGAATATGGATTGATCGATGAGGTTTTGGAGCGGAAAACTAAAGGCTGACCAGGATTTACGGGATTTATAGATTTATAGGATTTTTATAGGATTTAAAATGTTTCCGGGAATAGGGCTCTTGTCCTTTCCCGGGTACCCAGGCTAGCAATAAGTTTAGAATTCCGCTTTATCTAATCATTTTACTACATTAAACCGACTGCTTAAAACCCAAAAACAAGGCAGGCGTCTAATTTGATGTGGCGAATATTCCTTACCTTGGGAACTTAATATGCACATCGGTTAGTTTAACCTGTTAATTATGGCTGAAGTTACCTGTTCCTTTTGCGGACGAAGCAAAAAAGACGTTGACCTGATGATTTCCGGTATTCACGCGCACATTTGTGATAAGTGTGTTACGCAAGCAAACCAAATCCTCAGTGAAGAAAAGAAAAGCAAAACCGATGCTGGCTTTTCACCGAATTTTAAACTCATCAAACCAAAAGAGATCAAAAAATTCCTTGATGAATATGTCATCGGGCAGGATGAAGCTAAAAAAGTGATGTCTGTTGCCGTTTACAATCATTACAAACGCCTCATGCAGCGGAAACTTGACAGTGATGTAACGATCGAAAAATCGAACATCATTATGGTGGGTGAAACCGGTACAGGAAAAACTTATCTGGCGAGAACTTTAGCAAAAATTCTGCAGGTGCCCTTTTGTATTGCAGATGCTACCGTACTCACCGAAGCAGGTTATGTTGGTGAAGATGTAGAAAGCATTCTTACCCGCTTACTGCAGTCCGCAGACTATAACATTGAAGCCGCTGAACGTGGTATTGTTTACATTGATGAGATCGACAAGATCGCGCGTAAGTCCGATAACCCTTCCATTACACGCGATGTAAGCGGCGAAGGCGTTCAGCAAGCTTTGTTGAAACTACTTGAAGGTACATCAGTAAACGTTCCGCCTCAGGGTGGTCGTAAACATCCGGATCAGAAAATGATCACGGTAAACACAGAGAACATTCTATTTATTTGTGGTGGCGCCTTCGAAGGCATCGCACGCTTTATTGCCAACCGTTTAAATACAAGGCCACTTGGATTTGTTGCCGGTCACGATGGTTTACATCCCGGTGATATCGACAAAGACAACTTATTACAATTTATCACTTCGCAGGATTTAAAGAGCTTTGGCTTGATTCCGGAATTGATCGGGCGTCTACCTGTGGTCTCATTCCTTAATCCTCTGGACCACGAAACCCTTCGCCGTATTCTTACCGAACCAAAAAATGCACTGATTAAACAATACCAAAAATTGTTTGATATGGAGAGCATCGAACTGGAATTTAAAGACGGCGCTGTGGAATTCATCGTTGAAAAAGCCATGGAGTTTAAACTCGGTGCCCGCGGACTGCGAAGCATCTGTGAAGCCATTATCAATGATGCGATGTTTGAACTTCCTTCAGAAAAATCAACGGACCGTTTAATCATCAACCGCGCTTACGCTGAGGAGAAATTCAGTAAATCACAATACAGTAAGTTGAAAGTGGCTTAACACTTCGATAGTTCAAAGTTCAAAGTTCAAGGTTGGTGTTGCTAAACGACGGGCTTGCTGAATTGTTTGAAGTTTGAGGTTGGTTTTGCGAAAGTTAAAACGGACCGAACACCCATGCTGAAGCTGAGTTTTTTCTCACTGAAATCACCGAAGAATCCACGGAAGAATCTTGATGGCTTTTCTTTGCGATACTTTGCGGCTCTGCGCCTTTGCGGTTAAATTGAAAACACCTTCGAAGAAAAGAAACACCTTCGAAGAAAAAGAACAATGTCTTTCAAACTCGTAACTCGGCTCGAGGCTCATAGCTCAAAGCTCCCAGCTCTCCTTTAACCACCCTGATCTTCCGACAAGTCGGAAAATCTGTCCCTCCTGAATCAGGCGGGAAGTGAATTTGTAAATTCTTACGGAAGTTCGAAAAACTTATAAGTTACTGCCAACACGCTGTAACTTAATTAAAACACGATCAGCTTTTTTGTGTCCCGGAAAGTGGGAGTGGATATTTCGAGGTAATAAAGACCTGCTCCCAGTTTTGATTTCAACTCAGTCAGGTCTACTTCGCGTTCGATCATAATATTGTTGACATAGACCGTTCTTCCGGCAACATCGGTGATTCTAAGGTGCGCCGTTTTATCTTTAAAGTTTTCAAACTTCATAAAAAACCGGTCACCAGGTTTTGCCGGATTTGGATAAACAGATACTGAGGTTCCCTCGTTTGTAAAATTTCTAATTACAACAAGACCGGAGTATGTATACCGGCCATCATAATCAACCTGCTTTAGTCTGTAATAGGAAATACCCGTTAACGGATCCTCATCCGTTGTCTGATAATATAATGTAGCGTTACTGAATCCTGCGCCATCAACATACAGCAGTGAGTCGAACCAGATCCCATCACTGCTTCTTTCGATCACAAAATAATGATTGTTGTGTTCTGTAAACGTTGCCCAGTTTAATTCAACGACCCCTTGAATTAAAAACGCTTCAAATGATTTAAGCTTGATCGGCAATATCGTGTTCAGGTATCCCAATGAAAAATAAGTTGTGCTGTTTATCGATGTGGTTCCCGACGTCGCATACCCTGCCGGTGCTGCTGGAGAAAAGACGCCTGATCCTCCTTCGTCTGACCATGGCCCTGTTGACGCAGTAGCCCTCACAATATGAACGTTGCCAGGCACAACGATCGATTCATCCTCAACACCATCCGTATTGAAACTTAATTCCACAACAGGTGCATTCATTGTTCCCGAAACCAGATTAACAGCATAATACCGTGCCTGAGATAACCCATCTATGGTGGAAGGATAAGTTCCGGAGGGGGGTGTATTAATCATTTCTACACGCACAACGGGATCTGTAGACGCCAGTCCCTGCTGAATTGTTACGGGCCTGTAGCTCGTGCCCTTTCCTACCGGAAATATGCGACTTGCACTAGCAGTACCAGGATAGCTTATGGTAAGGCTACCATCGACGAAAGCCGACAATCCATAACCCGAGACAGGTTGAATTGCCGTGTTGGTTAGGTTGATTGTATTACTTCCTGTATTAATATAACCACTGCTTAGGGTTAACAGCTGATTTACATTAATGTTGTTATTTAACGTCAATGTTCCGCCATTCGACCTTGTCAAATTATAAAATGTAGTAGCTCCGGTGAGTGCCTGTGATGCTGCACTGTTAAAAATTACCGATCCGGAACCGGCATTAAATGAAGCACTATTGGTCCAGTCACCGCCAGTTGAAACAATGCCTGCTCCTGCATTAAAAGAAGCATTTGAATTATTTGTAAAATCTTCACTTATCATAAGTGCATTGCTATTGGCATTATGTTGTGCCGATGCGCCACTGTTCAGGTATGAACCACCTAACGTAATGGCACCGGTACCTGCTGTGAATACGGCATTATTGGTTAACGATCCCTTAACCGCCATAGGGCCTGAGCTACCAGTAAAAGTCCCTGATGTATTATTCAGGTCGCCAGAGATATGAATTTCACCGGAGCTCGCATTGAATGTTGCACTATTATTGAAATTTCCGCGTACGCCAAGACTGTCGGTACCACAAGAAAATGTCGCCCCTGAGGTGTTGTTAAAATTTCCGGATATCCTCAAACCATCTAAACCATTTCCTGCAGCGAACGTTGCTGAAACTCCACTGTTGGTAAGGTCTCCGCCTACCTCAATAGCACCAGTCCCCATAACGAAGCTACCATGATTCGTGAAGTTACCATTCGCATTTGTCAATTGTATATTTCTATTGTTTGCAGCGTTAGTTACTGTTCCTGCGGAAATGAGGAGATCACCATTTACTATTAAGTCAGCGTTGGGCAAAGTTTTAATACCGGCGCCTGAAAATGCGAGATTATTATATGTCGATTGTGTGGGGAGAATTACAGCGCCATCATATTCAACGGTACCACTATTGGCCGTAGTGAAATTTGAAAAGTTTCCTGTCGGAAAGGTGGACGATTGGATTTGTATGGTTCGCGCTCCGGCCCCACTCGTGGAAACGGTACCAAAATCATGACCAGTTGTAGCTCCCAAATGTAAACGACCACGTACTTCAAGCGTTGCCATTCGTTTTGAACTGGCCGTCATGGTAATGATGTGTCCTGGATTAATAATAACAAAAGAACCCGCCGGAGGACCGATGTTGTTGCCAGGAGGATCGATATCCCAGACCGCACCATCAGCTTCCCAGTTGCCGGAAGCAATACTTGTATACGTGGTTGGATTCACAAATGCAGTAGCCTCACCGGTTGTATAATCACCGTTAAGGTTAAGATTGGTGAACGTGATTACACGCATTGTCGTGTTGGGATTTCCCAGTGTAATACCGATAGTCCATGCCCCATCCTGAAAACGTGCATCCCTGTAGTCGCTTACAATTCCTTCTTCATCAGCAGCGGTATAGGTATACCGGTGGGTGAGCGCGTTAAGGTTACCAACGGTATGGGTAACGTGCCAGTAATAATTAATAAACGCTGTTCCCGGGCCTGTCGCACTGGGATGTTTATTATTAACAGGTGCAATGGTGATGTTTCCGCCTGCAGTTCCAGTTGTAATCGTGTAATCGGCTGGTGTGTACTTACCGAAGACGCCTATCGGAAAAACGAAATTTTGATTTGTTAGTGATCCGGTAAACGCTTTGGTCACACCGGCATCAGACAATCTTCCGGAAGTAAGGATGTACCGTGTTCCGGTGGCGCCACTGATCGCGCTTAAGCTGGTATTGGAAAGATATAATTCGTAGGAGCCGATAAAGAGATTACCACTGGATAACGTCAGTACGCCAGTAATTTCCTGCCGTGCACTAAAAGTTGCTCCTGCACTATTATTGAGCACCAGGTTGCCAAACTTTCCATTTCCATTTCCACCAATCGGTTGACTGGACGTTCCCGCTAATGTAATACTACCGGTTGCCGTGCTGGTATGTGTTGATGAATTCGATACGGCACCAACTGCAGTGATGATGTTATCTCCACCTGCCAAAATGCCATTCGAAAGAAACAACGTACCGTTAACACGCAGACTTGTATTTGCCAGGAGCGTAATTGTTCCTGCGGTAAAATTATTGTTGAACACCACATTACCAAAGTTGGTAAGGTTACCACTTGCCCCCCTTATGGTTTGATGGCCAAGGATACCATTGAAAGTGGTGGTTTGAGAAACTGAGCCAGGTCTGTATCCACCTACCGTAACACCGATAGCGTTGGTCGCATTTGCATTTATGAAATTGCCAGCAATGCTAACGTTCAGGCTATTCGCATTAAAGACATTTCCTGCTTCAATATTCAATGAACCACGAAGCACCAATGGATTGAATTCCAATTTACCCGTATTGGATGTTCCGGTTATGGTTAAATTGTAAAGCGGAACGATGGTGTTTATATCAACATCCTGAATGGTCTCACCTGTTCCGATCTCTACAGTTCCGCCACTTACAACGAATGAAGTTGGCTGCAGATATAAATCAGCAATAGAAGGACTTGCTGAACCACGGATCATGCGGAGGGTTCCTCCCGACATAGCGAAAGAACTTCCAGGGTTTAAAATTTCCAAAACACCGCGGGTTAACGTTGGGGCTACTGAAAGTCCAACTGATACCGCTCCACCAGATTGATTATACAGCAACGCTCCTTGCGAAGTAGCCGATGATCTTCTTATTTGTGATCGTACATTGAGTGAGCCGCCGGAAATTGTTATAGTAGGCTCACCTGTCGCCGCGTATTCTATGGAATTGTCATTTGTTGTGGTTCCTACATTAACACTTCCGTTGAGAATTTCTAATGTCCCGGCGAGAAGCAGGTCAACACCATTTGAACCCGTGATTTCAAACGTTCCACCGTTCGCAGATAATCGTGTTGTTGCCGGAATATTAAAGTCGGATTCATTTGCTATCGAAACACTTTGAGGGCTCGATAACCTGAAAGTTCCATTGACTAATACAAGTGCTAACGGACTGTTCGAAAGTGTGAAAGCCGATGCATTAACATTTAACACGGAGGCAGCTGACACGCCTTTATCTACCGTAAGAATATTGAAATCCGTAACGGATCCCGTCCCCGTAATAGCAGCATTAGATGTTCCGGTAAAAGTTGTATTACATACATAGGCGCCATTCGTAAGGTTCAGCGTCCCATTGTTCTCTAAATTTCCGTGAAGTAAAAGTTCATTCACTACCACAGCTCCGCTATTTACAATGTTCATCCTGGCACCAGAACTTATCGTCAGATCTCCTCCTACTTCAACATTTTGCGCAGCATCATTTCTAAATTGCAGGGTACCTCCTGAAACTGTGACGTTTCCACTTACCGTAAGTGTTTTTGATGAGGCTGAGTTTAGTCGTACAGCACCACTGAGCGCAAGACCCTGTACGGTCATGTTGTTAAAAATGCGAATATCCTGATCCGGCATTCTTATATTCCGACTTGCGTCCGGTGTGAGGATGAGATTCTTATAAGAAATTAAAGGAAGATTTGTCGGTGTAGCTGAACTCGCCGGAATGGAAAAATTCTGGGTGCCTGTTGTGTAGTACTCCACTGTACCGCCTGTCACACGAATAAAATTACCGAAGTCACCTGCCGGAAATTGTGCCGTAGCAGTGGCCGAAGAAATTCTTAAGAGACCACTTCCTAAAATCTGTGCGTTTTCCAACCTGCCAAAATCATGACCTGTATAGGTGCCTACATCAAGGGTACTTCCGGAATTTATTTCGAGTCCGCCCGATGCCATCCCATTTGAAGTAATTGTAATGGTATGGTTGAATGTTGCGCCATCGCCAATAAATACCTGGTCACCGGCACCTGGCGTAGACGTTGTTGCCGGCCCGGAATGACTTACATTGGACCATGGTGTTGTTCCCGGATTTGCATCGCTCCAGTTACCACTGCGCATGCTGTAATAGATCGTTACAATACCGAATGATGACGGTCTGCCAGCAGTGAAATCGCCATCAATGTATCCTACTCCGTTAAAGGAAATGGTATTCGAAACCTGATTCACTTGCGTAGTGTTATTAATAACGGTCCAGGTAGTGGGACTGTAACGTGCCGGCACATAATTCGAATCATCGCCGGCGGGCACTACATCACTATCGAGGTAATGATAAGTATGGGTTACTGCAGTGGCAGCTAAGCCGGTAAACCCTGCACTCACTACTTTCCAATAATAACTCAGGTTGTTTGTATTTCCGGCTACCACGAAATGGTGTCTTGTGTTTACAGGTCGTGCTGTTATTGTGCCGTAAGTAGTGGGTGCACTCGTAAGCTGAATCGTAGCCGGTGTATAATTACCCGCCACACCAAAGGCAAAAGTAAATGCCGAGAGATTTCCGAAGGTTTTCCGAACACCTCTGTCGGACTGAAATCCTAATGTGCGAATCATCTTTGTGCTACTAAAAGCATTGCCTGTTGTTGTAAGGGCAGTCGCAGATGGCGATGTTAATGAAAGTTGATAATGGCTGATATCAAACAAGCTGTTACCCGTTCCGGCGAGGGTAAGTGTTCCGCTGATTGCAAGATCTGATGTTGCAGTAACGCCAGGGACACTATTATTATTCAGGATAACGTTTCCAAAAATCCCATTGCCGTTTCCGGATATGGTTTGGGTTGTACTTCCATTTAAAGTGATGTTTCCGGTACCAGTATGAACCGCTTCGTTATGTATAGTCCCGGCCACCTGAAGCGTCTTTCCACCATCATTAAGAATACCGCTTGTGAGCGTCAGGCTCTGTGTAACGGTATAGGTGGTGGCCGTGCCCCCAAGAATTAACGCGCCTGAAGGTTTGTTAACCACGAGATTATACAATCCGGAGGTAACGCCACCGTTAAGAATAAAATTCTGATCACCAGCTCCGTTAAAGGTTGTTGTGTTGGCACTCGGCGTATAGGTAGCTCCGTTGTTGATGGTGAAATTGCGCCCGATTGTAACAGGTAATCCGTTTGC
Organism: Ohtaekwangia sp.; assembly: GCA_035628875.1. GTDB lineage: Bacteria > Bacteroidota > Bacteroidia > Cytophagales > Cyclobacteriaceae > Ohtaekwangia. The sequence goes on along the minus strand of DASPIZ010000087.1, from coordinate 24,865 downwards.
ATTAAATACCGGTGTATTGATACCATCAATTGTAAAATCGTTTAATACGGCTAATGGTTCAGCAGCTGTATTACCAACACCTCCCATGCCATCCAGAATCACTGTTGTGGGAGTTCCGCCTGTTCTTGAAATATTAAGATTCCAAAAAGGTGCAGTAGATGAAATCTTAAAAGCAGCAGCGGTCCCTGAAAGGATTGCATTTATCGTTCCGCCCGTTACAATGTAGTTCGATTCCTTACAACCAATGTGAATGCCTCCTCCTGTCGCGCCGGACCTATGTTCAGGATTGCTTACGTTGATAACGCCGCCCGACATAATGAACACCTGCTCGGGATATGGAATTGAAAAACGCGCATATCCTGCATTTGAACCGGAAACGCCATTGACATTGAATGTTCCTCCGGACATTGTAAAAGATCCCCGGTGCGTGGATAGCGTGGTTGACGGGCGAAATTTCTCCGTTGTAAAGGTTCCTCCTTCTATAATATATTGACCCTCTTCCCGAATCACAGTTCCTTCACGGCCGACACATGTAAAACTTCCGTCGGTGATCCTTAGTTTTCCATATACGACGAAAGCATTTCCATTTGTATTTACCGTGGCCCCATCAATCCAAAGCATCGGACTTGTGTCTTCGGTTCCTAGATTATAGTTGTCAGTTGAATTTCCATACAATCTGGGAATACTCACATTTACTCCAAGCCTTAATGTACCCTGCGTTATGGTGATGAATTGTGCGTTCGAATAAAAATTCAGGTTAGCTGAATTGGTCGACGTAACGGAAAGAATATACGTGGAGCTCAATCCTTTGTTGACCGTCAATGTATACAGATCTGTTTGTCCGTTACAAGCCAGGGTGTTATGGGTGGATCCCGTAAAGGTTAAATGAGCCGCACCGTTATTAGCTGCCGTATATTGTGCGGAATTACTAAAATCAATTATCCCGTTGTTTGTGATACTACCTGCTGTGGTAAGGCGATGAATGGCATTGAATGCGCCTACCCCAAACGTTGTGTTTTCACCTACGGTAATGTTGCCGTTAATAGCGAGGTTAATGCTATGGGTAGCCTGTGTGCCTAACCTTACTGCAAGATCGCCCGAACCGGTAACCTGTGTGGTTAAATGTCTGTAAATCGTAAAGTCGAAAGCTGAAGTGTTTGAAAATGCAATTACATGATCAGTAGTCGTGCTGTTTGAAAAAACCAGGTTTGGGTAATCGATGTTTACGGGTAATGTCCCGGTAAAATCATAAAATTCTACAGTTGCACCTGCTGCATATCCTGCGGTAAAATTATTGGATGTAATTGTCGGAAAATAACCCGAACCTATCTTTAAAAGGCCCGAGCCGGAAAGATTATTTATGGTGGAAAAAGTAAAGGTAGCCAGGTCAAGGGTTCCACCATTGTGAATATTGATTGAAAGACCAGTAGTGGCTACGTTAGCACTTAAGGTTACCGTAAAACCATTCAGGATGTGAACAACATCATTATTACCGGGAATAGCGCTGCCAATCAAGGTAACACCGGATGGATCTGTTGTCCAGGTACCGGCTACGTTCCAGGCTCCGCTGCTTCCACCGGCTGTATAAGTGTAAAGGGTGATGGCCATTGTGCTGACCGGACACAAAAGTGCCCAGGACATTACAAGGACAGTTAGGTTTTTTAGCATTTCAATACAACTTACTCAATGTAGCTATCCGAAATGAGGGGGTTTTTAATGCTTGATCTCTGAAAAATTCAATTAATGTTTAATTGAGAGACAAACACTTAAGTAAATATATGGAGATAATTGCGTGCATGCAACTTTAAGTTAAAGATTTGAATTTGAGGTTTTTAAAGTTGCAGATTCGCGTCGATTAGCCATTTTTCAGGTATCCAACCATTAGCCTACCCGCATTATCAGAAGCTGAACCGGTATCCAGAATCTGGATGATCTCATCATATCCCTGCATAACTGCTTCGCGTTTCGGGCCGGTAAGAATCGCTTCCAGCTCCTCAGCGACATTCTCGACGGTCAGGTCATTCTGAATTAATTCACGCACCACTTCCCTGCCGGCAATAAGATTAACCAGGGAGATGAAAGGAACCCGAATGATCATCTTAACAATGCGATAAGTAACAGCACTGGTCTTGTACACCACGATCTGTGGGACACGGAACAACGCTGTCTCCAAAGTTGCCGTGCCTGATGTAACAATGGCTGCAGCACTGTTTTGCAACAGGTTGTAGGCATCTTCGGTAACGAACGTAACATTGGACAATTCCCTTAGCGGCTGATATAATTGCGTATCAAGATTGTTTACAACGGCTACGGCGAACCGATACTCTGGGAAACGTTTTGCAACGTCGGCCATAAGCGCAATAATATTAAGCAATTCCTGTTTCCGGCTTCCGGGTAACAGGGCTACGAGCGGTAGGGTTGGATCAATATTGTGCCTTACTTTGAAATCAACGGCAGGACTATGGGCTTTAACAGCATCAAGCACGGGATTTCCAACGTAATCAACATCCCAGTTAAACTTTTTGTAAAACTCCTTTTCAAAAGGAAGGATAACAAACATCCGGTCTACGATGGCCTTCAGTTTCCACGCTCTGTTTTGATTCCATGCCCATACTTTGGGCGAGATATAATAAAACGTCCTGATGTTCTTTTGCTTTGCAAAGGCAGCAATCCGCTTGTTGAAGCCACCGTAGTCTATCAGAATAACAACGTCGGGCTTAAACTGTAGGATATCCTCTTTACACCTTTTAATGTACCGCGAGATTTTGTTCAGGTTCATGAGCACTTCCCAAAATCCCATAACGGCCATTTCGTTATAATCTACCGCTACGTCTATTCCTGCACCACGCATGTACTCACCGCCAAAGCCACGCATGGTAGCTTCCGAATCGTATTTTAAAATTGCTTTTGCCAGGTTGCCGGTGTGCAGATCACCGGAACGTTCGCCTGCAATAAAATAATAGCGCATTATAGGTTCAAGGTTTAAGGTTTAAGGTTTTAGGTTCAAAGTTTAAGGTTCAAAGTTCAAAGACAGTTAAAGTTTAAAGTTAAGATAGTGCCTTACCACGGGGCAGTTTTATCAGAAAGAACTCAAAAGATAATCATGAAATACAGCGGATTATCGGAAAACTCCTACATTAACAGCAAACTAACTCGAAGCTCATAGCTCGCGGCTCGAAGCTTTTCGGCATCGTAATCAAAATTGCATTGCACTAAGATACCTCTTCCCCAAAGTATTCAACATAGTTCCGTGGGGTTTCGTAGAGGCGGAGGCTGTGGAGCTTTCCGTAGGAGGTGATGGTGGGAAGGTGTTTGTTAAGGATTTTCCAGAATTCAACAATGAGCGTTTCGCAGCTGGCCAGTTTGCCGGACATAAAATCTACGTCGGTGTTGAGATTTTTGTGATCGACCTTTTCGATCACTTCATTTCTGATGAGCGTGCTTAACTTTTTCAGGTCGACTACAAAACCGGTTTCCGGATCCGGGTTGCCCTTTACGGTTACGATGAGATCGAAATTATGGCCATGCCAGTTTTCGTTGGCACAGGGGCCAAACACCACCACATTTTTCTCTTTACTCCAGGCGGGATTATAAAGTTTGTGTGCGGCATTAAAATGTTCCTTACGGGATATGTACAGCATTTCTTATTTTGACAAGTTAAGCCTGTGCAAAAGTAGATTCAAATCAGCAACGTTGAAAGGCACCTGCCAATTTAAAACTGACGTATTGAAAAACGATTTATTAACTTTATTTACCAACCAGCAAAAAAGCCAGGTAGTATAATTGTACTATTTTAATAGTATTTTTTTACCATTTTGATAAAGAAAGGAGCAAACACTCCCGTTCTAAAACCTTCGTTTTCAATCCGTTTTTGGCGATTTGTTAAAATCAATACCGTAAACCCGGTAATTTGATCGGGTTAAAAGAAAAAAAGATTATGCGATATTTAATGCATTACTTGTGAAACACAGGCAGACAACACCGTTAGGCACTATTCGTCTGCAAAGGATGAAAGCCGTTAGGTAATCCGTTAAGGCAATAACGCATGTGGTTTGGATGGGCTCCTGACCTCACTTAATAAACATTTCGCGTAATCATCTTTTGCAGACCCTGCCTGTGGTCACAGGTTTTTTATTTCCAGCTCTAAGACTACATGTTTTTTGCCCGGTAATTAGTTTATATCCCGTTCATTGAAACACCCAGTTGACTGTCATTAATGAAGTTGAATGTGGAAATAAGATCAGACTGATCTTTTAATGAAATATTTTTGTCTTTTAGAAATGATTCTAACGTTTCTTGTTGACTTGAAGAAAACAATGCAAGAAATTTCCTTTTTGTTGTGGGAATTTCTACGAGTTTATTTTTTACGTACAATAAATACCGGTTGCGAACAACAAGTTTAGTTTCATCATTGCCCATATCAAGGGCTGCATTATAGTTGCCCTCCTTCTTATACAAAAAAGGATACTTCACAAGCTTGATATCATCATCTACAAGCACTTCCACTAAACCAGCGAGTTGAGCTTGGTTGCCGTTGAATGCTCTCGCATTTGCATAGTGTTGTACATCTACATTATTGAATCCAACTTTCAGTTTTTCGATCTTGCTCATGGATAAAACACGAATACCTTTATCGGTATTGATTTCAACAACATTATTTTGCAAATCGATATTAAGTGGACACTTTTCGATGATTCCATCTTTTAGTTCGATGTCACCTATTCTCCATGTTTCATAAAGGTACTGGCTTCCTTTGGTGATTTTTTCTGCCAAGTTAAAAGAACTTATTGTGCCGTAAGGATAAGCACTTATATCCATGGCTTTGGCCGTAACTCCTCCCACAACATCTTGTGCGTAAGTAAAAGAGCATAACATTGAAATCCCCACAATAAGTACCGGCGTTACATTCCTCATAAATAATATTATTATTAATTAATTGAATCCTCAAACGAACAAAAAAGGGACTGCCTTCCTCGACAGTCCCTTTAATATAATAAACTATTTCGTAAACGTATGTGTGCCTTCCTCTACCAGAGATGCGTCCGATTCAAGCCTCAAATCATAATAAACCTCCATTTCTAAGGTCTCAGGATCGAATGTACCATTACCTTCAACAGTAAGATTTGGGTAACCGATTGAAGAAGCATCCAATACTGTAAACGGAATGGTTACCGTACCATTCTCCAGATCGAAAACGTAAGGTACTTCTAAACCTACATCAAGGAAATTATCGTTGATTATTGTATTACAGTCATCAATGTAAAAATCTACCTCATACTCATCATATCCCTCTCCATTTCCTTTATAAGCGCCGGTAAAGTCTAAAAGGTTAAAATCAAAATCACCAACCCGATTGACAGTATATTCTGTACCCACTTTGGTTACTGATGCTAACGTATAGACGTTCCAATCGCAACTTATCACCGTAAGTGCGGCCGGGTAAACGAATTCTGTCGAACTAATCTCACCAACTTGGGAAAACTCTAAGCTCAAATCCACGACAGGAGGTCCGCCCAACTCTCCCGGATTCACAGCTGCATAGACACCAGCCTTTATAAGATAATCTCCATCCGGCCAATCCGCCGGTATCACAAAATCCTCGAATGTCGCTCCATCTGCAGCGTCAATTATATCGCCATCTTCGTCAGTGATGAACAATATAAGATCAGCAACAGCATCGGGATCCAAGGCTGCGCCTGATGCATCAAAATAATCTACATCCCAAGCAAAATGAATAGGTAAATCGCCTTCCGTAACGTTCATTATCGTAAATGTTACAGTTTGTGGTGTCGACTGTGCATTACCTGTTCGGTCACCACCAATCTGCACTGTAAACGTTTCGGTCTCCTCAGGCACATCATCAGCTACGATTTTAACCGACGCCTTAGTTGAAGTACGATGAGCTGGAATGGTAACAACATGATCCATTGAAAAATCCTCTCCTTCTGTAGCATCACCGTCTACTATAGATAATGGTATTGAAATATCAACGATCTGAGGTGTATTGATACTTATGGTAAATTCAAAGGTACTATCCTTTTCGACAAAATTAGCCGGTTCAGGCAGTACAAAAGTCACCACCGGATCAGTTGGAGACAACGTGCTGTCACCCGTAAAGTCATCCTTATCACAGGCAAAAGCCAGCAAAGAAAAGGAAGCTATTGATGTATATCTTATAATTTTATTCATAATTCTTGAATTAAGCGAAGGGTTTAGTCAACAATTTTCTCCAACACATGGTAGAATGTCCTAGGTCCTGATCCAGCAGTATAATATCCGAATGACATTACCAGCCTATCCTTTCCTGTTACGTCATCGTCGATAACTACATTGGATGTAGCACAGTGTACATCAACCATATCTACGGGATTGCTTTGACATGTAATGAATGGCTGATCATTACCAGTTTGATCATCTCCTGACGGTGTTTTATCCGGGTAGGTTATCACACCATCAATAATCTGAAAATAATACTCATTTCCCGTAAAGGCTTCGGCTCCTAAATATTCTACTACACGGTAGGTAGTAGCGTCAACAGATTCAATAACAGTTTCATCAGGCCAGTCAGACGCACTGTACGTTAATACCCCCAAACGGTAATATTCGGCTTGAACAGCCCTGTATTTACCAGCATAGCGCGTAGAAACACTAACAGAGACGGGAGCAGCTTGTAGCACCTTTCTTCCGCTTTCGAGAACAGTTTCGACTCTGAATGTCCATTTGTCTCCAATCTGGTATTCCTGATCATTATCTCCTAAAGGAGCTTCAGGTCCATCCAGGCTTGCAACACTTAACCCCTCTATAAGATCTGCGAATGCGAGTGAAGTCGAGTAATAACCATTTTCATTACTTGTAACATCAATCGTTGTCTGGAGTACTTCATTCGATACAAATGTTGTATCCTTTTCCACTTCTTCACCTTCTTCTTCTTCCGTATATTTAACCGTTGTTGTGAAGGACTTGTATAAATTAATGGCAGTGATGCGTTCCTTTGCCGCGTGGTTCACATAGAACTCTATTGTGTAAGGTCCTTCCGGATTCCCTACCACATAGTTCACCGAGTTGCTAGTCGTTGTCAATAAGCCTCCTGTTTTTGCATCAGCTGTGACCAAGTCTTCTGATTCATTACAGGAGGTAAAGACCAACCCGGTAACGAGGAGGAGATAAAATATTTTATTTAAATTCATATTCATACTTGAATTTTAATCATTAATACTATTGCATCCACCAAACTTTGGTGGTTAGTTCATCGCCGCCCATTGCTGATTTAGCAGCATTGTAACTCGTCTGGTTCAATGACTGCTCATTTGACGGATAAAAATAACGCGATGGAATTTCTGTGATACCAATCGGGTCTACTGCTGGAGAAAGAACAGGTAGTTTCGTTCTTCTATATTCTGTCCATGCTTCAAAACCTTGTCCATACAATGCGATCCATTTTTGCACACCGATTTGTGTTAATGCGTTGGCGGGGTTATAAGCCACACCACTGCTTGCTAAATATGTTTCAGCAACGAGTGTCACTTCCGACCCATCCTCATTAACAAAACCGTTGTATGTATTGAATGATGCTTTTATCCCTTCATTGTAAAATGCTTCAGCTGCAACATCGCCGCCAGAGATATATCCTTTTTTAGCAGCTTCCGCCATCAGAAAACTAAGTTCGGCATAGTCCATAAATACTGCTGGTGTAGATGGTTGGAGGAAGTATTCACCGAACATAGAAGTGTTGGCATAATCGTAACCATTTGTTGTAGGCTCCTCCACGCCAGGCCCTGCACCACGAATTTCGCCATCGGCGTTTGGCTGAGCATATACTTCCAATCGAGGATCATTCAGTCCCTGCATTATAGTGACAAGGCTTTCATTTATTCTCCACTCCAAACGTGTTCCAAATATTACGGTATTCCACACCGGATTCGCATTTGGGTTTTGTTCCATGTAGTTTAGCTGAGCATTATCAGCATTTGATGTAAAATAAACGCCGCTATTAGCAATTTCCTGTAGTTCCGCGCCAACATCAGCCTTGGCAGACATCCTCATTAATAACCTAAAACGCAAAGAGTTGGCAAACTTTTCCCATTTACCAATGTCGCCAGCGTACATTATATCCTGAACTGCAGGAATGTCGCCGGCCCCATTCAGGTAGTTTATTGCTGATTCCAGGGAGTCAATCATCGCTGGGTAAATATCCTCCTGTCTGTCATAGGTAGGCAAAGTAATGCCATCTTCTGCTCGTAAAGCTTCTGAATATGGAATATCACCAAATGAATCGGTTAGTAACGAGAAAACGTAAGTTTGCCATACCAAGGCCACTCCACGTGATACATCATTTCCTTCTTCACGCGCAAACTGATACATTTTCTTAGAGTCCATGAGGGGTCTAGCGTAAAGTAGATCCCACCAGTCATTAATGCTTGTTACACGTGGCGCATAACGTTCTTCATCATTATACTGAACTTTGCCCCAGTGTTGAGCCCAAGTCGCACCCATATCACCGCCATTAAACGTACTATACAACAAATCTGCTGTCGCTTCAACCATTGAGGGTAAATGCAAATACGAAGGGATTGTAACCGGCCCGTTCGGATTTGTATTTATCTCTTCGAAATCTGACGTACAGGCTGAAACCATTGCTATTGTGAGCAGTGATCCAAGCGCATATTTTTTTATTTTCATGAATTTCATTTCAAAAAAGTTTAAATCCTATAACGTAAAGTTTAAGTTAAAACCGATGCTTCTGCTACTTGGAGCCTGCGCATGTTCTAAACCTAAGGTTTCATTACCGTTACCGAAAGATGTTTCCGGATCTATATGAGGCGCATTACTATACAATAAAGCCAGGTTTCTTCCAATCACAGAAAATGTAACAGATCTAAAAGGTGTTTTGCTGATTAAGTTTCTTGGAAGCGTATATCCAATAGAAACTTGACGCAACTTCACATAAGAAGCGTCAAAGACCGAGCCACCTACAATATTGTTACCAAAGGAAGCATGATTATAGCTTTGAACTTCAACCACAACATCGTTCGGAGCATAGATAGGATTACCATCTTCATCCTCTCCTACTAGTTTAACGCCGTCACCTACGATACCGGTTTCTCTTCCAATCAAAGTCTCCTCAAGTATACCAGCATATCTGCCCCAAGCATTCGTCATAGAGTAAATATCACCGCCAATCTTGGCATCAATGAGAACATTTAAAGTAATACCTTTAAAGCTAAAGGTATTATTAATACCTCCCATCCAATCTGGATTAACGTTTCCAAGTACTTTACTTTCGTCATCGCGTTGTGGCAGACCATTTACATGAATAATGTTGCCATTCGAATCACGTTGATAATCCGGACCGAAAATTACTCCGTACGGTTCACCACGTCTTGCAAGCACCTGTGCGTTCCAGAATGTACCTAGTTCTAGCGCCTCAAGGCCCTCTGCTAATTTCACGACCTCATTTCTATTTCTTGTATAATTAACAGAAATATCCCAGGTAAAACCATTTGGTAATTTTACTGCCGTACCGGATAAAGTGGCCTCAAACCCTTTATTTACAATTTCACCTGCATTGATTTGGAACGCGGTGTATCCAGCTGATCCTGAAATGCTAACTGGTACGATTTGGTCAACGGATGTTTTATTATAATAAGTAGCTGTCAGGTTCAATCTGTTTCCTAATAATCCTAAGTCTACACCAAATTCATAAGAGGTACTTATTTCAGGTTTTAGTTCAGGATTCAAAAGTGTGTTGGATACTGTCGGTGTAATCAATGAGCCGTTCCAAGGATCGAAGAACGCATAAACGTTTTCTAACTTAAACGGATCTGTGTCTGCACCAACCTGAGCCCAACCACCTCTTACTTTGGCATAACTCAGTTGTTCAGATTGAACATTGAACATTGATGTAAGATCGGCGCTTAACGAGAACGAAGGATAAAAGTAGGAATTGTTATCACTTGGCAACGTACTGGACCAGTCATTTCTTCCTGTAACGTTAAGGAACAAATAGTCCTTGTAACTTAAATCAAGCGTACCGTAAATACTATTGATTTTCTTTTGTTCTTCATGCGTCTCGGCAACGACCGCAATTTTAGAGTTCGCTAAATTGTAAACGCCAGGTATCTCAAGTTCAGGCGCCTCAAGTCTGTTCCTGTTATAAACCTGATTCATCAGGTTACCACCAACGCTTGCCCCTAATTTGAAATCATCGTTAATATCACGCGTTGCGGATACCAAGATATCAGTATTTGTTTCATACCACGTGCGGTCTGTTTCTGCATACATCCCATTTGGAAAGTCATTACTTCCAACTGCACGCTTAACCACGGCCAAATCATTGAAATAATCAGTTCCTGTTCTTAATGAAACCGACAACCAATCAGTAAAATCATAGGCAAGTTTTATATTACCGATGATACGATCCTTGTCGAAGCCTTGAGTATTGTTATGCAATACCCAGTAAGGATTATTATTAAAGTTTGTATTCCAATTTATCGGAGTTCCTTCAGCACTTGTCCCTACAGGTGCCAATGGCAAATTTTTATAATCCTTCAATGCTCCCAGATCAACATTGCGTTGGAACCAAGTAAATTGTTGCATCGGATTATTGTTATCATAACCTCCGCCAGAGATATTTTCGGATCCCGATTTAATATAATTAACGCTTACATCTGCACGGAATTTATCTGTTAAATCCAATCCTGCATTAACAGAGAAATTTTTGCGTTTAAGCTCTGTATTCGGAATCATCCCTTTTTGATTAAAATCGCTAAAGGATAATCGGAAATTTGCTTTGTCACCACCGCCGGAAAGGGCTATGTTGTTATTGAAGGTTGTACCGGTTTCAAAGAAATTCCGAACGTTATCGGGCTGTGAAACCCATGGTCGTGGCTTTCCATCAAAAGAATTCCATTGCACAAACTCTAATCCTCTATCAAGTGGAGGTCCCCAACTTTCATCCTCTCCACCACTACCACTTGATCCATCAATCCAATGATAAAAATTCTCATTATATCCACCGCCATAAGAATTTTGATAGTCAGGTAATCTTAGTGGCCTTTCAAATGTAGCTGAGGAGTTTACAGATATACCAATTCCTTTTGATCCCCTGCCGCTTTTCGTTTTAATGACGATAACACCGTTTGAGGCACGTGATCCATAGAGTGCTGCGGCATTCGGTCCAGGCAGTACGCTAATAGATTCTATGTCATCCGGATTTATCTCAGCAGCACCATTCGGTCTGTCCGCTCCACCGTTTCCATTGGTAGCAAGACCTGATGGGTCCGAAGCATAACTTTCGTTATTAATTGGAATGCCATCCACTACAAAAAGAGGCTGATTATTTCCAGTTAGTGAAGACGCACCACGTAACACGATCCGAGAAGAAGATCCAACACTTCCGGAAGAGTTCGTAATTTGAACACCTGCTACGCGACCTGATAATGAATTTACCAGGTTAGATTCACGTGCTGTTGTGAGTTCTTCACCACCCACATCCTGTACAGCATAACCAAGCGATTTTTTCTCCTTTTCAATACCAAAAGCTGTTACGACAACCTCGGTAAGCTGCTGTACATTCTGTGACATCTGCACATCAACAGTGTTTCTTGTACCAATCGCAACTTCTTGTGATTCTAGACCAATAAATGTAAAAACCAAAACACCTTCAGAAGGTGCGGTTATCGTATAATTACCATTAACGTCGGTAACGGTACCATTTGTAGTGCCTTTCACCACTACGTTTACTCCCGGTAGTGCGGATCCGTCTTCCGCGGAAGTGACCCGGCCTGAAACCGTTCGCTCCTGTGCCCATGCTACACCCGAGGCAAGCATAAACACCGCTGTTAAGCATAAGAGTATAATTCTCCTCATACTGTCTTAATTTAGGTTAATGAATTTTTAATAAGTTGACCAAACATATAACAAAATATTAATCCGTAAAAACCGATTACCACAAAATTTAGTAGGAATGCATAACATTTTATACCCCAAAACACGTTAAATAGCCGATTTTGCAGCCTATCGAACGATTGTAATTAATTGTAACATTTTTTAAAAAACCTTTTTTATCGGGTTTTCGTAGCCTGTACCAATTTAGATCATATTCAATCCATTCGAATCAGCCGGCTAAAAAAAGAGTTAGCTGGAACTGTGAATTCATACCTTAGAATGTGGTATTTTTTAAAAAAGTGAATGGGAATCAATGCGTCTGATGGCACGACTCGACCATGTACTGCTAAAAAACATTGGAAAATCTCATTCGACTAATTACGCTTGCGAGGTCATTATGAAGAGGCTCAATTTCCTATTAAGCGTTTGATCTCAATAGGGTAAGCTAAGGATCCCGTAATGGTTGTTTTAAGCATCGGATTCTGCAACCTCCTTATCGAGGCGCTTGCATAATGTCCTTCACGTGCTGTTACCTGTGCACGCACGGGCCTCAGCATATCGTTTTCCCAGAGACCGGTGATGGATCTGGTTACTTCACAACTTTGAATTCAATGCGGCGATTTTGCTGGCGACCTTCTTCCGTATCATTGTTTTCCACAGGACGATCCTGGCCGTAACCTCTGAGTGCCAATCGCTTTTCGTCAATGCCTTTTTCGATGAGATACTGATAAACGGAGCGGGCTCTTTTTTCGGATAGCTGCAAATTATATTCGCGTGAACCAGAGTTATCGGTATGACCGCCTATCTCAATCTTAACGGTTGGGTTACTGCGCATGAATCTCACGATGTTATTCAACTCCGAAGCGGATTTTGTTTTCAACGCATACTTATCTACATCAAAAAAAATATTGTTTAAGACCGCTACGGATCCAGCTGTAATCTTGTCCAGTAGTACATCAACTACAACAGGTTCAAAATTCTTAACTTCTGAATAATTAAAATTCAAACTTTTGAACAAGTATCCCGGCCGGGACACATGTAAGGCATATTCCGCACCTTGTGTTAATACAATCAGGTAGTCTCCCGAAATAGAGTCAGATTCGACCAATGATTCCACTTCGTTCTTATCCAGGTTCATCAGTTCGATCTGTGCCTGGAGCGGTTGCTTTGATGCTTTGTCACGCACCGTTCCTTTCACGTAGTTGCTCCTGAATTGAATTCTTTCATTTTCCGGAATCTCAACTTCAACGATCTTGCTGTTTGAATACCCATCGGCACCGGTTTCTTCATGAGAATAATATCCTCTTTCCCCATCCGCTGTGATGAAAAGAGAAAACTGATCGAAATTATTATTGATGGGCTGCCCTATATTCTTCGGCTCCGACCACGTTGAATCTTTTACAGCGTAAAAAATATCAAAACCCCCAAAACCAGGTAGCCCATTCGTTGAAAAATAAAGCACGCGGTTATTTACATGAATAAAAGGAGATATTTCATCAAAGGGAGAATTTATTGGTCTGCCCACGTTGACGGCTTTTGTCCAACCGCCTTTTTCGTCCAGGGTGGAGATGTAGATATCTCGCCGGCCAATTCCGCCTCTACGTTCTGACACGAAATACAGTGTTCGCCCATCCGCTGATAACGAAGGTTGCGATTCCCACGCTGGTGTATTTACGTTTGACCCCAGGTTTTTTGGAACGGTCCATTCATTGCCGATCTTTCGGCTCTCATAGAGGTCACATCCGCCATAGGTGTTTCGCCCCTCACACGAAGTAAAGATTAATTTTCTCCCATCTGCAGAAATGCTACACGTACCCTCATTAAGCGTTGAATTAATATTTGGAGAAATAGAAACAGGTGCAGTCCACTTTCCCTGACCATCTTTCCGCGATATCACCAGGTCTTCATCGTGTTTCAAATTATCGTGGCCCAGGCGTCGTGTAAAAATTAACGCTTGCTGATCCGCGGTGAGTACAGGAAAGTATTGCAATGCAAAACGATTTACAGAGTCACTGAGGATTCGCTGAACATACGCTGATTTATTCCCTTTATTGTCGAGTGCAAATTGTGCATCGTTGTAAAACTTGGTAGCCTGCTGAATCTTGCGCTTATTTAGCGATTCATTTTTAATAAACGCACCAAGATTCTCCAATGCTTTTTCATACTCGCCCGTAGCCAGATATGTTTCTCCAAGATCATACCATACCGCTTTTTGCTTTCTTATATCGGTTAGCAGGCTCAATGCCTTTTCGAAATTTGCAATAGCCTTTTCGTATGAACGCATGGTCAGGTAAACCACCCCCAACCGGTAATAGGCTTCAGCAAAATTTTTATCTTTTTCCAAGGCTTCATTCAACAATTGAATCGCCTGTGGAAACTGGCCGCGTACACGATAATTATCGGATTCAGTATAAAGCTCAATGGCTTTTTTTGATTTTGTACTGAGGGGAAGCTGTCCGAAAAGTGAAATGGAAAAACAACAAAAAAGAATTACGGTTAGTATACGAATCATTATTTTTAAAATACAATGTTAGCGATTTCAATTTCGGGAGCGTCAAATTCGAGAAGCGCATTGATCAGCTTGAAAGAATCAAAATGTTTAACGTCATCTTTGGTGATCTCTTCCTCCCTGATCAGTTCCCGTTCGAGGAGTTTCTGCCGTTGTGTACCCTTCAATAATGCAGACCAGGGAGTAATCCAGCTATTGCCTTTGCGGAATACAATATTACAGTATGATGAATCTGTAATGAGTCCGCGTTTAACTATTAAAATATCATCGGCCCCGTTGCGCATTTCGAATAGGCGATCAATGTTTTTTCGATTTGTATATTTGAATTCATAGTTAATCCGGTCATGCTCCACGATTCGTAACGTTGAAATTGATTTGGGTGTATACGGAATAAATTCCACCTCACGTGATTTTTCATCATATACCAACCGACATTTATGCAAGCCCGTAGTTGGGAACTGTACGTTTTTCAAAAACGCTTCAAGATCGAGGTGATCATCTACACCACACAACATATGAAGCGACCTTTTCATCCGTTGTTCATGGTAAAACAGATTGCAGAACTCGCCGTCTTGTAATTTTATTGATTCGATCAGCAACGACATGGAAGCAAATTACTTTATTGAAAGCCGAACACCAAATTCAGTTTAATAACGGGAATTCGCGTTTAGCCTTTTTCCCGATTGAAATATCTGCATGGTGTGCCATGGACGTTACTTCCCTGATCAACGCGCATCTGTGGCACACTCTTTAATGCTGAATTAAACCGGGAGCTGAAGCTCCCGGCTATTAATATTTAGCTCCTTCGGAGTTGGTTTACTAACGCGGTCTCGTCACGCTGATGTAAGCTGCCGGCTCGGCGCATGCCGAGCTCAGGATTCGCGTTGACGTGGAGTAGGTGTTCATCCGTAAAATACCTTACTTCACCGGAAGATAGACCTTATCAATCATTTCCTGGTATTCCAGTGCCGCTTTGCTCTGGGTGGTAATGCCACCACCACTTCGATAAAAAAGGTTGTTCCCGCGTTTCTCGATGAAACGAATCATAACAGCACTATCCAATTGCACACCATCATAATATCCAAATACACCGGTGTAGTAACCGCGCTTCTCCTGTTCGACTTCGGCAATAATCTCAAGGGTCTTTGACTTCGGTGCGCCGCTTACCGATCCTGCAGGCAATAATGCATCAAGTATGTCACCGAGCTGACTTTGACAATCCGTTGGCAACATTCCCTGTATCTCTGAACTGACCTGTAAAAGATTCTTTTGATTGGTGTGCAATTCGTCGAGGTAGCGAAAACGTGTAACCGTTACGTTAGACGCGACCTGACTCAAGTCATTCCTCAGGAGGTCAACGATGGTAACGTGTTCGGCAAGTTCTTTTTTGTCGGCAAGAATAGTTTGCGCCGCTTCCGGGCTAGTAGCATCGATGGTTCCCTTCATGGGATACGAAAATATTTTATTATCGACGATTTTGATAAACGTTTCCGGAGAAAAAACGAGGAATTGATCTTTGTAAAACAATTTATAATTCGCGTGACACCAATAAAAAGCATCGCGCAGACTCTGGTTAATTTCGATTTCTGTTTTCATTGTAAGGTTGGTGAGGTAACTATCGCCAAGTGCCAGGCGACGAAACACATTGTTGAATTTATCTTCGTACAACGAAAACGGAATGAACTGTTTTTTCAAGATGTTTATCTTTTCAACAGACTTCTGCAAGACATTAGCATTGGTAACTCCCTTGAAGTCGTAAAGCACATCTCTATCGTTAACATCTGCCAGCCTGACGGCTACCGGATTTTCAAATTCAAAATCGATTATAAACAAGAAAGGTATCCGTGCAGCTCCCCACGCGTTTAAGGTTTCTATGAATTGCTTTTTTGTCACACCAGGAAGATGATTAAGAATCGCATTATGGAATATTCATGTACTTGTGGATCTGAAGCGAAACTTTCCACGTCGGATGCGACTTTACATATTCAATGATAAGGGGAAGCATCTCTTTTTCTTTGGACCATTCCGGTTGAAGGAATAATTCGCAATCCGGTTTTACTTTGGCAGCATGTTGTTCTGCCCAGGCAAAGTCGGATGTATTGTACACAATTATCTTGAGTTCGTTGGCAGATTGATAAATACTTTCATCCGGGTTTTTAAATTTTTTAGGAGAGAAGCAAATCCAGTCCCATTTTCCGGATAGCGGATAAACGCCAGAAGTTTCAATATTTGTCTTCAATCCAGCCTCCTGAATTTTCCCCGTAAGAGGGGAAAGGTCGTACATGGCAGGTTCACCACCGGTTATCACAACAAGCGCCGTTCCACTTGATTTGGCACGGCTCACCATATCATCAACATGAACCAACGGGTGGGCTAGAGCATCCCACGATTCTTTTACATCACACCATACGCAACCGACATCACATCCACCAAGCCGGATAAAGTATGCTGCATGTCCCTGATAGAAGCCTTCTCCCTGAATGGTGTAGAAGTCTTCCATCAAAGGAAGCCGCGTTGATGATATGATTTGGTTTTCGCTCACCAGGTTAAAGTTCGTTACCTAATTGGCTATCCGATTTTTACATTAAATGACGCGCCGTTCCTCACCAATACGGACTCAACCAGTCCGATCACGGATTACTTAATTCAGTTGCACGCAATGTGTTTAGTAACAAGGAGGCGATGGTCATGGGACCAACACCCCCGGGAACGGGTGTAATATAGGATGCTTTCGAGGCGACAGGTTTGAAATCCACATCGCCTTTAATAGCCCATCCTTTTTGATATTCCGGGCCTTCAACGCGCGTTGTACCAATATCAATTACGACGGCGCCTTCTTTCACCATATCGGCAGTGATAAGGCCAGGCTTACCGACAGCTACCAGTAGAATATCAGCAGAGCGCGTATACGTAGCGATGTCTTTGGTGTATTTATGACAAATTGTGACCGTGGCATGTGCCTGTTCTGTGAGCATCATACTGAGTGGCGCACCGACAAGTCTGCTGGCACCTACAACTACAGCGTGTTTCCCTTCGGTTGGAATATTATATCTCCGCAGTAATTCCATCACACCAAAGGGTGTGGCCGGCATAAGCAATGGACTTTTCGAAATAATACTTCCGAAATTCTGATTCGTGAATCCATCGACGTCTTTATCGGGCCTGATCTTTTCCGTGATGCGTTCCACAGAAATATGCGGAGGCAAGGGCAGTTGAACGATAAAGCCATCCACATCATCATCGTTGTTCACATGGTCGATGTGTTTCATCAGCTTTTCTTCGCTGATGGTATCGGCAAAGCGCATCATGGTATAGTGAAAGCCGACAGATTTACAAGCCTTCACTTTATTGTCGACATACGTCTGACTTGCGCCGTCATCGCCGACGAGGATGATGGCGAGATGCGGTAGTTTTTTATTTTGCTGTTTGCGCTCGGCAACTTTCAGCGCGATCTCGGTTTTTATATCGGAAGAGATCTTTTTCCCATCGATAAGCGTGTAGGGGGTTGTTTGCACTTCTGCCTGCATAGGTTTATATAGCTACGAGTCATGAGCTACGAGCTGTGAGCCAATACGATGGTCTCGTTTTTTTTTTACGAACCCAAAAGCTCTTGTTCGAAGCTGATGAAAAATTAATCAATCTTCAGCACCGCCATAAACGCTTCCTGCGGAACCTCAACAGTACCAATCTGGCGCATGCGCTTCTTTCCTTTTTTCTGCTTTTCAAGCAATTTACGTTTCCGTGAAATATCACCACCGTAGCATTTCGCGATTACGTTCTTACGGATGGCGCTTATCGTTTCACGCGCCACAATTTTTTGTCCGATGGCAGCCTGTATAGCTACTTCGAACATATGGCGTGGAATAAGTTCTTTTAGTTTTTCGCAAAGCTTTCTTCCCCAATCCTGCGCCTTTGCACGGTGTACGATGGCGCTCAACGCATCAACGCGTTCACCGTTCAACATCACATCAAGCTTTACCATATCCGACTCGCGGAAACCAATCAATTGATAATCCAGCGAAGCGTATCCACGTGAAATAGATTTCAGCTTATCAAAAAAGTCAAAAACAATTTCAGAGAGTGGCATTTCGAAAGTCATTTCCACACGGTCTGTGGTGAGGTAATTTTGGTTTTTGATATACCCCCGTTTTTCAATACATAAACCAATGATGGCGCCAATGTATTCTGATTTACTAATGATCTGTGCCTTGATGTACGGCTCTTCAATTGTATCCATCTTAGTGGGATCGGGCATTTCGGAAGGCGCGTTGATACTAATTAACGATCCGTCTGTTAAGGTAGCCTTAAACTGAACCGAAGGAACGGTTGTAATTACCGTCATGTTAAACTCGCGCTCCAGCCTCTCCTGAATGATCTCCATGTGAAGCATTCCCAAAAATCCGCAGCGGAATCCAAAGCCAAGCGCGGCGGATGTTTCAAGCTCCCAAACAAGTGAAGCGTCGTTTAACTGAAGTTTTTCCATAGAAGCACGGAGTTCTTCAAATTCAGATGTTTCCACGGGGTAGATACCGGCAAACACCATCGGCTTTACTTCCTGAAATCCACCTAACGATTTTCCCGGGTTTAATGCATTTGTAATGGTATCCCCTACATGCACTTCCTTAGCCACTTTAATTCCGGAAATAAGATAACCTACGTTACCTGCACTGATCTCCGGGGTAGCTTGCTTATTCAGTTTTAACACCCCGATCTCTTCCGCATAATACTCCTGTTCAGTGCTTACAAACTGTACTTTATCGCCTTTTTTTATCGTGCCGTTAAAAACCCGGAAATACACTTCAATTCCCCGGAATGAGTTAAATACCGAATCGAAGATCATGGCCTGCAATGGCGCTTTTGGATCGCCCTTAGGTGCTTTTACACGATGGACAATGGCCTGCAGAATTTCTTCAATACCTTTTCCTTCTTTGGCACTCGCTCTGAGTACATCTTCGCGTTTACAACCGATCATTTCTACGATTTCGTCGGTTACTTCTTCCGGCATAGCGTGTGGAAGATCAATTTTATTCAACACCGGAATAATCTCCAAATCGTGTTCCAGGGCTAAGTATAGATTGGAGATGGTTTGTGCTTCTATTCCCTGACTGGCATCCACAATGAGCAACGCGCCTTCGCAGGCAGCAATAGAACGTGACACTTCATATGAAAAGTCGACGTGGCCTGGTGTATCGATCAGATTAAGAATGTATTCTTTACCATCTAGTTTATAATTCATCTGGATAGCATGGGCTTTAATAGTAATGCCCTTTTCGCGTTCCAAATCCATGTTATCTAGCACCTGTGCCTGCATCTGGCGTTGATTCAGCGTTCCGGTGAACTCCAATAGCCTATCAGCCAGGGTGCTTTTACCGTGGTCAATATGTGCGATTATGCAGAAATTGCGGATGTTTTCCATACCCGTCAGTCGTCCTCAAATTTTTAGAATTGCAAAAGTAGAAAAATATTAGCGGATTAGAGTGTGGAAAAAAGAATATAGATCAATGTCGTTTACTTAAGCTCGTGGACCGTAGCTAACCATGAAATATAGCATTGGGATCGAAATCGTTGTCCTGGCAATGGCCTCAATGTTTAAGGGTATTGTACTGGATCATCTTCTCCATAACTTGACCACATGAACTTCTTAGCTCACCTCTATTTATCGGGCAAAAATGAAAAAATTATGGTGGGGAATTTTCTTGCCGATTTTGTGAAAGGAAAACAAGCCCTGTCTTTATTCGACGGTGAGATTAAAACCGGGATTGAACTTCACCGGGCTATTGACCTTTTTACTGACACCCACCCGGTTGTTCGTGAAAGCAAAAACCGCCTGCGTGAAAAATACCGGCACTATTCTGCGGTTATCGTCGACGTATTTTACGATCATTGCCTGGCCCGCAACTGGGCTTTGTATTCGACTGTCGTACTTCCCGCTTTCGCGGATGAGGCATATGCAATACTTCAAAAATATTATTCCGTATTACCGACGCGGCTACAACAAATGCTGCCTTATATGATTCGGGGAAACTGGCTGGTGAATTATGCTAAACCCGAAGGTATAGCAAGAACCTTGACTGGCATGTCACGTCGAACGCCTTACGAATCGAAGATGGATGAAGCTATTGATGAGTTGATCAAATACTACAGCGATTTTGAATCTGAATTCAACCTGTTTTTCCCTGATCTTCAAAATGAAGTGAGCGATTTTTTGAAGCGTAATAACATTCGCGTGTGAATCCTTTAAATTGCAGAAATTAATATTGAGATAATGCATAACGATCCTGAGTTAAATGGTAAATATTTAGGAACAATCTCGCAGGATTTTGTAAAAGTATCCGACACGTTGCGCGAGGCTTCTTACCAGATTCGCAAAGCCGGTTTTACTTTCCCGATTTTTCCGATCTGCAAAGCGGCTCAACCGGTAGGACAAATGCTGATTGATAAAGGTGCAAGCCAGACGTCATGGTACTATTATGCTTCTTTTCTGGATGAGTTTATCCAACGCGAACTGGTCGCCAAAGACAAGGTGGAAGACTTTGAAAAAGCCTATAAAGATCCGGATGAGTTTTGTTGTCTTTTTGTAGTGGATGAAGCATTCACAAACTTCGTGTTCATTCCGTTCCCCGAGGACTAAATGCATTTCAGCTCACAGAAAGCTCGGAATACACGGAAGAATTCACGGAATATTTAACGAATCTTTCTGTGGTTTATTCCGTGGTTTCTGTGAGAGATAAAAAATGCATTCAGCTCACAGAAAGCTCGGAATACACGGAAGAATGCACGGAAATGTTAGCGAATCTTTCTGTGGTTTATTCTGTGTATTCAGTGGTTTCTGTGAGCGGAAAAAGCTCGCAGCTATTTAAAATGATCCCAACCCTGGGCTTTAATCGGCACTACATTACCTTGTTTCGTAATCATGATGTTCTGCTTTGCATCATCGTGAACATAGCCTATTAGATGGATATCCTGGTGATTTTTTACTTTTTCAAAATCGTTTTGACTAATCGTAAATAACAATTCGTAATCTTCGCCACCGTTCAGTGCGCAGGTTACAGGGTCGAGGTTAAATTCTAACGAAGCCGTTTCGTAGGCCTGTGTTTCAACCGGAATTTTGTCTTCATAGATGCGAATACCAACACCAGATTGTTTTGAAATGTGAAGGAGTTCGGAGGCGAGTCCGTCGGAAATGTCAATCATCGAAGTTGGTTTTACGTTGAGTTCTTCCAACTCAAAAACAATATCGGCACGTGCTTCAGGTTTTAATTGCCGCCCTACGAGGTACTCATATTTATCCAACCCAGGTTGCATATCCGGATTAGCCAAGTAAACCTCCTTCTCTCGTGCCAATACCTGGAGACCGAGAAACGCAGCCCCAAGATCACCCGTTACGCAAAGAATATCACCGGCTTTGGCGCCATTTCGGTATACCACTTTTTCTTTTGACGCGCGGCCAATGGCAGTAATAGAAATGATTAATCCTGAAAATGAAGAAGTTGTATCACCACCTACGAGATCGACCTTGTAATTTTTACACGCCGCATGAATTCCCTCATATAACATATCGACTGCTTCAAGTGAAAAACGGTTACTGATGGCAAGGCTTACTGTGATTTGCTCAGCCTTTCCGTTCATGGCTGCAATGTCTGATACGTTTACGGCTACAGCTTTGTATCCCAGGTGCTGCAAAGGTGTATAACTCAAGTCGAAGTGTACGCCTTCAACCAGCATATCGGTAGAAACGAGGATCTGTTTATCGCCACCATCCAGTACGGCTGCATCGTCGCCGATCCCGGTAAGGGAAGAAGGGTTGCTTAACCCAAACTTCTGGTTTATTCTGTCAATCAGGCCAAACTCGCCGAGTTGATCAATTTCTGTTCTTTGTTCACTCATAGTCTATATGATACGGTTGGCTGTAATATGTAACCTTTCACCCTGCAAAAGTAAGATTATACGGTGATATGCTTAATTTATATAAGAATATCGTTTTAACTATGCATTAAAATTAACCGCATGAAACGGATCCCTATCATCGTAACCGTATTCGCACTTATTCTTAGTGCCTGCGCTTCTCCCAAGCCGTATTACCAAACTAAGAAGGGCAAGAAAAAACAGAAGTACTACAACGAAATTCAGTTCGGAGGAAAAAGCGCGTCGGAGATGAGGAAGCCATAAAGGTTTAAAGTTCGAGGTTCAAAGTTCAAGGTTCCAGGTTTGAGGTTTGAGGTTTGAGGTTTGAGGTTTGAGGAATGTCGAGCGGAAATTTGTTTGATTTGCGAAAACTGTTAAGTTACCGGTAAACCATTCGTATTTAAAAATCTTTCCCTTCTCGCTGGGTTTCCATCTTCATAGTGTTACAGCGCCTTCTTTATGCATCAAAAAGATTATCTTTGAGTATGGACTTAATGACTTTGATAAAAGAGAGATACACAGACTTTGTAGATCTATGCCGTTCGCATAAGGTAGATAAAATTTATGCTTTCGGATCATCGATTACTGGCCATTTTGATCCTATGACAAGCGACATAGATATAGTGGTTAAAATTAACATTGATGATCCTGCCGATCGCGGCGAAGCATTACTCTCTCTATGGGATAAACTTGAAGCGCTCTTTAAAAGAAAAGTAGATTTATTAACGGAAGACTCCATTCGGAATCCGTATCTAAAATCAAATATAAATCGGACGAAAAAGTTAATTTATGGCGGAACTGGAGAAAAAATTTTTGTCTGACATCTCCAATTCGATTAACCTTATTGAAGAGTTTACCAAAGAGTTAAAGTCATTTTCTGAGTATCAAAAAGATCTAAAAACCAAAGGTGCAGTCGAACGACACTTAGGAATTATTGGAGAGGCTGTCAATAAATTTTTGAAGTTATCAAACACAACAAACCTTATAAACGCCTCTCAAATTTAGTTTAAGATTCTCACTAAAACTTTGTGCACCGCTCAGCGAAATCGCTGTGTTCCTTGAGCACATTTGTGCAACTACACTCACTCCTTCTCCTGGCACAATTCAATCAATACCCCTTGCGTCGATTTCGGGTGTAAAAAGGCAATCATCTTGTTATCGGCTCCGGGTTTTGGTTCGGCATTAATAAGATCGAAACCCTTGCTTTTATATTCTTCGATACTGGATTCGATGTTGGCAACTTCGAAGGCGAGATGGTGAATGCCCTCTCCTTTCTTTTCAATAAACCGGGCGATCGGCGAATCCTGGTGGGTGGCTTCCAATAGCTCAATTTTTATTCCCGAAATTTCAAAAAAAGACGTTTTAACGCCTTCGGAATCAACAACTTCCGTTTTATACGGTGTTTTGCCCAGCAACTGCCCAAATAGCACGTTAGCCTTGTTTATATCTTTTACAGCGATGCCGATATGCTCAAGTTTTTCCATTATTGTTAACTTTACAATCCAAAGAAGAAACTTTTTGGTGAAATGAAAAGTTTTAAACCTTGATATTTAAGCGATGATCCCCGAAACCATGAGCGATATTCACGTTGAAGCCGCACGTATTCAGCAAGAAATTAAAGATTACCTGGGGCTTCGCACATCCGACATGGTGTTTGAATACACCGCGTTTGAAGGCAAGGTGAAACTGGATTTGATCACAATAAATCCACGCCACAATCAGGCATTTCTTTTTCACAATGAAACCGGAGCTGATAAGGTGGATGCTTTGAAAAAAATGCTCAACTATGTACAAAACTATAAGGAGAAGGAAAATTCTTATACGATACAGTGGGTTGTGAAAGGTGATACCGAATTGCATACATCGTACTTCAGGGCCGGTAACATCCTGGATGTTTTGCAAAAATTGTATTACGGTCGGGATATGAATACAATTACTGTTTTTAGTGTTGTACTCAATCCGATTTCTTAACTTGTTAAACCTGGTAATTATAAACTCAATATGATTAGTGTAACTGAAAAGGCAAAGGAAAGAATCGCCGCGCTACGGCACGAAGAAGGCCATACTGACAATCACAATATCCGCGTATCTGTTAAGGGTGGAGGTTGTTCTGGTTTGATGTATGATCTCGGCTTTGACGCAGAGATCAAACCAGCTGATCAGGTTTTTGAAGATAAAGGAATAAAGATCCTCGTTGATAAAAAAAGCCTGCTTTACCTCCTCGGAACCACGCTTGACTTCTCTGATGGACTAAACGGAAAAGGTTTTCAATTCATTAATCCCAACGCAAGCAGGACGTGCGGATGCGGTGAGAGTTTCTCGGTTTGAGTCACTCAAGGTTCATGGTTCAAAGTGTTTAAAGTTCAAGGTTCAAGGTTCAAGGAGGTTTTCGATAGTGAAGTTCGAAATTGTTTGAAGTTTGAAGTTATTGTTGTCCGGGATATTTCAGATTTGATTTAAATTCTTGGATTCGGTATTTATTTGATGGTTTTTTTTCAATGTAAAAAAAGAGGGTCTGCTGTCTTAGCCGGATAATTTAAGATCCAGTTGATAATCTTCGGCTGT
>DASPIZ010000086.1:0-14170 GCA_035628875.1 Ohtaekwangia sp. | reverse complement strand
CCGGATCAGGTTCAGGAAGCCAGGGCACAACGCAGCCGCGCTCGGTTGAATGAACAAAAAGAAGAATCACGCTCATTGTTGAGTGGAGGGGGTGCGCAGCAGGCACAACCCAATCGTCCGCCACAAGAGAAGGTGATGCCTGCGAAATCTGAGAAGGTAGCGAATCGCAATGATAAAGTCAGCGTTCAATATCCGGATGGCCGTGTCGTTAGAGATGTTAAATATAAAAAGGTTGAAGATGATATCATCAACAACCGCTGCATCATAATTGAATAACATTATGCGAATGTTTGAATCTTCTGTCTACGTCGTTTACGTTTTTGTCTTTGTAGGATGCGCTTCACCAAAAATGGCATCGACAAGTTCTGCCGGATACTCGGAAGACCTTTCGGCCCTTCGCCCGGCGATTGAGGTAAAAAAGGATACAGTCATTGCCAAAAGTGGTGAAGAAAAAACGAATAAGGCCTACATCGAACCTAAAGTAGCGATCACGCCAGCACTGGATGCTGTGTTGGATAGTATTGATGCCATTAATCTATCCCGGAATTATGTAGAAGGATTTACCATACAGGTGTATTCGGGAAGACGTGAAGAAGCCCTGAATACACGGAAACAACTGACTTCCCTTTTACCGGAGATTGAATCAGAAGTTCAGTTTACCGAACCTATTTTTCGCGTAAAAGCCGGAAGGTATTTTAGCTGGATTGAAGCACAGCGGGATTTTACATTAATCAAGAAATATTTCCCTTCTGCAATTATCATCCCAGACCGGATCGTAGTCGCCCAGGAGGATTAACCTGATAAGTGTTCAATAAAAAAAGCTGCCTGAAATTCAGACAGCTTTTTTGTTTTATCAAATCATAGGAGATTAATCGTTTAGCGAATTTATCCACGCCGCTATCTTTAAAGCTTCATCTTGTGGAACCTGTGGCATAGGCGGCATCGGTGTTTCATGCTCAGGCCAGTTTTTGGGTTCAGGCGTGTAAATCAAATCTACTATACGACTGTTTGAGTACTTCCGTTTTGCAATATCTTTAAATGAAGGGCCAACCTGTCTTTTGGTAACCTGGTGACAAGCAGTACAAGTATTTTTTACAAGAAGCGGTTCTATTTCTGCATATGTTGGTGCTTTAGTAGTAACAGCTGTTGTTGATTTACTTTTTGTTTTTACGGGTTTCGCATCAGCAGCAGAACGCTTGGTGCTGAGCTCGCTTACCGGGATTTTTGGTCCGGCCGGAATGTTATTCAAGGTATAATACGCAAAAGGATGCAAGACGGGTACGCCATCAGCAGAGCGGATTCCTCTCACATTGATTTCGTGTACATAATATTGTCGCGGATTGTCTATAACGATCCTTACCTTTTTCAAGTCTTCAGATACTTTAACGCCTTTAATTTTTAGAGGTTCTTCATTGATCGGAGGACTACCATACACAGGATGATATTTGTAGATGAAACTTCTTCCTCCATAGGAGTTAAGATCTTCTGCTTTTGCTTTGTCAACAGGCAATGTAAATTCAATTTCAAAACCATCAGGCATGGCACGTACGGTTTTCATTTCCATAGGTATTTTACCCGTCCATACCAATTGTTGAAGACCGGAATTGGTTGTGCCCGCAGATCCCCATCCGCGATTTGTTTCACCGACGAAAAGAGATCCATCATGTCCCCAATTCATACGCAATACACCGGATTGAAATCCTGACCTGAAATCAAATGCTACACCCTGGTATTCACCGTTTACCTTTTCAAGCACCACGCGCATGATCTTGCTTTGTCCCTGGTCGCCTACAAACAACTGGCCTGCAAAAGGGCCGAATTTTCCCGCTGTTTCGTCCGGAAGAATTTCTGAATTTGAAATACCGAGAATACCATGTGGAAGCCACACCGCTGGAAGCCGCGTTTCAGGAAATTTTTCTTTGATCTCAAATAAGAGATCGGGATCTTTTTCATCCTGAATATTTTCTGGTTTGATGTACATGCCTTCCTTTTTTTCGCGGCGAGGATCAGCAACGGCGGATAACTGTTCCGTTGTAATCTTTACAGGCGAATTTGGAAGATTTGACCAGCGCAGGCCAGCAGGGTGTCCTGTAAAACTTCCTTTTGTAACGTGCCAGATTCCGCCTGATCCCATCCAGTCACCCTGGTTATCGGTATAAAATAATTCGCCATTGTAAATACCGAGGCCGCAAGGTGAGCGCATACCGGTTGCCCACGGTTCGAACTTTCCATCGGGGTGAATTTTGAATATCCATCCACGCCATGGCACTCGACTTTCCCCGCGCCACCATTCCTGGTCCCCGAAAGCTACATTACCACTTACAAAGAAACTTCCATCTGCGGCAAGCTTGGGACCGAAAGAATATTCGTGGTAATGACCAGAGAGTGGCCAGTTATATACGGTTTCATAAACATCTGCGCGACCGTCACCATTCGTGTCAACGAGCTTTGTAAGTTCACCACGTTGGGCAGAATACAGTGCACCATCCTTGTAGAGCAATCCAAGTGCTTCGTGAAGTCCCGACGCAAAAAGCGTAAACCTTGGTGTTGCACCTGTCTGCACGTATGGATTTTCTATCACCCACACATCACCGCGGCGTGTAGCCACTGCGATACGACCATCAGGTAGGGTAGCCACACCGCCGATTTCAAGTAAAATTCCTTCGGGAACGGGAACGGTGAAAATGGTATAATAATCATCTTCCGTTGGCGCGTTACCCTGTGCTAATGCCTGGATGCATGAAACAGCAAGAATGGCAGCGCAAGTTAGTGTAGAAAAATATTTTTTGATCTTCATAATCGATTCACGTTTACCAGATGAGGGTATATTTAATAGAAGGAGTAGAAAATGGTGTAATGAGTTCCTTTTTGCCATTCACCTCCCGGATAACCGGTTTTGCACCTAATCCGACTTTGATATAATATTGTTTGTCATTGACGGCGAAAGAACCATCGGGCATAGGTTCAATGGAAGTTCCTTCTGCCAGTTTATACGTCAAGCCGTTTTTGGCTGTGCCTTTCTTTATAATTACTTCGTGTGATATTACGCGATTGTTTTCTTCCGGGTAAACATGATCTTCAATTTCCAGACCCTGGTATGTGTACATGAATACTGGATGCCCCGTAGCTTCATCAATACGATATCCTTTGCTGTTGAATTCTCCTTTCTTTCCGCTGGTTGGAAATGTGGCAGTATCAGAAGTAATGTAAGCGACGGGCTGGTTGTTCAATAAAAACAGCGGAGCACCGGCAGGGCGAAAAGAGCCATCCCCACGATCATGCCACATCGGCGTTGCATTAACAAAGTCACCGCGCCATACACATACTAGGTTCGCGGCCTTCAAATCATAGATGTAGTGAAGTCCGCCCGGATCGCCAACACCGATGGTATGGGTTAAACGTTGTGCACGGTTTCCATTGAAATCCACGAATCCACGGTGAAGTCTTGGTGATTTTCCAACTTCAATGAAAATTGCAGATGGCGGATTATCATCCGGAGGATATGAGTTCAGGGCGTGAAGGTTAACGGGGTAGCTATCCGCCGTTTGAATTGCAAAAGCAAGTCGCGGAGGAAGCCATGAAGCACCTTTAAAATTAAGAATTTCGTAGGGATAAGTTCCTGCTTTAAGTTGAATTGAAGCGGTATCACTACGCCATTGATCGAATGTAGGATAATTAAACAGTTCCTTGTTATTAACGATGAGTTTTGTTCCTCCGGTCGACGCTACCATAAATGTATATAATGCATCTTCAGGCACCGTAATGCTTCCGGTATAACGAACACCATAAGCATTTTCAATATCAATCACTTCACTGGTAAGCATTGGTGTTGTTCCGCTTAATACAGGTTTCAAGTTTGCAAAATCAGCTGTGGTTGTAAAATTGCCATGGAACACCTGGTATTTCACCGGCGTGAGCTTATAATCTAGTTCGTTCATGAGGCGATAACGAATATTGCGAAAGGCCACGGGACCATGATCTCCCTGGATCATTAATGGTCCGGTAGCGACTTCATTGTTTTCCAATGGCCCCCCTGTAGGAAGTGGCACTTCAACATTGCTGTGTATTTCAACACCATTTAGTATGACAGATTTAAACTTCGCGTTGGAAGTTTTTTTGCCGCTGGCATCGAACCGCGGTGCCTGGAATACAATTCTCATTTCCTGCCATAATCCAGGTGCCTTGGCTGCATTACTCAAAGGTGCTTTTCCCCTATAAATTTTGCCGGGCTCAGTTTCCCAGTTGCGGTAAATTCCACCGATGTCAGAATACTTAGCGGTCTTTACGCCCCAGCTATCCAACAGTTGGATTTCATATCGTCCCTGGAGGTAGATGCCGGAGTTTGATCCTTTCGGAAGCATTACTTCCAGGTCAAGTTCAATATCACCGTGTTCTAAAAGGGTAACCAGATGATCTTTCTTCACCGTGTCATTCATATTAAGCAGAATGCCTGTGCCTGCGGAAAATGTTACAGGAGAAGGTGGCGGTGGTGGTGTAGATTTTTTTTTCTTCTTTGACTTTTTACCTTTTTCAGGTTCTGTCACGGTTGGTGTGTCGTGTGTGATCTCGATGGACGGGTCCATGGTTACATCACCAACAATCTGCCAATTCCCCGACTGAGGCTTAAAAGGAGAGAGGTCTTCCAGTGGAAGCGTTTCCATAGGCTTCTGTTGTGCATGTGCGACGGGGGTTATCGCCAATAGCACAAGAAATAAAAAAATAATTTTTTGCATTGGGTTAATTGTTAAGAGGGGTCAATATCACATGATCTTACTTTATTCGCAATACATTTTGATAAACGGAAGCTATACGCTATATAAATGCAAGTGAAGCAGATATTTAACATCGAAGTTGTGATAAATTTTTTTACAATGCTGATGTACGTTGAATGGTTATTGCGCCTTAACCCAACGGTAACACACCGTGGCAGAAATCATGTACATATATCATTGAGGAACCCTTCACGTGCGGTTACTCCACCTTTGCACATTATTCCCACAGCACAACTTTTTTTGCGATGATGGTGGGAGAAATGCCAGTAAACATGGAATGGAGTTAATGAGATTACCCCCTAGCTGATATATAGTGTTAAAGTTTATTTATTTTCGGGCAGGAAAACAATTATGGATCTACTAGCACGTGTAAAATCCTTATCCCTGCAGTATAGTGGAGAGGTGGTGGCTATGCGAAGACATTTGCACGCCAACCCGGAGCTATCATATCAGGAACATAATACGGCCAGGTATGTATCGGGTCAGCTTCGGTCTTTTGGGTTAGAGCCAAA
Organism: Ohtaekwangia sp.; assembly: GCA_035628875.1. Lineage (GTDB taxonomy): Bacteria > Bacteroidota > Bacteroidia > Cytophagales > Cyclobacteriaceae > Ohtaekwangia. The sequence continues at coordinate 8,886 of DASPIZ010000086.1, read as the reverse complement.
AGAAGGTATCGCTACTACCGGTGTCCTGGTTGAAGTAAGGGGAAGAAATCCTGAGAAAAGAATGATTGCATTGCGTGCCGATATGGATGCATTGCCCATTCAGGAAACGAACAACGTATCCTATAAATCAAGGCATGACGGCATTATGCATGCTTGTGGTCATGATGTGCACACGGCTTCATTGTTAGGGACGGCAAAAATTCTGCACGAAATAAAAGACGCGTTTGAAGGAACAGTGCGGTTTCTGTTTCAGCCTGGTGAAGAAAAAAATCCTGGTGGCGCTTCATACATGATCCGTGACGGCGCATTGATGAACCCCACGCCAACATCAATTTTGGGACAGCATGTCTTTCCGCTGCTTCCTGCGGGTAAGATCGGATTTCGAGAAGGAATGTATATGGCCAGCGCCGACGAAATTTATTTAAAGGTGATTGGAAAAGGTGGTCATGGCGGAGCGCCTGACCTTGCAATAGATCCAGTTGTTATCGCTTCGCATATCATTATCGCCTTGCAACAAATTATTAGCCGGAATGCCAGTCCTAAACAACCCACTGTTTTAACTTTTGGCAGGATCATCGCGGAAGGAGCGACAAACATTATTCCATCTGAAGTTAATATCGCTGGCACCTTTCGGGCGATGAATGAAGAATGGCGTGAATCGGCGCTTGCGAAAATTAAAAAGATGGCGGAAAGTATGGCAGAAGGTATGGGTGGGAAGTGTGAAGTCGTAATTTCACGCGGGTATCCCTACCTCGAAAATAACCCAATGGTTACACGCCAGATAAAAAAAGCTGCTGAAGAATATGTGGGTGCCGAAAACGTCGTAGACATCGATATCACGCTTGGTGCGGAAGACTTCGCGTATTACTCACAGGTTATTCCTGCTTCGTTTTATAGGTTGGGGATTCGCAATGACGCAAAGGGCATTAATTCATATGTTCATACACCTACTTTTGATATTGACGAAGATGCGTTAAAGATTAGCAGCGGTCTGATGGCATGGATGGCGCTTCGACAGTTGGATGAAAGTGAAGATTGAAAGATTGAAAATTAAAAGATTTGAAGATTTAAAAACTAAAAATTTGAAGGGTTGGGGAATTAAATGGGTTTAAATTAAGAGGTTGGATGAAAGAACCGTACTTGCTGCATGCTTCCAGTTCCCTAGTTTTTCAATCTTTAATTTACAACAGTAATTTTTCAGTCGTCCAATTTTCAATCTTTCAATTCTACCCCCTGGAATTAGATTTTACACGTATTTGAGAGAAAAGGCCAACCCGGGCTTAACGGGCTGCGTTTATTGAATGGTTCGGTTTATTTTATATTTTTACACTACGCATGGAAGAAGAACTGGTACCAAAACAACATTATTCTGACGCTGAGAAGCAAAGGATTTTCGACAATGAGTTTATGCCGCACATAAATTCGATGTACAACTTTGCGTACCGGCTAACGCTGGATCAGGATGATTCAAAAGATTTGTTGCAGGATACATACTTAAAAGCATTTCGTTTTATAGATTCTTTTCAACAAGGAACTAATGCAAAGGCGTGGCTGTTTCGAATTTTGAAGAACAGCTTCATTAATGATTATCGAAAGAAGAGCAAGGAGCCTTCTAAGGTAGATTATCAGGATGTAGAGAGTTACTATAACTCAGAAGACGTTGATCGGCAGATAACACCGGATCTTCGTGTAGAAGCACTACGCGATATGATTGGGGATGAGATATCAAATGCACTCAATGCATTGGATATTGATTTTAGAACCGTAATAATATTATGTGATCTTGAAGGATTTAAGTACGACGAAATGGCCAAGATTCTTGACATCCCGATCGGAACAGTCCGAAGCCGCCTTCACAGAGCTCGAAACCTGCTGAAAGAAAAATTAAGTACCTACGCTAAACAAATGGGTTATAAAAACGCTTGAGCCTATGAGTATTCCTGACCAGAGTAAAATGAAGTCGAATTGTTCTAATCAAAAAGATTGTATGGAGATGCTGCAATTGATTGTCGATGGTGAAGCTTCGCCCGAACAAAAAGAACATTTCCTCAAACATCATCTCGAAGAGTGCCTGCCCTGTTATAAGAATTATCACCTTGAAGTAGAAATTCGTCAGTTATTAAAAACGAAGTGCACCGGTGAAGCGCCTGCTGATCTTATTGAGATCATTAAGGCTCGTGTCGCACAAAACACACCGCACTAGAGGATGGCAGGAAAAGCACTGATCTTTTCAGCACCTTCAGGTTCTGGAAAAACTACCATTGTTAAACATTTACTGGAAACGAATTCCGATCTTGGTTTTTCAATTTCAGCCTCGACCCGGGATCGCCGTGGTCGGACCGAAGAAAATGGGAAAGATTATTATTTCTTAACACCCGAACAGTTCAAGGAAAAAATCGATAACGGTGAATTTATTGAATGGGAGGAAGTATATGAAGGAAATTTTTATGGCACATTAAAATCAGAGATTGATCGCATCTGGCAATCCGGTAAGAATGTGATTTTTGATGTTGATGTGAAAGGTGGATTAAACCTAAAAAAATATTTTGGCGATAAAGGGCTTGCCGTTTTTGTAAAAGTCCCTTCCCTGGAGATACTGAAAGAAAGACTTCACGACCGCGGTACAGAGGATGACCAAAGTCTTTCCAGAAGACTATTCAAAGCTAACTTTGAAATGTCGTTCCAGGATAAATTTGATGTGGTACTGGTCAACGAAAAACTAGGGAAATCACTGTCCCAAGCACAACAATTGTACGACGACTTCCGCCATAAGGAATAAACTGATATCTTTTTTATTTAATTTGAAGATAGGTCTCTTCTTTGGTTCCTTTAACCCCATACACATGGGGCACCTCATCATCGCCAACATTATGGCGGAGACCACCGATTTGTCCAGGGTGTGGTTTGTCGTTTCTCCACAAAATCCATTCAAACCCAGTAAAGGATTGTTACATGAGTTCGATCGCTACGATATGGTGCGGGCTGCCATTCATGATAATTATAAACTGGAAGTTTCCGATGTAGAGTTTAATCTGCCCAAACCCAGTTATACCATTCACACCCTGGTTTACCTGCAGGAAAAATTTCCGGATAAACAATTCAGTATCATCATGGGTGAAGATAATCTGACCAGCTTTCGCAAATGGAGAAACCATGAGATCATATTGGAAAATCACGGGCTTTATGTTTATCCGCGACCCGGCGTGCAACTTTCTGAACTAAAAACGCATCCTAACGTAAAATTTGTTGAATCTCCGATGCTGGACATCTCTGCCACCTTTATCAGGAATTGTATCCGGAATAATCGATCCGTACGATATCTTGTACCGGATGTAGTGGAAGAGACGATTCGCGCCAGGGGATTTTATTTACGTTAACACGTTGATCATTACTACATGTTACTAAAACCCTCAAGTGCATTTTTTTGCATATCCCTGATCCTATTCACGCTGCTTAATACGACGGATGCCTTCCCGGGTGGCGTTCGTGGAGTTGTTAAGGATGAAAAAGGCGAGCCCCTGGCCTTTGCGACCATCTTTGTTAAACAAACGGGAAGTGGTACAACGACCAACATCAATGGTGAATATGATCTCACGCTCGCAGAAGGGTCGTATGAAATATCATTTCAATTTTTGGGCTATGAAACCGTGGTAAAGCAGATTCACATCACAGCGACTTTTGAAGTAGTCGATGTTGTGTTGAAATCGCAGGCCACAATGCTTCAAGCCGTAACCGTAAAGGCGGGGAAAGAAGATCCGGCGTATACGATTATGCGAAAAGCCATAGCCAAAGCAACGTATCACCGAAACCAACTTGATTCCTATTCGGCGCAGGTGTACATCAAAGGTACTGGCCAGCTAAAAGATTATCCATGGTTGGCAAAACGCCAGTTGGAAAAAGAAGGTGTTGAAAAGGATCGCGTTTATATTTCTGAGTCGGTAAGCGAAATAAAATATACGCGGCCAAACAAATTTGAGGAAAAAGTGATTTCGATTCACAGTGATGGTAAGGACAACAACACTTCGCCAAACCCTTTTATTTTCGGAAGCTTTTATGAACCTGAAGTGGCCGAGACGGTTTCGCCGCTTTCACCCAAGGCGTTTTCGTATTACCGATTTGAATATCAGGGAACGTTTAAGGATCGGAACTATGAGGTAAGCCGGATCAAGGTTATTCCGCGTTCAAGAGGTGATAACGTCGTGGAGGGAATGTTGTACATCGTGGAGAATTGGTGGAGTATTCACAGCATGGATATGAAAACCACCAAGCTCGGTATTGAAATCGGCATCAAAGGTGTTTATGCACCCATTGACGATAAGGCCTGGTTACCGGTGTCGCATCGGTTTAACGTACATGGAAAAATCTTTGGGTTTGAGTTTGAATATAACTACCTGGCTACACTCAGCGCTTATAAAATTCAGATCAATCCGGAATTGTATGTTGAACCTGCAGAGATGGAAGTGGTTGACGAAAAAATTGAAAAGGCAGAGGCCAGAAAGATTGAAGACGCCCATCGTAAAAATAAATCTGGAGATAAAGCCAAAGAGTTACAGCAGCGTCTGGAATCCGGTAAAGAGATTACACGAAAGGAATTAAGAACGTTGATGAAGGAATATGAAAAGAATGAAGTGAAGGAACAAAAGGAGCCAGAAGTTGTATTCCACAACACACACAGTATCGACAGTGGAGCATTTAAAAAGGATGCTGCATACTGGGCAGAGGTAAGGCCTGTTCCTTTGACAAAGCAGGAGATTAAAGGTTATGAGAAATCGGATAGCATGGCGGTGATTGAACGAAAACGACAATCAGGCGATACCCTGAAAGCCTCCAAACATATAGGCTTTCAACCCTGGGATTTATTAACAGGCGATCATTATAGCATTTCGGATCATTCAAATTTCAGAATATATTTTCCTTTTGGAGGATTTAATACCGTAGAAGGATGGAACCTCATCTACAGGGTTGGATTTGGTACCATTTTGCAAGACACCAATAAAACGAGGTTAAATATTGACCCCACATTTCGATATGCATTCTCCAGGAAAAAGGCATCGGGTAATCTGAAGTTTTCTTTACGTAATGAAAAGTCGCGGTTTGAATTGGAGGGTGGTCGTTACGTTGAGCAGCTGAATCACGACAGGCCAATTCATCCGATTGTTAACACCTTAACAACGTTGCTGATGGAACAGAACCTGATGAAGTTGTACGAACAGGATTACGTGAATACTACGTATCGAAAAAAAATTAGTCCATTCTTTTCTTTTCATACAAAATGGTCATGGGCGAAACGTTATACTTTGGAGAATAACGCTGATTATACCCTTGTTGATCGGAGTAAAAGAGAATATACTTCCAATGAACCTGTTAATGTCGAAATCGGGTCGACCGCATTTCCAGAGCATGAAGCTTTTGTAGGCACCATTGGCTTTCAGTCCAGGCCGTGGTTAAAGTTTCGGGAACGCAACGGCGAACGATCTGAAATCCGTACATCCTCTCCGTTGTTTTTAGTCAACTATACAAAAGGCTTTTCCGGTGTGCTTGGTAGCGATGTGTCGTATGATATGGTCGAGATGGGAATTAAGCATCGTTTTGATATTGGCGTTCGTGGCGACGTGGATGTTGCCTTAAATGCCGGTGTATTCCTGAATTCTGATAAAATGTATTTTATGGATTTTAAACACTTTCTGGGAAACAGAACCCCTTTCAGTACGGCAGATCCAGTAGGTAGTTTTCGATTATTGGATTATTATCTGCATAGCACATCAGATAAATATGTATCACTCAATGTACATTATAAATTCAGGAAGTTTTTGGTGACGCGTATCCCAACCATTCGCATGATGGGTATCCGGGAAAATATTTTTGTGAATTATCTCGCAACACCAACTACCGAGCATTATACCGAAGTGGGCTATTCTATTGATGGTATATTGCGTATTTTCAGATTGGAGGCTGCCGCTTCATTCATCGATGGAAATTACCTCGATTATGGTTTCAGGTTGGGTATTACAACTAATCTTGCGATTACGTTCGGCGAATAAACATACACAAAGATTTTTCATGTTGTTTAGTAAAGATTCACCGGCTGATAAGCTGTATCTTGCGTTGTGACTATTGAAGTTGAAAAGTTTTTCGCGTTAAGGGATGAGGTACCCGTTGTCGATGTTCGATCGGAAGGTGAATATCATCAGGGGCACATTGAAGGATCGGTCAATATTCCATTATTGAAAAATGATGAGCGTGTTATTGTAGGAACGACATACAAGACACACGGACCGCAAGAAGCGATAAGAACCGGCTTTAGGCTTGTGGGGCCACGATTGGCAGAATTAATTCAGCATGCAGAAAAGCAAGGCGATGAATTTATTGTGCATTGCTGGCGCGGTGGCATGCGCTCTGCTAATTTTTGCCAGTTTGTTGGGATGGCTGGAATAAAAACCCATCAACTGAAAGGAGGTTATAAAGCGTATCGTCGTTTTGCCTTATCATCATACAAGCAAGCCTTTAAGCTTATCGTTATTGCCGGTTACACCGGAAGTGGTAAAAGCGAATTACTTCAGGCATTGAAGTCAAGGGGCGAACAGGTCATTGATCTTGAAGGACTTGCCAATCATAAAGGTTCTGTTTTTGGTGGATTGAAAATGCCAGCACAACCCACAACGGAGCAATTTCAAAATGATTTATTTGAGGTGATCAGGAAATTCGATCTCAACAAAAGAATATGGATCGAAGACGAATCCATTGCGGTAGGAAAGATTTTTTTACCGATGGATCTTTGGGCGAGAATGACTGCTAGCCCAATTGTCGTTGTGGATGTTGAAAAGCATCAACGCATTTCGCGCCTTGTTACCGAATATGCACAGTCTGATCATGAGACTTTTCTGGAGGCGATGCAGGGAATTACAAAGAAATTAGGCGGGCAACATTACAAAGCTGCCCATGAATGTGTTCTTCAAGGCGATTGGTATGGCGCCATCGATTTAATTTTGAATTATTATGATAAAGCCTATACCAACGGTTTGGAAAAAAAATCTCAACGCGTTAAACTTCGCTTATCGTGGGAGGGTTCAGACACTGGCGTTTTTGCTGATCATCTGAAAGAAGCAGCGGGGAAACTTTATTAATGCAGGAGGGTAACATGCGATTCAATTTTTCAGACATGACAATTTCAACATTTTTATCGGCGTCAGCCTTGATAATTCTGTTGGGTTATATTTCTTACAAAGAAGGTTATGATCACGCTACAATAGTGGATCAACAATCGTCTATATCAGATGAAGGTGTGATGACAGTTGGTCTAGAGGAAGGCTTCAATGCAACACCGGCGATATCTTTTGATGTACCTGAAAACATAACTTTTGCAGGCGAAAAAGTTCCTTTGTCTATCCCCGATGTGCGGGAGCGCCTCGATAAAGAGTTGCAGATCAATTGTTACCTTCACAGCAATACAATCTTTCTGATCAAACGTGCAAACCGGTGGCTGCCGCAGATGCAGGAAATTCTCCGTAAATATGATATCCCGGATGATTTTAAATATCTTCCTTTAATTGAAAGTAACTTACTTAATGTCATTTCTCCTGCAGATGCTGTAGGCTACTGGCAGATACTTGAAAGTTCAGGCAAGGAACTCGGATTGGAAATTGCAAAAGATGTGGATGAACGTTATGATCCATTGAAAGCTACGGAGGCGGCATGTAAATATCTTCAGAAGTCGTATGAAAAATTTGGTGATTGGGCACTCGTGGCAGCATCTTATAATCGTGGAAGGACAGGGATGCAAAATGCATTGGATAATCAAAAGGTAGATTCGTATTATGATCTTTACCTGAACGATGAAACATCACGTTATGTGTTCCGCATTATTGCCATTAAGGAAATCATCGAAAATCCTAAAAAATATGGGTTCATTGTTAATCCTAATCACTTGTATAAGGAAGAAACGCTTCGCTATATTTCAGTAGATAAAAATATCCCTGACCTGGTTGCTTTTGCTCAGGCCAACGGTGCAAATTACAAACTGCTTAAACGCCATAATCCATGGTTGCGCGACGATAAGCTGACGGTCAAAAAAGGCAAAGTGTATCAGATTGCGCTGCCTAAATAGGTTCAAGGTTCAAGGTTCAAAGTCTAAAGTTGGATTTTGATATCGACGGGATTTCGAAGACTGTTTGAAGTTTGATGTTTGAGGTTTGAAGTTGGCTTTTCGAGAACTTTTTGGGTTTGTAAAAACAACGTTGAAGCTATCGAAAACCGCATTAAGTATTGATTCAACTTGCAGCCAGGAGCCTGAAGCTTGTAGCTTATCGAAACACTTTTAAATAATATATCTAATGTCACGTCCTTACATACTCGCAGAAAATACCTGGAAGACAATAAAAGATGCAAAGTTCGAAGTAGCGATCCTTCCGTGGGGTGCTTGCGAAGCACATAATTATCATCTGCCGTATGGAACTGATATTATTGAAGCTGATCATGTCGCAGCGGAATCCGCCAGGCTGGCGTGGGAGCAAGGGGAAAAAGTAATTGTTCTTCCGACAATTCCATTCGGAGTAAACACGGGGCAGTATGATGTTATGCTTGATATGAACATGAATCCTTCAACGCAACTTGCTGTGCTGCGTGATGTTGTTACTGTGCTGAATCGTCATCAGATTTTTAAACTGATCATACTAAATAGCCATGGCGGAAATGATTTTAAAACAATGATCCGGGAACTTGGTCTCGAATTTCCTGAAATGTTTTTAAGCCAGTGTAACTGGTATCAGAGTGTGGATCAAAAAATATTTTTTGAAAACAAAGACGATCATGCCGGCGAAATGGAGACCAGTGTTGTGCTTCACCTTGCGCCACATTTGGTGAGTCCTCTTTCTGAAGCTGGTTCAGGTG
>DASPIZ010000085.1:0-12495 GCA_035628875.1 Ohtaekwangia sp. | reverse complement strand
TTTGCTTCCATCCTTTCTCACGCGCCATCCTTCGTGAATTGTTCTGCCATTATTCCGCGCCTCGGTGAGCAGCTTCTTTGGTAAGCCGTCTCTTTTGTCTTCTTCTGTATAGAAGACCTCCATGTTCTTCCCTATAATTTCTTCTGCCGTATAACCCTTAATTTTTTCCGCACCTTTATTCCAGTTTTCTATGAATCCATCTTTGTTTAAGGAAAGTATTGCATAGTCCTGAACTTCGACAATCATACGGTGGTACAATTGTTCATTGCGTCGTAGCTTTTCAATCGCCTGATTTAAGTGTTCTGTTTTTAATTCCGTTTCATTTTCAAGGTCTTTCTTCGTTTTAGATGGAAAGTTAAATTGTTCAGAAATGCTGTCGATTGCCTTTTTGGTGACCTTAAGTTTCGTTATGTCAACAAGCATATTGATGGCCCCTTGTAGCATGCCATCTTCATTAAAAATAGGATGTGGATGTGGAAGAATATTTAATCTTTCACCATTGGGACGCTCAATAATAATTTCGTGACCAAGAACGGGCCGGCCCTCTTTCAATGTAATGGCCATAGGGCAATCATCTAACGCCATCGCTGCACCGTCTACGGCAAATATACGCCATGACCCGCACCATAAATCTTGTCCGATTATTGGTTTTCTTCCCCACAAAATGGCGGCTGCCGGATTGAAGTAACTGATCTTACCTTTGGTGTCGCAGATATAAATGGCGACTGGTAAATGTTCTAATAACTGGTACGAAACAGGAAGTGTATTTTGCTCAATTAAATTCATAACCCGTTTAAAAATAAGGAATAAATGCCAAAATGTTATTAAGTCTGTAACGGGAATACTATTCCTTGGCTTTATTCAGATGCGATTGGAGGTCTTTAAAGAAAGTATGTAAAATCTTATGCCAACCGACTGTTATGTACGTTTCAGGATGAACCCGCCTTTATTGACTATTGTTGAAGCGTTTTCTCCGCAAAGTTGGCCACTGGATTAATTCACATAACCATTGCCTTGGCAGAACGTGGTCCGCTGCCGTCTTGCTTTTTTTGCTTTATAAAATACGCTATAGACGACATTTCCTTTTCCAGATGAATATGGCGACCCCTGATGCAAAGGAATATGCGATACCAGAACGAAGGAATGATACTGTTCTCTTCAATGGTAAGATTCACCCCTTCTCCGCATTCATGAAATGAATAATCCCAACGTCCCGTGACACCAAAAGTGCTTGCGGTAAGGATCATCGTTAAACGATCATATGGCTCGTATTCCATTTTGAGCATGAGGTAACCACCATGTGATGTATGGGCAATCCATTCAGTCACTTCATCGTGATGGTGGCGGAGCACTTCAATTTTTTTTATGTCTCTCCTGCGAAGTGGCATCGCTTCAATGTTCCCGATCACCTCCCAGACTATGATTCGTGGACAAGGCAAATATCGTGTAACGCTAACCTGGTTAATAGGGGAGGCTTTGTATCCCTGAATTAAAAAAATCACAAGGATAATGGTAGCGGTAAAGAAACATATAATAAGGAACGTCAAGGGTCAGGTGTTAAATGGGTTTGGCCGTTTCAGCATTTAACCGTTACATGTTGTACTGGTCACCTAATCAAAACGGATACTAAATAAAATGGAATTTTACGAACCAGTAAATAACGTAAGTAGGGTTAAAGCAGATGCAGTAAGTGTACCCTGGATAGAGGGCATTGTATTGATGTTAGCAAGTAAAAAGACCACAATGGCACCTCTTTTTACCGGTTGATCGTATAACACGAACAATTATGGCAAAAACAAAATCGCGTACAACCCGGCAGAAAAAAGCTGAAAACAAAAACGGCTCTATGCTGGAAGAGTTTTTTATCGATTCACTGAAGGATATCTATTGGGCCGAAAAAGCTTTGACGAAAGCCTTACCACGTATGTCTAAGTCAACAACCTCGAATGAATTAAAAACTGTTTTTGATCAGCATCTCGAAGTTACACGAAAGCAGATCAGCCGTTTAGATCAGGTCTTTGAAAAGCTTGGTAAACGAGCACAGGGAAAAAAGTGTGACGCGATGGAGGGCTTGATTGCAGAGAGTGAATCTATAATCAAAGAAACGGAAAATGATTCGTATACACGTGATGCAGCGTTGATCATTGCCGCACAAAAAGTGGAGCATTATGAAATAGCCAGTTATGGCGGACTTGTTCAACTGGCGCAGACCATGGGAAAAAAGGGGATAGCAAACCTACTTGCAGCTACTTTAAAGGAAGAAAAGAAAGCAGATGAACGCCTAACCAAGGTGGCTGAAAAGAACATTAATATTGAAGCGTCTGAAGAACCGGCAAAGAAGAAACAAGGTATATTTGGTTTGTTTGTGTAAGGAGGCAGAAGAGGAGGAGATAAGTAGATATTAATTTTCTTCAACCGGCGCGGAGTTCAGATTCAGCCGGTATACCACTTCCTTATCCAAGAGTATGCAAATCAGGTTCATGAGTTCTCCTTCTTTGGGATGAAATTTAAATACATCGTCGCTATCTTCTACCGAAGAACAGATCGCTGATAAGGATGTTCCCAATCCCGGATTATTACCAAGCTCCGTTTTGCTCACCGCTACAAATGCTTTCACCGTTGTAATATTTAATCAGGAGACAAATATATCGAAAAAAACATTATAACAACAGATCTAGGGTTAAGGCGATCGCTTGTGTAAGAGGAGGATGTTCCTCAATCCGGGCAGGTAGATATTCTACATTAATTCTCAATTAAATTATAAACATGCTCTATAGCTGGCATTAATTTATTTGAAATACCGCTGTTAGCCTGTGAGTTATTTCAGGCGAAAGTGGCTAACATGAAGGCTGTCTGATGTAAACCAAGGCACCTCCGATTCATTGTATAAAAATTTAAATTGAGTTATCATGGCAAAGATTACGATTCCCGAAGCAGATACCATAAGCTTTAAAGATTTTAAAGATGGTAATTCCATCCAGGTACGTGCTGTAATTACAGAGGCAGAAGAACATGATTATGAGAAAGGTCAAAAGGTGACCGTTTCTCATAACGCAGACAGTGTAAATGGCAAGATAGTCTCTGATCCTATCGTCATTAACGAAAACACTTCAGATGGAAAGAAAACACTTTCCCTGATTGTAGAGAAAGTGTAATCTGAGATTTCAACGTGACATTTCACGTTTTATTAGCTAGTCTTTCTCGCTTCGTTCGGATTGTTTGCGCATTTGTGCCGCGAGCGTTTCGTCGGACATAACGTTGCTCATGGCAGACTGCACTTTATTTTTAAATCCGGATACTATTTTGTCTTCGCCTTTCATCAGTGCATCAAAGCCATCCCGCGCTACATCGGCCGGGTCAGAAAGTTTTGTTTCTTTTGCCAGTTTCGAATCCTGCGCGCCGGCTTTATTGAAAAAATCTGTATCCGTTGCTCCAGGCTGGAGCGATGTGATTGTGATGTTGGTGTCTTTAAGTTCGTTGCGAAGCGCCTCCGAGAAAGATAATACAAAGGCCTTGGTTCCACCGTAAACGGCCTGAAGCGGAGCTGGTATATCGGAAACAATGGATGCCAGCTGAAGAATTTTCCCTTCATTTCGTGCAGTCATATCTTGTAAGAAAAGATAGGTTAACGCAGTTAAAGATTTTACATTAAGGTCGATGATCTGAAGTTGTTTACGGATATCACCTTCAGCAAATAGGCCATACACACCCTGACCTGCATCGTTTACCAGCACATTAATTTGTACCTGATGTGATTTCACTTCCTCATACACATCGAAGGCTGCATTATCCTGAAATAAGTCTTTCGCAATGGGTATAACGTTGATACCATATTGGTCAGCCAGTTCATCAGCCGTTGTATTTAAATCCTCAGGTGTACGGGCAACGATAACCAGGTTGTAACCATGCTCGGCAAAAACTTTTGCCAGTTCATATCCGATTCCACTCGTAGCACCGGTAATCAATGCATATTTTCCGTCGGTTGTATTCAATGCGTTTGTATCCATATCATTATTGTTTTACAAAAAACGATATAAAGCTTGTGCCATTCAGCAACGATACTTCTAAAGGCAGCTATTTTTAGACGTGATAATAAAACTGAAATGATATGCCAATACGAAAAGTCAGGAGTTCCAGGCCTGCGTTGAAAAAATCCAACGCTATAGCTACCCGCAGTCGCAAGAAGACAACCGATGTTTCGTCTTCTTACAACAAGTTTAAAAATTTTAAAGGATCCCAATATACCGGTATGAAAATAGGCAGAAGCCATAAATGGTATTATGACAAAGGGGAGTGGAAGGAAACAAAGATTACACCCGATCTATGGGAAATCTCTTATAATGTAATTAAACGAAGAGCGGGCAAAGCGCCCGAAGGATCAGGCGTTCCGGAGGGCACAGAATACCACTGGTACATCATGGCGCATCAAATGGTAAGCAAGTTAAATTCAAATGATTATACCACATCCATGGCTGGGATTAAGTATAAGCTTGCACATAAGCGGGCAGATAAGGAGAAATGGAGTACGACGGCCAAGACACAGCGCAAGCGCTTAATTAAAGTTCTGGAGGATACGCTGGCGCAATTAAAAAAGGAACCGATTCCATTCAATATCGAATATCAGGGTGTGGAGTATAAAGGAGAAGCAGTACCCATACCGTTGACCTGTCATGATGGAATCTGCGACGAACTTGAGATTACACTGAATGATGAGTTCCGCGGTATTCTCAAATACACAAAAGGTGGTTGGAAAATGGAGGGAGAGCCCGATAAAAAGTTAATTCAAGCTATCGGCGAGGAAATCTTTTTATGGTTTGAATAACGTATTGTATGACTCACAATGCGTGGCACCGTGTTTTTAACAAGAGAATGTCAATCCAAAATATTCGTTCATTTTTAAATAATACAATATGTTTTATCATGTAAAAGACCTGCAGTTCAACGCAAGGGTTTCAGCACCCGATCCACGTTTTGCGAATTTGTTGTTACAACAATTCGGTGGTCCGAACGGTGAATTGAAAGCAGCCATGCAATATTTTGTGCAAGCTTTCGGCGCAAAAGACCCTTATCCCGATAAATATGATTTGTTGATGGATATCGCCACAGAAGAATTTAGTCACCTGGAAATTGTTGGGGCTACGATTCAAATGCTTCTCACCGGGGTCAACGGAACGCTCAAGGATGCAGCCGATGAATCCGAGATCATGAAATTATTGCAAGGCAAAGCAGCCAAGGAAAATGTTATCCATGATGCCATGTCTAATCCGCATTTTTTGATTGAGAGCGGCGGCGGTCCTATGGTTACTGATAGCCGCGGCATTCCCTGGAGCGGAACTTATGTAAATGCAAACGGCGATCTCACAATTGATCTTCGTTCGGATATTGCAGCGGAAGCTCGTGCGAAAATTGTGTATGAATATTTGATGAAATTCACAGACGATCCATATGTAAAGGATACGCTCACCTTTTTGATGACACGGGAGATTGCGCATTTCCAAATGTTCCAGGCTGCCCTGGAAACTATTCAGCCAAACTTTCCGCCTGGTGTTTTACAAGCTGATCCAAGACACAGCAATACATACTTTAACATGTCGAACGGTACTGAAATTCGCGGTCCGTGGAATGAAGGTGTAAGTCCACAACTTGGTGAGACATGGCGTTATATTGAAGACCCAATTGCCCATGTTGCAGCAACCAACGGACTGATCGATCAGGATATACAAGGAACTAAACGGACCGATGCGACTGTAAAAGAAATGAATACTCAATTGGGCAAGGAACGCAGTGAAGAAGTACTTTCTGCTACTCCTGCAGGGGAGAACCAGTGGAGTACATATAGTCCGGCGGGCGAGGTACAGAGAACGCCGGGTGCTGCTGCATCGAAACGTTCTAAACCTGGCAGCGAAACAAGTTCACAAAAAATTACAACGAAAAAACGTGAAAAGTAAAAGTGATAACGAGGGTCAGGTGGAAATTACTTTTTTCACCGACCCTCTTTGTTGCTGGAGTTGGTCTTTTGAAAAACCCTGGCGAAAGTTAATTGATGAATATGGCGATGGCATTCGTTATCGGTACGTCATGTCCGGCATGATCCGGGATTGGAATTCGTATCATGATCCGATGAATTCAGTATCGCGACCGTTGCAGATGGGACCTGTCTGGATGCATGCCAGTCAGATCACCCATGTACCAATGCGATACAGCGTTTGGCATGAAGATCCACCTGCATCATCTTATCCTGCCTGTCTTGCAGTTAAGACAGCGGCACTTCAATCGCTTGAAGCAGAAGATATTTATCTGCTGAATATAAGAAAGGCGCTGATGGAAAAAGGTTTGAACATCGCAAAACCAGAGATACTGCTTCAAGTGGCGCACGAAACGCAGCAACAGTTTCCTGAAAAATTTAACGCCCTTCAATTTCAGAACGATTGGAACAAAGAAAAAGGTAAATCAGGGTTTCGCGCAGATCTCGAAAAAACCAGGTTCCACAACATCGGAAGATTCCCTACGCTCACTTTTCAAAATGGAAATGAAACCGGCATCATGATCACCGGCTACCGTCCCTACGATGTTTTACTTCAGGCCTTTCAACAGATCCAACCAATCGTTCAACCATAATTTTTAATTCCTTCCAATACTAACTTAATATTAATACCCAATACCCAATACCCAATACCTAACACCCAATACCTAACCGCAACACCAACGCCTGATACCACCTCCTTTCTTAAATGTTAAGTCAAAATCATCTCGGGAAGAATGTAGTATGTAGTTCATGCTTTTTCATATATATTTGATTCTGTCGTTCGGATTAAACATGACGACTCAGCTGCAAGGATGT
Organism: Ohtaekwangia sp.; assembly: GCA_035628875.1. Taxonomy (GTDB): domain Bacteria; phylum Bacteroidota; class Bacteroidia; order Cytophagales; family Cyclobacteriaceae; genus Ohtaekwangia. The sequence goes on along the minus strand of DASPIZ010000085.1, from coordinate 5,654 downwards.
TAATGTGCACCTTGCTGAAAGATGAGAAATATTATTTGAATGGATACTACGACTACAACCACTCCATCGGCCGCTGGATCTGATTCTTCGCCTGTTGTTTCACGAAAGGTTCTTTTGCCTTTTATTTTAATCACAGCATGCTTTGCGTTATGGGGATTTGCCAATGATATCACCAATCCAATGGTGGCGGCTTTTCAAAAAATATTTTTAACTGGTGCGACTGAAGCAACACTGGTTCAGTTTGCATTTTATGGCGGGTATGGTGTGATGGCCTTCCCTGCAGCATGGTTTATTCGAAAATATTCTTATAAGCGAGGTATACTTGTGGGTCTTGCCTTGTATGCGATAGGTGGATTCCTTTTTATTCCGGCAGCTTCCATCGGTGAATTTTATCCATTTCTGCTGGCCTATTTTGTACTTACTTGTGGATTATCTTTTTTAGAAACCAGTGCGAATCCGTATATCCTTTCCATGGGGAGCCCTGAAACGGCTACACAGCGACTAAACCTTGCGCAGTCGTTTAATCCCATGGGTTCATTGATCGGAATGGTTGTTGCCTCACAGTTCATTCTCGCTAACCTTGATGATCGCGATATGGCCACGCGTCAGATGCTGGAACCTGAATTGTTTGAAGCTGTAAAATCACATGACCTTCAGATTATAAGTTCGCCTTATGTCTATATCGGAATAGTAATTTTGCTGGTGTTTATTCTTATCCTGGCGAAGCGAATGCCTGATAGCCATTCCGTTGATGAAAAGGATACGGCCCTGAAGCCAACGTTCACAAGACTTTTATCAAGTAAAAGATACCGTGAAGGTGTTATCGCACAAACTGTTTATGTAGGCGCTCAGATCATGTGTTGGACTTTTATTATCCACTACGGTTCGGAAGTTTTTATATCGGAAGGGATGGCTGAAAAGGATGCACAGGTTTTATCTCAACAATACAATATCGCCGCGATGATACTCTTTGCATTAAGTCGTTTCATTTGTACTTTTTTATTAAAATATATACAGCCGGGACTGTTATTGAAGTTACTGGCCATTGCAGGTGGAGTGTTTACGCTGGGCGTTATTTTTATTGGTGGAATGCCTGGTTTATATTGCCTCGTGGCTATTTCGGGATGTATGTCGCTAATGTTTCCAACGATATATGGTATTGCGTTAAAAGGTATTTTAGTTGAGGATGTCAAAATCGCCGCAGCAGGATTAATCATGGCCATTGTGGGCGGTACGTTTCTGCCATTACTTCAGGCCGGAATCATTGATACATGGTCTTTTGATTATTTAACCGGTGTACGTGCATCTTTTATTCTTCCTTTTATTTGTTTTGTCATAATCGCAACCTATGGTTACCGCGTAATTAAAAATTAAAAAATGAAGGGATTGAAAGATTGAAAATTGGAAATTGAAAGATTGGGAGAGTGAAAATTTAAGACTAGCGCATTGGAACATTTCGAAATGATTGATTTTTAAATTTTTTAATTTTTAATTTTCCAATATTATTTGATTTTTCGAAGAACCTTAGAATTGAACCTCGAACCTCGAACCTCGAACCTCAAACCTCGAACCTCAAACCTCAAACCTTGAACCTTGAACTATACCACTATGAAGATATTTCCCTTTAACCCGATTTGTTTTGTTTTTTATGTTGGACTTGTTTTTTCTTCCTGTGGTGATAACGGGCCGAAAGATAAAAGGATTAAAAGCATTGATCCGGAAAAGACTGCTGCCATCGCGAAAGCTATTGAGGGTACTGTCAATCCTCAGTTAGCTGATGGTCTTAAATTAACTCTTTGGGGCATTGATTCACTGGTGGCCGACCCGGTTTCCATTGATGTTGATGATGATGGTAATCTATATTATATACGAACCAATCGTCAGAAGAATTCAGAATTCGATATTCGCCAGCACAGCGATTGGGAAATTCAACTCATCGGTCTGCAATCCATTGACGACAAGCGTAAATTTCTGCGCGATGTGCTTGCGCCGGAAAAGAGCGATCAAAATTTGTGGCTTACTGATGTAAACAAAGATGGTTCTCATGATTGGCGCGATATGACCGTGGAGAAAGAACACGTTTACCGGTTAGAAGATACTTCAGGTGATGGCGTGGCTGACCTTTCACAACTTGTGCTAGCAGACTTTCATGATGAAGTAACAGATGCAGCCGGAGCTATTTTATCCTACAAAGGCGATTTGTTTGCCGGTGTTGCGCCAGACATGTGGCGATTAAAAGATACCAACAACGACGGTCTGATCGATGAGAAAAAATCAATCTCGCACGGCTATGGTATTCGTATAGGTTTCAGTGGTCATGGTATGTCGGGGCTCGAGGTGGGGCCAGAAGGAAAAATTTACTGGCAGATCGGCGATATCGGATTTAATGGAACCGGTCCGGATGGTAAAAAATGGGAGCACCCCAACAGCGGTGTTATTGTTCGTTCTAATCCGGATGGCAGCGACTTCGAAGTTTTCGCCTATGGCAATCGCAATACACATGAATTTGTTTTTGATGAATATGGAAACCTGATCAGTGAAGATAACGATGGTGATCATCCGGGTGAGCGCGAACGAATCGTTTATATTGTTGAAGGTTCAGATACGGGATGGCGATCCAACTGGCAATTTGGAAAGTACAAGGACCCTGATAACAACACCTACAAAGTGTGGATGGACGAAAAGATGCATCTGCCACGGTTTGAGGGTCAGGCAGCATACTTTATTCCGCCTATTGCCAATTTCGTAAACGGGCCAACCGGTATGTTATATAACCCCGGCACGGCTTTAAGCCCTGAATGGAAAAATACTTTTTTTATCGGTGAGTTTGTAGGTAATCCATCCAAATCCGGTATACATGCTTTTAAACTAAAACCCAAAGGTGCAACGTTTGAGCTAGGCGAAAGTAAGATGGTACTGGGTGGCGTGCTTGCAACTGGTATCGATTTTGGGCCAGATGGCGCCATGTACCTCGCCGACTGGATTGATGGCTGGGGCACAAAGGATCATGGCCGAATCTGGAAACTAGATGTAACAGGCAAAATGTCTGAGGAAAGAAAAAGAACACAGGAAGAATTGCAGGCGGACTTTAGCCACTATGATGAGTCAAAGTTGAGTGCACTATTAAAAAATGCTGACATGCGTGTCAGGCAGAAAGCACAGTTCGAACTCGTGGAACGTGGGGAAAATGGCTTAACGATCTTAAAAGAAAATCTTGAACAAAAAGAAAATCAGCTTGCCCGCGTTCATGCCATATGGGGTATCAGTCAGTTTGCACGTCAAGATCGATCAAAGGCAAAGTTATTGATTCCGATCCTGAAGGATAATGACCCGGAGATCCGCGCGCAAGCTGCCAAGTGGCTTGGCGATGTGCGGTATAAGGAGGCTGGCGAAGAACTGGTACCGTTGCTAACCGATGCCAATAGTCGTGTAAGATTTTTTGCTGCAGAAGCGTTAGGAAGGATTGCATACGCTGAGGCGATTCAACCTGTGATCGAAATGTTACGTCAGAATAACGATGAAGATGCATATCTCCGCCATGCCGGAAGTCTTGCTTTGGCAAGGATGGAAAAAGCTGATCCAATCATTGCACTGGCGAAAGATTCATCACGTGCAGTACGTATTGCTGCTGTGGTGGCGTTGAGACGCATGCGCAATCCAGGTGTTCAGATTTTTTTACATGATACAGATGAATATATCGTAACAGAAGCAGCTCGCGCTATTAACGACGACCTTTCTATTCCTGAAGCGCTCCCTGCACTTGGCGATGTGGTACTGGATAACCGATTTACCAATGAAGCATTACTCCGTCGGGCAATCAATGCTAACCTCCGTGTAGGAAATGAGAAAGCCATGCAAAATCTGATCACATTTGCGTTAAATGACAAAGCGTCGCAAGCCATGCGCACAGAGGCAATTGATGCATTAAGTACCTGGGCGAAGCCATCGGTATTAGATCGCGTTGATGGAAGATACCGTGGCGAAATTACCCGTGATATTGAACTGTTAAGAAAGGGCAGCGCATCACCGCTTATCAAATTAATTGCTCATCGTGATCCGGCCATCAGGTTGCATGCCGTTAAAGCCATTGGAAAAATAAAAGTTAACGATGCTTCTGCCCCGTTATTCTCCCGGTTAAAAACAGATCCTTCTCCGGAAGTACGTGTTGAAGTTTTACGCGCGTTGTCTGCCATGAGCGATCCTGCGATGGATAAAGTGATTAAACAAGCCTTATCGGATAAAGCCAAACCTGTACGTGTGGCTGCATTGGATGTAATCCAAAAAACAGATATTGATAAAACGCTCATGGTTTCACTGCTGGGAGATGCCATCAATAAAGGAACAACGGAAGAAAAACAATCTGCCTTATTAACATTGGGGCGTTTGCCCCTCGCGCATACGCAAAAGGTCTTCGACCAGTTACTCGACAAGATGGAGGCTGGAGGACTTTCTGCAGATGTTCATCTTGAGCTAGGCGAAGCGGTTGAACTATCGGGGGCGGAAGCTTTGACGAACCGGTACAAAGCCATCATGGAGAAACAATCAGATACACCATTAGCAGCTTTTGAAAGTGCATTGCATGGTGGCGATGCAGTTACAGGTCGCGATATTTTCTTTCGTCACCAAACTGCTCAGTGTATGCGTTGTCATTCATTCCAGGATTTTGGCGGTACGGCAGGACCCCGATTGAACGGTATTTCAAATCGACTCACACGCGAACAACTGCTCCAGGCACTGATTGACCCCAGTGCCCGTATAGCACCTGGATATGGCATCGTTCGTCTTGATCTTAAAAGTGGAAAGTCTGTAAGTGGAATTCTACTGGAGGAAAGTGCTAAGGGACTCTTATTGAAGGTTGGTGATAAACCGGACACACTCATTGCAAACACTGATGTGACAAAACGTTCGAATTCGCCTTCAAGTATGCCACCAATGAATCTGCTGCTGACCAAAAGGGAAATACGTGATCTTGTTAGTTTCCTCGCGACACTAAAGGACGAATAGTCATCAAAATAATTAGAAGGACTTTAGCCCGTGTAACAGTTGTGGGCTAAAGCCCGAGTAACAATAGCATTGCAATACCACATGCTAAAGCATGTGGCAATTGAAAATGGCTATTGTTTTTTTTGGTGACAGGTTGAGGGCTAAAGCCCAGATCAAGTAACATTTATTACCGCGCGCTGGAGCATGTGGCAATTGAGGGAAGCCAATTAAAAAATCTTGGACTATTAAACTCAATATGGTTGATGCTGTTTAGCTGAATGCAAAAAATTAAAAATAACTTTTTCTATATTTCCTGGTATAGTGCTTCTAAAATGATTGTTTATTTTTTTAGATAACAGCTTGAGGGTTAAAGCCCAAATCAAAATAATACTTCATGACCACGCGCTGAAGCACGTGGCAATTGAGGAGGGCAACATGATTTATCATTTCTTCGGGTAAAGCTTGGGGCTCAGGCCCAAATCAAAATAATACTTCATGGCCACGCGCTTCAAAGGCTGTGTAAAAACGATTTTTTCGTGAAAATTCTAGAAATTTTGCGACGGGTTAGCGGTACCTATCGTCACGCGGCTAATCTTGTTCGCGTTTTCGGTGCTGGTGCCCTCTTCAGAGTGATATATCGCTTGAGATTGTATCCTATTGCATATAGATTC
>DASPIZ010000084.1:0-7190 GCA_035628875.1 Ohtaekwangia sp. | reverse complement strand
TTGCTTGGACCGTGCCACTGCGATGATATTTTTCGCATCCGTTTTTTCTTTCAATTTATTTACCACAATTCGGCCGAGTTGACCTGTGGCACCAGTTACTGCTATTTTCATTTTCTCTTTCAATTATCTTTTGTTCGTATTTAAATGCGGACGCTGACGTTTTAATTTTGCTCGTTCAATCCGTATACGAGGCCATCAGGTCCTGTAAAGTGGCGAAACTTGTATTTCATTTCCTTTACATCAGTAATCTGTCCAAGCATTTTGTACCCTGCTTTTTCCAACGCTTTTGAGGCGGCTTCTATATCTGTTACTCGGAAACCAAATGCTATGTCACCGTTGTATTTGTATGCAGGAACTTTGTCTGGAAGATAAATCTCGATGATTGAGCCGTTTTCCATGGCATACACTCTAACGCCATCCATTTCCATCATTGGTTTTAGGTTCATCACTTTTTCAAGCATGTTCTGATAGCTTTCAAACTTTTCCTTTTTCAGAGTGACGGCATGCCATGTGATTCCATGAACTTTGAACTCTCCTAAAACTGATTGGGGATCTTGTCGCTGAGACTTTTCCGTAGCGTTTTGGCTGAAGCCTGTGCTTGCAAATGCCGTCATTAATGCAAGCGCGAATAATACTCTTTTCATTTGCGTGTTGGTTATAGTTATGTTGAACAAACATGTACGGGCACCTCGGTTTGTACCGACCTTTATCTATCCCGACACCACAAACGTAGTTCAAATACCACCCACGGGTCATTGATTACACGCAAGAAATTCCATTGATTTAAATCAATATATGACAAGCAGCTGTTGATCATTAAGTGAAAGTGGCAGCAATACCGGGGGGCGAATTCTTTTTAACTTTTCCTATATAAAGTAGATGGAAAATCTCGAAGAAGATAAACACATGTTTGTTTTCCCGGTGGGCTCGCTATTTAGATGAGCTCATCCTCTTTCTCACACGACTAAGTGTCTCTGGAGTGAGACCCATGTAAGAAGCCAGCATGTGTTGAGGAACACGTTGAACAATGTCGGGATGCAGTTTATTTATCTCTTCATAGCGATCTTCAAGAGACATACCCATCATTGAAGCCACTCTTCTCTCGGAAGCTATATACGCGTTAGTCAGTTGTTTGCGTGCGTGGGTTTCTAGCTTAGGGACTTTGATATACAATTCTTCCATTGAAGGCTTGTCCATTAATACTAGTTCGGAGTCCTCAAGTGCATCGATATTAAATTGTGAGGGCTCCCCGGTTAACCAACTATACAGGTCACTAATAGTCCAGCCCTCTATAGCAAACTGTGTGATTCCTTCACCGCCATGATCGTTTATGAAGTATTTCCTTAATACTCCTTTCGCCACAAAGGCTACCTGCTTACACACATCACCTTCCTGGAGGATGAACTGTTTCTTCCGAAGCTTTTTCTCCCGAAGATAAGGCCTAATGATTTCCAACTCCTCATTAGTTAGCGCTACTTTCTTGTTGAACCATTCAAAGTAGATATCAATAGGCGACATGTGGCTTGCGTTAGACGAAGACAAAATTAGTGAAATATACCGCCTGCCAAAATGCTGGATCATGAACGTAATTGACTGATAATAAGTCGGTTATAAATGTTTCATTGTTAGCAGGTGCAACTTGAACGTAGAAGGTCACACCCAGTTCCCTTCAATTATAGGTATTATCGTGAACCAGATCAGCGTCTGACTTCACAGATGCAAGCGAGTGCAAAGACTGAGCGTACCAACCCGCAAGTTGTACCTTAGACTGCGCTTCTTGTGAATATTAATATCAGCAGCAAGGACGTTAAATATGCCAAGTGTGATATTTACACCGTTTCGAAACTGTTAGGACACAAGCATATCGTTTCAACTGAGCGCTATGCTCATATATCTGACAATCTAAAAGCCAAGGCAGTTAATACCTTGGCTTCGCTTAATCTTAAATGAAGATTATTAATAAATTGAGTGAACTCCACAGGAGGAGGCTCCAACAATAGATTTTCAGGGATTACACCTGCACGTGGGGCAACATTTGAGTTCTTACCAATGGTAACAGCACAAAATACTGTGGCGCATACTCCAATCCACGCGTCAAGAGTGATGTATACAGGTTGCTCAATAGATCTTTTACCTCTGTAAGGATGATCGAGCGCCAAACGTATGAACCCCTTAACTCAGTTCTTCCGTAATGGCGATCTGCCATTGTTGCCGATCGAACTTGTCCCTACATTACATCCAAGATCGTGCTGTGCTATGAAAGCCTCAGGAGCACGTTTTCCAAAAACTTCAATTTTAGAGAATTCAGTTTCTAACTGCTTTATATCGTCCGCGTTAAGTTCAATTGTGATTGCACCAAAATTCTCGTCTAAGTGATCACTATTAGTTGTACCTGGAATAGGAACCATAAACGGCTTCCTGGCCAATAGCCAGGCTAGAGCAATCTGGCCCGGAGTCGCGCCTTTGCTGTCGGCCATTCGCTGGAGAATATCAACGATAGGACGGTTCTTTTCGAGTGCCTCCTTTGTAAAACGTGGGAATTCTGCATTGCGCCTTAAATCCTCTTTAACAAACTTATGATCGGGTGAAATCTTGCCAGTCAAATATCCCATGCCCAACGGACTCCACGGCACAAATCCGATACCTAATTCCTCACATACAGGTAGTACCTCCTGGTCCGAATCGCGTGTCCAAAAGGAATACTCATTCTGAACAGCTGTAACAGGAATTCTTTATGCGCCCTCCGGATGGTAGCTGCACCTGCTTCAGATAAACCGAAGTGTTTTACTTTCCCCTCCTTTATCAATTGAGCAACAGTTCCCGCCACATCTTCAATAGGCACAGTAGGGTCGACTCGATGTTGGTAGAAAAGATCGATTACGTCAGTGTTCAACCGTTTCAGAGATTGCTCTGCCACCTTTCTAATATTTTCTGGTCGGCTATTTAACCCGATTGTTTCACCAGCTGAGGTTATGTCAAATCCAAATTTTGTGGCGATGACAACGTCCTTTCTGAAAGATGCTAACGCTTCCCCTAATATCGTTTCACTATAATATGGGCCATACACCTCTGCTGAGTCGAAAAACCTCACGCCCCTGTCATAAGCCCTCCTTACAAGTCTAATTGCCGACTCTTTATCCATCGGTGCGTTATAGGCCCAGGCAAGATTCATACAGCCGAAGCCCATTTCAGTAACTTCAAGTGATCCAAGTTTTCGCGTCTTGAAGTCACCTTTAGTTAACTGAGCCCTGGAAGCACTTGTAGAAGTCTTCACGCTTTTAGCTTCAGCAGTAGCTGCAGAGAAAAGTGCTTTAGCCCCCAAGGCGATAGCTGCACCGGCAATCGAGGATCTTATAATGAAATCCCTTCTGGTAAAATTTTTAATGTCATGCTTATCCATAATATTTTTTTTTAATTCTTGACACTACAAAGAACGGATGCGCGTGACCGGGAGAATTATGAAAAACAAAGTAAGATGTATAAAAATCAAAGATGTAATGGCCGGTCGTATTGTTTCATTAATGAGGCCATCGATATTCGACCTTCATTTGATTTTTTTAACTTTGTGATATGGACAACCAGCCAGACTACAGCTCTTCAAAATTTAACGCTGAATTAAAACTCAAGGGCTTCCTTGTATATGAGATAGATAGTGAAGGGAACGCTGGACATAACTATAGCCGGAAGGATTTTTATAAAGTCAATTTGACGACTGGAAAATTTCTTTTTCACTATGCCGACAAGAGCATAGAAACGGAAGAGACGTTTTTACTCTTCGCTAATCCTCATATTCCGTATTCCTGCGAAGCCGTTTCGAAGAAATTCAGTGGCTACACCTGCCTTTTTACTGAAGAGTTTCTTGCGCTGGGTGACAGATCTGAAAGCTTCAAGCAATCACCATTATTTAAAATTGGAGGCACCCCAGTTTTGAAGTTAAATGAAGAGCAGAAGGAATTTATTACGGCAGTATTTAAGCGAATGCTTTCTGAGCAAGACACGGATTATCCGTATAAAGATGAACTCATCCGGAACCATATACATTTAATAATTCACGAAGCTGTGAAAATGCAGCCTTCAGAGGGCTCTTCCAAGGAAAAAAGTGCTGCGGATCGGCTTACCGCTGTGTTTTTAGAGCTACTTGAACGCCAGTTCCCAATTGAGGACACAAAACATCCACTCACTGTAAAAACAGCACAAGATTTTGCCAACAGTCTGAATGTCCACATCAACTATCTCAATAACTCTGTTAAGAAAGTGACCGGAAAAACAACTACTGCTCACATAGCCGACAGGATTATCATAGAAGCAAAAGCGCTGCTCCAACATACAGATTGGAGTGTTGCTGAAATAGCCTATGCACTTGGCTTCGAATACCCTACTTACTTTAATAACTTTTTTAAAAAGAAAACAGGCGACATTCCTAAATCGATGAGGGTTACGAACCTTTGATTTTCATACTTTTTCCTTTGTTTTTTATTATTTATCAGTTTGAGTAATTGTGACCTTTGTAATCACAAATCAAATGATCATCAAGAACTAAATAAGGAACACAATGGAAAAGAAAAATAAGGTTTGGTTAATAACAGGCGCAGGGCGTGGCCTGGGCCTTCATATCGCTAAGGCTGCATTAGCTGCCGGTCACAAAGTAGTAGCGACTGGCCGCAATCCTGAAAGAGTGAAGCAAGCGCTTGGAAGTGCTGACAATTTGTTAGTAGTAAAATTAGACATCCTTAAACTCACCGATGCCCAATCAGCTATTGAAGAAACCGTTAAGCAATTTGGAAAGGTAGATGTGCTGGTAAACAATGCTGCTAACTTTTACGCTGGGTATTTTGAAGAGCAAACTCCAGATGAAATCAGCCTTCAGTTGAATACAAGTCTAATCGGTCCAATGAACGTAACACGTGCAGCTTTGCCCGTAATGAGGAAACAGCGCTCTGGACATATCATCACAATCTCATCCCTTGCCGGATTTGTCGGAGTGGAGTTCGGGAGCGCATACGCAGCATCCAAGTTTGGTATCGAAGGATGGATGCAGTCGTTGCAGCCCGAGGTAAAACCGTTTGGAATCAATACAACTATCGTGAATCCTGGATTCTTCCGGACTGAATTGTTAACAGATGATTCAACCCAGTACGCGGTAAATCTCATCGATGACTATAAAGAAAGACGAATCCAACAGATGGAGTTTTGGAAAGGGGCAAATGGCAAACAACCTGGCGACCCGAAGAAGCTCGCTGGTGCACTCGTTGAAATTGCAAGCCAGCAAGAACCACCTCTTCGCTTTGTTGCAGGTGCTGATGCAATTGCAGGCGCTGAAAATGCTGCATCGCTTCTTCAACAGCAGGCTAGTGCCTTTCGGGAGTTATCAAGTTCACTTGGATTCGACATTGGATAATGGATCGATTTATAGTCTTTGAATGACGAGGGATTGATTCGGAATTTTGTCCATGTTCACTAAAGGAGTTTAGTAAGAAGTAGAACAGCTAAAGAAGGATTGGTTCATAGAGGGGGTTTTCCAATCATGCCTGGCAAATGCTAGCCATTTCTTCCTTAATCAAACCGGAAATGAGCATCACATGTAGCGACATGCGTAACTGCGATTGAACTCGTTTTTCCTTGCTGACCTACCGGACTTTATCTACCTTTGTTACTCGCACAAACACCTAAAAATCTATTTCGGCATAGTTAGGTTTTGTTACTGACTTCGGTAATTTTTGTTGCTAGTTTGTTGCACGACCCACCTAACGTATTGCATTCTGTATTGAGCACATTTTGTATCGGCAAGTGAGGCCGCGCGCTAGCAAACTTATTAGTCAAGGGCGTGCGTATATGATAAATCCGCCGCAATAGTGAATGAAAGGCGAAATCTTCGAAAATTATCATCTTAATATCAATTTGCTGCATCATTATTACGCCTTCCGCGTCATATTAAAAGACGTGCAAAAGTGGCCAAATATGCAGAAAATTGCTTCTGTTACGTGGGACTCGCTTTATGGCGAATTGATGCGGTTCGTTTTTTCAAGGTCAAGGACCGATTGACCGCAGAGGATATTGTCCAGGATGTATTCATAAAGTTCATGCTAAAAGCGGCCAGCTTAGCGAAGCAGAAAAGATCTCCAGTTGGATTTACCAGGTTACGCGTAACGCGATAGCTGAACACTTTCGAAAGGCATCAAGAAACATCGTGTAGATTGGAAAAACTCCTACCATGATTCAATGACTGCGTTTCACATGGTCTTAGCGCCCTCATGAACACCTTACCAGCAAAATATAAAATACCCTTGCAACTTGCGGAGATCGAAAATCTGACGCAATATGAGATAGCTTCGTTTCGCCTGGCAGACAGCATACTGAAGTGTCGGATTGGGTCTTGACGCCGATACTAAGTCCTAGTCCTATTATTCAATTCTTCCCAATAATTCCTTTAGTTTGCCTTCAATATTCAATTGGTCAAACAGTTTGCGTGATACAATTAATGCGTTTTTGAAAGCTGTATCGATCTTCTCAGAGTCTAAATCCGTCGTCGTCTGCTGAAAAACATGATACCAATCCGGATCAATATCTTTTTCCAAGTTTTTCGTAGGACTCTCCCAATGGTTAGTCTGCTTTGTTGCAACTCGTATTAACCATAGCAGATACCTCTGAACATTTGACAGACTTTGGTATGCATGTGCATATTCCTGTCGCTTGATCAAGTTCCCCGTTGTCACCAAAAGATTTAGTAGGGACTGACTTAGCCACAAAACGTTTTCATGTTTTGTTCGGACAGGTTCTTTTGTTTGGAGTTGATTTAGTGTGTTAATCAAAAGTCCGTCCTTATCAACCAAAATCATCTTTTCAAAATCGCTGAATGTAACCAAGCCCTCCCATGATTTGATGACATTCATTTCCCGGGTGGTCAAAAAATGAAACTCACCCCTAACCATGTTTTCAAAAATCGCTACTTCACTCCCAAATTCGTTTTTAAAGTAAACCGCTAAAGGGTGAATCTGGCTAACCCAATTTTCACCAGAAAACTTTTCTTTGGCATTCAGGAAGATATAAAATTCAATATCCGAATATTGATCACCTTCATCTTTTGTAAAGGAACCGTACATCAAAACAGCAGAGACATTTATATCCTTTTGAGCTATTGATCTCGTTTTGTCAATCATCTGTAACTGTGGTAACTGCGACATTTTCCGAAG
>DASPIZ010000083.1:0-9258 GCA_035628875.1 Ohtaekwangia sp. | reverse complement strand
CCGCGACTTACTTATTTCTACAAAGTAATAAAGGCTCTGGGCCACGATTACTTGAGCCAGCTGTATGCCGGACAAAGCCCTTTTCTTCCTCAAAATTTCTGCAAGCAGAACTGGATGCAAGCGGCACTGTTGTCAATGTACTGTTCTATGATCCGCCTTATCCACAAAGTAAGCATTAGTCCGAGTCCTGCCTTAGTGATCTCTTGACCCATACACGCTCGCTTGTCACATAATGTCCCCATTATGAAAGTGGCCTTTCACGGTTATGCTCGATGGTCACAAAAAGTTGCCACGGAAGCTCGTTAGAGTTCTAGCAGGCTAAACTTCTATGAAAAAAATCGATTTAAAATGGTTGATTTTCAATCCTATCACAGGCATCAGCATGGGTGGTTTAGCTGTCAACGAGCGAAATATGACAAGAGATAGTGTTATGGCTTATTTTATAATTGCCGATGCTTAAATTGTTCAACAACAAACAGCTATCAACGTAAAAAAGCATAACTTCGGTCAAAATCACTGAATGTATATCCTGGTTATTGATGATGATGCAGACGACTTCGAATTTTTCCTTAACGCACTCAAACTTGTGAAGCCGGCCGCTCGATGCCAACATTTGAAAAGTGGACTATCAGCGTTGAAGTTCCTTCAAAAACTTACTGAACAGCCGAATTTAATATTCCTTAATATCAATATGCCAAAAATGAACGGCACCGAGGTACTTATTGCACTCAAATCTGATCCTAAATTAAAAGATATTCCTGTTATCATGTGGAGTACCACCACAAGTGAAAAGGAAAAATCCGCTTTTAAAAAATTAGGTGCAGTCCATTTCCTCACCAAACCAACAGAACTATCAGTACTGATGAGTTCCTTAAAGGGGCTGGTTAATTAAAATCCGACAATTAAAAACGCTGTCTGCGCTTTTGGAATACACAGTGCTGCTCTTTATCTTTTTCATTTTCCAAATGAATTGTTCGATGCATTAGTCCTGTTAGTTTATTGCCAATGTACAAACCCATTCCGACAGATTTTCCGAGTTAAGGTCACCTCTGGAGGCGGGTGTATAAGTGGCCATCCAAGTTATTTACCTCGACTGCAATTTTTCCACTGCAAGGTGTAAACTTAACTGCGTTTGACAGAAGTGACGTCCCTCCGCCTCAAGACTGGAATTTTATAGTTTCAAATGGGAAAGGAATGACAGTTTTTCACATCGAGCTCCCTGCCTGAGCTAAAAGTTCCGAATACCTTTCTGCGTTGAACGCAGCGATGTCGGTGAGAAATTTATTGAAATGGTTTATTTTGTTTGTCCGTCCATCATTCAATAAATGTATACTGGCTTGATAGGACCTCGCTAGGATTTAGGAAGGCTGAAATAAAAAGTAGATCCCTCGCCTTCCCTGCTTTCAAACCATATCGTGCCGTTCAAAAGCTTAGCAAGGTTCTTGCATATAGACAAGCCTAGGCCAATTGACTTTTCTCCATTTAATCCTGTTCTACCCGCTCCGAATTGACTTTCAAAAACCAATGGCTCTAAATTCTTCGGTATACCTATACCGCTGTCTGTTACGCTAACTGTAACTTGGTCTTGCGCGTCAACAATCGTTATTGAAATAGGATCTTCGGGATGAGAAAACTTAATTGCATTAGAGGTCAGGTTATTTATTATCTGCAACAGTTTAACTTCATCTGTGGTTATATGGAGCGAGTCAACCGAAGGATAGAAAAAAAAATTTCTTGTGCGGTAATTTTGTTGAAGTTCATCGAAAATAATAGAAATTTTCTTGACAATATCAATTCTGGAGTTTTTTACAAAAATACCCGGTGACAGCTGGTGTTCAATTTTTAATAGATCGTGAATGATTTCTAAGCAATGGCTACTATTATCATTTAGCAGCCCTAGGTATATTTTAAGGTTTTTATCGCTCGTAGTCTCAATATATTTCTCCGCCTCCGAAGACAGGTGATGCATTAGATTCAATGCGCCACTCACTTGGTGAGCTAATGTGTCAAGGATCGTGTTCTTACGCGCTCCATATTCTACTAAATAATTCTCGTGTTCCTTGGGCTTCGTAATATCCTTAATGAAAACAATAATGGCTGACTTATTATAGACCAAGTATGCATTACAACAAAGGAACATTTCAGGGTCGTTCCTTTTCTTTACCTTAAATTCAACTTCAACAGTTAAAAATTTCTTACATACCGTTGAATATTGGTTCTTAAGATACTCACGGTCTTGCGGTACAACACTTCCAAGTACGGCTTGAAGTTCAAGTTCGGATGCATTGCCTGTTAAACCTACCAGTTCAAACGCACGGTGATTTGCATAATTAACTTTTTTGTCGATAAGGCTGTAAATTATTACCCCATCCAATGATATATCTGCAATTTCTCGCACTATGTTAAATTCAACTTGTAGCTTATCCATTGTGATGGTTGTAAAATAGAAAATTTACGTCAATGACTATTTCTTAATCACACCAAGAGATGACGCGTAAGCAATTAATTCAACCGTATTTTTAACCTTCCCTTTTTCGATCATATTCTTCCGGTGGGATTCGACTGTCCGTTCGGTAATAAACAAGCTATCAGCAATCTCTTTTGATGACTTGCCTTTCGATAGTAGGTCGAGGACTTCCCTTTCTCTCTGAGAGAATATTTCATCTTTTCCACGCAAATTACTTTCCATGCCCGTTAAAAACTGATTTAGATTCTTCAGCTTCCCGGCTGTTTCCGGGCAAATGTATCTTTCACCTGTGTCAACCGTTTTAACTGCCCGTAGTAACTCCTCAAAACCGGATTTCTTCGATACAAAGCCAAGTGCGCCACACTTGATTATGTTTGCCACCCGATCAGCGTCGTCATAAACCGAATGAGCAATTATTTTAATGTGCGGATAATGCTCCTGTACTTGTCGGCATATCTGAAATCCGTTTAATGTTTTCAAATCCTCCATTGCATCCAGATAAATGTCAAGGATGAGCACATCAATTTCAGTGACTTCCAATGCCTTCAAAAAAGTATCGC
Organism: Ohtaekwangia sp.; assembly: GCA_035628875.1. GTDB lineage: Bacteria > Bacteroidota > Bacteroidia > Cytophagales > Cyclobacteriaceae > Ohtaekwangia. The sequence goes on along the minus strand of DASPIZ010000083.1, from coordinate 6,231 downwards.
CATTATGAGCTTGACCGACAATTTCGATGTCCGAGTCAAGCGATAAAAGCTGCTTAATTCCATCCCTCATGATCTTGTAGTCTTCAACATGAAACACTTTAATTTTTGCCATTAGCTCTGGGTAAACTGCAAGTAGCAACCGATTAGTACAGTAACCTATTATTATAGAGACGTTAAACATAAAAATCCCAAAATCCACGGATAGAATTTAGCGATACAAAAGCATAGGTTTGTTGTATTCCACGAATAAAACAAGCTAGTGCTAAAAAAGGAGGGGTTATGAGAATTTCCGTAGCAAGAGAACAAATCAAAGACGTGCTTAGCGAGGCAAAAACGCAGTTTATTAGTATTTCTATAAGCAACCAATCGGGTAAGTGGTCGGATGACTACTTTTTAATCCAGGATATCAGAGAATTTAAAAAAGGCGGCGAAAAAATCACTCTTTTGCTTCTTAAATCTTCGAAGGACTCGGAATGTACTGTTATAGATGTAACGTTAATTCACGGAATTAAATTCAATAAGTACCTGAGCTTAAACGGACACCTATCAGATGAGGTCCAGATGGTTTCTGAAGATTCCGTAGTCCAACAGCCATACGAAATTTTTTCTTCATCTTTTATATCATAGGGATGCAGGTGGCTAACCAAAGAATCCTCATCATTGAGAATGATGAAGATACATTATTTTTACTTGGGCATGCGCTCAGAAAATCTGGCTATACCGTAGAGACTTGTACAGCAGGATCGGGACTAGTTGAATTTAAGCATAAATTGCCCGATCTGTTTATTCTGGACAAGGATCTACCTACAATTGATGGTCTGGCGATTACTAAATTCTTGAGATTGCAGGAGGCTACACGAAGTACTCCTATCATTATGATATCTGCCCATCAAATAAGGCAAAAAGCCAAGCGTACCGGTATCAATGAGTTAGTCATCAAGCCATTTCAAGTGAATCACTTACTTAAAATCATCAAAAAGTACACTCACACTGCATCAGAAGAAATCGAGGCTTAGGAGGTTTTATAGTTCCGGATTATTTGGGATACCCGTTTAATGCAATTAATTAAAGGGGCCAAGTGGATTCTATGTGAATAGAGTGCGGCGATTCAACCTAAAAGAACCCATTCGCTTACGTTAGAAGCGCCCCAAAAACATCTGATAAATCCGAACGGCTGTTTGTGATATTAGGCCCTTGAACTTTGCTTCCGACTTTCGTAATGCATCCTCCGCTTTTACCCGGTCGATTTATATTTCTTGCAGCTGTTGAAATTCCGCTCACGTCGTCCAGGTCATTTTTACGGGTGAAAGGACCCCCTCAAGATTTATCAAGTCGCCTCCCTTTTGGACTCGTATCGCAGATTTCTACGCTCTGCTATGCTTAATCCGTTCGATCTTCAAAAGCAATTGCCTGATGTCCTCTGGAAGAATTACTAAAGATAAGTTTTTTCCGATTGCTTCATTCCTTGGGTATAAGCATAGATCTTCTGCTGCTTTATTCCAGCCGCGAGGATTCAGCTGGAGCGACCTACCGTGCTTGTGCTGGATGCACCAATACCTTCATTAGCGTCGAAATGCGTAGGAGGCTTCTTGTGAATATTACGATGATCCAGTTTCTGCATCCGAAGAGTCCACTGGCTTGGATTCTGGTGATCCAAATTGCCGCAGAAAAATTGATAATACAACAATAGAAATTACCGCTACGAATTCGCTTTGCCAGTTCTGGAATGATTCAAACCAGAAACGAGAATTTTTAATGAAGTCAGTGAAAGGAATTTGATCCTTTCCTTTAAAGAGTTGCTCTTCATTATAGTTACTGAAACTTCCTGCGGCATGTAAACAAAAGCTTATGGTAAAGAGCATAATAAAGGCTATTGACAAGGAGTTCTTATAGAACCAAAGAATAATCCCTCCTTTCTTAACCGGCCAGGGTGCATCTCTCTTCTTGGGATCAGGCTCCCTGTCAACTTCCTCTTTCTCATCAAGCTTTTTAGATTCACTTGAGCCCTTTTGCCTTAGCCAAACTGTTAGTAACACGTACATGCCCATCTGTAAAAATTCGCTTTCCCAGTTTTCAAATGTGGTCTGATAAAAATGACCAGACTGCAGGTACTGGCCCAAGTCAACGAGTGGTTGTTTGAATTCGATTCGCTCTTCATTGTATTCATTCAACCCGGTTATGACTTGACCTGTAAGCGATACAAGAAAGAAGATCAACAACGTTATTGTTAAGCCGTTTCTATAAAAAAAAGAATGTTTGGATTTCATTTTCAACGAAATTAAAAGAGATAGAATTTGTCGATCCTATCCCCGAAGTGTGTTTTAGGTATCAATGTTTACGGTAAAAGCATCTGCAAGTTCTTGCAGGTTTGGGCCAAGTCTAAATTAGCGGTTAAAGATCTGAGCCATTTTCGAAGCAGTCTAGCTGCTGCCAGCGCAAAATCCGGAAAGCGCGCTACTTACTAAAATTCTTCGGTATTGGTTTTAATACTGCCCGTTGAATTGCAAACCGTTTTGAGGGGATCGCAGTGCTGTCCATTAATTCGTTCGTCCTTGCGTTCATCACCCAAATCTCCTTTCCATGCGATGTGGCGGTAGCTGGATAAGAAAATCTTTCAGCTATAAGCGTGGTTCCCGTTAGTTTAGCGGACTTCCAGTTGTCTTCGGTTGAGAGCTGATAAATCTTGTCGTTCCCTCCATTCACCACCATCGTCAGTGTGTTGTTGTCATTGAGTATAAGGCCGTCTGATCCCAGAAAATATTGTTCTATCTCGACAATCGCTACATCCTGGGGATTGGCGGTACTTACCTTGTAAATTCTCCCTGTGTTGCTGTTGTCTACCAACAAAAATCCATCAGGATGAAAAACGATTCCATTAATGCCTATTCCTTCAGTTTTGAACTTTGGATGCTGTGAAAATACACTAGCGTTCCCATCCGGTGTGACCTTATAAATCGTGTGGGCATAGCTATCCGTGACATAAATGTTTCCCTTATCATCAAAGGCCATATCATTGGGAAAATGTTTTGAATTAACAAGTGAGGAAAGATCAACATCTGATAATCTTTTACCAGTCGTTAGATCAATACTGATCAGCCTTGCCATTTTTTTTCGTGTGTCTGCTGAGGTGAGTCGACTGTAGTTTGCATCACCAATACAAGCGAATAAACGTTTGCCATCGGGGTGAACTTTCAAGCCATAAGAGGATTTAAGCGTGCTATCGTAATGCAGAATCGAATAGTTACCCTGGCGCGTTACTTTTCCAATTGTGCCGTTGCGCATGGATGAAACGTAGAATAAGTCCGTTGTCTTGTTATACGCGATTCCTTCGGGGTAGCTGTCGTGAGCGATAAACGCTATTCGCTCTGAAGGTTTAATAGGAACGCAACTGCTAATAACAATCAGCAGGATTAGATATTTTTTCATCATTATTTTGATCTTTTAACTGCGTAAATCACTCCATTTGCATCGTCAGATATATATACTACACCTTGCTCTGTGATTGTAACACCTGCAGGTCTTCCAAAACGCATTTTTCGCTTGAACATAAGGAAGCCGGGCTTTAAAAAGCCAGTTAAAAAATCCTCCGTGCCAACTGCCACACCGTTTTTGAATTTGACACGTTGAACTTTGAACCCGACAGGCTTGCTTCGATTCCACGAGCCATGCCAACAAACAAGACCATCTTCAGCGAATTCAGTTGGAAGATTCTTTGCCGATCCAAAAAACTGAAATCCAATTGGTGCCATGTGGGCAGTCAATTCGAGAACCGAAGGAACCGAGCTCTTCACCCACTCTTCTTTTGTGTCTCCTGCAGGATCTTCACGGCTTTCATCAACTTCGTTTTTGCCATAAGCAAAAGGATATCCATAGACCCCGCCCTTTTTGATTAAGTTAACTTCTTCAGGTGGCCACTTATTTCCTTTACCGTCTCCACCATTGTCAACCCCCCACAACTCGCCTGTACGCGGATGAAAGTCAAACCCGATTGTATTTCTTAAACCAGTAGCGAATAAAGATCGCTTCCAGGTCTTCGGATCAACTTGTAGCATTGCCGCTACTTCATTGTCGTTTTCTTTACAGTCATTGCATAGAGTACCGACTGAAATGTAGAGCATACCATCAGGGCCGAAGTCAATAGTTCTGTTGGGGTGCTGGCCACCATCAGGGAGATCATTGATCAAAGTCTCATACTTGCCAAGGGTCCCATCGCTGTTCATTGGATACCTGCGCAACTCATTATTATTACACAAGTATAAAAAGTCATCTTTCATGGTGATGCCGTGAACGCCTTTAAAATCTGCGGCAACAGTTACCAACTCCTCAAACTTATTATCCCCATCGGCATCCTTCAACAACAACACATCTCCCCCGTCTCTTCTGGTCACATACAAGTGACCTGAAGGTGTTGAATACATCATGCGAGGCCTCCCGAGTCCAAAGGCCGCGATTGCTACTTCCCAACCATCAGCAACTTTAAGCATGTTCACCATGGGCGGGAGAAAGTCCAGATGTTGTGGATATTTTGTCACCATCGGAGATCTTGTCTTTGAATCCGGAGGCAACCCTCGCTGTGAAAAAGCTGAAAAATGCGTCAAAAGCAGGAAAGACGTGATCAGGCAAAGAAATTTGCTTGTCATAGGTTGAAGTTTCACGTAAATGTTAAAAGCCTATACCACACTTACTGCCGAATGGCAAAAGCACGGCTTTAGGTTTTTTTTGGAGATCTCGGCAAACTTGAACGGAAGATCCCTTCCCCTGGCAAGATTTAGTGCGATTTATCAATGCTTTTTAAATAAAAGCATTATCATCTTAAGTCCATCGAATAACTGGCCGTCAATTTTTGTTGAACATCAATGATTGATCTTCAAAGCTTTACGCCTATCCTAGCTGGTATCATTGGTACTGCGATAATGAGCATCTTTACATTGTTTGACTTTATCATATTAAAACGGCCTTACTATGTCGTTCGTACGCTCGTATTGATCCTGATTTACGGAAAGGGCGCGACCTAAACAAAACCACCTACAACCTCACTACCTAACGGTAGTATTTTTACTATTTGGTATCGGAGTTTTATTCTCGTATGGATATGGGTTCGCTGTCGATATTTTTCTATTTACTTTCTCTGTTTCCTCATCATTAATTTATGGGATCATCATAGGAACGATTGGGGTCCTTGGATGGATGCTTTTTTTATTTATTCATCATCATCCGCTAAAGTATCAACTCACAATTTGTTTCAGCATCATTTGGCACGGCCGTATTTTTTTTTAAGCTCTCACTTTATACCTTTTGTATGGATCTCTTGAGATAGCGAAACCACTAGCACAAGAGATCCCGCTTTGCTAAATAAGGACGCTATCTACAACGGAGATTTAGTTAGCCTGGATGTCAATAAAACAATTGATCGTCCCTCAATCATCACATTCTCGGAAGCCAAATGAGTTTTTGGTGGACTTACATTATAGTTGGACGTGTCTAGAACATTTTGCCATTTCTCGGAATATTTTTTTCCTGGCAACGAAAATTCAAGGGCATCATGATGTGCATTGAAAATGATGTAAAAATTGTCATCTACAATTGCATCGCCGTTTTCATCCGGCCACTGAAAGCCTTTTCCGTTAAGAAATATTCCTAGCGATTTAGCAAAGCCATCCGACCATTGTTCTTCCGTCATCTCGGTTCCATCGGCCTGAAACCAGGCGATGTCTTCTACACCTTTTCCTTTGATGGGTTTACCTTGGAACCAGCCTCTCCTGGAGAACACCGGATGGTCCCTTCTCAAATGAATTAGTTTGGTTGTAAATGATAGAAGCTCTTCGTCAATTTCATTCCAATTAATCCAGCTTAGGTCATTGTCTTGGCAATAAGCATTATTGTTACCTAGCTGCGAATTGCTGACTTCATCACCAGCTAAGAGCATTGGCACGCCTTGCGACAAGAATAGCGTCGTCAGTAAATTCCGCTTCTGTTTTTCACGTAGTGCGGACACCTCTGCATTCTTGGTTGGGCCTTCCTCGCCACAGTTCCAGGACCGGTTATGTGATTCGCCATCGTTGTTGTCTTCTTTATTTGCTTCATTATGTTTTTCATTGTAGGATACCAGATCGTGAAGGGTAAATCCATCATGTGCAGTTAGGAAGTTTATACTTGCTGTAGGGCTACGATATCCATCCGAATATAAGTCAGGGCTCCCGGTTACCCTTTGCGCAAATTCTCCGAGCATGC
>DASPIZ010000082.1:0-42624 GCA_035628875.1 Ohtaekwangia sp. | reverse complement strand
GAGCAGGAATTTGTTGATAAAATATTGAAGCGCGAAAATGAGCTTGCAAGTAGCCGCTATTCAAAACAGGATGGATACGAAATGATAAATATGGATCATGTGTATAATCTCATCCAGTTCAAGGCAATTGATGACAATTTGAAAGCAGCCCTCACCAAAAGAAACTTCACCATCGCTCCTGCGAAACATGAACAGTTGTTTCATGTCTATGACAACAACCACTATGAATACATACCCAATTTTATAACGACCGATATTTACCTGCAAGTGCTACATAAGCACTTTAGTACTGTTCTTCAAAAAGTTGAGGAAGATAAGTTTATTCCCTTACTGACAGAATTGCTCAGGAGTTTATACAACGAATCAAATCAATACTCTCAAAGCCTAAATGACCCCAGGCTGCAATCAGCGGCTAAATTCTCCACGACCTATCTTGGCATTGCATATAGTCTGATCACAAATAAAATTCAATCGACCGACCCGATATTAAAACAAGAGTTTTCAAAAATAATGGCTGCCCATGGAAATGGATCTGAGTTCCTGACGTCTGATATTATTTCTTATTCACAATTCAAACCTAGAGGAAACTACACTAAGTCACAGGCGCTCGAAAACTATTTCCGGTGCGTGAAATGGCTAAACACTGCCCCTATTATTATTGAGGAAGACGAGCGTTTACTTTCCGCAATACTTATTGCGTCATGTATTAAAAAGTCTCCTGAGAATTTGAAAGCTTTCGAGCGATATAATGAGGCTATAAGATTTATTGTAGGTGAAGAAGATAATTTGTCGATCAGTACTCTAGTTAAAACACTTTCTGTTGCTGAAGCAAATGATCCAAACACTTTCAACGATGCAGTTAAACTGCAAAGCCTTAGAGGAAAACTGAGTGAGCAAATGTCGATAGAATAAGACCAAAAGGAGGCCATGCAACTACCAGCGAAAAGTTGTCGCAGAAGGCGATATTGTTTACAGCGGGGAGATATACTTTTGATGCAGAAATTCTAAGCCGACTAATACACGTACTTCGCCCGGAACCCAGACGTACTTTTCCCAAAGGATTGAATGTTTTCGCTTCACTCGGCAGTGAGAGCGCAAAAAACATTTTACTTAATGAATATGGTGAACAAAAGAAATGGCCAGGCTTTGCTGATACGCTCAATACCCTGCAAGGCCAATTTTCAAAATTCAATCAGTGGGATCAAAACATATACACTAAAACATTTGAAACTATATCAAATTTGAATAATGAAAACAGCAATTACCCATTGTTCATGAAAACACCAGCATGGTCGAAAAAGAGTCTAAGTACATCGCTCGCAGCGTGGACCGAATTAAAACATGACATGCTTTTGTATGCTGAACAACCATACGCAGCGCAAGCTGGAGAAGGGGGTGGCCCACCACCTCCATTGCATGTCAGCTATGTTGAGCCAAATGTAGCGTTCTGGGAAAAAGCGTTGGAACTGCTGGAGTTTCAGGAAAAACAACTGACCAGCATGGACTTAATGAATGAAGACACGAGAAGGATAATTGTCGATCTTAAGGAGATTGGCAATCTATTGTTGACTGTAAGTAAGAAGGAATTGGCAAATGAAAAGATCACCACTGAAGAGTTCAATTATTTGAGTTATCTCGGTGGAAGAATTGAATACCTCACGTTCAGGATTTTTGGCTCAGATCATTTACCAGAAAAGGAAAGGCTAGTTGCAGTTGTTGCTGATGTCTACAATTATAATGGTGAGTACCTGGAAGAGGCCGTTGGAATGATAGACGAAATTTACGTTGTGGCAGAAATTAATGGTAAGCCTTATTTGACGAAGGGAGCCGCATTTAGTTATTACGAATTCAATAGTAAAACACCCCTTTCCGATGAAGATTGGCGAACACAGCTAACGTCAGGTGAAGCACCTGATCGACCAGTTTGGTTGAAGGAGATTATGGTTAATACTCCAACACTGGAATCCAAGCCTTCCTATAGCTTCTAACGGCTGAAACCCCATCAAATTATTACGTATTATGATATATAATATATTTACATAAATAATTGATATACAGTATACAATATATTAATATTACGAATTATAATATCAAATAATGAAGATTCAGCAAGCATCCATGAGTCCGCAGGATATTGCCGTTTTACTGATGATAGGAAGCGACAGTAAAACTCAATTAAGCCAGATAAAGTTGGCGGAGCTCTTGAGCTTGAGCCAGCCGGAAATCAGTAATTCGTTGGGACGTTCAAGATATGCGGGCCTGTTGGATGATTCAGGTAGAAACGTTAGAACGCAGGCACTTCTTGAATTCCTTCAATATGGAATTGCATATGCGTTTCCGGTAAAGCCCGGTCCAGTTGTTCGTGGTATACCAACTGCCCACTCAGCATCACCTTTAAATAAACTGATAGTGTCAAATGGTGAGGAATACGTCTGGCCCTCTGCGACAGGGCAATTGCGCGGACAAGCCATTTCTCCGCTGTATAAAAATGTAGTTAAGGCTGTAAAAGGGAATCAGGAACTGCATGAAATGCTTGCGCTTATTGATGCGCTTCGTGTTGGAAGAGTGCGCGAGAAAAATCTGGCAATGGAAGAATTGAAGAAAAGACTCAATGCTTAAGAATAAAACTATCAACATGGGCGTGGTGAAAAAGGTAGCCACGGCTTTAGGAGAGTTGAATGATGAAGTTGCCTACGTTGGTGGCGCTACCGTTAGCATTTATGCGAATGATCCCATAGGAGAAGATGTTCGTCCAACAAAAGACATTGACATCATGCTTCGTATTGCAACATTTGCCGAACTCGCTGCATTGCAAGACAAACTTGCATCTAAGCATATTTACCCAGATCCTGAGGCAAAGGTTAATTGTCGCTTTAAATATGAAGATGTGCTCATCGATGTGATGTCGACTAAAGAAGTGGGGTGGGCTCCATCTGATCCATGGTTTGAGCCTGGATTCAAGTCTTTAATGACGTACAAGATAGATGATGAAGTAACAATACGTGTATTTACAGCACCTTACTTCCTGGCAACAAAATTTTCTGCTTTTCACGACCGCGCGAACGATCCAAGAACAAGTACAGATTTTGAAGACATCGTCTATGTGCTAGACAGTCGTATAAACATCGTGGATGAAATTCTAAGCGCGCCAACGATGTTCGGGATTATCTAAAGAAGGAGTTGAAAGTTTTCCTACAACCAGAAATGGGAGAAAGCATTTCTTGTCACCTAAGTCCGTTTCAATCGGATGAAAGGTTGGCTTTATTAAGAAGAAAAGTAAGTGATGTCTTGGCTCCTAAAATACAATAATTTGAAATCATCAGACCTTAATACTAAGGGCCACCCGAAGGTGGCCCATTCACATAGCTACCTCTTCGGAAGCAACCGCTACCATTCTCTCAACGACTGAAGAGAAATCTTTATTTTCTAATTGAGATAGCTGGTCCTGCAAGATCGTATTGAACTGATAGTAATTGTCCTTCTTTATAAAACCGCTTTCAATCCAGCTCTCAACTGCAAAGTCTCTTACATAGTCCACAATCATCTGCTCCTCCATTCGAGAATGGGTCGTAAGGTAATCGGCTATCTTCAGTAACAATAATTTGTTCTTCTGAAGTAATCGTTCGGCTTCAACCTCGCACTCCTTTATAATAGCTACCGCTTCTGCGGAGTATTTTTGAGACATGGTAAATGCATCTTCATTCTGAGTGCCGATTGCAAGATGAATCGGATCACTACCCATGGCATAGTTCCTCACCGCTTTGTTAGCAAGTCTGGAAGCCTCCTCAATATCGCTGTACACGCCAGATGATGTGAACTCTTCTCCGAAGATCATTTTCTCAGCAACATATCCGCCAAGCGTGATCACGATATCCTTTTTCAAGCTCTCCCTTGTCATTGGCCCTTTGGGAAAATTCACCAGGCAGAAGCCCTCCATATCAGAAGCAGTCCGCGATACAACAACAGATGGAATGATCCTCAACGTAAGCGCAGCCAACACCGCATGGCCAGCTTCATGAACAGCGGTATGAGCTTGTATCTGGGGATCAACACTCCGTCTGAGGTTTTCAAGTTTCAGCTTTGCCTGGTCAGAAAATGAGAGCACAACGTTAGACTTTTCATCTAGCACCTCATAAGCGAATTGACCATTGTCAAATTTCCAATTAATCAGAACAGGCTCCAATTGATATTCGAGTATTGATACGACAAGGCTACTCACCTTTGATTCAATGAGATTTTTTACTGTTGTGAATACAGGTCTTGTTCCTTGCGCAGGAAATACTCCTTCCGCATACACAATGTTCACGACAGATTCATCAAATATGACCTTCCATCCAAACTGATTGTTTACGAAAGCTTGAATTCTCCTCAGCTCCTGCCTGATCAATGCTCTGAATTGGGCACAATTGAAAGACTTGTAGATAATGTGATTGTTACCCAACCTCGCAATCTGCTCGGGCCTGAATCTTTTCCGCAAGGCTCTTTTTATATCTGCGATGGTAATCTTCGCTGTGGCCTCGTGAAACTCATCAGCACTGATATCAGGATTCATATTATGGCTCATCGAATATGCTTCGTCAAGGTTCCCCAAGACGAACATTAAGCTATGTGACAAATCAAGTGTCTTCGAAGCAGGCCTTGTGTGCATTCCCTGTTTTACTAAGATAATGAGTTCTTCAAGAGTGGAGCTTTTTATTCGTGCTCTCAGTTGCTCTTTAGAAAAATCGTCATCATCAAACAAATGGAACATCCCGTTAATGAAGTCATCTGTGACAAAATAAGAGGGTGAAATCACTGCATCGCTTCTGTCGTTATAATCAAAATAAAATCCTTCAAATGCTTTGACAAAGTGTTCGACTCCATTTGTAACAATACCATCTTGAAGAGCAACGCTCTCCTTCACCAGTTTTTCCAATCGCTTCAAACCATTATCAGCTCTAAACAAATAGTAAGTGCTTGAATTCGGAATGTATTGGATCTTACCGGAATCCAACAGATCCCATATTACACGTAGCTTATCCTTGCCCAATTCGTTTCCATTGTTGTCCAACGTCCTGGCAAATTGAAATTCATCAAGGCAAATTATAGGTGATTTCTCATGAAAGAACGAAAGATCGTCTGTCAAAATGTTCTTCATCCACGAAGCAGAGTCAGATTCAAACTCACCCATGTCAATGTGGCTATAAAGCTTCTGGTATTCCAGCAACTCGACCAACGTCTGAACCAGGGCTGTTTTCCCGGATCCAGTCAGTCCCCACAGGTTAATGACAGTAGGTCTTAACTGTGCTTTTGGAAAAAGATACCATGGCATCAACAGTGACATCACTTCATCAATGATTTCATCAAGGCCAAGGAATTTTTCCTTCAAAGCGCATGCAGCTTGTTCAAGTTTCTGCTTTCTCGCAATGAGTTCGATATGTATACTTTTTGTGTCCATCGTTTAATCTTTTGCCATCCTCACAACCCGAGGATGAAATTTGCCTTCAATTTTTACCAACGTTGTCTGGCTCTTCATGACTAATTCAATGTCCTTGTAGGCACCAGGGGCTTCTTCAGGACTTCCTCCGATTAGGGTAACTTTCTCAGCCTGCAACTCTTTCTTAAGACTGCTCATCGTTACAGAATTCTTTGCTTTAAGCCGCGACATTTTTCTCCCCGCACCATGTGCTGCAGAATTCAAAGACGATTCATTTCCCAATCCGCTTACAATGTATCCGGGTGCCGTCATGCTTCCAGGAATTATTCCGAGAATACCTTTAGCCGCTGGAGTTGCACCTTTGCGATGAACGATGTATTCATGCCCATCATGCAATTGCTCTTTCCATGCAAAGTTGTGATGGTTCTCAATAGCTTGGAGTGCGGTGACACCCAAGGCGTCACAGATGTTCTCGTGAATCACATCATGGCAAGCCTTTGCATATTCTCCGGCAAGGTTCATTGATAACCAGTACTCAAGGCCTTCTTCACTATTCAAATCCAACCACGCAAGATGCTTCGCTTCCCTTGGCAATTTGCATTTGCTCATGGCAATGTCAGTGTAATGCTGAGCAACGTTTGCTCCCAAGCTGCGTGAGCCAGAGTGTGACAAGATTGCTGCATAGTTGCCTGCTTTAAGGCCAAGATTATTCTGCTCTTCTATTTCGATTACTCCAAGTTCCACGAAGTGATTTCCAGAGCCAGAGCTTCCAAGTTGTCTTGCTGCTTTTCCATGAAGCTTCCTTAGCAAAGCCGTTTCTTGAAATACTTCATTCTCCAGAACTTCGTGGTCTGGCTTTGAATCCAGCCCACCCTCATTACCAAAGTGTGTGTGCTCCTGTAGCACTTTCTTAATTTCGTACGAGTGATGATCCACATAACTGCCCGGAAGATCCAGAATACTTAAAGCCATTCTGCACCCGATGTCCATCCCAACGCCATAAGGAATCACTTCGTTCTTTGTTGCCAGCACGCCTCCAATAGGAATACCATAACCTTGATGTGCATCAGGCATGAGCGCACCTCGTTCAGAAATTGGAAGACGCATCACAAGCTCCATCTGTTTAATTGCATTTAATTCGATATGCTTGTTACCAAAGACATCGAAATGTTTCGGTTCATCTTCAAGTTCATAGCTATTAAAACTTTCACTTACTGGCGCTGAATAAAGTTTGTGTGCGAGTAAACTAAGCAGTTCGTTATTTAAGTATGCTTTAGGATGCTCAAGCACGTTTTGTATTAGTATCAACTTTTCTTCGTTAGGGAGGTGTTTGAAATGCCTGTTCATAATATTTAATGAAAGGCTTTTTGCTACCTCCGAAGGGAAATTGATGGTTGATAAATCCTTAATATTTAATTTTTGTTTGCCCATAGTTCTAGCACCTCAGCAATTTTGTAGTGCTGAGTTTTGCGCATGAAAAACCTGGCTATGCTTTATCACAAAGCATAGAGAAAAATCATGTCAAAGCCTGTGCGTGGCTCGTTTTTTTAAATAATGATTTGAAAAAAGATAAAGCAGTATTGAATCTGGTAATTTTTTACCAGCGCTGCTTAAGGGTGATATGTGAACTAAGGACCAACATAATTTCCTCTGTTTAAATGAAACGATAGAGGTGAAATGGTGTGACAAAGGTAGTAGGACTCACTGAATCCGCAAAGTTTAGTGAAAGAAAATATAAAAATTAGAATTTTTCTAAACAGTGTGTAATTTGAGTACTTGCAAAAGCATCGGAGAAAAATGTTAACCTACGCAAGAGACTATCGAAGAAAAAAACTGGAATACGAATTCAATAACGACAGACCAATGTTGCTAACTCTTTATATATTCTTTTTTGTTGTCGCAACTAGTTTAATGATAGTTGCAATATATTATTATAACGAGACACGTGAGCTGCTCAAGACTGGTGTTAATACAAGGGCTATTGTGTCTGAAATTATTACCGTAGAAAACAGCGATGGCAAATCTTACAAACCTGTTTTTACATTTTTAGATGAGAATGGTCATGCGGTAAGTTTTGAAAACCCTGTGAGCTCTAATCCAGTTGTGTGGAAACTCGGAGAGGAAGTTTCGGTTATCTACGACCCAAATATGCCATCCATCGCAAAAGTAGTTTCGTATTGGGGTTTATTCCGCGTCTCAATTATCTGCGCTTTGATTGCAGCACCATTTTTAGTCGTAAGCCTTGGCTACTTCTTTTTTATTTTTTAGATAGATCGGCAATGACGTACCGAATTTAGATGCGTTCAATAGCCTGGAATCGTAGCCGAATGAAAGTCAACTGCAACCGACAAGCCTATTCTTTCGATTCACATCTTCAGTCTGGCAGTTGCAGAATCATTTTATGTTTGGATATGATTATTAATCAATAGAAAACAGAGCTTTAACATTATCTGGCAGCTTCTGCCCAATCGCAATGTCGAACAGGTAGCATTCTTCATCATTTCTCATTACTGTTTCATCCATTTCACATTGGAGATAAAGAAAACTCATCTCACTTTCTAAAATCTTTTTGAAATCATGGGACGAAGGCCCACTAATGACTGCTTGTTTAATTCTCTCCGTCAATGCCTTCGGTACATAATAGAGATCTGAAACACTATGCGAAGCTAGATCCTCAAACAACGGTTTAAGGCGAGTTGGCTTCAATAATTTGACCAGTCCGGCTTGTCCTGGAATGAAAGATAAAAATGAAGTCCATTTCGGACCACACCACCCTGTCCACAAAATTTCGACCTCAGTGTCATTGCTCAAGTTGTTAAAATACGATCTGCTTTGTCCGCCTCCTCCGTAAACCAACAAATCATAGTCATGAAGGTTGAGAGTGCCCGGAGCGCTGAGTGCCTCAAGTATCGATTCTAGTTTTGTGACTGGTATCTCTTTGTATCTTGAAAACATAACTACGTAAGATAAATAGTCTGACGAATCTCAACTAATTTTTGCTCCGCAAGTTGTGGATCGGGTTGCTCTGGCAGATCTGACTTTTTAAACAGTTCATCAACCATCTGAATTTTCTCCTCCGCTTGCGTTAAAAGATCTTCATAAGAAAACGCCCCAGCCCGAATCTTCAATAAGTATTCCCGTTCAGGTCGTCTCACGTTTACTTTCTTGTATCGCGCAATTTCCTCAGCCATATTCAACAAGCGAAATACGTGCATCATGTTTTTAGCATCGTAGTTCTTCCCATGGCTTACGGTGTTTTCGTATCGTTCCTCATTGCGTTGTTCAACCCACTCCCAATACTGTCGATATTCTTTGCAGTACACAGAGTAGCCGTCCTTGTTGAAGTATAGGATACACTTTGGTTGTAGTCCTTCCGGAACAGAGCTTAGTGACACTTCATCGGCATCCTCTCCGGAAAATATTCCGGAAAACTTGCGGTCTGATTGGGATTGATGGAAAAGTGCATACATATCTCTCATGTGATCAATTCTCACAAGTCCACAATCTTCCTGCGCATAACCGTGATCAGTAAGCCACTCAGTAGCTGGAACCGAACCTTGTCCTTTCACTACGTAGCAAAAGTCAACAATTGTCTTTCGTTTTCTTTCAAGGGGATTGAGGATCTTCTTATTTAGTCCACGTGCTTTCTTAATCTGTGCATAAGCGTACTGGCCAAATGTCTGATTGCACAATCTCGACAAGAACATTTCAGGCTTAATTAAATTCATTACTGGATGTCTATGCAAAACACAATTATCGGGAGTGCTCAGCAACTCAAGAATATTCGGGTTGTTCTTCAAAAGCAGCTCAACAAACTTTTTGATCTCATAGTACATGATATCATTCGTTTCATTGTTAATCTGATCGATATAAGTCAGTCCGTAATATTCTTTCTTTGGCTGAATGAAAACACCCTTGATATCTGTGTCAGAGTGTGGAAGAGCCAGGCCATAAGCCTGGCTACCACTGATACATTTCAGCAAGAGATGTGACGAGTCATTTTCAATTCCTCTTAGTGTCATACAATAGATTTCTTAAAGAGCTTATTTAGCTCAACATCATTATCGCTGTTTTTAGCCACCGGAACCCTGGCTTCACAGTAACGTATGGATTCTTCGATAAAAGCATTGATCTCCGGCTTTCTCGCGATCATAAAACTTTCATCAACCTTTACTTTTATTGAAAGCAGTTCGTTCACAAGAACTCTTATCCGATCAGACATTAAAACACCCAAGCTTTTAAATTCCATGGGTGGAACTGATTTCATATCTGATATCCACTTAGCCGCAAGAACAGGGCGAAGCGCATAAAAGTATCTCTTCAGCTTGACCATCTCACCAGATAACTCACTTTCAAAGACGCCTTTTGCCATGCTGAGGTAGTGGTGCATTCCCGCGCGTGACGAAAAATAAGTTGGCATCAATGCCTTCATCTCCGAAACAAACGTTGGATCTGCAGCATACACTACCGGGGACTGTAGCCATTCATGTAGAGGCGCGTTGGACTTTCTAAAAAGTCTAAGTGCTTTCCTCAATTCCCATCCATTTATGTCAAGTAGGTCACTGATCGGAACCTCGATGACATCTCGAAAATCATCAATGGAAAGGTAATAATCCGCCTTGTGAACGTAAACAAAGCGCACGTCATAATCGCTGTCCGGAGATGCAAAACCCCAAGCCCGGCTTCCCGACTCGCAAGCATACATTATCCGGACATCAAATTGATGTTCTATCGCTTTTAGTTTCTCAAGGATGATTTCTTTCACGGCTACAATTTTATGATACAATGTTACAGCCGATGTGCGCAGCCTTTTTGCGCAGAAGAGAATTCCTGTTAGTTTTTTAACCGAAACATGATATCAGTCCTCAAAACATACTTTATACCCTCAATCACTTCGGCCCCCTCGTGCTCCAGGTAGTGGTAGAATACTAGCGCAGAACCTTTCTTAGGCGCTACAACGAAATCGTTAAATCTGGTTTCACCACCTTTAAAATTATCGTTCAGGTAGATCATGAAAGTATAATAACTTGCCTCGCGACTATTTCGAATGTAGCTCTGATCCCGATGCTTTCTAAACTGCTGACCAGGCTGATACCGGTAGAAACGGAACAGTTCATTTAATCCGATAGACTCAGAATCCCCAATGGACTTAGGAGCATGCGGAGCAAGCTCATTCCACAATTCTTGGGCAAGTACAAAATCCTTATAAAGGACGCGGTTGTTATTACGTATATGATCTACGACACGAGGTCCGGTTTCTGTTTGAACAGTCGCAGCTTCGTATCCTTTGCTTTCAGATTTTGCAATGAACTCGTCACATTTATTAATTGACCAAAATTGATCAATCAAAAAGATATCTTTCGACAATGCTGTTGTTTTCATATAGGGAAGTTACCCTGACCTTTCAGTCAGGGTATTTTAGTTTAGCACATTTTTAATTCTCTCTGGCAAGAGGAATTTGCTTCCAATAAAGGATTTACAAACCCGGATGCCATTGACAATTTTGTCATTAAATTCTTCTAAGTCTTCAGCTGGAACCCAGAGCTCCTGATGATGATCGAGTCCCACGGTTTGGATGGGAAACTTCCTGAAGTAATCTTCTGGAATTTCGAATTCGGTGACAAATCCAACACCATCCGATTCTGGATCGCCCATATTCCAGCGCTCAGCGATTTCCGCTGCATATTGGAAGTTCAACACTGGATAAAAAATAGGCTGCCAGAAAAGTCTTGGCGGAAATCTTTTCATTCCACTATCTATGATCAGTACAAGCTCATTTGCACCTGTTGGTCTATATAAGGTAACGTTCTTAATCATCATCTGAATTCTTTAATATTTCTCTAATCAATAACTCGTATTCCATATTTAATGGCAGAGTCATTTCTATATTCAATTTTCTGCGACTAGCGGATACAATGTTTTCGGTCATGGGATTAACAGCCGAAGTCTCAACTGTGTCGTAACGAAAACCAACCCCTCTTTTTTGCCAAGTTGGAAGATCATTGTAGTTAATGCCATTTTCAAAAAGGAACTGATTCTTGTCCGCTACAGACTTTCCTTCCAATTTCTTGGTGGCTTCTGCGACACTGGCACCGTTCTTTCTCATCGTCCAGTAGCACCAAGCATTCAACGCATTCCTACTGGCGTCCTCGGCCCGCCACCGAAAATAATCTACAACAAGTTCTTCGGTCGGCAACGGAATGATCCTGCAGTCGAAAACTCCCATCACGCCCATTTCGCTGGTGAACCTGGCGCTCGCTTCTCCAGAAAGAACAGAAAGAAGCTTGCTTGTTTTTCGCGCAAAGCCATTTTCGTTTTTATCAAACAAGATTGATATCTCATCACTTTGACAATAGCCATAGGTGACTTTAAATCCACAGTTCATTAAATGCGATACCGTCTTAATCATTGCATCGCGAAACGTTTCATCGAACGGCCTTTCAAGTGGAAGCAACTCCTTTGTTAATCGGGTAAAGCCGCGTCCATCGAGTCGAGCTACGATATATACCTCCGGAAGAACAAATTGGTCCAGGTTCTCTTCAAAGGCACGCATTTTCTTGTCCAGCATTTCAAATTTCATGGCACTATAGATTTAATGTTAAACTGATCTCCTTCGATTTTCACGAAGTAAATTTTATCAAAACCCTCATCGAATGACGGAGCCTGAAGTTGTTTAAACTTTGCGATGACACCTACGTTTGCGATTCTGTCTTTCCCGATTCGCTTTTCATTCCTCTGCAAACAGTCAGAAAGAATTGACTCAAAGTAATATCCTATCACTTCATATCGCTTTTCCTTTGCCTGCGCGATGTACTTGTTTCTTTCTTCTCGCAATACATTGGTGTTGTCGATTACTACCTGTTGTTGAAGGGATAACGCCAGATTCAGAAAACGTTGCTCTTTATTCCGCGTATTCAACAAGTCAAGGCTAAGCCGCAAGTGCGAACTAAAGAACTGCTCCTTATAGAAGGTGCTCTTTCCGCATCCGGGAATCCCAACAAATATTACCAATTGCATTTTTTCTAATGGGTTAAAAACAAAAAAGCCCAAGCTTAAATGCCTGGGCTCTTGTGTATTGTACTTTAAATACTAATACGTTCGTAAACGCCAGGCAAAACAATTCCATTCATAGGCATGACCTATGAAACCTTGTTCGATCTTATGGCGTTGTACTAACATCATGATGCAAAGGTAAACGAACTTTTTAATTTTTAGGAGGAAAAGTTTTGCTTGATAGAAAAAAGTTACTTTATCTTTGTCTCAACAAAAAGAAATGAGAACTGGTCATAACATATCAATTAACATCTGTTATCAGCAAATATGCTATCAGCAGAAGGTGTGTTTATGCCCGGAAAATTTGTTATGATATAGAATTACTATAGATAGTTAACAGAGCCCTGGGCAATCCGCCTGGGGCTTTTTGTTTTTATACCACTTCTATTCAAGGCTGTTGCCTTGAATGAAGAGTGATACTCTATTGCCAAAATTGTCAGCGTACCCAAGTGGCTCAAGGGATCTCTCTGCAAAAGAGATATTCATCGGTTCGAATCTGATCGCTGACTCAAATTCCAACTGCCTTGCGAAAAGCAAACTTTACATGTAGTAAAGCGATAGTTGGAAATGTAATTCACTTTGGGATCGTCTAATGGCAGGACGGATGATTTTGGATCATCAAATGCGTGGTTCGAGTCCCGCTCCCAAAACAAACACGAGGTGTATTCCCTCACTCTTATACAGTGTAGAAAGGATAACCGGTTGCATGCTGGTTCGAACCCAGCCACCTCGACATATATCGGAGAGTAGTCCGTAAGTGGAAGCGGGCCGCTCTGTAAAAGCGGTGCATAATTGCCTTGGGTGTTCGATTCGCCCCTCTCCGACATTATTTCTACTCGATATCCTTTAATTCTTCTGCAGTGATTTCTTCAAGTAACTGAACTGTCCGAACAAACCCTTCTAAAGCAAAGTCAATTTGTTTTGTAAAAAAATCTGGCAACGCATCTCGTTCTGCAATCAAACCCTCGAGAACTTCTTTGTTAGATGAAGCTTCGAGGTGCTTATGCCTAAATACGGTATCATTTGTCAAGTAATGAACAACACCAATTCTCTTCGAATTCATTGTTTTATATTCATCTTCTTTAAAGGCCTTTAACCATTTATAGCTTTCGGAAGAATGATACTTTTCAGGGATAGCGTCTATCGAAGTTCCAAAATACACATTCCGCCCCGGTGGAAAGGCTTCTGGTAGGTATATTGCTATCAAATCACCAATCCGATCCCAAAAATTGTAAACTTTCTCGAAGGCAGTATTACTGTGCATTGCAAAGCGTTTTGCGGGTAAATTTTGGTGATTAGGATAGATCATTCTGTCGTGAAAAAAATGGCCATCATTAACTGGATTATTCAAATAGGGTCCATATAAATACAGAAGCGCGGTATGATATAGAATCTCATCTGAACAAAAAACTATATCGTCAAATACTTCGTGAAAGTTAACTTTCTTGAATTTGTTTTGTCCTTTCCGAACTGCAGTAAAGAACCAGGCAAGGACTTGGCGATCACCGATAACAAAGTCCATGTCGAGTCCTGAAATACTTCGGAGTTTTTTTTCTTTATAGATAGTTACAATCTCCTTCTGAAAAAGGTCAATCGCATTCAATTGTAAATCTCTTTCCATAATAAGTTAGTTTTTGTCAAAATTTCCAACAGTGATTATACTCACTCGTGCTACTACAACCTCGGATCTACTTCTTCGCTCTCCAACGCAAGCACGCCAAATACACACTCATGCACCTTACGCAAAGGCTCTTTCTTAACGAATCGTTCCAATCCTTCAACACCTAGCGCAAACTCGCGCAACGCTAAAGAGCGTTTGCCAGAAAGACCGCGATTCCGGAGACGAGTCATATTTTCAGGCGCGGAGTACTCCGGGCCATAAATGATCCTCAAGTATTCTTTGCCGCGACACTTCACCGCAGGTTGTACCAATCCTTTCTTTCCAGTTGAAATGAAGTAGTAAGGCTTGATCACCATTCCTTCACCGCCCTGTTCAGTAAGATCGGTCCACCATTTTATAACTTCATTCACTTGCTCATCATCGAATACGTTAACGATCTTGTGATTCGTTGCCTGGAATAATTCAGGATCGCCATCACAAATCATTTTGATGTTATTCATGTGCCATTCGTGATCCTTGTCCGAATGAGCAGCGCCTTCTGTTGCAAGAATGTGAAACGGTGCCAGTGTTAAATCATTAACTGAATTCACAGGCCAGCAATAATGTTGGTATGCATTCCTGTAGTCGCCAATCATTTGTTGCTTCTGTTGGAACTTCAGCAGGAGTTGATCAATGCCTTCAATGTTTCTGCTCGTTGTCTCTTTCAAGACATCGACTACATTTGATAATGACGCAGTTGCAGCAGCACCAACAGAAGCATATTGATCTTTCAACAATGCCTGTGCTTTGACAGACCATGGCATTAATTCGGTATCAAGACAAACCCAGTCAGTATTCATCCGATCCCAGAAACCGGAATTTGTCAACGCGTTGTTCACTCTTGAAATAAATTCACTCTCAATGGCTGCATCGTTAAAGAAGTTTCTTCCTGTACGCGTGTAACATACTCCGATTCCTTCATTCTCGATACCGAAACGATTGCGAATCGCGTTCTCATCTTTTCCAACCACCAACACAGCTCTAGAGCCCATGTGTTTTTCTTCGCAAACAACTTTTTCAACATTCTGACTTCTGAAATACTTCAATGCCTCTACTGGATGTTCAAGATACCCCTCAATCTCGCTGGTTTCTGAAGGCGACATGGTAGGCGGCAAATAGATCAACCATTTGGGATTAATTGCAAACCTACTCATGACCTCAAGTGCAGCGATGGAGTTTTCTTCCCGCACCGTCACGTTATTTCTCAACCGCGTGTTAATAATGCGTTTACCCGTTACATCTGAGATGTCGAGCAAATCGTCATGCTCTTGCTGATGTGTTAGTGCGCTATTAATATTCTCAAAGTCAATTGGTCGGACTGGTTCTTCATATACTTGTTTTGCTTTCACGGAAACAAGCTCTTCTTCCGGATATCGCAGCGCAGTTAATCTACCACCGAACACACATCCCGTATCGATGTCGATAGTTCTGTTCAGCCATTGTGCCTCTGGTACTGGTGTGTGACCATAGATCACCATCGCTTTGCCTCTATATTCAAGCGCCCAGTTGTATCTGACTGGCAAACCGAATTCATCGATTTCTCCGGTAGTCTCGCCATATAAACAGAATGACCGAACAGCCCCGCTACCTCGTCCTTGCATTTCTTCCTTCAATCCAGCATGAGCCACAACGAGTTTTCCATTATCGAAAACGTAATGGCTCACTAACCCATACAAGAAGTCAGCTATATCCGTCTTGAATCGATCATCTTCCTTAGCAAGTTGTTCAACTGTCTTCTGCAAACCGTGTTTCAACTGAACATTCTTTCCGTTCAGAAATTTCTGCAATTTCAGATCGTGATTGCCAGGAACACAATAAGCAGTGCCCGCGTTCACCATACTCATCACCAAACGCAAAACGTCAGGGGAGTTCGGACCTCGATCAACGAGATCGCCAAGAAACACCGCGGTTCTTCCGACAGGAGGAATAACTTCAAAGCCAAGGTTCTTTTGCTTTGCTTCTGTTCGGGTAATGACGTATCCCAGCTTTGTTAACAACTCTATGAGTTCATCAAAACATCCATGAACATCACCGATGATGTCGAAAGGTCCGGATACTTCTTTCTTGTCGTTGTACAATTTCTCACGTGAAATCTGAGAGATTGCCTCAATCTCCTCGGGTGAGTGCAGAACATGAATATGCCTGAAGCCCTCATCTTTGAGCTTCTTCAACGAGCGCTTCAACTGCGATCTTTGTTGAGCGATCACGTGTCGGCCAAAATTTCTATCGGGCCGTAAATCGTTTCGATCTTCGCATATACGCTCTGGCACATCAAGAACAATAGCAACAGGAATGCAATGATATTCACGAGCGAGACGAATAATCGATGCGCGTGATTCCGTATGAACATTTGTTGCATCGATTACGGTAAGCAATCCATTCTTCAAACGCTTTCCAGCGATGTAGTGCAGTAGTTCAAATGCATCTTCAGTTGCAGCCTGGTTATTCTCGTCATCGGAAACAATTGCCCTGCATCGATCAGATGATATAACTTCTGTTTCCTTGAAATGCTTTCTTGCAAACGTTGACTTACCGGAACCACTGATTCCGATTAAGGTTACAAGTGAAAGCTCCGGTATCTTTAATTCTGTTGTCATTTTCTTAAAGTAAAAATTGCCATTTGTGTAGGAGCGCCAACACGCTCATGAACATCCCCAACGGGCTTAAATGTCACATCATATTCATTTCTTTCCGCTATGCCTTGGGCCCAAGCTTCGAATTCAGTTCTTGTCCATTCAAACCTGTGGTCACTGTGGCGCATGGAATCGGCAGCCATGGTTTCAAAAAGTTCGTTGTATTCGCGATTGGGTGTTGTTAGCACGACAGTTTTAGGTTTCGCAAATTGGAATACGACTCTTTCAAAAGCCTTTAAGCGATTCAAGTCAAGGTGTTCGATAACTTCGACAATTGCGGCCGCGTCAAAACCTTCGAGTCTTTTATCCCGGTATGTAAGCGCTCCCTGCATAATGGAAATCCGTTCCTTTTGCTTAGGTGCCATTTCATTGTAGTTCAGGCGATCCACCGCTTTCTCAAGAGTCCAAGGGGATACATCAACTCCAAGAATTTTTTCAAACTGTTTTTCCCTCAACAGCATCTTTAACAACTTGCCTTCACCACAACCAAGATCTACTACTGATTTTGCACCAGAAGCAATTAATTCATCGCATACTATTTTCAATCTCCTGTCATGCAGCTTTTCCTTAGTAACATCCACCTTATCTTCACCTTCATCATCCATTTCGCTTATAGGTTCGTCATCTGTCAATCTTGCCAGTGCGTTTTTCGCTAATCCGCCAATATTCTTTAAGTATCGTTTTATAATTTGTTCCTTTTCCGGATGGCCTTTCAACCAGCCCTCGCCTTTTTGAAGAAGCTTCTCAACTTCATGCTGGCTGACCCAATAATGTTTTTCATTATCAAGGACAGGAATGAGCACATATAAATGAGAAAGGAGGTCTTTCACTTTCAGATTGCCGCTAAGCTTCAATGTGAAGTATTTGCTCTGACCCCATTCAGGAAATTTTGCGTCAAGACTGTATTGTTCAAGTGACACTGTATAGCCCAGTGGTTCAAACAATCTCCTGATCAATAACTCACCACCTTTTGAAGCAGGAACTACGGAAACGATAACCTCAAAAGGCATGACCAGATCAACCAGGTCAGGACGTTTCTCGCATTTGCCGTTCATGGCAGTTGAGAATGACTTGGCAATGGCTACGCTCATGAACGAAGAAGCTACATAAGGCCTATCGTTAACATAGTGACCAAGCGTAAGGGAATCTGGGCCACCTTCACCAGACTTTCTTACAAGTCCAATAGGATCAATTTCAAGAAGTAATGCCACCGTACACTTTTCATCATCTGCATGGGGATAGAAAATGTGCGCACTCCCTTGCGATAGTTCAACAGACTGCAGCCTTGCCGGATGTTTGTGCAACAAATGGCTTAGGTCAGTTGCGGGTTTGTGCGTTGTAGTAATCGTTAATAACATATAATGCCTTTTTCAATATTATGGTGGCGGGCTAATTCCCGCCACCGTCCGCGTCATCCTTTATGACAGTCCAAAAATCTCATCAATATGCGCAGCCTTTTTGCGCAGTTGAAAATTATCTCGAGAATTTCCACCATTTTTTAGTTATTACCAGAGGTTGATACTCTAATTTGTCACATTCTCGATAATCCCTAAGCCTAAATCCAGGATTCTCAAGTTCCTGCTTTTCAAGTTCCCGGAGGAGATGCTCGCTATCACGCCTAAGCTCGATTAATACAGCTTCGAGATTGTTCCCATAGTATTCTATGTCTTCAATCTGATACATATAGTATCCAATGGGCTGGAGAAAAGTATATCCATCATAGCCGAGGTAATAAAAATCATACAGAATTCTATCTCGATCGTTTCTATTTGCAATCAGATCACGGAGATTCGACTTGACTTTCCATAACAGGAATTCGTCTTCATCAAAGTATTTGAATATTGCCTTTTTGAATTGATACTTTGCATCCCGTTGCTTATAGTTAAACGTGTACGCTTCAAGCACGACATCTTCCGTCATTTGATTCTGCAACTCATCTGAATCATAGATCCAACGCTCAAAGTCTTCTAAAGGCAATTGATCCTCAAGTACTCTAAACACGTTTTCCTTCAAATATTGCAGTATTTCCATAACCCTGTGATAATGGTACAAAGAATATGACCAAGTGCGCAATCTTTTTGCGCAGTTCATTCTTTTTGACAGGGATTTTTAAGATTTTTGGGAATACCTGATTTTTTTAAGCTATGCCCGTTAATAGAAACGCCTTAATTCGGCTCCGCACAATTGACAAATGTCTTCAAAACAGAGGAAGAAGATGGACTTTGGAAGATTTGATTGAAGCTTGCTCAGAAGCTCTCTATGAATATGAAGGCATCGACAAGGGTGTCAGCAGACGTACTGTGCAGATGGATATTCAACTCATGCGCAGTGATAAGTTAGGTTACAACGCTCCGATCACTATCAAGGAAAAGAAGTACTACGTCTATGATGACCCGGAATACACCATCGAGAAGAATCCACTTTCAAAAGCAGACCTCGAAAAACTATCGGAGGCTATTGATATATTAAAGCACTTCAAGGGGTTTAACCATTTTCAGCATATGTCGGGAATAATCCAAGGACTGGAGGACCGCGTAAATAGTGCGGGGCGGGATGGAAGATCTATTGTGCACCTCGAGACCAATGAAAATTTAAGGGGTATCGAATTCATTGATCCGATTTATCAGGCAATCAGAGGTAAAAAAGTGATACAGTTAACGTATCAGTCCTTTAAGGCAAGAACTCCGAATGTGTTCAACTTTCATGCATACTTACTTAAGGAGTATAGGAATAGGTGGTTTGTTCTTGGTCGAAAGAGCAGTAAAGAGCCAATGGTTACCCTGGCACTTGATCGCATTAAATCAATTGAATTAGTTCCTACCGTAAAATACATTGACAAGGAAAAGTTTGACGCCAATGAATATTACAAGGACGTAATTGGCGTGACTGTGAATGAAGGCAATCGGCCACAAACTGTTCATCTTGCCATTGATCGGAGTAACGCACCGTATGTTATTACGAAACCATTTCATCACACACAAAAGATTGTGGCAAAATCCACAGAAGGAATTGAAGTGACTATTGACGTAGTGCTCAATTATGAACTTGAGCGAGAAATACTCGGGTTTGGTGAATGTATTACGGTTATTAAACCTAAGAAGCTTCGTGAAAGAATCGAGGCGAAGTTGAAGAAAGCGGTAGAGAAGTATGAGCCCTTGAATACTTCTGAAGAGTAGTCTTTTTAAGAGCGCGCCTAATTAAGTTTCCTTTCGTCTCTCAAGCAACAGTAGGACTTACATATATTTTAAATATTTTATCCCCAGGTGGGGAGCACCTGTGAAAAATTTTACAGGTCAATTTTTTAGCCCCGAACCAGCCGAAGATCCAAATTAATTTTAGTCGATTTTGAACTGATTTGTATTGAAAATAAATCTTCCCCAGTGTGTACACACTGTGTAGGACAAAATTATTCATTCATGCACTTTTAAATCACAACGAATCAAAAAGTGTACATGAGAACAAAAGGATTATATAGGGGGCTGACTTTGAACCCATTTCTCTCACTAGAAACGCAGATTGAAAAATAAATCGCTCCAAGCTTGGACCAAGCTTGGAGTAAAAGTTCGCGCGTTCTCGCAGTTTTGAAACAGATCAAAGTGCGATGAGACAAGCGACTAGGAAAGGTGATGGTTTTGCAGTCCGTTATTTTTAGAAAGACGCAGTTTCTAAATATTTCGCTCCAAGGTTGGTACCAACCTTGGAGTATCTCTCCGTTCTCTCGTGCACTTTTGAATCGTAACAAATTTAAAAATGCAGATATGCTAATGAATGAATTACTGACGCGGGAAGATTTGCAGCATTTCAGAACGCAATTGTTAAATGAGTTGAAAGAAGTACTTCAGCAGTCCAAGCAAAGTACAAAGCAATGGCTCAAGAGCTCCGAGGTTAAAAAGCTCCTGGGCATTTCACACGGCACGTTACAAAACTTAAGAGCTTCGCGAGTATTACCATACTCGAAGGTGGGCGGTATTATGTTCTATCGGTACGAGGACATCCACTCTCTCCTTGAAAAAGGTCTTGTTTCCAGAAAGTAAGAGTATGGAAACGTTAGATCAACTCAGTGAGTTCATCAGCAGAGTAGCTTCAGACGAACGTCTGAAGCCTACTCATGTTGCATTGTATGTAGCGTTATGTCACTCCTGGATCGCAAATCGTTTTCAAAACCTACAGTATTTCACGAAGGCAAATGATGCGATTATCACGGATTCAGTCTAAATCCACTTATCACAAAGCTATTTCTGAATTGGTTGTCATGGGATACATCAGTTATCATCCTTCTTATCATCCGAAGGAAGGAAGCAAAGTCACTTTATTAGTTAGTCAGTTGTAAACTTAAATTGAAGATCATGAACAAGAAAATATATTTCATCACACAAGCGAAAGGTGGAGCAGGGAAGTCGGTGTTGGCATTCATGCTTGCAGAGAAATACAAAGAGGCAATTATTCTTGACCTCGATGATGCTACAACAACTTCTATCAAGCAACTCGCTTACCGGAAGCCGATAAGAATTTCTTTTTTAGATCAGATTACGAAACGAATTGATAGAGGCGCTTTCAACGGACTTTTTGAAAGTGTGATTGAAGCAAACAAAGAATTATTCATTGCAGATCTCGGGGCGAGTGTTGCAGAGCAATTGCCGAAATACTTCTCAATGAATGGTGTGGACTTGATTACCGGTGTCCTTGAGGCGAGTAACATCGAGTTACGGATTGTTTGTGTTGTAGGTGGTGGAAACATCTTCAAGGCAACAATGGAGTATCTGGCTGAACTGGTTGACTCAACAAACGGATATCTGGATATTACTGTAGCGCATAACGGCTTCTATCCTTGCTCGGAGGAGCAACAACGGGTGCTCGTTGATTTTGCAAATGGAAATGATCTCACACTAACAAACTTTGACCTAGTGAAGGACAAAGGTGAGATCGCGATGCGAACAGTTGAAAACGTGTTAAAGAACGGAAGGGGAACAAATGGTCTCAGTCCTTTTGCAGCGATCTATTTCAAGAAGCCGATTGAAGAACTGAATCTGTAGGCCATGGCAATGACAGATAAGGAGCGAAGAGATATGCGCGATTATAGCGCATTCCTTTTAAAAGAGTATGGTTTTGACATCCCGCTCAATGATCCTGTGATGCCGGCTCTTTACATTATTCATAAGGAGATGGAACTGACCAATAGGAGTAACAAGGCGATTGCGTCAGAAGTGAAAGAGGCTGCATCGAAAATAAATCCAACCGTATTCAATTTTAATAATGAAGACGCAGCTTTCAAATTTCAACTGGGAATTGGGGTCAGGTGGATTTTGTGTGGATGCATCATAGCGGTGGTCGCAGCAATCGGTGCGTGGCATTGGTCGAACGTCAATAAAGTAGAAGAGGCAGATAACATTGTCCGGAATTCAGGAAAGCTTGGTGAATTGCTCAAGCTGGTGAAGAAAGACAATGAAGGTTTCTATTTCATCGACTTCAAAGCCGCTAATAAAGATTCAACTGTATTTATTAAGGAGTTTCAACAGATGGACGCGAATACTGTTCGGATCTATTTAGCCAGGGAAACAAAGTGACGCTTTCTATTTCAACAGCAAGTGTATGACAATGGAGAAGAAACACATCATTAAATTCCTGAAGCTTAGGAAGCGAGGCGTTTACACGTTGATAGTGGAGTTGTATTCCGATGTGATTACTTCCATGGCTGTTACGATGGCCCTGGAGGTGATCGCTGAGGACTTGCAAAACGAATCTGGTGAAACGGTGAACATTAATTATTACAGTCTCGCACAAGCCGTAGCAAAATTCAAAAAGGAAATTGAAGGTAAACATGGAGAGAAGAAAAGCGCAAACCGCTTTAAGGATGCAAATGAGCTGGAGGAGAAGCAAACTAAACCAGGAGGATTCAAAGTTCCTCAGTGAAGATCAGCTAAGCAAAATTAAAACCAATCAGAATCACATAACATCAATTAAACACAGATTATGTGAATGACCCACCGTACGGAGTGGGTACGGAGCAAGATGTACAAATGCTAGCGCATTTGAAGGAGAAGAAGCACTCGGAACTCGGGCTTCTGGGAAACTTAAAATATTATAGGTATGACGAGGAAAAAATTAATTAATAGAGACGAGCTATTAAAATATAAAGTGGGCGTACGCTTCGATGAGAAGACATACAACAAACTGAAATCACAAGTGCAGCAAAGCAATGCCTCAACAGTTGGCGAATTGGTGCGAAAAATCGTAACGAATGAGAAGGTGGCTTTCTTTGTTAAAGACATCTCTATGGAAGAACCGACTGCGGCATTGATTAAGATGCGCAAGGAGATCAATGCAATCGGAGTGAACATAAATCAGCTGACAGAAATATGTCACACAACCGATTCGGCTGAGCAAAAAATTGACAGCATGTTGAAAGTGGCTGAACTATATCGGCAGATGATGCACAAGGTTGGTGAAGTTTGGAAGCAGGTGAGTGAAATGTCATTGAAATGGTCTGCAAAGTAAGAAGCGGAAAGAATATTAAAGGAGCGATCAACTACAACGAGAACAAAGTGAAAGAAGGCGTTGCCGAATGCATCGGTGCAGCCAATTTTGTTGGAGAGCCCCAAAACTTGAGGTTCTTCGACAAGCTCGCAAGGTTTGATCAGCTGATTGAAAAGAATGCACGCGCTAAAACTAACTGCGTCCACATATCGCTGAACTTTGATGTGAGTGAAAAACTAAGCCAAAATAAGCTGAATGTAATCGCAGCAGACTACATGGATAAAATTGGTTTTGGTGATCAGCCTTATTTGGTTTACCAGCACAATGATGCAGCGCATCCGCACTTGCACATTGTGACAACCAATATTCACGAAGATGGTAAGCGAATTTCGATTCACAACCTTGGCAAAAACCAATCAGAGACCGCGAGAAAGGAAATTGAAGATAAGTATGGTCTTGTGAAGGCAGGATCAACACACAAACAAGAAATTCATACCAACCTGAATAGAGCTGTTTATGGAAAAACCGAGACTAAACGAACAATTGACAACATTGTAGGCGAAGTGATGAAGCGTTACAAGTTCTCGTCCTTAACTGAATTCAACGCAGTGCTTCGCCAATACAATGTGATGGCTGACCGGGGCAAGGAAGGCATGTTGATGTATAAAAAGAATGGATTGAGATTTAGTCTTCTGAACGCAAAAGGAGATAAGGTTGGCGTTCCTATTAAGGCAAGTGCGTTGTACTCAAAGCCAACGATGAAAACACTTCAGAACGTTTTTGAAACAAACTCACTTCCAAAGGAATTCGATAAAGAACGACTAACAAAAATCATTGATTCATTCTTCAATGCTACCGACAAGCACACGAGAGCCAACTTTTGCGGCTACATGAAGCTTTATGAAATCAACGCCATGTTCCGGGAAGGGAAAGACGGAAGGGTTTATGGATTGACTTTAGTTGACAATCGGAAATGCATTGTCTTTAATGGAAGCGATCTTGGCAAAGGCTATAGTGGACAGGCATTAATGAAGCGGTTTGAGCTGCAGCCTAAGCTGGTGAAAGAGAAAGGCATGTGCTTACTTCTCAAGGTTCAGAATTGCAACAACTTCAATTCCGCGATCTTTCTCTACCGACCTGGATACATGACATTGCAAAAGAATTACTAAATGTGATGAAGGCCGAAAAATCCGGGCAAGAGCCAATTAATCCTCATCTCAAAAACAAAAAGAAGAATCGGAAAAAGAAGAAAAGAGGTCTAAGGATATAGTTTCCGGGTAATCCCTTTCAAATCATTCAAATTCTCAATATTTTAGACCTTGGAGCCCATCCTTGGCCATGGAATCATGGTTATGGATGGGCTATTTTCGTAACTTTCTAGCTTAAAACCCCAAGCCTAGCTCGTTGAGTACAGAAGCTAATACTCGAAAAAATATAATTGACCTGCGGCTAAAGACTGCTGGGTGGGATGTGACTGATTCAATGAGAGTCACAGAGGAATACTGTATCCAACTGCCAGCTACAGTAGAAGAGCCAGTTTCCACTTACAACGGTCTTCAATTTTGCGATTATGTTCTC
Organism: Ohtaekwangia sp.; assembly: GCA_035628875.1. Lineage (GTDB taxonomy): Bacteria > Bacteroidota > Bacteroidia > Cytophagales > Cyclobacteriaceae > Ohtaekwangia. The sequence goes on along the minus strand of DASPIZ010000082.1, from coordinate 17,810 downwards.
TTGGGAAATGACGGTAAACCACTAGCTGTAGTTGAAGCTAAAAAGACTGCTTCGGACCCAGCAATTGGACGAGAGCAGGCCAAACAATACTGTTATAACATTCAGATAAAACAAGGTGGAGACTTACCCTTCTGTTTTTTTACAAATGGTCATGAAATTTTCTTCTGGGATTTAGAGAACTACCCGCCAAGAAAAGTTCATGGCTTTCCAACAAGGGACGATTTACAACGCTACAAGAACCTTCGTAAATCACGAAGGACATTAGTAGGAGAATTCATCAATACCAAAATTGCAGGACGAGACTATCAACAAAGAGCAATTCGAGCAGTGCTTGAGGCTGTTGAGAAAAGAAAGAGGAAATTTCTGTTGGTTATGGCAACTGGCACGGGTAAAACAAGAACTTGTATTGCGTTGGTTGAATCCTTAATGAGAGCAGGTTGGGCAGAAAAGGTTCTATTCCTTGTTGACCGAATCGCTTTAAGAGACCAGACTTTGGACGCATTTAAAGAAAACTTACCAAACGAGCCGCGATGGCCTAAGGTTGGTGAAAAGTCAATTGCAAAGGATAGGCGAGTTTACGTGTCAACCTATCCAACAATGTTGAATGTAATAAGAGACGAAAGCAACTCACTTTCGCCTCACTTTTTTGATTTAGTTGTTGTCGATGAAAGCCACCGGAGTATTTACAATACTTATCAGGAGATACTTGACTATTTCAACACAATTACACTCGGCTTGACAGCTACTCCAACAGATGTAATTGACCACAATACCTTTGAACTCTTCGAAACTGAAGATGGTGTCCCGACTTATGCATATTCCTATGAGGAAGCAGTAAATAACATTCCGCCCTACTTGAATAATTTTCAAGTGATGAAAATTAAAACCAAGTTCCAAGACGAAGGAATTAATAAGAGAACAATAACACTTGAAGACCAAAAAAAATTAATACTTGAAGGAAAAGAAATTGAAGAAATAAATTTTGAAGGAACAGAGCTTGAAAAAACCGTAAGTAATAGAGGAACAAATGCGTTGATTGTTAAGACCTTCATGGAAGATTGCATCAAGGACTCAAACGGAGTATTACCTGGGAAGTCAATCTTCTTTTGTGTAGGGAAAAATCATGCAAGAGAGATAGAACACATCTTTGATAACCTCTACCCGGAGTACAAGGGAGAGTTAGCCAAAGTAATCGTATCTGACGACCCAAGAGCATACGGAAAAGGTGGGTTACTTGACCAATTTATTCATAATAATATGCCACGCGTGGCAATTAGCGTGGATATGCTGGATACGGGTATTGATGTTAGGGAGTTAGTAAACTTAGTGTTTGCAAAGCCAGTTTTTTCTTACACAAAATTCTGGCAAATGATTGGTAGAGGAACTCGCTTACTTGAGCCAGAAAAAATAAAACCTTGGTGTACAGTAAAGGATGTCTTTCTAATAATGGATTGTTGGGACAACTTCGAGTATTTCAAACTTAATCCTAAGGGAAAAGAATTAAAGCCTCAAATTCCATTGCCGGTAAGATTGTTTGGATTGCGATTAGATAAAATAGAGAAAACAATTGAACTAGGCGAAACCGAAACCACCAATAGAGAAATTGAAAAGTTAAAGCAGCAAATTGCAGAACTCCCGCAAAACTCAGTGGTAATCATGGATGCGAGAAATGATATGCAACGATTATCAGATGGCAATTTTTGGAGCAGTTTAACTCCCGATAAAATCGAATTTCTTCGCGCTACAATTAAACCACTTTTAAGAACTATATCTGAGAAGGATTTCAAAGCGATGAGATTTGAAAAAGATATAGTTGAAGTGTCATTAGCTCAGTTGAATCAAGAGCCTGAGAAATTCGATACTCTTAAAGACAGTATAATTGAAACCATTGCAGAACTGCCAACATCAGTAAATATTGTAGCAAAACAATCCGAACTCATTCGACAATCTCAAACTAATCAATATTGGACATCTATTTCAGAAGATAAGTATGATGAACTTATCAATAAGCTTGCTCCCCTAATGCGATTTATTGAATCACTTGTCGTTCCTTTAGGTCCTGCTAGATTCAACTTACAAGACCTAATCACTCAAAAGGAATTTATTGAATTTGGCCCACAACATGAATCAGTAAGCATTAGTAGATACAAGGAATTGGTTGAGGAAAAAATAACAGAGTTGACCTTGACCAACCCGATTTTGCAAAAACTAAAGGCAGGCCAAAATATTTCGGAAGATGAAGCTCAACAACTAGCCGATGAACTGTATGAGGAGCATCCAAATATTACAATCGAATTACTTCGAAGAGTTTATAATCATCGGAAAGCGCAACTTGTTCAGTTCATTAAACACATTTTAGGTATTGAGCATTTGGAATCATTTCCTGAAACTGTTGCAAAGACGTTTCAAGACTTCATTTCTGCACATAGTTATTTAAGCAGCCGCCAATTACAGTTTCTTGACTTGCTCAAGAACTACATAATTGAAAGAGGTGAAATACAAAAGCGAAATTTAATCGAGTCACCGTTTACCCTTTTACACCCTGACGGTATCAGAGGTGTGTTCAATCCTAGGGAGATTGATGAAATCTTAATTTTAACTCAAAAATTATTAGCAGCATAATGTTACAAAATAACTCAACTCTTAAATCTCATATCAACAGCCTCTGGAACACTTTCTGGAGCGGTGGCATCAGTAACCCTTTAACTGCTATTGAGCAGATAACCTATTTACTTTTCATGAAGCGACTTGACGACATGGAGGCCAAAAGAGAGAGAGATGCCGAATTCACGGGAGATTCATATACTTCCAGATTTGCTGGAACATTTATTCCTTATGTCGATGACAGCAAAGACATAAGCGAAGAAGAAAGAAAAAAACTGAAAGAACCACAAGACAGAGGTTTATTACGCTGGAGCTACTTTAAAACGATGGCACCGGCTGAAAAAATGTTGGAACATGTTCGGTTCAATGTATTTCCATTTATACGAACACTAAATGGAAGTACTTCTCCTTTCACAAAGCATATGGCGAATGCAGTTTTTATTATTGAAAAACCATTGTTATTGGTTGAAGCCATAAAACAAATTGAACTTATTTTTCAAGAGATTGAAAAGGACGCGACCGAAGGTGGGCATGCTTTTCAAGACATTCAGGGTGATGTATATGAAATGTTGTTGAGTGAAATTGCAACAGCAGGCAAAAACGGACAATTTCGCACGCCTCGTCACATTATAAAACTAATGGCCGATTTGGTCGGCCCAAAATTAGGAAAACGGATTGCAGACCCTGCCTGTGGCACTGGTGGATTTTTATTGGGTGCATATCAATATATCTTAAGCGACTTAGTTCGTCAGAAAGACCCTAGTAAATTAGTTAAGGACAATGATGGTTTTGAAAGAGGCACGCTCTCCGCAGTATTAACTGAAGATGTTAAGAAGATACTGGAAGAGAGTTTTTACGGCTATGATATCGACATCACTATGGTTCGGTTAGGTTTGATGAACTTAATGATGCACGGCATTGACAATCCTCACATCGATTATAAAGACACATTGAGTAAAACGTATAATGAGGACGCTCAATATGATATTGTAATGGCTAACCCTCCATTCACAGGAAGTATTGATAAGGGAGACATTAATGAAAGCTTAAAATTGCAGACAACAAAAACAGAATTGCTTTTTGTAGAGCGCATTTATACGATGCTTAAAATGGGCGGTGTTGCTGCTATTATTGTTCCGCAGGGAGTTTTGTTTGGCACAGGTAAAGCGTTTACTCAATTGAGAAAGAAATTGGTCGAAGAAGCTGAATTGAATGCAGTCATAACCATGCCAAGCGGAGTATTTAAACCATATGCAGGTGTGAGCACCTCCATTCTTATTTTTACCAAAGGTGGAGAAACGGAACACACTTGGTTTTATGAGATGAAGAATGACGGTTACGAATTGAATGATAAAAGAAGCGAAAAATTTAAAGAAGGTGGAATTCGTGATTACGGAGATTTGCAAGACATAGTCTCCAGATACAGAAACAGGAACCCCAAAACCGATACTGATAGGACAGCACAATGCTTTTATGTTCCCAAATCAGAGATTGTAGTAAATGATTATGAATTAAGCATCAGCAAATATCAGACGCATGTATTTGATGCAATAGAATACAAAGAACCATCACTGATATTTGAAGAATTGGAACAGTTAGAAGCGAACATTCAGGCAGAATTAAAAACTTTAAAAGATATGATTGCCTAATGGAAACCAAAGAATTTAGACTAACAGATATATGCGACTTCCAAGGGGGAACACAACCGCCTAAAGAAGAGTGGGTAAATGAGCCAAGAGATGGTTATGTTAGAATGCTACAAATTAGAGATTTCACCCAAGACAAAGCCGACCATGTTGGCTACGTCAAGGACACTAAAAAACTCAATAAATGCAACAGGGATGATATTCTTATTGGTAGATACGGTGCATCAGTTGGAAAAATTTTAACAGGATTAGATGGTGCTTATAATGTTGCTATTATTAAAACAATCCCGAATGAAAAAATCCTTACCAAGCGCTATCTCTATTATGTATTAACAGGAACTGGTTTCCAGAATTTTATTTTAAACATTGGTTCAAGGGCAGCGCAAGCAGGATTTAATAAGGACGACCTATCGTTTTTCAAACTCCATATTCCAACTTCGTTAACTGACCAAGAAAAAATAGTCGATGTTCTTGAAAGAGCCGGAAACCTTATCTCACAAAGAGAGAAAAGCTTAGCCCTATTAGATGAATTTCTAATAATGAAGTTTTTAGAAATGTTTGGTGACCCCTTGATTAATGATAAGAACTGGCCAATAAAAGAACTTGGTCAACTAGCGAGCGTATTAACTGGATACCCCTTTAAAAGTGCGGAGTATACCGATGATGAAACGGGAATAAGGCTTTGTGGCGGTCTGATTATTATGCCCAACACAATTAATTGGCAGGAATCAAGGAAATGGCCGAAAGACAGAATTGAAGGGCTCGAAAATTACTTCTTACAAAAAAAAGACATTGTAATGGCAATGGATAGGCCGTGGATTTCGAGCGGATTTAAAATCGGCCAAATAACTGATGAAGGCATTCCTTCACTTTTGATTCAGCGGACCGCGAGGATTAGGGGTATTAAGGTTAACCAGCAGTACTTATATTTTTCTCTTAGGAATAGAGCATTTGAGCTACACTGTAGACCAACTGAGACAACGGTACCTCATATATCTCCAAGGGACATTACTTCGTATAAATTAATGTGTCCACCACTTTTTCTACAAGAAAAGTTTAGCAATGTTGTAGAACAAGCAGAGAAAATCAAATTCGCCTATCAAAAAAGTCTTTCTGAATTATCAGAATTGTATGACTCACTTAACCAAAAGGCTCTAAAAGGGGAACTGGAAGTCATTACCAGAGTGTCCATCGAAGGCACATTAAAAATTCAACCCAATATATCGGCTGAGGTTATTGCTATCGATAAAATAAATTCTGAGTTAGAAAGATTTCATAAAAATCAACCTCACAGCGGAGCACCAGATGAGATAGATAATAAAATCAGGCAGCTCGAAGCGGAGCTGAAAATACGAGGCGAGATTCCGTTTTGGCATGAGTATGTGAAATACAGAATTGTAAAAGGAAAATTCAAAGCAGCCTTTACCTTCGACCAACTCTGGCAAGAAATAAGCAAATTTCCGTTTGAGACTTTACCCGAATACGATGAAGTAGCCACCATACTTTTCAGATGGCTGGAAGAAGAGAATTCCTTCATTAAACAAAAGTTCAACGAGACAACAAAACAAATTGAATTAATTGTAGATGAAACTGCTACGGCTTAAACTGAATACTGATTTCAGAAGTCTGCAAGCAGGCTTTGAAATTCATTTTCTTCGCGATTTTGATAAAGCGAAAATGTGGAATTTCATGCCATACTGTTTAGTCGGTAGAAACGGAAGTGGAAAATCCAATATACTTGAAGCACTTGCCGCAATATTTTATCATATAGAATGTATCTACTTAAACTATAAGCCAGAAGGTTTTGAAGACAACTTTCATATTGATGGTTCTGAAAGAGAAGCGTTGCACATAGAAGATATTAAAGGAGCCTTTGACCCCAAGAAATGTTCAGTTGATGCATTTGAGTTGGAGTACGTGTATTTTAAGCAAGGTAGTTTCTCAAGAGCATTTAGCTCCGCATTTGATTCAGGGTATGAAGCAAGAATTCTAATCTCTAAAAATGTTGGAGAGTCTCCCAAAGTGATTTGGCTAAACAGGGAAGAAATCGAAAAGAGTAAAGATTTAGAGTTAACAAGGATTGAGGTTAAGCAGTTCCTACCCGATTATGTGATAGGGTATTCCTCAGGTGAAAACGAAATTCTAAGTCTCCCATTCTTTAAGATGCGATTTATTCATTATGATGAATACGAAGACTCTTTAAGAAACGAAACAGGTTATGCACAACCTGAAGGCAGATTAGTCTATTTAGATGCACAACACAGTCAAGCAGTTTTCCTTACCAACTATTTGATGCAAGAGGAAAGCATACTTGACCCTATATACAAGGCAATTGGTGTTAAAAGAATTAAGCAATTTCGGATTATTATTCGTCAGGGTGTTCCAGTTGCTAAATTCAGAACGGAAGAAATGTCCCCAGCCTTACGTCCCGATGAATTGGAAATAAACAACATAGATGTTTTTGAATTAACCTATAATCTCCAAAGACGCCCAGAGTCAGAAACAAAGGATTTGAAGGCAATAGACAAATTGAAGAATTGCGCAACGAGTCAATTCTTTGATTCAGAGAACAAAATACTTTGTCTCGACTATTTTGTTGATAAAGCCGGTGAACTTAAAAAGGCATTCCAACAAAACTTTGAAAATACTTTCGAACTATTCAGAACATTTCAGATTCTGTTAACCTTAAATCTTCACGAGGTTGATGTTAAATTAAAGCAAGACCTTTATAAATCAGGCAGCCTCTATGTGAATGAAACTGTTCCTGTGCTAGCCTCAGATAAGCGCATCATGCGTTTCAAAGATTTCTTAATTGAAAAGGAGAACACCAAAGTAGATATTTTAAGTAAGTCATTATCTGATGGAGAGTATCAATACTTGCATGCAATCGGGATTTGCTTACTATTTAAAAATACAAACTCACTATTCTTGCTTGATGAACCTGAGACTCATTTTAATCCAGACTGGAGGGCAAAATTTGTATCTACATTGAGAGATTCCCTTAAAGAACCATTAGAAAAAGAACACTTAAGAGAGATTCTTATTACATCTCATTCGCCCTTTATTATTTCAGACTGCCATGAAGAAAATGTCTTGGTTTTTAAGAAGGACTTAGAAACCGGAAAAGTATCAGCTGACAGACCTGGATTTAACACATTTGGTGCGTCAGTAAATCAAATAACAATCGAAATTTTTGAGAGGGCGGATACTATAGGCGACTTCGCGAATTCTGAGATTACTTCATTTGAGAAGCGGTATAGTGAGGGTGAAGACCCTGATAAACTAATCAAGGAAGTTAACGAAGTGCTAGGTGATTCAGTGGAAAAGACAATATTAATTAACCGGATAAAGGGAAACATAAAAGGCTAAGATGCTATTCAAGTACAAATATGTAAGTCATGAAGTTGAAAAGTTTCAGGCCTACTGTGACTTTCTCTTCTTACATGTTTGGGTAAAAGCTAGAGGTCCATTTGACTCTGAGAAATTAAATCGTTGTCCTGAACTAAAATCGATATATGAATCACTGCATTATGATGAAGGAGAGTGGGCACAATTTTTCAATTCAAGTGTTGAAAATATTTACAATGCGTTTAATAAATTAGGAAGGGCGCAGCGAAAGCTGTTAAAGAAATGGTATTCGGAAAATAATAAGATTCATTCGCTTTGCGAAAACAAGTCGATAAACCTTGTGTCCTACGAGGACTTGCAGAAACATTACCCCCAACTTTCACAACTGCTAAAGACGTTTTATGAGCGATTGTATGGCTCTAAATCGCCATTCATTCTGGCTGCCTTTGGTAATTTGAGAGATCTAAAACAATCACACTATAAAAAGTTTATTGAGGAGAATTTTGACGGACATGAAGGGATTTGTCCATTTTGCGGGTTGAGCTCAATAAAGGGCAACGATCATTCAAAACTAGAAGCTTATGATCATTTCATTCCCAAGGGTACCTATCCATTCAATTCAATAAATTTCAAAAATCTGGCGCCCATGTGTCACGAATGCAATTCGTCTTACAAACTTGAATTGAATCCAGTGGCCAACATTGATCCCTTAACAAAGGGAACGGTTAGGAGAAAAGCTTTTTATCCGTATTCCAAAGTGTATTGGAAAATTGAAATTGCAATCGAACTGAAAAATCCTGATTTAAAAAGCCTACAAAAAGAAGAGATTGAAATAGTGCCGAAATGTATTTCAAGAGAAGAGGAAATCGAAAGTTGGATGGATGCCTTTGGTATTGAAGAAAGATATAGAGCTAAATTATTAGGTAAGCATGCTGGCAAAAAGTGGTACAACGATTTGAAAGATGGAATTCACAACGCAAGGAAAATACTGAAGAACGATGGATTAACTCAAGAAATGTGGTATGATCTCTTGATTAATAAGTGCAATGAAGATTTACTATCAGATTGTAGTTTTTTAAAGAAGCCTTTTTATGAAGAATGTGTTAGGCTCAAAATAGCGTAAATTTAGTTTAGCCATTCAATGAGTAGTTACTTTAAGATTCTAGATAGTTTTAGCTACCACAGCTACGAAACACCCGCAGGAGAACTCAAAAAGATTTGGGAGCAAACAGAAGACCAAACGTTAAGGCAACAATTGCAGACTGAGATTGACTGCCTGAATTTCAGTTTCTCGAAAGGAAAGCTTCAACCAATGTTTTCCACCACCGACAAATCTGGGTTGAATGTAAACGAATACCCCACGTTGAAAACATTTAATGAAGAAGCCTTCAACTATCTAATAGACCGTCTCCAGGCAACCCCAAACAAGAGGTTGAAAACCAGATACGGGCAAATCTTATGGAATTCTGAACTTAAGGGTAAAGGCAAGTACGCACAACAGGCAGTCGATGCCTATTTTGACATAATTGCAAGCGAAGGAACAAAGACTGATAGCTTTTATTCAGATGTAGCAAATCTGCTATTTATTTCTATTGCGTCCAAATACAGATCAGGAGAAGCTAAGAAGATGGTCCTTGGATATGTGATCGTTTCAGAACCTCCATTCGATTCGTATGTGATCTTTGTTCCGAAAATACTTTCATTAAAGAAGCACTTTGATAAGTCAGCCTTAAACGAAATTCAGGAGAAGGCGGAGAAAATATGGACTTACTCGCCTGAAATGAGTTTGCATACTTACGAGAGAATATTGGAGATCGCTATCGAAGTTGCTGAGAAGTCGGGTACAAATAAGAAAATCTGGCATCACCGGCTGGCTGAAATTTACGAACGCATCATTGATCAGCGAAAGGATGATGAAACGGGCATGATGCCTTTAGAATTTTGTGAGCGGGCAATTCACCATTATAAACTAGCCAGAAATAAGGCCAAGGAAAAAGAGTTACTAAAGCGCTTGACAGAGTTAAAAGCTAACCTCAAACTCAGTACTATAGAAATTAAGTTCACAAGTAAGGAACTGTCCAAGCTTTACAAATACCATAGCGAAGTAATAGGTAGGGTACTCAAACATAAACCAGATAGTATCATAAGCTTCCTCTCAAACGATAACAAAATATTTCCAAATGCAAAGGAACTGAATCGTGCAGTAGCCGGTAGAGAAAGATCCTTCATGGACTTTGTCAATGTTATTAAGTATGACATTAATAAAAATTCATCAAGACGTACAAAGGGAGATGGTAATCTCGAAGCCATATTTGAAGAATACTCATGGTATATTCAAATAGTGACTATCCCTTTTCTTCGAGAGCTGTTTAGGCAAGGACTTTATGATAGAAAAATAAACTTCAAAACCGTTGTTGAGTTTCTGTACAAGAATAGTTGGATTGGAAAGAATATAATCTATCGCAATTCCGGTGGTGATCGTTACGAACACAATTGGCTGGCACTAATTGCACCTGCTTTAATGGAGTTCTTTTTTCATTGGCAAGCGGTAATGCACTCAGAGGATCGCTTTCAAAATTTTGTCTTATGCATAGATTCGCTGGCTCTGAAGTTTGAAGGCATACTTCGGGATTTCGCCAAAGTCATCGGAGCGCCAAGTCAAGTCCATTCAAAAGGATGGAATCGTGAGGCATACATCGAAGACCTCTTGGAAGATGAAAAGATCAAATCTTATTTCAACGAGGATGATCTACTGTTATTCAAATACCTATTTACCTCACAGGGTAAAAATATCCGGAATAATGTTGCGCACTCATTCTACAAGTTTCATCACTACAAGCCAGAGTTAATGATTTTGATAATCATGGCAGTGCTTCGAATATCAAAATATCAGGTAAATGTTAATAAGTTGGTTCTTTGATGGAATTCAAGAATTGAGGGCTTCCAGTTGACGGTCCCATGCTTCCGGATGATGTTTGTTTTTCGTAACTTACTCCCACATTACGAATTGAACTAAACGAATCTATTTGTAAAGGTGGGAATTCGGGAAAGAGAATAAACATCCGTTACAAAAAATTGATATCCAACGAGTAGGCGAAGAGTTCAGACTCCCTCCTCCTCTGCACCTCAGCCTGCTTATGGCCGGCTTTCCATTTTTTGCACAAAAATTGAAATCATACGCAAAGGTCCACGTACCTGACCCGCACCACTCCAAACTGCATAGGAAGGTCATCCCGACCGCTACACCCAACCCTGTAACTCGTCAAAAATATCAAAAAGTGGTACCGCAGCTATAGTAAGTGTATTCAGGAACCAACCCTTCTTTCCTGAGTAAAACGCTCAGGTCCTACCAAATCCATCGCGATGGCAAAATCAGCCTAATCCCGCCGAAGAACCTCACTTCAAAACATTTTTAAGATAAACTACTTCCAAAACGCAACTATATTTACTACAATTACGAATAATATCAGTAGTTATGAAGATCACACAACTGGGGGAATTCGAAGAACTTGTTTTATTGACCGTCGCCTCGCTGCAGGAAGATGCGTATGGCGTCGAAATAAAACGAGACCTGGAAGAACGGCTGGGAAAGACCCTGAGCGTCGGCTCCATACAATCTTCGCTCAAACGACTGGAGGAAAAAGGGTTTCTCACGTCGGAATTTGGGGAAGCCTCGCAGAAAAGAGGCGGAAACCGAAAGCGCATTTACACCGCCACACCCTACGCGCATCGGGTTCTCCGGCAATTAAAAGAGATCCGCGCCGACCTGTGGAAATCGATTCCCCGGCTTGCCCATAACATCACGATCGCATGAGCCGCCCATCCATTACACCGCCCCGGTGGCCGTTGAAAATTCTGAAATTTTTTATCAGGAAGGAATATCACGAAGAAATCGAAGGCGACCTGGAAGAACTTTTCCGGGATAACCTCCAAAAACGCTCAGCGCGCACGGCGAAGTGGATCTATGCGTGGGAAATTGTGCGGCTCATGCGCCCTGTACTGTTAAAGAACGCCAGTCGGCAAACCGTGGTCATAAACCAATTTCCCATGTTCAGAAATTACTTCAAAGTTTCCATCAGAAGCCTCGGGAAAAGTCCGCTGACTTCATTTATCAATGTATTCGGATTGGCCGTCGCAATCGGCGTCACCCTGCTGGTGTACACCTTCATGGCGTTTGATAAAAGTATAGATCAGTTTCATGTAAAGAAGAACGAGGTCTATCTCGCTACCTTTTTTACAAAACGTGATGGCGGGGTGAAACAATATGGCATTTCACCAAGACCGCTTGCCGATGCGCTGTCACACGACTTTCCGCAGATCAAAAGCACCTGTCGTGTGGAAGACGGACGCGTCGTGATAAAACATGGCGATAATGTTTTCGAAGAAGGGATCCGGTATACAGACCCTTCATTTTTAACGATGTTCACCTTTCCGCTGAAGTGGGGCGTTGTTTCGTCGCTACATGATCATAACAGCATTATCCTGAATGAGGAAATGTCCATCAAATATTTCGGTGACCAGAATCCTGTTGGCCGGGAATTGCTGCTCGTATTTGGCGACTCCGTGAAGAAGGCATTTACGGTTACGGGAGTAGCGGCTACATTCCCCAAATCAAGAAATCTCGATTTTCAGTTTCTGATCAATTTCGAGAATATCAAGCTGTCGCAACCCTACGATTTTCATGACTGGCGGTCCTTTTTAACGGCAACTTTTATTGAAGCCGACAGCGCGACAATGGTCCGTTCGATCGAAAGCCGCATGGACAAATACATTAAGCTCCAGAATACGGCAAACCCCGATTGGACCGCATCTTCCTTTGCGTTCGAACCACTGGCTACTTTACACGCCCGCGCGAGGCATATCGACAACGCTATCATCTATGATGGGAATGTTGAAGGACGTATCGGTCTTCCTGTTATTGCCGTCTTCATGCTGCTGCTGGCAAGTTTCAATTACATCAACATCGCCATTGTGAGCGCTGCAAAGCGACTCCGGGAAATTGGTGTCCGCAAAGTCGTAGGTGCGAATCGTCTGAAGGTTATTGTCCAATTCCTTACGGAGAACGTTGTGATCACTTCCTTTGCGTTGATTGTCGGATTCGCCTTGTGTTATTTCATTTTTATACCCTGGTTTGTCCAGTTCACCGGCTGGCAACTGGAATTACAACTGCTTACAACAGATGTATGGATATTTATGATCGCCCTGGCATTCATCACAGGGTTCGCTTCCGGCATTTATCCCGCATTGTATGTTTCGTCTTTTGACGCCGTGAAGATATTCAAAGGTTCGCTGCGGTTTGGACAACGTAACCCTCTTACAAAAGTGTTCCTCGGTATCCAGCTGGTGCTTGCCCTGATCACTGTTACCGCAGCCGTTGTGTTTACGCAGAACAACAAATTTCAAAATACTCGGAGCTGGGGCTACGCACACGAGAATGTACTGTATGTCCAGGTTCCCGACCACCAGGCATTCGAACGAATGAATGGTGCGATGACCGCAAACCCGGATGTTTTACGCACCGCTGGTTCAGCCGATCATTTCGGGCGGAAAGTTTCCCATGCTGTGATCCATACGGAAGCACACATGCAGTTCAATGTCAATCAATTCTCCGTCGATGGCAACTATCTTAAAACGATGGGCCTTCCGGTAATGCAGGGGCGTGAACTTCGTCATGATTCCGAAACGGATAAAAGAATGCTTCTTGTCAACGAGACATTCGTGAGAACCCTGGCACTTCACGAACCTATAGGCACAACGTTGTACATTGATAGCGCCAGCTACGAGATTGCCGGGGTGGTGAAAGATTTTCATCACCACAGCTTTTTCAGTCATGTTGAACCCACATTGATAAAACTCGCGGACGATGACGATTTCCGCTATTTGTCGCTGAAGGTATCCGAAGGTTCGGTAAAGGAAGTGGAGTCAATGTTAAGAGAAAAATGGTCAGCACTTTATCCGGAGATCCCTTTTATCGGGGGTCAGCAACGGGACGCCTGGGCGAGTTACTTCATGCAGGTAGATCGTTCAGAGCAGTTCAATAAAGTCATCGCATCTGTTGCGATTACCCTTGCGTGCCTCGGCCTTTACGGCTTGATTGCCCTGAACTTTGCCGGACGCAGCAAAGAATTCAGTATTCGCAAGACCCTGGGTGCGGGCGTTGGGAATCTGCTTTTCGTAATGTCCAGGCAATATGCAGTGCTGGTTGTGGTCGCGTTGCTCATTGGGGCACCCGTGAGCTATATCTTCACAAAAGCTTACCTCAACATGCTCTTTGCTTACCCGATGCCGATCGGCTACTCGGGGTTGATCATCTCCATGATTATCGTTTGCCTGATCGTTACCACAGTAGTTGCAACTCAAATCCGGAAATTAATAAAAATCAATCCGGTGGAGGGATTGAAGACGGAGTAAGTGCACAAAACATTGTTACCGGCCCATGAGCAATAACCCCCGGGGTACTAAGTTCCGCGTATAAAATTCTAGTTCAGTGGTAGAAATTGCTTTGCGCCATAAATCCTTCTTTACAAACCTTCATCTTTTACGACACGCTGTTAAGATGTGACGGCTAAATGACGGATTGCGAAACGTTGATCTATTATTTTCACAATAAAGTTGTAAAATTAACGTATCGGTTTTATTTTAGCATGAAGCCCATCCACAGGTAATCGACATTACCTTGGATGGGCTTTTTTTGTTATACCTAACAACGTTATCATGTCAAAACATCAACCTACCCCCGCAATTGAAGTTGTCTCCTACCTCACCATGCGAAAGACCATTGGCTGGCTTGGTATGCTACTGCCTTTCTTATTACTCACAGGTAATCTCATATTGAATAATACCGGTCTGTTCAATAGCGACTGGTTTGTTCAACTCCACGATAAATATGCATATGAAAACGAAGGTTCGTTTAAAAGCTCGGTAAGCCACTACTATTACACGACGATGGGAGAAATCTTTACCGGCACGTTGCTGGCGGTAGCGATCTTTATGTTTTGTTATACAGGCCATCCCAAACGTCCTGAAGACAAAGGATTTTCAGACAATACAATGACCAACCTTGCAGGTATCTTTGCCCTGGGAGTGGTAGCATTCCCAACTACCTCGGAGGCAGTTATGAAAGACAACCTTCGAAGCTTTATTAGCAGTGATACTGTGGGCTGGATCCACTATGGATTCGCAGCATTATTTTTCATTGTGCTGGCAACCATGTCGATGGTCAACTTTCGCCGAGCCCAGGATCCGGAATTGTTTGGAAAAGGTGACGATGACCCTTTTTTCTTTCGCTGTGGAATTGTGATGCTTGCCTGTCTTGTCCTGGTACCCATTTTATCGATGGTGCCAAAGGTGAACCTTTACTCGACATTCGCGCTCGAAGCTATAGCACTGATCGCGTTCGGATCGTCCTGGCTAAAGAAAGGCAAGGCAGATTTTGCCTACTTACCCAGGAAACTAAATTTATCAGGAACCTCTCCAGAAAAACAAACTAAGCAGGAAGCTGCGAAAATCGGGTGACGTACAAAATTTCAAAAAAAGACGAGTAAGTTTCGCGCAGCACTATCAACTGAAACCAAACTAACTATTGATGAAAGCGACTGATTTTTTTAATAATCTGTATGACCTTTTTGCGAAAGTGTTGCCTGGGTTTATCCTGATCGTTGGCATTTACGCATTTTTTCCGCAAGTGAAAGAGTTTATTCCAACATTAAGTCTCGACCTCGCTGGAATCACGCTTTTCGTTGCCGCCTATGTGACAGGCCACGTTATCTCTCCTATAAGTGCACTGCTTGACAGTGTTGCGGACTACTTTGCTGACAAGATCAACGCCTTGCGTAGCAATAACCTGTTCGATGAACGCAAAGCGGCAAAGGCAAAAGCTCGTGCGTTGTTCACGGTGGAAGGGGACAAAGTTATACGCAGAAGATTGTTTGAAGCGATGGTCCGGAAACAAAATCTGAACGTTACCGTCGAAATCGACACCTTCCTTGCCACGGGAAAATTTTTTAGAAGCCTCTTCGTAGTACTGGTCATGTTTGCTACTTTTCCTGCGCTTACTTCGTGCAGCAACTGCATTATGGAAAAACTTAAGCTACCCATATACTATGCTATGCTGGGTATGCTTAGCGCCGCAAGCTTTTCAATATTTGTTTACTACCGGTCCCGTTTTCAAGACTCGGTTTACCGCCACTTTTTATGCCTTTTTTATAAAGCGAAAGAAGAGTGATTTAGCTGATATGACTTCATGGAACCCGTTCCCTAGACAATGAATTTTCATCGACGCGCCAATGCACCTTTTGGTCACGTCAGCATACAAAAATTTCATGCACAACGGTCTATCCTATAAACCTGATGCGTCGACCTGTCTTCTAATAATCCCGTTAATCCAATAATCCCGACAAATAATCCTGTTAGTCAAATAATCCAATACTTCCTACAATCCTTGTCAGAAGTTACGCCATAGCCTTCTTATTATACTTATTCCTGTACTCCATCGGCGAAAGCCCCGTAATCTTCCGGAACACTTCGCGGAAAGCTTTCGCATCCGAATA
Organism: Ohtaekwangia sp.; assembly: GCA_035628875.1. Taxonomy (GTDB): domain Bacteria; phylum Bacteroidota; class Bacteroidia; order Cytophagales; family Cyclobacteriaceae; genus Ohtaekwangia. Next base: position 1,663 of record DASPIZ010000082.1, on the reverse strand, counting down.
CCCTACCTCATACATCACTTCGTGTACCGTCTTCAGACTGCTTTCAAAGGCGCGCTTGGCCGACTCGATCTTGACACGCTGCGCATATTCCAGGGGGGTATCGCCGGTAGCTTTGACGAACCTCCGGTCAAAGTTCCTGCGACCTACCGAAAGCTTTGACGAAAGGTCTTCCATTAAGATCTTTTCGTGTAGATGGCGCTCGATGTATTCCTGCGCTTTCTTCACCAGGTCATCGCGATGTTGCTTTTGCCCTTTGAAAATTACGAAGGAGAGCTGGCTCTTTCTATCCATTTCAATCTGGAAGACCTTGGCGCAATAGATCGCCGTTTCCCTGTCGTAGAACTTCTCCACCAGGTAAATGACCAGGTTAAGGAACGAGAATGCGCCACCGTTGGTGTATATCCCGTTCTCGTCCGTAATCACCTTGTCCATCTTGATGTCGATCTCCGGGAATTTTGTTCTTAGTGCATCCGCGGCACTCCAGTGCGTTGAACACGATTTTCCGTCGAGAAGTCCGGACGAAGCGAGGAGAAATGCGCCTGTGCAGATACTGGCGACCTCCGCGCCTTTATGGTATTGCGCGTTGATCCAATCGATCATCGATTGGTTTCGCTTTACCGTCGTCTCGTAATGGTGATTCAGGGACGGGATGACAATCAAATCTGTTTTGTGAATGTCGGCAATATTAACGTGTGGCTGAACGGAGAACAAGTCGTCGTAGAACCGCACCTTCCGCGTGATCCCTGCCAGCTGAATTTTGAACACTTCCTTCCTGTGCCTGGCCTTCCAGTACTCGTTGGCACGGGAAAAGATCTTGTACGCGCCTACGATGCTGCTGAGATTATTTCCTTCTCCGCTTGGAACCAGGATCGTGAGATGTTTCATCGCTTTTATTTTCGACAAAGGTAATCATCGCATATGTCCAAATCCACCCGTCATAATGTCTATTTAGCCACCGCGTAAAAATTCCATCAGGCGGTAGATTTGCAACATGAGACGGTTGATCGTGCAGGAATGGATGTCACTTGATGGTTTTGCCGCAGACAAAAACGACAGGCTGGACTTCTTTGCCCCCACGGTACGGGACATCTACCAGGACGAATACTATCAGCAGTACCTGGAAAATATTGACTGCATCCTGTTGGGGAAGAACACTTACAAACAGTTCTCGGCCGTGTGGCCTGCAAGAAGCGGCGATCGTCTCGCTGAGAAAATAAACACCAGTGAAAAAATTGTGTTCTCCGGTTCACTGATGAACGCTCCCTGGGGCCAATGGAGAGCGGCAAGCATTTCCGCGACGGATCTCCCGTCAAAGATCATGGAACTGAAGTCGTTGCCCGGAAAGAATATCGTTATCTGGGGCAGTCTTTCGCTTGTGCGGCAGGCAATGAAAGCCCAGCTCATCGACGAGTTCCATATCCATATATGCCCGGTCATCACTGGCGGTGGCCTAAGACTCTTTACGCATGACCATCATGCGGAGCTGAAACTGATACGTTCAAAACACTTTGATAACGGCGTTGTAGCGCTCCATTACCAGGCTCAAACAAATTATACATGACAAAAGATTTCACAGCAACATTTCTGGTGGATCAATCCCCGGAACAGGTATTCAAGGCCGTTACCAACGTCCGCGGCTGGTGGCAGGGTCTCTATGAAGAAG
>DASPIZ010000081.1:0-30511 GCA_035628875.1 Ohtaekwangia sp. | reverse complement strand
ATTAACATTGAAGGAACATGTCGCAGTATTTCCAGCAGCATCGGTTGCTGTATAGGTTACGGTGGTAATCCCTTGATTGAAAATACTTCCCGGAGCTTTTGTTGTTGTAATGGTTCCGCCAGCACAGTTATCGGTAAAGGTCGGAGCGGTCCAGTTCACCACGGCCTGACATGAAGCATTGGCATTAACGGTAATGTTTGCAGGACATCCCGTGATGACTGGTGCTGTGTTATCAACTACAGTCACATCGAAGGAACATGTCGCAGTATTTCCTGCAGCATCGGTTGCTGTATAAGTGACTGTCGTAATTCCTTTTGGAAACACAGAACCGGGAGCATGACTCGATGTAAAAGACGAGAGCGCACAATTATCATTAGCTGTTGGAGGCACCCAACTGATAGGCTGGCTGTTGCAACCTGGTGCTACCACATTCACTGTTTGGTTGGCAGGGCATCCCGAGATTATTGGGCGCGTGACGTCTGATGAGCACGCAATAATTTTGTCACAGAAATCGCTGTCCGGGCAGTCGCCATCGTCTCTGCATTCGGAAGGATCAGCTTGAAATTGTGGGCATCCAGCTGGTCCACACGTCATACAGGCATCGTTCGAATTTCTGATTTTATCCTCAAAGGAAACGGTACCTGTTCCGGACCATACGATGGTAAAGGCATCGTTCTTAAAATCTTTGCCAAAACTGGCATTTCCGTTTACCTCGATAGTAAAGGTACACGGATTCTCAGGTGTACAGCCTCCGTTTTTGATATGGAGGTCGAAGTGGCCTTTTACATCCACCGTGACGCCAGTGGGTATTACTATTTTGCCATTACCCTCGATGTCCACATGCAGATTACCGGTGATTGTGACCAAAGGAACATCAAAGATGAACACATCGCCGTCGGAAAAATTGTTGTTTATGCCCAACTCCAGATTTCCGGTTGACGTACCTCCGCACGCACCACTGAAAGTGCGCGTCACTACACCAGGAAAATCAACATCACAATTTTGCGCAAACAGAGGCAAAGAAGAATTCAGAAACACCGTCAATAACAACACCTTTAAGGCTAGACTAACCTCGCGCTTTATACGAACCCCTCGCGGGCATATGGGTATAGTTAGGTGCATAAACTGATCAGATCCACATTTTTATCGGCATATTCTATGTAAGCCTTTTCTGCAGGGTGACTGACAGCCAATCATGAGCGGTGCAAATTCCCTGATTGAACTGCACACCTTCCGGAGCGTAGTTCAATTCACGGGTAGCGCATTCCTCAAACGACTGGACTGCGAAGCGAATCAACCGGCATAAACAAACGTAAAAATCTTATGCCAGCAGCAGTATGGAGTTCTTCAGGAGAATTTAGTATCTAGCAAGTGATGGAATTAAATGATTACAAAAAAATGGTTCACGTTCGATTATGATGCATTTATGAGCGCGAATCAAGCCAACGTTACCCGGGTAAATGAAAATACCCGATACGAAAAGATTCCCGCTGCAGCGCGTGTTGATTTGTCCACGGGTGAGCTTTTGTTCTTCAAACACGGAACATTAAAAATGATTTATATTTCCGAGGAAGCGTTGACAAAAAAACTGTGGGATGAATTCAGGAATTCATTTGCGACTAACACACCGGAAAAAACAGTTCGCTCCCCGGGCCGGCAAAACCTCCAACCAACTCATCTTCCCAAGCCAGGGTATTACAGCTTCTGTCAAAAACGACAGCGTGGATTTTATGGAGATCTATCCGGCGTGTTCTCTACACGATTATTTAAATGATGTCTATAAGGAACCTGCATTGTTTATCAGGTGAACAAGTTGACTTAACCAGAAGGGTCAACGCATTTAGTGTCCGGGAAAAATGAAGGGGCTAAAACCTAGTGGTCATAGAAAGAGCGCACCCGCACCATCCCTCACCAACTGGTGCTGTCGATATTGATCAACACTGAAGCACAGAGGTATTTACTCATCAACAGTTTCCGAAAAGTGATTGATGTCTCGATGAGTTTTTCCGGATATTAAATAATTTTAAATCAAAAAACGCCATATGAGATTCGCTTTAATTACCGTTATCACCATCTTATCCTCCACGTCGTGTTTTTCCCAGAGCAATCCAAATAACTTCATTTATGGCACCCTGTACGGTACCACTTCCTACACCGGCTACTTCTGGTTTGATCCCGTTTTAACACAGATGGGACAGCGAATTACATATAAAGAAACACTGGAAACGAAGAAGAAAAAAAAATTGTGGGCGATGAACTTTGATACGTTTCAGAGCGATAGCCTCTTTCTTCGAAGGTTTAAAACAATGCCCTTTGGCACGGGCCATGTAGAATCAATGGTCCCGCGAATAGTGATGGGGAAATTGCAGCTGTATAGTGCCTCCTGGAGGGGATTTTATTCCCTCCGAAAGTCTGACCACTTTTTTATCTACGATGGCATTAGAAAAATCCGACTGATACGCAAGAAATTTGAAGAGCAAATGACAGAACTACTTGCTGGTGATGTCGATTTGGTTGAGAGGATCGAGCGTGAGGAATTGAATTATGACGACATGCCATCGATCATCCTGAACTACAACCTGCGGCAAGCGAAATCAAAGTTCTAATAGTCGGCATTGCAAGAAAAGAACCTGTTCACACAACCAATCTTCGCTAGCTGCTGGCGCCGCACATGCCATGCTCAGGATGCGATAACCGAGGGGAGATGTCTTTTACCAGTATTTTTCCGAAGCGTCGACTTGTATCCCACGCGCAATGCTTCTCGAAAAACATATACTTAAGTAAAAAATCAAGAAAATTTGCCCCGCGTACCGTCATGCTTGGTGAAATCCATGACCCGAGCTTGATCCATAAGTAGATCGTTTAGGTTCAGCGAAGGACGAACGCAGGGGAACTAGGGCCTACGAGTTATCCCGTCACCTGATCCCGAACCGAACTTTTATTTAGAATTTGTCTACGGAAGCTTGAAATTCACATTTTCGTCCAGTACTTTTGTGAACCTTAATGCGCCAAAATTGGAAAGCCTGATTACGCAAACCATTCCTCTTTCACTTAAACATACCGGCAACTCATTTGTACTTGTTGTTGGCGACCGAATCGTAAAGCAGTCGACCTGTGAGTTTTTGCTTACATTTTCGTCGATGGTAGCTACAGACATCGAAGCGCATCTTGCAAACCTCTCAAATGATTACGATGAAGTGCATGTGCCACTTTCTTCTCGCGGTGATAATATTGTACTGTCGCTGGCAGATTTCGCGAGGTTAAGAAGTCTCTATGGTCAAATGATGTATGAATTGAAGCTTCAGGACCTTCTGCTCAGAAATTGCATCAGCAGTCAGGCAGTCCAGCCGTTATTCGTTTAAACGTAGACTCTTTCCAAATTACATTTCTTCATTCCTTTTGTTTGGCACTCGTGCAACCGAGCTCTATCTTTAGCGTTGATCTATTAATCATTAAAAATTGAAAATGAAAACAGCATCGATACTTCGTCAAAAAACATCACTTCAAGAAAGCGTTCTTGAAATGCTTAATCAGCAGATGGCTGTTGAGGCCCATTCATCTGCGTTATATCTTTCCATGTCAGCATGGTGCTATGCGCAGGGTCTTCGTGGTACTGGCGAATTCTTTAGAAAGCAGGCTGAAGAAGAGCGTGAACACGCGATGAAAATATTTCATTACATCACCCATGCAGGCGCCCTGGCAGTATCTCCAGAGGTGACTGGTATTGAACGCAATTTTACCGATCTTCGCGCAGTGCTTGTCATGGCGTTGGAGCAGGAAATTCAGATTACTGAAAACTTTAACAAGATGAGCGAACACTGCCAAAAGGTTCGTGACTATCAGACAGCGCGCTTCCTGCAATGGTATCTGGACGAGCAATATGAAGAAGAAGCACAAGCACGTCGCTGCATTGAGATATTCGATCAGATCAATTACAAAGATGCCATATTCGACATCGATCGTGAGATTCACGATTTGAAGAAAAAGGAATAGTGTATCGACGAAAATCGAAATCATCAGAAGGCTGCCAACAACAGCCTTTTTTTCATTCTTTAAAATTTATAAGATCGTAAATCATGCGTAGCACTATAAGCCATTTTAGATGAAAACTTTTTCACGTGCACCGGAATGTGTGTTGTATGTATGTTGTGGAAGTAAGTGCAAGGCAAAAGGTGGCAAGCATTTATTCAAGCAACTCAAAAGCGAGGTGAAGCACCAGCATCTTAGGAAAACTATAGAGGTTATTAAGACTGGCTGCACCGATCGCTGTAAAGCCGGGCCTGTCATCGCCGTTATGCCGATGAATGAATGGCATTTGCAAATGGATGAACAATCAGCCGCCAGGGTCCTTGATGTTGCAATAGAACAGGTGCGCGGCAAGTGATTAATCAAATTTGTAAGAAGGTGAAAGTTATGAAGTACTTGAAGTTAAACGACAGCATTACTGGCATAGAGCAAGAGCGCCAGACCTATCATTGATCTGTCTCAATCAGATCCGATGAAAAATCATTTATGTTTCCATGCGTAAAAGATAAGCAGTTAAAGTGTCGCAAAATGAATTTCATAATACAGGTGTTGATACAAAGCCCACCAGATCACTCGCCGGATTTGTTTTTGCTTATTCGTAAATTTATTTCGCGACGACCGTAAGTCATGTGATAACGTCTTATAAGACAAGGCAAGAAGCATTGGCGAGGCAGTTTAGAACGTCATACCTGCCTGACCCGTTTGAGTGCACAGGTTTTACTAACCAACCTTTGCGCTTCCGAAATCCTTGGGATGGCAATGAAACATTTCGTTAAATGATTTGTAAAAATAAGACCGGCTGTTAAAGCCAGTTTCATAGATAACTTCCGACACGCTCAATTCTGAATTTTTCAAAAGATCGGCGGCTTTACGCAGACGATACTGCTTAATGAGGCCATGTGGTGTTAACCCTACTGTTGCCTTTACCTTTTTATACAACGAAGCTTTGCTCATACCCACTTCATCTGCGATCGTATCAGCACTGAATTCGGATTCGCTTAAATGACTTTGTATACATTGTGTGATGCGTATAAAAAAAGCATCATCTTTTTCACTGATTCCCGGAGCAATTTTTTCAAGTTCCACTTCGGCAAAGTTCTCAAAACGCTTTCGGATTTGTTCACGGTTTTTAATCAGTTTTTCGATGCGAATGAATAAGTGATCGGGATGAAATGGTTTCGGTATAAAGGAGTCTGCACCCATTTGTAGTCCTTCTATGCGATCTTCTATTTCAGCTTTGGCAGTCAAAAGGATAACAGGAATGTGGCTGGTTTGTATATTATCCTTGATATGCATACACAAGTTAAGTCCGTTCATGCCAGGCATTAATATATCACTGATTACCAGGTCGATCTTTTCTTCTTCTAAAATTTTAAGCGCTTCATTTCCATTCTCAGCGGTAAATATTTTGTAACGGTCCGACAAGATACTTTGTAAGAGCACAACAATCTGCGGATGATCATCTACAACAAGGAGCGCATAATGTTCAGTCTTGCTACGCGATGATGCGATGGTTGTTGCTTCAGCTTCATCGTGGATATAGCCGAACTCTTGTTGAACTTTCTCCTGTAGATTGCCAATGGGAAGTATGTATTTTGTATCTTCTTCCTGTACCCGGTATGCCTCCCGCCGTTTAGGCAGGTTCACTGTGAACGTAGAGCCCTTACCAGGGGTACTTTTTAGCTGTATTTCACCCTGGTGAAGCTTTACCAAACTTTTTGTAAGCGATAACCCGATTCCTGTACTCGTACCAAACGAATTCTGATCTTGTTGGGAGGAAGGGTTGTGGTAAAAAATTTCGAAAATGCTATTGTGATCTGTCTCAGAAATTCCAACGCCGGTATCTTTTATTATGAAGGATGCATAGTTATCAAGCTCTTTCAGCATAACCTCTATATTACCGCCTTTCACATTGTACTTAATGGCGTTTGAGATGAGATTGATCAATATCTTTTCCAGTTTCCTGGGATCTACCCATGCTGTAAATACTTCGGGCTCCGGAATAAATTCGAGATTAACATCATGATCCAGGGCATGTTGATAAAATGTTTCAACAATATCCTGTGTAAATGATACCAGTTCAACTTCAGAAACCTGCGTAGTTTCCTTTCCACTTTCTATCTTCCTGAATTGAATGAGTTCTTCGATTAGCTTTTGTAAACGTAAGGAATTACTATAAATCGTTTTTAACTGATAGCGTTCCCATAGCGTTGTGGATTTTTTAATCAGCGCTGTAACCGGGCCAAAGATAAGCGTTAAGGGAGTTCGAAATTCATGGGCTATGTTCGTGAAAAACTGAAGTTTATAATCATTAAGTTCTTTGAGTTGCTGAATCTTAAATTTATCTATGGCAGCAGCGCGTTTAGTTCGGGCGCGCTGGCGAATGATGAGTAAAATTCCAATTTGTAATCCAATAAGAAGTAAAATGTAAACCATGTAGGCCCATGGCGTTTTCCAGAATGGCGGATGCACCGTGATGGCAATTTTTTTTGGTGCCGTGTTCCATGTCCCGTTTTCATTGGTATAATTTATGTGAAGTAAATATTCACCTGGCGGTATATTGGTTAAATTGATCACAGACTGCTGTCCAATAAAATTCCATGTCTTATCGAAATTTTCAAGAAAATATGCATACGCTGTCCGTTGTTTGTTCCAATAATTCAACGTCGTAAAATGAAAACTTATAAAATTCTGATCATGATCAAGCGAAATGGATTCTTCGAGATCAATATGTTTATGAAGGATTTTGCTTGAATCACTTGGTGTTACAATCATATTGCGTATGTGGAACTCGCTAATGGTAAGCCTCGGAAAGGTGCTTAATGTATCAAGCTTACTCGGATAGATGATGTCCAGCCCATTGATTCCGCCAAAAAATAATTTTTCCGAAAATCTGGATTGATAAGAAGCGCCGTCGGTAAACTCATTGTTCTGCAAGCCATCGTTTGTATCAAAATTTTTAAACGATTTTTTTATTGGATCAAACATGACCAGCCCGTTGTTGGTAGAAAGCCAGATGAGGCCATTCATATCCTGAACAATAGCATGAATGGTATTATTGGGTAAACCATCGCGCTCTGTATAGTGCGTTATCGTAAAGGGTTTTACTTGCAAGGCAACCCGGTTAACGCCACCGCTTGTTCCAACCCAAAGTTCTTCATCCTCTTTATTAATAAAAAGACTCAAGACATCATCGTTACTTAACCTTTGCTTTTCGTCCAACCCGGAATGGATATGGATTTCTATTTTTTGCGTTATGGAATTATAACGGTACAAGCCCGCTCCGCGCGTTCCAAACCATAACACATTGGGCGTTTCTTCTACAATAGCATATACAACGTTGCTGTTTATCGAAGTGGTTTCGTCAGCGCTGGTATGCGAAATCTGTTTATATTCATCAAGCCTGTATTTTCCCGATTTCGTTTTACTGATCTTAAGATTGATGACACCGTTTCCACTTGTGCCCAGCCATAGCGATCCGTAGGCATCGACACAAATTGAATACACATAATTGAAGGCCAGGTCAGTTTTATTTTCAAAGTCGGCGGGAAAATGCAAGATCTTTCCTGTTTTCGCTTCAAGCATATCAATGCCTTCACCGTCAACACCAATCCACAGGTTTCCGTTTTTATCTTTATTTAAAGAAAGTACAGCGTTGTTGCTTAATCCTTTGGAAGTATTGAGAACCCGGGTTTCCTTACCGGTCTTAATAATGTTTAATCCACCACCCCGCGTACCGACATAAAGGGTTCCGTCTTCATCTTCATACACGGAGCGCACAATACTATTGGAGAGTTTTCCTTTATCAGGAAATCCGGACGAAATAGCGGAAAACGGTTTAGGCCGGGTTAAAAATTTAAAGACGCCATCACCATCTGTACCTACCCATAAAATATCTTGTTTGGTTTCAGTAATGGTTAATATTTTTCGTTGTGCCTTGGTCAGCAAGGGAAAACTTGACGCCATATTGGTAACCTTGAATTTTCCATTTTGCAGAATAAGTTTAAAGACATCACCCAGGTCGGTACCAATCCATAGGGCAGTCTTTTCTTTGTTAACAGAAATAGAAGAAACCGGAAAGTCAGATAAATCAAGATGTTGTGGCGGTTGTTCAATATCCGATAACGCATAGATTAGTATACTCCCATTATCGAAGGTAAGGGCGAGATAGTGTTTATCATTCAAATAAAAGAAATGGTGCAGACGTAACTGAGCGGGAGCCACAAGCTGTTTGGTAAATACCGTTTTGTTGTTGAGCAGGCAAACGAGTTTCCCGTCATTGCCAAGCAAATACATCAGCCCGTTTACATTGCTAATTCCCGCTACGTCTTTCAACCATTCTGAAGAAAGTTCTTTTATGCCGATGGGAATAAAAGTGTCCTGATCTGGATCATACCGGTTAATACCCTGACCAAGCACACTTACCCAAAGCAATGAGTCAGCACCAAGACAGGCCCGCATGTTGTTTTCAATAACCGGGATGGTATTAAGATCAGAAAGGTAATGGGTAAAAGAGTCGGTATCGCGGTTGTACTTGTTAATGCCTTTATGCGTGATGATCCAAAGATTACCATTTTTGTCCTCCAGGAAATTTCGGATAATGTTATTACTGATTGATCCTTTACTGAACGATTCAGGCTTATAAACTTTAATGGTACTTCCATCATACCGGTTTAGCCCATCCCAGCTCCCAAACCAGGTGTAGTCATACTGATCCATGTATATACAAGTGATGGCACTATTGGATAATCCGTCCTTTTTTCCGATGTGCTGATAGGGCAAAGAGCTGATCGTGTCGGCAGTGGGCAGGGAGAGCAGAAGCGAAAGCAGAATTACAGAACTCATTGGTCTTGAAGTTATTCGGTTCTTTTACAAACCTAGGCAATCCTGCCCAGGCATTCCTAAGAAAGTTGTCCTCTCTGTCCTTTTATGTCCTCTACGTTCTTTATTTCTCTAAAAAACGAACCCGGCGAACGAAATAAAAAATCTGGCGGACTGGAAAAGTGGCAAATAATCGAACATTGCAAACGATTCCATATGGTAATTATAACCAAAATAGCGTAAATGGACATTGCCAAACGATTTCTGAATAATCCGATTTTAAAGCCATCTGACCTTAAGCCCAGCATGCAGGGCATGAAGATCGAATGTCTGCTTAACCCCGGAGCTTTTACCTTTGAAAATAAAACCTGGTTATTGCTTCGCGTGGCCGAGATGCCGGAACAACAGGAAGGAAAAGTCAGTTTTCCGATCTACAATGAACATGGAAATGTAGAGATCCTCACTTTTGATAAGGCAGATCCGCTTCTTGATTTTACAGATCCCCGGGTGATTTCCTATAAAGGAAAAGATTATCTCACCACCTTATCGCATTTGCGACTGGTTTGCAGTGATGATGGTGTAACCTTCACGGAGCCAGAAGGATATACACCCATCTTTGGGAACGGCGAGTATGAATCTTACGGTATAGAAGATTGCCGGGTAATTAATATTGATGGAATTTATAATCTCACCTATACCCAGGTTTCTTCTTATGGAGTGGGCGTTGGGCTTATGCAGACCCGCAATTGGAAAGAGTTGGATAGACGCGGAATGATCTTTTCTCCGCATAATAAAGACTGCGCCATTTTTGAAGAGAAAATAAACGGTAAATATTACGCTTTACATCGTCCCAGCAGCCCGCAACTGGGCGGAAATTACATCTGGCTCGCGGAGTCCCCCGACCTTTTACATTGGGGAAACCATACCTGCATTGCAACCTCACGAAAAGGTATGTGGGATAGTGCGCGGGTAGGAGCAGGTGCCGCACCGATTAAAACACCAGAAGGCTGGCTTGAAATATACCACGGAGCAAACGAAGATCACCGCTATTGCCTGGGGGCGTTGCTACTCGATCTGGACGATCCGTCAAAAGTACTGGCAAGGAGTGAACAGCCTCTTGTTGAACCTACTGCTTCGTATGAACTGACTGGATTTTTTGGAAATGTAGTTTTCACCAACGGACATATTGTGGAAGGTGATACCATTCGCATGTACTATGGTGCAAGTGACGAAGTGATCTGTATGGCTCAATTATCTGTTCAGGAAATTTTAGGAAACCTCAATCGCTGATTATGATAAAAGAAACAACAACAGAAATGGACGTTACTGAAAATTTTAATGGATCAGCAAAAGAGGGAGCGCCAATGCCCAAAGTTTCTTTGTGGAAAAGACCTTTTACTGAATTTAATTTTTTCATGACCATGCCGCGCGACATGCGTGTATTGCTGATCACCAATCTTATTTATGCTTTTGTACTTCCTGTCATTGATATCTTTGTCGGTGCATACATCATGCGAACTTCGAACGATCCGAAGATTGTAGTGATTTATCAGCTTACTGTATATACAGGTATACCGATAACGTTTTTAATTAATGGATTCCTGCTCAACAAGATTAAGATAGCTCACCTGTATAGTTTTGGAATGTTATTAAGCGGACTTTCCATGCTGGTGATGATGAGCCTTGAAAATCTGTCAGCAACAGGGGTTGGTATTGCAGGAATTTTAATGGGATGTTCGTTTGGATTCTTCTGGGCAAACCGGGATTATCTTGCTTTGGACACGACCAACGACTCCAACAGAAATTATTACTATGGACTGGAAACGTTTTTTTATACCATTACTTTTATTCTCGTTCCGTTTTTTGTAGGCGCTTTTTTAGCCAGATCGGAAGCAGGTGCATGGTTTGATGGAAAAATGAATGTTGCCTATCAGGTAGTGACGGGATTTGTCTTTCTGCTAACAATTTTATCCAGTGTAGTAATACATCAGGAGAAATTTAAAAACCCGATTCAAAAAAAATTCCTGTATTTAAAATTTCATTCCCTATGGAATAAAATGCTTGTGCTTGCAGGATTAAAAGGGCTTGCGCAAGGTTATCTTGTTACAGCGCCTGCCATATTAATAATGACGCTGGTAGGCAACGAAGGTTCCCTTGGAACAGTTCAGGCCGTAAGTGGTATCGTCACAGCATTTATGTTGTACGGCCTGGGGCGGTTTACCAAACCGCATCATCGCATCTACATTCTTTCAGCAGGACTTTTCATTTTTTTGGTAGGTACGCTGATTAATAGTCTTTTGTTTTCTGCCATAGGTGTAATCGTATTCGTCTTATGTAAAGTATTGTTTCAGCCTTTACACGATATAGCTTACTTTCCGATTCAAATGCGTGTGATTGACGTCGTATCAAAAATTGAAAAAAGGAATGAGTTTGCCTATATCTTTAATCATGAGTTTGGCTTGTACGTTGGTCGATTCTTGGGGCTGGGCCTGTTTATTGTTCTAGCTACTTATGTTTCCCGGACCTTTGCCTTAAAATATTCTCTTGTTGTTATTGCCGTGTTACAGATTGCCTCTATTCCGTTGGCAAAACATATCATTAATCAATCAAATAGACTAAGCAAATGAAGATTCTGAATGTGTATATGGTGTTGATGATAGTGATGATAGCGTGCAATAAGCCGCAAGCACCCGTGGAGCAACTTGCTATCGATAGGGTTAACCTTATGCCCGATCAACCCGATCCTTATAAAATGCTAGACTGGAAGGAAAAAGCTTTTCACTATGATCAATATGTTTTTAACTGGTCTTTAAACGGCGAACTTCTTCCGTTTATTTGGCTTGACAGTACAAACCGGAATTTTAATCAAACCACATTCGGATTATTTACTGTGATTGGAGATGTGCGACAAGGGCCAAAGGGGAATAAAGAATTTCATGAAGCACTGAATTCAATGGGTGCGATACTTTCTGCCGGACTGATGGGGATCGATAAAACCAACCAGGATGGATTCAACTATGTGAAGATGATTCAGAATTATTTTAATAGTGAGAACGGATGGAATATCATGATGAACAACACACATCCGTCTGTTGCTTTGATGGGTGGAGGTTATGGTAGAGACTGGTGGTACGACGTATTTCCGAATGTGTTGTATTATGCGGTATGTGATTTATATCCAGGTGTCGCAAAAGCAGATAGCCTACAACTCCTGATTGCTGAACAATTTTATCTGGCCGATTCGGTGCTCAACGGAAATTATGATTATTCCTTTTTTGATTACAGTAAAATGCAGGGAGTCGTAAACAACATACCGAAGCAGCAAGATGCCGCCGCAGGACACGCCTATGTTTTATTAAGTGCCTATGAAAAATTTGGCGACGAGCGCTACCTGCGTGGAGCCAAGTCTGCCATGGACGCTTATGCAAGTCAGCCCGAAAGCAGATTTTACGAAGTGTTGATGCCCTTTGGCGCATTGGTCGGCGCGAAACTAAATGCCACGCATGGAACAAATTACGACATACAAAAATTTTTAAACTGGACCTTTGATGGTTGCAAAGCAAAAGACGGGAGAACAGGGTGGGGAGTTATCGCAGAACGTTGGGGAGACTATGATGTGCATGGGCTACAGGGAAGCATTACCGATGGGGGAGGTTATGCGTTCCTAATGAATTCATTTGATATGGCGTGGCCACTGGTGCCTATGGTGAAATATGATAACCGGTATGCAACGGCCATTGGTAAATGGATGTTAAACGTGGCCAACGCAGCACGGCTTTTTTATCCCTATGAAATAGATGACACTCACCAGTGGTTACCTGAAAAGAAGGATATTACAAAAAACGTAATTGCGTATGAAGGACTTCGCAAAGCAGATGATTATGGCAAGGAAGCACTTAAAAATATTTCACCGGTTTCGTTAGGTGATGGGCCAAAGTGGGTAGAAGGGCAGCCGCAGGAAAGTATGTTTAGTTTATACAGTTCATCTCAGGTAGGCATTTTTGGTTCTATCATACAGAAAACAAATGTTGAAAAAATACTTCAGCTAAACTGCAATGCAACTGATTTCTATGGTGCTAATGAGTTTCCTACCTACCTGTATTACAATCCTTATGACGAATCACACCAGGTGAATTTTGCCATGACTCAGGATGGTTCCTTTGATCTGTATGACGCCCTCACACATGAATATCTTGTAAAAAACACAACTGACGGCGTTGCTTTCAGTATGGCGGCTAAGTCAGCACGATTGATTATAGTTCTTCCCACTGGAAGTAAAATTGACTATGACGAAGCTTCACTCCGCGTGGACAACAAAATTGTAACGTATCTGTCAACTAAGTAAAATGAATAAAAGCGTATGAAAAAATGCTTTACATTATTTCTGGCAACGTTTGTCGCTGTTGCTTTTGCAAATGCCCAAACGGTATTGCAGGGTCAGGTCAACGATGCACATGGTGAGCCTGTTATAGGCGCAAGTGTTTACCTCAAAGGCTCAACCCTGGGAACGACAACTACCATAGATGGTACATTTGAATTAGCGGTTGAAAGCATTCCTGAAAATGACATTCTTGTCTTCTCTATCATTGGTTACATCCCGCAAGAATTTGTGATCGGAAAACGAACGCGCTTTGATGTTGTGATGCAGGAAGATATAACAACACTTTCCGAAATCGTAGTGACGGGATATACTACCCAGGAGAAGGAAAAAATAACAGGTGCTGTGAGTACCGTAAATGCCGAAACGTTGAACAAATTACCGGTGGCATCGATTGACCAGGCCCTTCAAGGCAGGGCTGCGGGCGTTGTTGTTTCACAAAATACCGGCGCACCAGGTGAAGGTGTTTCAGTTAGAATAAGGGGCGTTGGGTCTATCAACAGTGGTAATGCGCCATTATATATTGTTGATGGAATCCCTACTTTGGATATCACCTCTGTCTCCATGCAAGATGTGGATAATATAAGTATTCTGCGGGATGCCAGTGCAACGGCATTGTATGGCGCCAGAGCAACGAATGGTGTAGTGATCATTACTACTAAATCCGGAGCAGATGGAGCGTCAAAAATTCAGGTTAACAGCCAGGTTGGATTTCAACAACCCTCCCGGCTAATAAAGATGGCCAACACAGCACAGTATCGTAGTATCTATAATGAAGCTACAATTGCTGACAACGCGACGAAACCCAACCCGCTTTTCCACAGGCCATTGATTACCGATGAAATAGCAGCCACACTTTCGGATGTTGATCATGTCGATGCCATTTTACAAAGTGGTGTTTTACAAACCCATTCACTCTCCATTTCAGGGGGTGATGCAAAAACGAAATATTTTATATCCGGTAATTACTTTGGACAGGAAGGGCTGATCAAAAGCAGTAATTACACGCGGATCACAGGTCGTGCTAATGTAGATTCACAAATTAAAGATTGGTTGAAGGTAGGCGTTAATCTGAACGTATCCAGGGCGAAGACAGATTTGATTGGGAGTTCCGGTGATGGGGCAGGGGGAAACGGTGGAAGTGTGATCCGTTATGCATTTTTCAGAACACCAGGCATTCCCGTATATGATGCACAAGGTGAGTTTACTGACATGCCGGAGTATTACCGCCAACTGGGTGATGGATATAACCCTGTGGGCATGCTTGCCTACAATCAAAATGAATTAGCGCAGGATCGCTTGTTCGGAAAATTCTTTATTGAAATAGAACCACTAAAAGATTTAAAGTTTACTTCCAATATGGGTGTCGATGTGCTCAATTCAAATCAACGCAGGTTTGACCGCACGTGGGGAACGGGTAACAGAATAAACAATATTAACCGCCTTCTTGTAAATGACTTCAGAACACAGGACGTTACCTTCAGTAATTTCCTGACGTATACAAAACTAATCGGAGACCACACACTCAGTTTTTTACTGGGCACAGAATCCATCAAAACAGACCGGGCCTACTTCAGTGGAACACAAAAAGATTTTCCTGATCAGGACGGAAGTCTAGTTTTCTTAGGTAATGGATTGGGTATAATGGAAAATAGTGAAGCGAAATCAGGAAGTGCACTCGCGTCATTTTATGGTAAAGTGGATTATGACTATGCAAACGGAAAATACATTGCTTCAGCTACATTAAGAAGAGATGGATCATCGCGGTTCGGACCTGACAACCGGTGGGGAACATTCTATGCCGGTTCACTTGGTTGGCGGCTTGACAAAGAGAATTTCCTGATGGATAATGATGTTTTTGATTTGATCAAGTTACGGGTTGGCTATGGTTCTATAGGCAATCAGGAAATAGGAGATTACCGGTATACCGATCAAATCCAAGGTGGATATAACTATGCCTTAGGTGGTATACGAACATTCGGCTATGCCGTAAACTTATTGGGAAACTCCGAATTGAAATGGGAGAGTAGTCAGCAATTCAATGCGGGTATAGACCTCGCCATTGCAGGCAAGTGGACCTTGTCATTCGATTTCTTCAATAAAATTACATCCGATCTCCTCGTGGCAAGACCTTTACCGACTTCGTCTGGCACTGCAGTGCCTCCAATTGTAAATGATGGTGAAATACTGAATCGCGGATTTGAACTGGCTGTAGCTTATTCAAATCAGATTGGAGATTTTAAATATTCGATAGCTGCCAATGCGGCAACATTACACAATGAAGTGCTAGCACTAAAAAGTCCCATACGGCAAGGGCTGGTAGGATCTGACTTCTTAACTTTTACCGAAGTGGGGCATCCAGTTGGTTCTTTCTATTTGTATGAGATGGAAGGGATATTCCAGGATGAAGCGGAAATATTTACCAGTGCGCTTCCGGTTAAGGTAGTAAAACCGGGCGATGTGAAATACAAAGATCAAGATGAAAACGGAACCATAAATGCTGACGACAGAAAACATGTTGGAAGTGCTATTCCAAAAATCACGGCTGCCCTTACCGTAAATTTAAATTATAAGAATTTTGATTTATCCATGTTTTTTCAGGGAGCCTATGGTCATAAAATATTCTCTGTTCTGAATCGTGATATAGAAGGTTTTTACAGGGGCTTTAATGTTACAGAACGTTATTATAATAATCATTGGACAGGCCCGGGCACTACCAACCAATTCCCGAGGGCATCATGGGATGCCAGCGGAAATAATAATATCGTGTACTCCGATCGATTCTTAGAAGATGGATCATATACCCGATTAAAGAACCTACAGGTCGGATATACATTTCCAAGATCATTATTGGATAATTACGGATTCTCCAGTGTACGGATTTACTTCTCCGGAACAAATTTGCTCACCTTCACTAAGTATCATGGTCTGGATCCTGAAATGACCGTAAGCGATAATGCATCCGGAGGCGGCGATAAAGCCAGTGGAATCGACTGGGGTACATACCCTTCAGCAAGGTCATATAACATTGGTGTAAATCTTACCTTTTAACGTGCAGAAATTATGAAAAGAAGACATACAATATTTTTCATGTGGCTGGCATTAGGGATAAGTGCTTGCTCAGATTTTTTGAATGAGGAACTGGAAGGGACTTATTCAAATGACACATTTTATAAAACCGAAACGCACGCCACATTGGCTTTAACAGGTGTGTACAATATGGCGGCATTCAACGCTACGAATAATGTACTCTGGGTATTTGGCGATGTCGCTTCCGATGACGCCATACGCGGAGGTAAGCCGGGTGATGAGATCGACATTGATTACATAAATGATTTTAACTATATAAGCTCCAACGTTAATCTTGACCGGATATGGAAGCAAAATTACGAGGGAATTACACGGGCGAATTATCTTCTATACTATGGTCCGGATATCCAAATGGATACGAAAACAAAAAACCGAATACTTGGAGAAGCCAAATTCTTAAGGGCTTACTTCTACTTTAATCTGGTTAATATTTTCGGCGATATACCATTAAAATTAAATCCTCCCATTAATCAAAGTGAGATATATAAAGCACGTTCTCCTGTTGCCACCGTATATCAGCAGATTGAACAGGATCTGAAAGATGCTAAATCAGTTTTAGAAAAAAGTTATACAGGAGCGAATGTCGGTCGGGCAACCAAGGGTGCTGCCTGGGGTCTACTGGCTAAAACCTATCTCTATCAGCAAAAGTGGACCGAGGCACTCGAAGCCATTGATTCCGTAGATCAATTAGGACTTTACAGTCTTGAGCCAGTATATAAAAATAGTTTTTTAGACTCCACACAAAACAACAGTGAGTCGATATTCGAGATACAACATACATCAGGCCAATTGGGCGTTGGTAGTTATTTAAGCCAGTATTTTACGCCTGTAGAATATAATGGTTATGCATTCAATGCACCTACTGAAGACTTCGTTAATGAATTTGAAACAGCAATTGATCCTGCTGTAATTGATCCACGGCTTGACTATACGGTGGGGCGTGAAGGACAAACCTGGATCAACGGAGAACTTTATAAACCAGATTGGTCCTCAAGTGGCTATTTGCAAAAGAAGCATATTCAGCCCTTGCGTGCCGGACAGGTAAATAATGATGCAGCGCTTAATTACGTATACCTGCGTTACGCTGATATTTTGTTAATGAAGGCCGAAGTTTTAAATGAGCTTGATCGGCCGGATGACGCATTAGTGCCGCTTAATGCAGTGCGCAAACGCGCGCGAGAAAGTTACTTGTATGATGTTGATTTGCCAGGCTATGGTGCAATACCAGAAGGATTGTTGGAGGATATCGAGCCAGGTAATAAAACGCAAATCGGTGAAGCCATACGCCATGAGCGCCGGGTAGAGCTGGGATTTGAATTCCATCGATTCTTTGACCTGATGCGTTATGGTCAGGCTGCGGCAGAAGAAGCCTTGGAGGAAACGGATTTCTCGTATTCAACGCATCGTTATTTTTTAATACCGCAGTCAGAGATCGACACAAACCCGTCCATCAACAATTAAAATTTTAAACACCTATAAATTCTTTACTCTTAAATTAATGATTATGAAAACAAGTCGATTTAAATTATGGCTTATGATATCAGCGCTGTTATCAGCGGGGCTGATTGCATCTTGTTCCGATGATGATTCGAAGGATCCGGTTGTAGCCGACAAAGCTGCGCTGATGGAAAAAATTGATGAAGCAGAAGAACTGATGTCAACTACAGAAGAAGGAACGCTGGAAGGCCAATTCCTGGCAGGTTCTAAGACAACACTTCAAACTGCCATTGATGCGGCTCAAGACGTTGTGGATAATGAAAAATCAACACAAGCCCAGGTAAACAGTGCTACCGTTAATTTACAAACCGCGATGGATACCTATAACGGTCAGCTGATAGCACCGATTGATGAGGCTAACCTGGTTGGCCGTTGGAGGTTTGATGAAGGTACAGGTACGGTAGCCAACGATGATACGGAGAACGAATTTAATGGAACATTTAAAACTGGTCACGAAACATGGGGCGCAGGAGTTCCCGAATGGACTACCGATCGATTTGGTGATGCAGGAAAAGCAATCAGTTTTAACAATGGTGCAAATATAGAAGTGCCGTATAACACTGCGCTTAATCCTACGACTGCAATCTCTATTTCAGTTTGGTTAAAGGCAGATGAAGTGCGCGCGGATAACAGGTTCCTTGGCTTACATTCATGGGTAGGGTATAAATTCCAACTACAAAATCTTAATCATGCTTTCTTCAGTGTAGGACATTCCGGAGGTACATATGATAAGGATGGACAAGTACCGCTACCGTTAGATGAGTGGCATCACCTTGTAGCAACTTCAGGTGGCGGTTCCACCATTATCTACCTCGATGGTGTAGCGATTGAAGCCTCTACCTATAACGATACACCGAACCCTCCGGTATCTATAGCTGCTAATCCTTATAACCTCGTGTTTGGTCAGGATTTTCCTACGGATAAATATGCTGAGACTACCACAAATTTTGATACTGATAAGATCATTCCTTTAGAATGGGGTGGTTATTTCCATGGTTCACTTGATGAAATAAGGATATACAAATCTGCGCTCACTGCTGCACAGGTGCTTAGTATTTATAATTCGGAAAAACCTTAATGCCCAATCTGTATAAGGCCATATCACCCTGAAGAACTTCAGGGTGATTGTCCTTCTTATCGCTTGGAGTCATTAAATATTTTGTTATCGTTAATCTAAGCATAGTCGAACGAAATCTTATACGAAGGAAATAAAGAACTACCATAAGAAGTATGCTTCAATGGATAGGTAAGTGCAGGCGACAATGGTGTGATACTTTAGAAGGTTTATTTTAAACGAGGTGTGAATGACAAAATATTTTACTGCTCTTTTTTTAAGTATTCTTTTTTCTTTACCGGCAGTTGCTCAGCCCGGACAGCACGAAATCCAGCGAGTATCGCAGATGCCAGATCTTCCCGTACCTTACGACATGCGGAACTGGAAAGAAGTTGCATTAAAATATGATGAACTTGTTTTTTCAACAACAGCGTCGGGCCAGTATTTTCCGTTAATCAATCTAAAACCAACGGGGATAAACTACCCGGAAATCTCTCCTGTACTTTTACAAACTTATGTAGGCACAACCAGTAACAATCAGGCGGAAGCCATTAATATAATGCCAGCCATCATTGGCGCATCCCTGGTCGACCTGGATAAATCAAATCAAATGGGCTATAACTGGGTAGAGAAAACCAAGGATTTTTTTAACAAAACAAATGGTCAGCAGGTTTACCTGAATGGATACTCGGCAACCAGTGGTGGAGATTGGTGGTATGACATCATGCCGAATATTTTTTTCTATCAACTCTATAAACAATATCCTCACATCGCGGATTTCAACACGCAATTTGTTTCGGTGGCTGATCGATGGTTGGACGCAGTGCATGCTATGGGCGGTTCTACAATACCCTGGACTTTGCCGCAAATGAACTACCGCGCCTGGAATTTAATGACCATGACAGGCAATGCAGAAGGAGTAAAAGAACCCGAAGCTGCAGGTGGAATAGGTTGGTTACTATATCATGCCTACCTGGAAACAGGTGAAAAAAAATATCTGGAAGGAGCACAGATGTCAATCGGATATCTATCTGCATTGACCGCTAATCCTTCCTATGAATTACAACTTCCTTACGGCGCTTTTATTGCTGCGAAAATGAATGCAGAGTTGGGTACAACGTATGATGTTCCTAAACTTATTAACTGGTGTTTCAACCGCGGTCCATTGCGTGGGTGGGGTTCCATAACAGGAACATGGAACGGAATTGATGTGGATGGTCTTATAGGCGAAGCAAATGATGCGGGAAATGATTATGCCTTTGCCATGAATGGATTTCAACAAATCGCTGCATTGGTGCCGCTTATAAAATACGACAAACGCTTTGCCCGTGATCTCGCTAAGTGGGCTTTGAATGTGGCTAATGCAAGTCGTTTATTTTATCCGCAGTATCTTCCTTCCGGAAGTCAGGATGATTTTGCCTGGAGTATGGCCAACGATCCAGATGGCGTTATTGCCTATGAGGCGATAAAAGAAACGTGGGAGGGAAAACCATTATATGGCACAGGTGATGCAAAGCGAAATGGCTGGGCCCAAACCAATTTGGCCTTATACGGATCATCACACGTCGGTTATCTCGCGGCTGTGGTTGAGCCTACTGATGTTGAGGGTATCTTGTTACTCGATCTTAACAAAACTGATTTTTTCAAAGAAGATGGATATCCCTCGTATGTGCTTTATAATCCGCACACAGAAAACAAATCCGTTACACTGACATTACCGTCCGGAACACATGATATCTATGATGCTATTAGTGAAACGATTATTGCTTCGGCTGTAAGTGGCAATACTATACTTGACGTCAAATCGGATGAAGCGTTGTTGTTGGTGTATATTCCTGCAGCTTCAGCTTTAACAGTTACAGACAACAGGCTTTATGTGGGTGACGAAATCATCGATTATCATTATGGATATGACTTTACCGGTTCCTTACGTATTAAGTCATTGGCGGCAGCGCATACGTTGGTTGAATTTAACCAGCAAGTGCCGGTTTATACCACGCTTGAAAATGTTGCCGGACAAGTAACGTATAACTGGAAAGCGAATGAGGTTCAACTTGAAACCACTACGGATAATACCTTCACATGGACTGTTCCCGAAATAGCGGGCAGGGTAGTATTGTATTTGCAAATTGAATCGGATGAAAAAACGGCATACGATAGTATTGTATTCCAAGTGGTCGAGAATATTCCGCATGCACCTGTGATCAATGCCATTACCTCCGACGCGCGTTGGTATGCAACAGGCACGCAGGTTGAATTAACATGTAACGCTTCCGACGATGATGACACACCGGAAGAATTGAGCTATCATTGGACAATACCGGGCGGAACAATTATACATCAGGATGGAGCGATTCTTACCTGGCAGTCACCTGATGCTGAAGGAGCTTATGACATCAGGTGTGATGTCACCGATCAGGATAACCTTACGACATCGGCTCAAAAATTGATTCTTATAAAACAGCTGGCTTCGGCAGCAACACCACCATTCGCCTATTATCCATTGGATGGAGACGTAAATGATTATAGTGGAAATAATCGCCATGCGATAATGTCGGGTGTAGATGCAACACAAGATGCTCGGGGAGAAGCAGGCAAAGCTTACCTGTTTAATTCCGGAAGCGACATCATTTATGTGGCTAATTCTTCAACACTTAATTTTCAGGATAAGATCACCGCGTCTTTTTGGATAACGCTAAACAGCTTAACAGAAGAGTCTTTCATACTTTCACATGGAAGCTGGGAACAGCGATGGAAAGTTTCCGTAACACCAACAGCACGATTGCGCTGGACAGTGAAAACCAATAATGGCACAGAAGATCTTGATAGCTCCTTTCCGTTGCAATTGAATCAGTTCTATCATTTCACTGTAGTGTATTCCGGATATACGCTGGAACTTTATGCCAATAGCGAACTGGATAACTTTAAATCACATTCCGGACAAATGGGAACAACTTCAAATGCATTAACCTTTGGCAGGAAGGATCAGGGTGAATCAAACTATGCGTTGAAGGGTACGTTGGATGAAGTCAGAATTTATAACGCTGTGCTTGATCCCAATGAGATTAGTAAGCTGAAAACACAGTGGCAGACAGTTACTGAGATTGAAAAATCCCTGCAGCCCATCCGTATTTATCCGAATCCTTCGCAAGGTGAATTTTTTATAGCAGGACTTGATGCGGCGTCAGACACAGAGCTTACTGTGGTAGACGTAAATGGACGAGATCATAGGTTAAGTACAATTCAGACCGATGATCACCTTCACGTAATCATTGATAAGCCAGTCGCGGGTTTGATGATTTTAAAAATTCAAACTGCGCATGGCGTCCAGTACAAAAAACTAGTCCTAAAATAAAAACACCACTTTATTGAGTTTCCAGTCTATTATTGAAGTGTCAGGATTTGTTCGGAATGTTTGGAACCCGCTTCCTGATTGTCAGTGTGTTTATTTATTCGAGTAACAATCTTTTCTGAATTGGACGGTAAAATTTCGTTTAAATTATTTGACTCCTACGGCAGATCGAAGTGGCTATTTGCCGATACAAAGCGCTCAAATTTTTTCGGAATCGGGTGATCTGTCTGTTTCGATTGAGGTACTATGGCTTCCTCCGCGGAGCCAACCATAAAACCGCTGACCCTGAACAAGATTCTCCGTTCATAGCGTACCCATAAGCACCGCTCCGATAACCTCAATTAACGAACATATCGAAACATCATGTTCGCGGGATAGTATTCGTTAGCCAAACCGTAAACACCGAAAGAAGACTCCTTAGGTATCGAAGACATTTACATGCGTGACGAATTCGTTTCGATATGTTTTGCAAAGGGTTGATCATAGTAACGTTTGCCTGTAGCTTTGTACAACGCATTTGCAACAGCTGCAAACACAGGAGGGAAGAGCGGCTCTCCAAGTCCTGTAGGCTCTTCCTCATTCTTTACAAAATGGACTTCGATTTTCTTTGGTGATTCCTTCTGGCGAATCATTTTATATTGGTGGAAATTATTCTTTTCAGGAACGCCATCTTTGAATGTGAGTTCTCCAAACAAAGCATTTCCAATTCCATCAATGATTCCACCTTCGCCCATATTACCGAATTTAGTTCCGACCAGGTTAAGGTGATCGCGTAACACCCATAACACCCATGTCTTTGGATCGACATCTACCGTCTGTTTCGTTCCGTTAACATTAAGGTTGATGTTGCCATTGATGAGCGTTTAAGTTATTAAAGTTAAAAATTAATTATTCATCTGTCCACGCTTTCATATATGATTGGGATCTTTTTCGAGTATTTTCGTAAAATAAGTGTAAAACAGTTCGTCCTCGAAAAAAAAACGAATCCGTGAAACGGTAAACGCAATGCGGAAATAACTTAAACGACACGATACCAAATGATGTCAATATCGTCTAATCAAATTGAAATCAGAATGGCCGAAGAATCGGATCTCGATTGGATATTAAAGCTTTTTCAGGATTGTATTTTAACCGTTTGCCGTGAGGACTACTCGCAAGCACAGTTAATTGCATGGACTTCCGCTGCGGCTAACATGCGAAGGTGGAAAGACAAAATTCAATCCCAATACTTTATAGTTGCGCACATTAATAAAAAGCTTGTCGGATTTGGGGCCTTGGAGAATAAGAATGTGATTGACCTTCTTTACGTACATAAAAATTGTCAAAGGGCAGGAGTCGGCAGCAAGCTATTTGAGCATTTAGTATCAACAGCTCAACGCCAGGGAATTGATGTATTGAAAGCTCAGGTAAGTAAAACAGCAAGACCATTTTTTGAGTCTAAGGGATTTGCAATTGTCCATGAACAGTCAAAACAAATAGACGCGACCGCACTTCAAAATTATCAAATGGAAAAGCGTTTTGATTAACACCATGTGTGGGTAAAAGTCTGGGCTCTGGTAGATTATCCAATCTTATCCTCAGAAAGATTTTGAGAATGATCACAATGTAAAGAAGAAAGTGCTGTTGTCGTCCATGCAGACGAGCATTGGAGGGCATGTATGGCGTTTGTTGACATTAGATCTATGCTGATTGAAATCTCTACAGGCCTTGAGCTTTTCGATAAACACTGGGAGATTCTCCACACTGTGCCTGGAACGATTTTGAAAAATGACTTATGTCGCTATAACCAAGTTGATCGGCGATTTGACTAATACTATCGTTACTAATGCGGAGTAATTCTTTCGCGCGTTCAATTTTGCGCCTTCGAATATAATGGCCTGGGGGTTCTTTATATATTTTACTGAATTCCGTTTTAAAAGATGTTACACTAAGCCCCGATAATTCGGCTAACTCATCGATGGATAAATTGTCGAAAATATGGGCGTTGACAACATCCGAAACGGTAACGGATTTTCGCGTAAAGAGCGCAGAAATCAGTTCATGAACCGTCTTTGCGTGACTGGATTGAATAAGCAATAGAATCAATTCCTTAATCTTCAGAATTAAGATATCATCTGTCACGATATGGGAGTTATCGAAGTAAAAAACCAAGCTCTCAATGAAACGATCCATTACGGAGTCGCTGACAGTTTTTACGGGAAGGCTAAAGTTTGTATCGGTTCTTACGAATGATGGAATCTCATTGCGAAAAATTTCCTGTAACAACGCTGGGTATAAATGAATAGCAAAAATCTCCGTGGAAATTCCGGTTTGAACGTTGCCGAAATCGGCAAAATAATTTCCGCAATTCAAAGCGATACCATCTTTTGAAATAAGCTGGGTGCTGGAGTCTGATCCTTTTATGATTGCATTACCCTGCCGGAGAAAAATGTAGCACGCTTCATTGTGAAACTCTACTGCAATTCGGCCTGGATTTTTTATTGACAGGTTTTCAATAATGCATTTGCCTCTTAGGTCGAAATGTTTTCTGCTGATTATCACTGATGTTATTTCAATGTTGCAATATATTTCTTTAAACGATCAAAAGTATTTAATGGTCCCTGAACAAGAAATAAATTTGCGATACTGCCTGGGATGTTACCTTTAGGATCGCCCTCGAACTCGTGTTCAACTTGTGTGAGGTCCTGATTGACTGGTGAAATTCTCCAGCTTCCAACAGCATAATCTAGCCTGACAATTCCTTTAAGTTCTTGTCTTGATGTTTGCAACTGCGCGATAAGTCAGGGCCGTTGACTTTTTATCGCGCGTAATTTCTAACTTATATACAGCATCACGGTTATCGAAAGGCAAAGGCATGGATATTTCCATGTAGTAGGTCACTGCTTCCTGGTCGTGGAGGATTGTTTTTGTGCGTTTGCAGTGATCATACCATTCCGGGTAAGACGATATATTTAATAATACGCCCAATATGGTTTCGTGTGGCGTTTCGAAAGTAGAGACCACTCTAAATGCTTTGATAGGGGAGTGTTCACTCTCACGCGTAAAGACCTTGATGCCATTTTTATCTTTAACTAATTCCCAGTCTTGCGCATGCGAGTTCGAATAAAGTAATACCGCCAATGCAACTGTTAGTATCGATTTCATGGCGTCTGGGTGATTTTTTGTACTTAAGATATTTTATAGTTTCTCCAGGTAGATAGTAAATTGAGGAGCGCTGCTGCTAAAAAGATAAGTGGTATAAATGGCGGTTTAATTTTCAATGGAAGTACATCAGCTGGAACGTTGGGATGAAGGTGAACATATGTTCCGGTACTCATCATGGCGATAACTACCACCGATGCGAAAGCGGATAGCAGCACGTGGTGTTTCGGACGAATTCCTTGTCGGAAAATTAGGAGAGAAAGAAAGATTGTTCCGACCACCAACTCACCGAGGATTCCCAAGCCATATGACACTGCTCCAAGGCCACTTTTAGAAATTTGAACGCTGTACCACCCTTTGAAAGGATCAAAGAACTTAAGGAATCCAAACATAAACATGGAAATGCCTAAAAACAGGTAGATGGCCTTGCTGTATTTCATAATTGCTCTTGATTAATGATCAAAAGTAGCAGCAGAAAAAGGCAGAACGGTTGTCTAAAACGTCTAAGGTTTTGTCTTTCTAGACAAAGTTTCATTGAGATTTGTGTTACATGCCTGAAAGCATTGTCGTTTTTTGCAAGCTTGAGAAGAATAGCGGGAACTACTGAATTCCTTGTTCTTGAGCCTTCGTTCACGCTTTGTCGCGCAGATGACAATTGCTAAGTATCGGCTCATGTGTTGCTTAAAAAATACCTTTTGAATATATTCTACTGTAACAGTCGGATTTGAGCTGTGTCTAACCTGAAAACGACAAAAAAATGAATTCAAAATCAATCTTTTTCAGCGCCTGCCTTTGCATGGCAGCATTTACAATTCACGCTCAAACAACAAAACACATGGAAAAAAGGACATTCACTTATGAACAAAAAGAAGTATTAAAAGTCATCCTTGACATGACCGACGCTTTTAACAAAAAAGATATGGAAGTAATCCTGGGAAGCTACGAACCAAACGCAGTTATTGTATTTGAACCCGAAAAACCAGTGTCAGGAAAAGAGTTAATTAAAAAGGGTTTTACTGAATTTTTTACGGTAAACCCGAAATTCGAATATCCAGACCATGAAGTCTTTATCAATGGAGATTTAGCGATACACTTTGCGCCCTGGACAATGAATGGAAAAGCATCCGATGGTACGGAAATCAAGCAATCGGGACTTTCAGTCGCAGTGTTGAGAAAACAGGCCAATGGAAAGTGGCTAATGGTTTTCGATAATCCATTTGGACAACATTTAATGGAACAACACTAACTTGCAATAGTTGGCTTCTGTCTAATATCGACAGAAGCCATTTAATGACAAATAATATGGACGACAATACTTTAATTGATCGCGCGATAGAAGGTGATAAAAAAGCCCTGGATCAACTTCTTGAACGGCATCTGGATTGGATATTTAATGTATCACTTTCCTTTGTAGCACATCGCGATGATGCTTTAGATATAGCGCAGGAGGTGTTGATCAAAATTGTGACCAAGTTAAGCACCTTCCGACATGAAAGCGATTTTAAAACGTGGGTCTATCGTATTGTAAAGAACCACTTTTTGAATATGAAAAGAAGAAAATATGAAATGTACTCAATGACTTTCGACTCATTTGCCCGGGATCTGGATGAAATACCAGATGAAGAGCTCGGAGGATCTCAATTCGAAGTAGAAGAAAAACTTTTGGTAGAGGAAGCAAAATTGAGTTGCATGAAGGCCATGCTTTTGTGCCTCGACAGAGAGCAAAGGTTAATTTTTATTCTTGGCGAACTCTTTGAGTTTCCGGATACTGTAGGAGCAGAAGTAATGGAGATCACAAAGGAGAACTTCAGAATTAAATTGCATCGCGCAAGGCAGCAACTCTATACCTTCATGGATAACAAATGTGGATTGATCAATAAGAATAATCCCTGCCGATGTGCGCGAAAGACTGCATCATATATCAAACTCGGATTTGTTGACCCAGTGAATTTGCACTTTCAAAGGGATGCAGTAGCAGCAATTTACAGTGTTGCCTCGGACAGGGTTGAGTCATATTCTAACGTAGTTCTTTCAGAATACCGAGCCCTATTTGGACAACATCCGTTTTTAAATCCGAAAGAAATCCGCGAATCTTTACAACGTCTTTTATCATCTGAAGCAATCAGGAAGACCTTTAATCTGGATTAATCCTTCGACGTTTACAGCCTTGGCATTTTTAGGTTATCCTCACCTTTATCGATTTTTCCCTTGACTCCGAAGAATCGATCGTTGACATTAACGTTTGTATAAATTAAGCTGTGCGCTTTTTACTTTGACCGTCAGAAATCTTCCTTCGTTTTGTATCCGTTCCGGGTGGTCGGTGTTCGAAAATATTCGTTAGTTTTCTCTGTTTTCATCCATTTGTCCCACCAGGTAAAATACAATCCGAAGTTATGATTGAAATGTTTATGATGGGTGTCGTGATGGGTGGAGCTGATAACATGATTGAGTAAAGAGCGATTTCGGAAAATCTCCACGCCACTGTGATTCACTACAGCTGAGACGGACATGATCGTGAACACGATCAAAAGTGTGATGTAGTGGAACGGAATCAGCAGAACGATGAGCGGAAAAAATACAAGTTGTAGAAACGCCTCCAGGGGATGAAACGCAAAGGAAGTGAACACCGTTGGGTGCAGGCTTTCGTGGTGAATACGATGCACGACCCGAAACACTTTTGGCGAATGCATCCAGCGGTGGAGCCAATAGTAATAAGTTTCATACAACACCAGTAAAAGCACAGGACTGATAATTAAGTACCACAGCGGATACCGTGATGTTTCTTCATACACACGTGTAAGACCTTGTTGATAAAGCCACCACGCAATGCAGGCCAACGCTACAAATACAAGTGTTGAAACAAAAGCCCACCAGATCTCGCGCCGGATTTGTTTTTGCTTGCCCATAATTTTGTTTCGCGACGACCTCGTCAGCCATTCGAGAATTGTTTTATAAGCCCATGCGAAAAAAAGATAGCGTACAAAAACAATAATTACGAGCGACATAACAAACGTTAACGCCAATCGGCCATTATTCCAAAAGTTATGATCTAAAAAGTAAAAGAGATCCTCCATTGGTGGATGTAGGATTAAAACGTCATACCAGTCTGACCGATTGGGAACGAAGATGCTACTAAACAACTTTTGCACTTCCAAATCTTTCTGGTGGGCAATGAAACATTAGTTAAATGATTTGTAAAAATAAGAACGTCTGTTAAAGCCAGTCATAAATAAGCGCTGACACGCTCATCACAGGTTTTTAAGGGATTGGCGCCTTTTCATTACGCAGGCGAAACGGTTTCATGTGACCGGAGGGTATTAACCTCTGGCACGCTACGTTTACAAGATGGCTGTAAGAATAATCCTGGTAGAGAATGGATGTCGTAGCTTATCGGCAGTCTGATTCCATGTTTTTAATTAAAAGACGAATGATCAGTGTAAATCGTTATGCCTCCGATTATGTGCCTTAGTTATGATTTAAAAGTCTGCCCTTTATCGCTGGTGAAAACTGGCGCCAATAATTTTTCATCGTTGAAATCCGCTCGACTGAGAATAAGTAACAATGATGCGAATGCAAGCGCTTCAAATAATGCGGCCCATTCGTTGATATCCCGGACGGTAAAAAAAGCGCGTGGCATGTGAATGATCAACACCCATGAAGAAATCATCAGCCCACTGAAGGGTCATACGATTCTTAGCTGGAGTCGCGTGATCACGCAAAGACCACTTATCACCAGGAATACTCCACCAGCATAAGCCCAGAATTCAGAAAAGGGAATCCATGTTGGTATGAGCGTCACAACGAAAGACGCAAAAAGGAAGTGCTGAATTCCGCTTGTTAATAAAAAAAATCCAAGCGCATAATTACATATACGCATGATCATTTTATTTCTGCCTGTTTGCCTTTGAGATGGCGTTGCCGCCGAGAGGACCAGCAGGCCCGTGACTAATGAAAGTCCTTTTCCAAAACCAGTTAATGCTATTCCTACGTCGCCGTTGAACACCAACCATAGATTAGGTAATACGCAATATAAAATTACAAAAGCGGCAGTGAGTGCTGAAAAAAGTATAATTGCCGATTTTCGCATAATGGCAAGTACGCCACACATGATTAACAAAACACCAACGATCCATGCCAGCCACGTACCGCTCCATCCCCCTAAGGGAAGCGGAGGTCGTCCTATGAGTACCTGTCCTGCGTAGAGTTGAATTACACCAATTGATAAAAAAGAAAAAGCGGCAAAAACGTAGGTAATTCTTCGATGATCAAACGCCATACTTATCATTTATTAAAAAACTCAATTATCACCTGTGCCACTACTTCAGCTTTAGGTTGATGCGTTTGATCTTTAAGTATTTTGTATTCAGCACTGGGCATTATCGTTGCGAGTTGTTCAGCTGTGGTGTGCATAAAATCCACGCTTTTTTCACCGACCATTACGAGGGCTGGAATCGTAACGGTCGTAGCAGCATCGCGTGGGATTGCTCCGTCACCTAAAACCTGGTAGTCGTAGCCAAGGGTGAAATCAATCTCTTTAATGGTTTCCCATGCAGGACTTAATTTCATTTTTTCGAGCGCAGCTGCGGGAGTTCCAATTTCCGAAAGGAAAAACTGAGCGGCCTCACCGGGTTTGCCGTTATTAATACGTTCGTTCACGCCTAGTTTTTGCTTCTCGAAAGTATTTTTGTCCTGACCGTACGGGGGCTCAAAGATTGCCAACATCTGCACTTTAGTTGCTCCCAACTTTCCAGCTGCGTGCAGTGATAACGCCGCTCCGGATGAGACGCCATAAAGATATGCCTGCCCACCAGCATTGTCAATCAGCGATTCAATATCTTCGATTTCCCTTTGGACAGCATAGGGTTGTTCATCGGTGCTTTCGCCCCGCCCGCGACGGTCATAAATATAGACGGTAAAATGCTTGGAAAGGATGTCGACCAGCAACATCGGTTCTCCCTCAAATAGCGAACGCGCTGACAACGCGCCGCTAACAATTATCAACGCCCGACCTGCGCCACTTTTTTCAAAAGCGATCTTAGTGCCATCTTTGGATACAACGTAGGACATATATTGTTTTGATTTAAGTTGCTGAGTTTGCTGTGTTTTACCATTGACGGCCGCGTCGGTTCTTGATGAAATCACGTTGGCTTTT
>DASPIZ010000080.1:0-41174 GCA_035628875.1 Ohtaekwangia sp. | reverse complement strand
TCAGAAAACAACAGTCCCAAACTCAAGAACGGGCTCGTAAGGCACCAAATCGGTAACGGGTTTTGTAGCTGCTATGCTTTTTGCGTAAGCAATATACGTCATCACACATTTTTTCCGTGCCCACGGTGGGTGACTCAGGATAACGGTCGTAGAGAGAAACGGGAGACGGAGGACTGCGAGGAGCAAGGAATTGGTTACAATTGAACTATTTAAATAGATTGATGTTATATTTGCAGTCTACAGGAAAGCAAATGAACGCTAAACGAGCCGAAAAAATAGCAAAAGCCCTGGCGGATCCCCATCGCCTGGCCATCATCAAGGAAATCAAAAAACAAAGAGATTGCCTTTATTGCGTTGACATCGGTGATGTGATCGACCTTGCCCAGCCTTCGATCAGCCACCATTTAAAAATCTTAACTGACGTTGAAATTGTTACTGCCGAAAAGGAAGGAAGAAACGTGAAATACAAGCTAAACAATTCAGTACTCGACGGTTACATCATTTTTTTAGAATCACTTAAGATCGCCTGACTTTTTTTCTTTTAAATATCGAAACATTTAAATAAATCTATACGTTATTACGTCTTACCAATTGGCTAAGGCCAAATAACAACCAAATGTATCGAAAAACTTAAATAAATCAATAATTAAATATCTAAACAATTACCATTCTATGAAAAACGATCATCTAGTTAAATTACGGAGTACCGTTTGGGAAGTACTCACTATCGGCCTGTTGTTTGTTGGCTTGTGGGCATGCACAACGCAGGCAGGTCCTAAAAGTGAAAAGGAAGGGGAACCGACCGTAAGTATTCCGGGTACGCCGGTTGATGCTGTCGTGTTGAAACCCTCGGAGGTCAGCGAAGCTATTGACATTAACGCAACCCTCGTTGCAAACCAGGAAGTTCAGATCGTCAGTGAAATGACGCGGAAGATAGTTTCCGTTCCGGTGCGCGAAGGAAGTACAGTGAAGAAAGGAACGCTGTTGTTCAAACTCGACAATGCAGACCTGCAAGCCCAACTCGAAAAATTTAGGCAGCAGGAAAAATTAACTGTCCTGAATGAGCAACGGCTTAAAGATTTGCTGGCCCACGATGCCGTTGCCCAACAAGACTACGACGATGCGTCAACACAGCTTAAAGTGCTGCAGGCACAAATTCAGGAGCTCCTTGTTGCCATTGATAAAACAAACATCACTGCACCTTTCGATGGACAGATCGGCATGATCAACGTACATCCAGGTTCAATCGTCTCGACGAATACCATCTTGACGAACATCGAAGATAACAGACTGATTAAGGTCGAATTCTCCGTTCCTGAAAAGTATGCGGCCCTCGTATCAACGGGTACAGAAATCATTTTCACCACGGCTGCCACAAACAAAACTTATAAAGCGAAGATCGCTGCTGTTGGGGGAAGATTGAATGAGAATACAAGATCTCTGCTCGTTCGGGCCATTACTCCTAATGTGGATGGCGATCTTTTTCCCGGACAAAGCGCAAGAGTGTCACTCAAATTTAACAGCTCATCGGATGCATTGAGTGTTTCCGCGAATGCATTGATGGCGTCTTCAACTGGTTATACATTGTTCGTTGCGCACGATGGCATTGCACGAGCCGTACCAGTGCAAATTGGTCAGCGTAATGCTTCTTCGGTTCAAATCGTTTCCGGATTGCAGAAAGGTGACACAGTCATCACGTCTAATCTCCTTCGCCTGGCACCTGGTACACCAATCTCCTTCGCTTCAATCAAGTAAGTCACTAAAGTATAATACAATCTAATTTATGAGTGCTATTTCCCAAGTCAGTATTTCGCGGCCAGTACTTGCCGGCGTAATGTCTGTACTCTTAATTCTCTTTGGCATCGTAGGCTATAGTTTTCTTGGAACACGTGAGTATCCTGTAACCGATTCGCCGATTGTTATGGTGACAACAGTTTACCCGGGTGCCAGTGCAGATATTATTGCCTCGCAGGTAACCAAACCTCTTGAAGAAGCGATCGCCGAAGCAAACGGAATCCGCGCGTTAACTTCAGTCTCGCGCGAGCAGGTGAGTATCATCAGTGTAGAATTTAATTTGGATGCAGATCTCGAAGCTGCTGCCAATGATGTTCGCGACAAAGTGTCGAAGTCACGTCAACAACTTCCTACTGACATTGAACCTACAATCGTTGAAAAGATGGGACCCGCGGACTTCCTGGTTTTTCTCACGGTTCAAAGTGATACGAAAACCCTGGAAGACATTACCGACTTTGTCAACATCAATATCAAAGAGCGACTTCAGTCTATACCAGGCGTTAGATTAGTTGATACCTATGCCGGACGCAAGCGCGCGATGCGTTTACGAATGGATGCTGTCAAACTTGCTTCATATGGCTTAACACCTTCGGATGTGCAGGCTGCACTTCAACGTGAAAACGTCGACTTACCCAGCGGGAGAATTGAAGGTGAAAACACCGAAGTAACATTGCGCACACAAGGTCGACTCGTTACAGAAGAAGATTTCAACAACATGATCATTTTCGAAAACAGGGGAGCCATTGTTCGCTTCAAAGATATTGGTCAGGCTGTGATGTCATCGCAGAACGAACGCACCGCTATGATTGTTGGCGAAGGAAACACAGCGCGATATGGTGTCGGTATCGGCGTTCAGCCACAACGCGGCGCGAACTCGCTGGCCATTGTTGAAGAATTTAGAACACGATTCGATGACATCGTTAAGACCGCTCCAGACGACTACATCATTTCGTTGGGAAAAGATTTTACAGTTCCGGTGAAAAATTCGTTATCGGAAGTTGAAGAAACTTTGTTCCTCGCTTTTGGATTGGTGGCGATTATCATATTCATTTTTCTTCGCGACTGGCGCAGTACGATCATTCCGCTGGTGGCCATTCCGGTGTCCATCATCTCGGCCTTTTTTATCATGTACCTCGGTGATTTTTCGATCAACGTATTGACTTTGCTTGGACTTGTGTTAGCCATCGGGTTGGTGGTAGATGATGCCATTGTTGTTCTGGAAAACATTTACGCTAAAATAGAATCGGGAATGAATCCGGTTGAAGCTGCGCGGAAAGGGTCGGATGAAATTTACTTCGCTGTTATTTCCACCACGGTGACACTGGCTGCTGTTTTTCTGCCAATACTTTTTCTTGGCGGTATCACTGGGCAACTCTTTAAAGAATTTGCTATCGTCGTTGCCGGATCGGTGTTGGTCTCTGCATTCGTTGCGTTGACACTCTCTCCGATGATGAGTGCTTACTTGTTGAAAGCCAATGCCTCGCATGGGTGGCTATACAGAAAGACGGAGCCCTGGTTTGAATCGCTTAACAAAGCATACGAAAACTCACTGCACGCTTTCTTTAGATTCAGGTGGTTAGGTTTTGTGCTCTTGATCGTATCGTTTGGATTAGCGTTTTGGCTTGCACCGGCGCTTCCATCTGAACTGGCGCCGCTTGAAGATCGATCCATGGTTGGTCTTGCCGTGATGGCGCCTGAAGGAACGTCGTTCGAAAGTATGGAAGAGTCAATGAAAGAGATTAACAAATTTGTTTCTGATTCTATCCCGGAGCTCAATGAAAACAGAACGTATGCTGCAGTAGCCGCATCATCGGGTACGCTGGTTCAGCCTGTGAACGGCGGATTTCAATGGGTGTTTCTGAAAGACCCTGCTGATCGGGAAAGTGGCATCACGCAACAACAGGTTTATGAAAAACTTGTCGCGGCATCAGCACGCTTCAGAAATGTGATGATCATCCCGATTCAGATTCCAACGATCGGTGGATTCTCGAGTTCACAACCGCTTCAATACGTTGTGCAAGCTCCCGATCTCAATAGCCTCATCGATGTTATGCCAAAGCTCATGGGAGAAGTTTATCAAAGTAAAAAGTTGAGCTTCCAGGATCCGGATTTTAAAATCAACAGGCCTGAGATCGGAATTACCATTGATCGTGAGAAGGCAGCACAGGCAGGTGTGTCAACTCAGGAAATCGGAACAACGTTACAGCTTGCGTTGAGTGGAAGACGTTACGGATATTTCATTTATAATGACAGACAGTATGAAGTGATCGGACAACTCGATCGGAAAGAACGCTCGGCGCCTGCAGACCTGAGATCGCTTTTTCTAAAGGGAGACAATGGCGAAATGATTTCGCTTGACAACCTCGTAACGATGAATGAATCAGTAAGTCCTCCTGCCATCTATCGATACAATCAATCGTACAGTGCAACAATTTCTGCAACGCCAGCCGGAGGTGTGAGTCTGGGAGAAGCAATTGCAGAAATGGATGGTATCGCGAAGAAAGTTTTACCGGATGAATTCAACACAGCGCTCGCAGGCCAGAGCCGCGACTATGCAGAGAGTAGCTCAAGTCTGATCTTTGCATTCATATTCGCGATCGTACTCATCTACCTGGTACTCGCCGCGCAATTTGAAAGTCTTGTTGATCCATTCATTATTCTGCTCACTGTGCCGATGGCATTAACAGGGGCACTACTTAGCTTATGGATTACCGATCAATCAATCAACGTCTTTAGCCAGATCGGAATCATCATGCTGATTGGACTGATCACAAAAAATGGAATTCTGATCGTTGAGTTTGCAAACCAGCGAAAAGAAGAAGGCATGTCAGTACGCGATGCTGTACTGGCTGCGGCGACATCAAGATTTCGCCCAATCCTTATGACGACACTGGCGATGATCTTCGGTACACTACCCATCGCGTTGTCTCTCGGCACCGCGTCTGGAAGCAGAACATCGCTCGGGATCGCTGTGGTAGGTGGATTGATCTTCGCCGGCGTGCTTACGCTGTATGTCATTCCAAGTGTATACTCGTATCTGTCACGCAGCAGGGTGAAATCAACGGTCCATCATAACGATGTGAAACCCGAACAAGTAGCCGTTGCTTAATTACATCAAACAATATTATAAGATGAAAGTATTCTCAATCTTACTTCACATAACCTTTGGCCTACTGGCAATAACCGTAGCCGAAGCGCAGCACAATCTCTCCCTGGGAGATGCTGTCAGGTTAGTCACGCAGAATAACCAGGAACTTCAGGCCACAGCGCTGCAGAACGAGATCGCCATACAACAACGCGCTGATGCACGCGGTTTATTTTTACCAACTGTTTCGTTATCTGGCCAGGTCAATCATTATTTCAAACGGTCCCCTTTCTTTGGGTTTGGATCAGACGCGTCGGAGGAAAAAATTCCGTATGGCCGTTTCGGAGGAGAAGACCAACTCGGAA
Source organism: Ohtaekwangia sp. (assembly GCA_035628875.1). Classification (GTDB taxonomy): domain Bacteria; phylum Bacteroidota; class Bacteroidia; order Cytophagales; family Cyclobacteriaceae; genus Ohtaekwangia. The sequence continues at coordinate 35,930 of DASPIZ010000080.1, read as the reverse complement.
TATCGTTGACGGCGATACAGCCGATCTTTAATCCGGTGGCAGCTCCATTAGTGAAACAATCTGAGTACTCGTTGCGGCAATCACAAATGCAAACGCGATTGGCACAAATTAATCTTGTCGCAGATGTGAAGCAGACCTATTTACAGATCCTTGTGCTCATGGAAAGGAAGCGGTTACAAGAGGAAAGCATACGCCGCAACCAGGTCGTACTACGGGATGCGCGTTCTTTATTTTTACAAGGCAAAGCAATCAGAGTAGATACACTTCGGGCATACACCGCCATTAAGAATCTCGAACCGCAGATCAGCAAACTTCAATATGGAATTGAGTCTGCCAAATTGCAGTTGAGGACGCTCATTGGTATTACTGATAATGATATCAATTTAACAGATTCGTTATCGGTACTGGCAGAGAATGAAATTCCTGATGAGACAGCAGTTTATGAAATGGCGATCCAGAACAATCCGCTGCTGCAAATGACGCGACTGCGGATTGAATCGGAAAAACAAAACGTAGCCGTGACGAGCGCGGCGCGTCTGCCTGTCGTCTCAGCCATTGGTCAATACCAACTTCAATCTCAGACAAACGATCTCGCGTTTGCAGATGCCCATTATCCGGCAGCATCATTCGTGGGGCTACAACTTGCTGTTCCATTATTTACTGGGCTGCGGGTAAATGCAAAAACACATGCTGCCCGACTGGGACATCAACAGGCGCAACTGCGTGAACAATACGCGAGAGAACAATTGAAAACGGAAGTGCACCAGGTACTCGCACTTCATCATGAGTCGCGTGAACGATTGGAGACAGCCTTGTCTGTGCGCGAGACTGCGCTCTTAAGTTATGACATCATTAGCTATCGGTACCAAAAGGGAGTTTCTTCAAGACTTGAACTTACAGATGCAGAATTTGAACTCAGCTCAGCGAAGTCTAATTACCTGGAGGCTGCGTATGATTATCTGTCATCGCAAATTTTGCTTTCGAAGCTGACGGGAAGCATTGAGTAGCGTTAAGCAAATAGGTGATGGGAAAGCCGGCGATTGAACGCCGGCTTTCTTTTTTTGTTTAACGATCCTTCTGTGGGGATTGGTTATCTGACACTACCAAAGAAAAATTATCTTTCTTGAAAGACGGATTTGAATTGGTCATTGTTTCTCGGCCACCAAAATCATATTTGTTACAGGGTAGGGTAGTGCAAATACGCCATTTGCTGTTTCCTCAAATAATTCAACTTTGCCTTTCAACCTGTTGTCCACGATCCACTCGTTCGTATAGGCATGTGAATCCGGCAGGACTTTAAATCCGGTTTGCTCAAGAACATTCCTCCACTCATCAAAATCCCAAAAGCAGAAGGTCTCATGCATTTCACTTTGCCAGTTGTCTATATAGTCTTTCCTGCTCATGAATTCACAGGCATCCCTCAGCGAAATTTGGATGTAGGTTTGATCCTGTAGTGTTATTTCCTTAAAGGACACTGCATAGCCTTCTTTTTTACGGAAGTCAATGGCGAAGCGTAGAAATTTTCCGTAGGTCGACAACCCTTTCAGATAGTCACGAAGGTCTTCGCGGGTTGTAAAGACCTTGTCATAATCATCATTCCGGCCATCGAACAGGTTCAATTTCATCAGGACCATCTGATCCTTTTGTTCGGGGCCAACGACATCGCGATTAATCCATACCCCACCACTTGCAAGCTCCTGAAATCTGTTTTGGATGAACTGCAGCAACTCATTACGACTACCATATGATTCTATTTCATGGGTAAGTGATGATGTGTGTATCGTATTCATGGAGTTTGCGTCAAAGACAAGTCCTGTTACTGCATTGCGCTGAGAAAAGAATACAAACGGATTGGCAAACTCACTGTTGTGTTTTCGTTGGTTGCAGATGTCAAATAAATGGCGCGCTACCTCGATTCCATAAAAATCAGATTCACGAAGTTGCTCATCTCTGCACGCAAGCCTGATCCAAGAGCCGACTGCGCATCCGATGTCGCCTATACGTCCTGGTCTTATGTACGAAGAAGTTTCAGTGTACTTGAGCTCTGCGATCTCATCCATTTGGCGAACGTAGCTGTTGTAGTCGCGGGTGGTTGTGATATCACCATCGTCGCTGATCATCTTATCTTTAAACAGCAGCTTAACTTTTTCGTCCAGACGATATTTTTCATATAGTTCCCGCGAAGCAGGGTGAATATTTCTGACGATCTCATCGCGTTTGTTCCAATCATTTGTGTTGGCAATGCTTTCGACGAGATCCCACGGTAAACGTGAACTATAATTCCATGATTTCCGATTTTCCAGTTCAGCCGGAAGAATGCGAAACCCAAGTTGCTCATACATGCTCAGTACTGGTGTTGAACAAATCACGACCGTATTTGAAGGCCTTAAGTCAAATACTCCTTCACTCTCGTGCTTAACCCGTTTTAAGGTGTAATCAGCAAAGTTTGGAAGGTTACCAACATCATCAATGCCATAGATGTATGATGGAACGAAGAGTTCCCTCGAAAATTCATGGATAGCCAGTGAACGGAGATAAAAAGCAAGTGGGTTTCTTCTCGTATTACTATGATTTGCCGAAGTGACCGCAAATATGATCGCCTCTACGTTTCCCGGAATATCCAGGGGTTTACCGTCAATGTCTTTGCATTCCTGAAGTCCTTTTGAAATAATCGAATGGAGGTAACTAAACTGAAAAGTTGTAAGAAGTTGATGTCTTCCCGGAAAGAGCAGGTACATGGCTTAAGATTTTGCATGTAATATCTGGTTCTTTATCGATTCAGAAAAGTCTTCAGCTAATTTCAGAATATCATTTTTCCTGGCCAGCATATTTAGCCATTCCGATGGGATAGCAGACAAAAGGTTAGGAAATATCATCCGACCATGTATCAGGAGGTTGATTCCATTAGTGTCTGGAAAAAACTGGGGCGTTTAAAAAATTTACGTTCAGAGTTAAAGAACAAATTATTGTCGGTAATCACAGGATGAGGGCACACCCACACCATCCTTCAGCATACTGGTATTGTCGCATAACATTATCTTTGGTCTGGAAGGGGACTTGTGCGGATCATGTTCAGCGACAATGCCAGTATGCTGGGCCCAGCCGGCCCGGGAGGCGAAAAAACGTAAATGAAGAATTATTTAATTATTATTGATCAACATTGAAGGAGGCATACCACTCCCCACACATGCCGTTGATGAGTTTTTCCGGGACACCAATAGCACACCTGCCCTGAATTCAACGGGAACACCCAACGCATCCCCTACAGCTAAACCTAAAAAACATGCTTGAACTTTATCTATCATACTCACCTTTTTTTCTGGTTAATAATCAACCTAGCCCGTTGATCTGCAATACCAACTTCGAGCTTAACACCTGAATTGAAGTGCAAAAAATCCGCTTCAATACCATCGCTGAATACAATTCCATTGGATGGCATCTGCGATTCGATAAATAACTTGTCGCCATGATCAATTAATCCGGCCGACAAGTTTATATCTGAATACTTACTTCTGAACGGTTCTCTTACGACAAAAGCCAGCTTGTCTGTATTCCATGGCAAGGCAAAGTTAACTTGATTATTCACGGCTTTATTAAAAGTTCGCGTTACACCGTTGGTCATGTTCATGACAGAACTTAACCAACCTGTACTTCCCGCTCCCGTTGCAACGATTATGCCGCTTGAACTCTGTTGTTCCGTTATTTGGTTGTAAGTGATTTTGTAACGTGCAGACGTATGACTGGCCGGACCGATAAAAAGATCATTAAAGGCCAGTAGTTTTTGGCCATCGTTTGTACGTGCCTCTGCCAGAGTGATTTCGCTAAAGGCCACACGCCGTTGTATCATTTGCGTAAACGCCACTTCAAAATTACTTGTATTATAAGGTAACAATACGCCATCAAAACGGTTTACATCTGGGTTGATCGCAAGAATCGGAAGCCCGTTGACATACTTTGCGGTATTTGCAACAAGCCCATCCTGTCCAACTACAACCACCAGGTCCTTTTCGCTAAATAGGAAGTTCGTTAAAAATTTTCGATCGATGATTTTTACTTTTAGCTCCCGCGTAAAAAACTTTGTAACCCGATCCAGCGATGCGTGAAAAGAATCATGCTCAAGCTCATAATCCTTGAAATCGCCACCTGCGTGTTCAATATAGAATTTGGCTTGAGCCTTTGTGTTAAAACGATCGATCAACGACTCCAGCCTCGTCTTATTAACAACAATAATAGCATGCTCCGGATTCATGTCGCGAATTATTTTCTTGGTTTGCTTCCTTCACTTCTGATGACAGTCTCCAGCAAATCTGGTGTGATATTCAGCGTTCCGATTTTTTGGGAATTTTCTGCCAACTCACGGAAAGCGAATCCAATGTTATCGATCGCCGAGATGTTTTTCGAATTAATGGCCATAAGCACGCGCCAATCCAGTTGCTTGTAGGGCGTGAGTGTTTTTTCGAGTGAGTATCCTTTCGCGTCCGCCATTTTTCTTTCATTCTCTGCCTGCATTTCAATGAGCCTGGTTTTTTGATCTTCAACGGAAAGGTCTGCAGCTACTGTCATTTCGCGAAGCCTTCGCGTATTCTCAGCTTCCCTGACTTTTATTTCAGCTTGTTTTTCATTGATCTGTTTTTTCTTTTCCTGCACTGCGATTTCGGTGTTCAATTCACTTTCTTTGATCTTGCGTTCCTGTTCAACAGCAAAGTTTCTTCGCTCATAGATCGCCTGGTCAGCCTCTTTTTGTAATGTTTCTCTCATTTCAGTTTCCAACGCTTTCGCCATTTCGGGCGTTGGTCGTATGGACAAGACGTCGACGCTAAGAATGGAAACGCCAAGTAATCTCACGGCATCAGATTCCTTTAAGCCGTCTTCGATTTTATTGCTGATCGCGGTTGCACTTCGGAGCGCTTCTTTTAGTCCGATACTTTGGATGTAAGAAGATGCCGCAGTTTGCGCTTCATTGTTGAGTCGCTGGTTTAACTTTTCGAAATTGGTCTCATTTATTCTACTGCCCGAATTCAAGGTGAAGTCCAGCCTCTCTGCGAGTTGTTTCGGATTTTCGATCGCGTAGGTGATCTGTCCTTGAATTGTGACGGTTTGAAAATCCTTTGTTGTTTCATTGAATATAAATTGAATGTCACGGCTTCCAAGTGGAATGGCGACAATAGACGAAGTTGGCGAGTAATAAAAGAATGACAAACCTCTTCCTTCACGTTTTATATTTCCGTTTGCGAAATGAATGACGTAGGTCATTGAATCAAGCTTGATGTAATTAATTCCGAACATAGCTATGCGTTTTTAAGTTATATTATAGTGATTGAGTAGTTCGAGAACATCCTTCCAATCTGTCATAGGATCAAATCCGGCTTTATCCTCGAATAGTACGTTGAAGTAAAATTTCCTGTCGTAGTGTCCATAAGCTCCGGCACACACGTCCGGGTTTTCGTTTACATAGTGGAAGTGAATGTCGTAAGCCTCAAGATATTTTAGATACTGAACGATTTCATCCGGATGTGAGCAGGTATATAGAATTCTCACGATATTTTTTTGACGGCTAAGGATTTGCATCACTTCTTTTGCATAAGGATAAAACTCGGTCGACACAACACCTGTTTTAAACGTAGGCTTCAGCATTGTTCCATGAATGTCAAAAGCCCAATACGTTTCATTCCAGCCCTTTAGTTTTGCGTTCTCGAGACAGTTCTTAATGGCACGTGTAATCATAATTGAAAGCTTTTCAGTGTTTAGTTTGTGTGAAGACAAAGCAGGTATTTACGATTTGTTCGCGTAACCTTTCCTTGTCATGCGAAATGTAAACTTCTAATTTGAGCACGTTCCCTTACCTGCTCAAAGGAATGCTGTTTCGTAATTGTACCATTTTCAAATACGGTCTGCAGCTCGTCATCGTAGTGGTTGGAATACACATCCGTTGTTTGATATCGGTCTGCAACTTTGACAAGCTTAAGTTTTCCTGCTTTGGAGGTTTTGAAAGACTTCACCAGTTCTCCGTCTGCATTCAACTCAACAGGCTGCTTCTTAACATTGACCCAATCGCCGTTTATTTCTGCATAAGAACATTTCAGGGCAAACTTCTGAGTATCGCGATTTACTTTTTGCAACAATGCGCCACCCATGCCCAGCACCAGGTTCTCAGCAGAGATCCTGTTCTGTTTTAATGATCCATAGATAAGTGGAATTGAAGATATGTCGATACCATCGCCCTGGATCACCCGTACTTGTGGCGGAAGCAGCTTGTAACCTTTGCTGTTTACACTGAACCCGAATTTTGCAAAGAGTATTTCGAAAACCTTCGCCAGCGTTTTTACGGGATCTCCTGAGTCAGGACGGATGACCAATGTCCCTTTGCGATCGAGGATTTGTTGTTTGAATTCCGTTCCCCACAGATTCGCGACAGCGTTAAAGATATCATAAGAATCGGATACGCATGCTATGATTCCTTCCGGGTAGCTGTTTAGCACATGTTGGAAGATACGTGACTCCTCTTTTTTGCCCAGCAACGTCATGATTGAATGTTCTGTAGCGGGAACAGAAAGGCCATATACTTTTTGTGCATTGTAATACTTCCTGGCAAAGGTGGAGGCATAGACAGTGTCACTTCCCATGAAGTTTATCAAATGGGCTGATCCACCCAGCGCTGCACTTTCGACCGAGCTGACGCCTCTGAAACCAAAATCATTCAAGACAAAGTCAATTGCACTTTTTGCGTTGTCATCTACCGTTGCTTCGAAATATTGTTCTACAACTTTTCTCACTTCTCTTGACAGTGTTGCCACAGTAGAAGGGTACCATACCTGCATCAGTAATGTTTCCAGAAAATTAGTCAGCCAGTAACATTTCGGATCTGTGTTTTCAATTGTCATTAATACATTGTGAACGGGTACCACAGATCCCTCCGGAACGGCCTTGATCCGAACGGGAAGCTTTCCATTGTGAACCTTCAGGATGTATTCAAATATGACTTTGTTAAACACATCTTTTCTGCCGAATACTGCTGTCAAAGTCTCATCGGCTTCATCGATATCATCCTGGGTAAATGCTTTTCCTTCGAGATATGCTTTTAAAAAATATTGTAAGCCATAGAAAACTGTTTCCGGAAATACACCTCCGCGGCTTTCCAGATAGGAGTATATTTTTGTAGTTCCGGGAATGTAGAGTTTGTGGTGCGCATACTTGTAGGCATCCGCTAATAAAAGAAGATTCTGCTTTTTCATAACGATAAAATTTATTTTAAATATTTATTTAAAAGGACGTTGAATAAAGGATCATGTGTAACCGTGGTGAGACCGTTTGAAATCATTTCTGGCAAATCTCGAATCGGGAACCACCTGACTTCGGCGATGTCGTCATTCCCCTTGGGTTCTCCAGCTATGTAGTCTGTCGAAAACAAAGTTGTAATGATCCTATCTGTTTCATTTTTATATCGCCAATCATTAATTCCAAAAGATCCTTCGTATTCAAATCTTGCTACGCTGATGTCTCCGCATTCTTCTTTTAATTCCCGCATCGCTGCGCTTTCAAATCCCTCATCTGTTGGATCAGTAAAACCACCGATTAAACGCCATTTTTGATCGTTGTCTTTTTTTCCGAGAAGAATTTCTTTTTTGTTGTTTCTGAACACAGCGACATCCACTGTCGGATATACTTTAGGGTATGTATTGGCGTACGCGTAAATAATACCGGCGCGAAATTCCATAGCGTCCATCACTTGTTCTTTAATGGAGTCGCGGATTTGGGATGCGCTGAATTCTCCATGCGGCGCTAACTCGTGCACTTTGCATTTTCCTGAATAATAGTTAATAAAGCTGTTTCTGCTTCCGAATAGCATAAAGCCTGCTCCGGGAAAAGTGTTCATCAAAAGGTTATCGAGATTGACCGACCAGACAGTATCGAGTGGATGATCAGCCAATGGCAGCACAACAACATCCGGATAATATTTTTTGATCATTTTCTCACGTGTGTGGAAGTCAAGCGGATTGTGTTTGCTTCCCAGTACAGGGGAAACACCGAGTACGATCACCAACCTCTTGTGTTTTGATTGAACTGATTCGATCAAGGCCTGATGACCTGGGTGAAGGTAAGGAGTTTGAAATCGTGCTATAATTACGCCAATCATAATAATCTATTTGTGTAATATATACGCAAATCTAAGGACGCAGTTTCATTACAGCAAAGAAATTTGCGTAAAAATTACGCTAATTGCGAAATCAGGCTGATTTAAAAGAAAATGTCGAAGTTGTAACCCTTTTCTTTGAGTTCGAAGTACTTCTTTTTATTGAACTTAAATAGTCGGGCAGGTCTTCCGGCACCGCGTTGGACCGTTTCATCCAACTCTTCTAAGATGCCAAGGCTGGCAATTTTTTTCTTGAAATTTCTGCGATCCAAATCCTGGTCAAGCAGCGTCTGATACAACTTTTCAAGGTCGGAGAAAGGAAATTCTTTATCAAGCAATTCAAATCCCACGGGCTCGTACGTGATTTTTCCACGCAAGCGTTTGATGGCGACATTAATAATTTTCTTATGATCAAAAGCTAACTTTGGAAGCTTTTTGATATTGAACCATGCAACATCTTCAGCATCGGATTGTGCTAAAAGATGGTAGTCCTGAGGGCGAACAAGTGCAAAGTAAGAAACAGAAATTGCATGATTTCGGGGATCGCGATCGGGTGCACCAAAGGTGTACAACTGCTCGAGGTAGTTAACATCAATTCCCGCCTCTTCCTTTAACTCGCGCATTACCGCATCATCCAACGATTCACCGGTTTGCACCAAACCACCGGGCAAGGCCCACATTTTTTGAAATGGTTCGTTCTTTCGTTTTATCAGGAGCATAGAGATACCTGCTTCCTGATCGTACCCGAATACCACTGCATCAACCGATACTTTGATGTCCTGCTTCATAAGTCAAAAATAGGAAATTAAAATGGCCGGCAAAGTCGGGAATCGTGACATCGAATTATTCAACATGTATCCGATGCTGCGTTTAGGATTACTTTTTTATTGGGCTATTTATAAGTTGTGGGTGCATAAGAAAAAAAAGTTGGCATACTTCATTTTTAACGCGAACCGCCGTCGAGCCCCAAAATCTTTGCTTTCACTTTTCCCGAAAAATATTTAAAATTGGAAAATCTTTATCACTTGCAATCCCGGGACCTAACGCATCCCCGTTCAACCGAAACGGGAAATCAACGATCTTTAAGCGGTTTACATATCGTGGCGAACTTTGCTGTCGGGAATACAGTAAAGCTTACTCAAAGCAATCTCTTCCGCAACTTTATAGACGATCAAATTAATTCTTTCAATCTCACTAAAGTGGGAGAAGTATATCACGAATTTGAAAACGGTGGATATACGGCAGTTATTTGTCTTACTGAATCGCACTTATCCATCCATACGTGGCCGGAAATCAAATATCTGACCTTCGACATTTTCCTGTCAAACTATCTAAAAGACAATCGTGCGACAACGCGAGCGTTGTATGAAAAGGTAAAGCTATTCTTTCAGGCAAATGCAGTATTGGAGCAAACCATAGAGAGATAATTCGATGAACCGATACAGTTGTGCCTCCTGCAGTAACGCTATTACGTCTATGTTGACGGAGCCTTACCTGATAGTTTGTGAAAAATGTGGTGCGTTAGTCCATACACATCATTCTATCCGCGATCGTATCCTGCCTGCCCGTATTCCCGCTGATTGGAGCTTTTTGCAAATAGGCTCTGCATTTGAGTTCGCAAAGGAAGATTGTCAGGTCGTGGGCCGGATTCGGCTTCAACTTCGCAATGATTATAAAAATCTGTGGTGTGCAGCACTTAAGTCCGGAAAATATATCTGGATCATCGAGTCGTTTGCGAGTTTTGCAGTCCTCTCTGGTGCATGGGTTGAATTCAAGCAATCAGTAAGCAAGTTACACGCCGGTGGAAGCATTAGCCTGAAGAAAGATCTCAAGCTCAAGGGAGAGTATGTGGAAAAATGCGAGGGCATTACCTACGAGGGTGTACTGGGTGAATGGAGACTATTCAAGCCAGGATTCTTTTTTATACAATGCAGCAACAAGGAAAATCGCACTGCTGTATTCACAGTTGACGGAAACCACAACATCTTTTCCATTTCCGGCGAAAAGGTAGATGTACGATTACTAAACTTTAAAAACATCTTGAGCTGGGATGAATGGAAATAGGTATCAAATAATCTGCCCAAAGTGTGGAAGCGTTAATCCTGTTCGCGGAAAAGCCATGACGCTTGCGCTTACATGCAACGCGTGTAGTATTTATTTTCATGCAGGCTCATGGGATGAAAAATTGATCGAATTTAACCACAAGGAAGAGTCGGTATTGCCCATCGGATCCAGGGGAAAAATCGAGAACTTCACTTATCAAGTAATGGGCTTTGTTGTGAAGGAAGAATTAAAGTACCGCTACCGTTGGCGCGAGTATCTCCTCTTCAACCCATACCGCGGATATGCTTTTCTGTCTGAATCTGATGGTCATTGGAATTTGGTTTGGCCAATTGAAGATGATCCAAAATCAAATGCATCCGATTCCAATTTCAATTACGAAGGATTGGAATTTAAAATCTTCCAGCGTTACTCGGCTCATGTCGTGTATGCTAAGGGAGAATTCTTCTTTGATGTATCCGATATAACAGAAAGTACCATCAATTACGAATACATTGCACCACCCTTTTTGCTAGCCCTTGAAAAAAGTGACGACAGCATCCTTTGGTGTAAAGGCGAGTACTTTTCGCCCAATGAAATAGCGGAAGCGTTTTCTATTCCGAAAAGCAAATTACCTGCACGGAGCGGAATTGGCTATACGCAATCCTTCCCGACCCCGTTCAGAGAGGGAGCACTTATTTCACTTTCGGTGTTTATTTTTTTGATAGCCTTTGCGCTACAGGTATTCATTAACAACGCTGCTGAAGATAAACAAGTATACCACGGTGAGTTCAGACGAAGCGATCTCAAAGATCAAAAAATGTTTGTTACGCCGGCCTTTGACCTTAATGATGGAAAGAAGAGTCTCGAAGTCTATCTCGAAGCGCCAATAGTTAATGATTGGTTTTTTGGCGAGTTCACGCTCGTTAATGAAACTGACGGCACGGAATATAATTTCACGAAGGAACTGGAGTATTATCAAGGTTATGAAGATGGGACATCTTGGAATGAAGGCTCTACGCACGCTGAAGCCTTCCTGTCGCAAATTCCTGAAGGCCGATATCATCTGAACATTTATCCTGATTTTGGTGCGGCAAACGACCAGTTCGCGATCATCATCTCGCGTGATGCTCCGATGCAATCGAATTTTTACATTACGGCACTGGCCTTGCTTATTTATCCTATCTTCTTTTTTGCAAGAAAGCGATATCGCGAGCAGCGGAGATGGCGTGATAGCGAATATTCACCCTATGAAACAAAATAGCCTATGAACCGCGAAGACCTGAAGGGATTGAAGTATTATATCATGTACTCCGTGATTGTAATATCTTTCTTTGTATACTCTGGTATCACCGGATGGAAATGGTTCAATCCCACTACAACAGAGCCGACCAGGCCTTCTGGCAGGCCTGGTCACATTTATCGATATCATAAATAGTTTAACCCCACATACCATGGAATGGAAATTTGTTATTGCATCATTACTTTATTCCTTTATTGGCATTGCCGTGCTAGGCGTTTCCTTTTGGATTTTTGAAAAAATAACTCCCGAAGACGTCTGGAAAGAAATCATCGAAAAGCAAAATGTCGCCATAGCGATTGTGTCTGCTGCGTTTATGATTGCGATTGCCATCATTATTTCATCGGCCATACACAGTTGACAGAAACATGATGCACAGTGCAGAAGGAACGAAGGGAGCATTTCAATGGTTGTTATTGCTTGCTGTTTTTGTAGTTGCAACCTGTGGACTTATCTACGAACTGGTAGCCGGCACGTTAGCCAGTTATTTGCTGGGTGATTCGGTCACACAATTTTCCACGATTATCGGTACCTACCTTTTTGCCATGGGTATCGGTTCATTCCTTTCGAAATACATCAAACATGAGCTTCTCACATGGTTCATTAGCATTGAATTATTGGTTGGGATGGTCGGTGGTTTTAGCGCAGCTATTCTTTTCCTGGTGTTTGAGCACGTCATGTATTTTCGGGTTTTGTTATATGCAATTGTGGTTCTCACCGGAACACTTGTTGGGCTCGAATTGCCGTTGTTGATGAGAATTCTCAAAGACCGTGTTGAATTTACAGATCTGGTTTCTCGCCTCTTCACTTTTGACTATATCGGAGCACTGTTCGCGTCTTTACTTTTTCCTTTACTTTTTATCCCGTACTTAGGCTTGTTAAGAACCTCGTTCTTTTTTGGCCTTCTCAATGTTGTAGTTGCCTGGATTGTTGCAAAACGATTTAGAAATGAAGTTAGAAATTACTCCGCCATTGCATTCAGCGCGGTACTATGCAGCGTCTTGTTAGTTGGTGGTTTCATTCTCTCCGATAAGCTAACAGGATTTTCTGAATCGCTTACCTACCCGGACAAGATTGTCTACGCCAAGACGAGCCCATACCAAAGAATCGTATTGACGAAGAGTGCCTCGGACTGGCGTCTTTTTCTGAATGGAAATCTGCAGTTTAGTTCCGCTGATGAGTATCGCTATCATGAAGCGTTAGTTCACCCGGGACTGTCTCAGTTAAAAGCGCCTTTCAATGTATTGGTACTTGGTGGGGGTGACGGTTTGGCGGTTCGCGAAATTCTAAAATATCCGTCAATTAAGTGTATTACGCTTGTGGATCTGGATAAGGCAATAACTGAGATGTTTATCCAAAATGAAACGCTACGGAACCTTAACAGCAATGCCCTCATCTCACCTAAAGTCAACATCATCAACGAAGATGCTTTTGTATGGATACGTAATCAGAGCAAGGTTTTTGATTTTATCATCATCGACTTTCCGGATCCTTCTAACTACTCCCTCGGGAAATTATACACTACTTCGTTCTACAATGAAATCTATAATGCACTTTCACCGCAAGGTGCGATGGTTGTACAATCAACATCACCGTATGTGGCCCGAAACTCCTTCTGGATCATCAACGAAACGCTACGACATAGTGGCTTTATGACGCAGCCTTATCATTGTTATGTACCCTCGTTTGGCGAATGGGGATACATACTGGCATATAAGGAAACGCTGTCGGGTGAATACCGGTTACCACGGACGCTGCGATTTGTTGATGAACAAATGATAAAGCAGTTGTTTATTTTTCCACCGGATATGCAACAGACAAAATCTGAGGTTAATACTTTAAACAATCAGGTACTGGTTAATACATTTGAAAAAGAGTGGGCTAACTACACAAGATGATATCTCGGCGGAAATTTCTTGAACTTTCTCAAGTCGTTGGACTGTCCATGATAATCCCGTCCCTTAACTCGCGTTGCTCTGATAAGAACGAAATCGCGGGAAAGATAATGGGTCAAAATGCCGCCCTTGGTCATCGTTTACGTGCAATGGATTTTGGGCCGATAACCCAGGAGATTAAAACAGATGTTGTGATTGTGGGAGGCGGTGTGTCGGGACTTTCAGCAGCGCGCTACCTGGCAAAACACACACGCAATTTTTGCCTGTTGGAAATGGATGATGACCTTGGCGGAAATTCACGTGGAGGTTCGAATGCTGTGTCAAAATTTCCGTGGGGAGCACACTATTTACCTATCCCCGGGCACTCCGATCAGGAGCTTATTACGTTTCTAAAAGATTGCAACGTCATTACCGGCATCAAAAACGGTCTGCCTGTGTACAACGAATACTATCTTTGCCATGATCCTAAAGAGCGACTATTCATAAATAATTTCTGGCAAGAGGGAATTGTTCCCCATGAAGGCGTTCCAAAAAAAGATCGGGAGGAAATCCAACGCTTTTTGGATTTAATGTATGACTTCAAGATGAAGACGGGAAAAGACCAAAGGCCTGCCTTTTCAATTCCAGTAGAGCTAAGTTCAAAAGATGAACAATTCATTCTGCTGGATTCGATCACGGCAGAAAAATTCCTGTCTTCCCACCGGTTCTCTTCGCCATACTTGGTTTGGTATGTAAACTATTGCTGTGCCGATGATTTTGGAACTTCCATAAGTCAAACCTCTGCCTGGGCAATGATTCATTACTTTGCTGCGCGCAATTCAAAAGCTTCCAATGCAGCTTCTGACGCCGTGTTGACCTGGCCTGAAGGAAATTATTGGCTTGTTAACCAAATGAGGAAAAGTATACAAGACCAGATCACCACAAATGCAATGGTGTATCAGGTAAAGGAGGAGGGCAACGGCGTAACGTGCTTGTATTACGATGCTATGGAGAACGCGACTAAAAAAATTATTGCAAACTCAGTAATCCTTGCAACACCACAGTTTATCAATCAACGTATTCTGTCCGATACGTCAAGAGGGATTGACTATACGAAATTTGAATATGCACCGTGGATGGTGGCGAATCTTATAACTGACCATGCCCTTAATGAAAGGAGAGGTGAAGGCATATGTTGGGACAATGTGATTTATGGCAGCGACTCGTTAGGGTATGTTAATGCATCTCATCAAGACATCAGTCTTCATCATAATAAGAAGGTTTTAACGTACTATAAACCTTTGGTGTCCGACAATACGGTAGATGCGCGCAGAAAAGCGCACCAGACATCTCTTAAAGAATGGCGCGAACTGATGTTCAAAGATCTTCAGAAGGCCCATCCGGATTTGATTAAGCATGTTGATGAAATGAATGTTTGGGTTTGGGGACATGGAATGATTAAGCCATCAACAAACTTTATTTGGAATGAAAATAAACTTCATGCGCAACAGCATATCAACAACAAGATTTTCTTCGCTCATTCCGACTTGTCAGGTATTTCAATTTTTGAAGAGGCGTTCTATCAGGGACACAAAGCGGCTAAAGCATTATTAGCATCATGAAAACAACACAACCTTGGCTGGCCAATCCAGTAATTGAGTCAGTGTTTATTATTCTGCCAATGATTCTTCCTGTGGCTGCGGTATTGATTTTTAGAGATTATTTCACAACGCATGAAGTATCGACGCTCTGGTGGGTAATTCTTGTTCTTTGTATTGATGTGAGTCATGTCTATAGCACACTTTTTAGATTGTACTGGGATCGCCAAACCTTCCAGGCTCACAAGCGTCTCCTGGTCATTATTCCAATCGTAGGGTTCTTCATTGCCATTGGCATGCATCTCTATGATGCAATGTTATTCTGGCGGATACTTGCTTACATAGCAGTATTTCATTTCGTGAGACAACAATATGGATTCATGCGATTATATGCGAGAAAGGAAACGCACAATAAATGGCGAAATTCGATCGATGCTATTGCCATTTATACAGCGACCCTTTATCCACTTTTGCACTGGCACATGGTTGGTACAGATAAAATTGCGTGGTTTGTTAAAGGTGATTTTTTAAGAATCAACCTGGATTCATATGACTCTTTTCTTGCCGCTTCATATTACGTCGTAATTGGTATTTATGTCATCAAGGAGCTTGTTATGGTAGTTAAACTCAGGTCATTTAATATTCCAAAGAATTTAATCATAGCAGGCACCTTTCTTTCGTGGTACTTTGGAATCGTAGCGTTTCAAGGCGACCTGATCTTTACGCTACTAAATGTGGTGGCGCATGGCATACCTTACATGGCTTTGATATGGATCTATGGTGCTAAAAAAACATCGGGTAGTTTCACGTTCGGAATAAAAGGTGCACTAACTTTTGTCGCCGTCCTTTTGATGCTGGCATATTTCGAGGAGAACCTCTGGGATAATTTCGTGTGGAATGATCATCCAGGAGTATTCATTCCCCTTGCAGACGGAGCCATTGAGAATCCTTATATGCTATCTTGCCTGGTCGCATTGTTGATACTTCCACAGGTGACACACTACGTACTCGATGGTTTTATCTGGCGTTTCAGCAAGGATCCGCATTCGAGATTTTAGGAACTTTTCTGGTTTAAGGGCTAACATCAAATTTTTTCCGAGATAGTTTAATAGCAATGTATTTAGCAGGCACTTTGTCCGTTAGCCATATCAAGCTCCCCGAGCATTTTTCGTCACCACAAGAAAGCAAGTAGTTTCAACCTGCTTTCTTGCTTGGGACACCGGGATCAATTCTTGTTCAAGATTAATTTGCGCAGTCTTTCATTTTTCAGCCAGAGAGATCCCCACGCCAGTATACCTAAGTAGATCGGAAATAAAATATGCGAGAACAGTGGATTGTCGAGACGCACATGCGTGGCGATGGCACCGCCAAAGTAACCTGTTAATAAAATCGCGCCGAGGATTTGCGTGCGTGGAATGGCAAACAGTAAGATGGAGATTAAACCCAGTGTACCCATGATCGGAAGATGATGTGCCTGAAATCCAAGCTCTGCAGTTGCCGCGGTAACTTCTTCATTCGTGATAAATTTAAAGGTACTGTCCATAAGCATGAAGGCGATGACCAGGCCGCCCATGATATGCGCGGTCCAGCGCAACGGTTTTGATACAGTTGTAGTGTTGACGGAGGTTTCGATTGTTGTTGTCATGGTTTAAGTGTTTATGTTTTGTTATTACGTTTCTTTTGTAATACAAATTTAGGTAGCCTGAAGTAAGGTGAAGGTGTGTAAATGCGTCTTTGTACGGGTCGATTGCGACAATTAGTGGTCTCTTGTAAATTTAAAGTTTATAAGGTGTTTTTTTGCAGTTAACGCTGTGAGTTATTCCTGAGGTTTTCACTTTGTACAGTAATCATTTATAAGATTTAGAGATTTTCGGATGGATTGAGTGTGAGTCGCGGGCGCGATAGTTAAAAATACCATTGCAACGTCGTTGATGAATTCCTCGATAAGTTCTACAATGATAACCTGGGAAGTCCAGGGAATAAGACTGACGAATGAAGGAATTGAACTAAGGGATGTTAGAGGTTAGTTCCATGGAGGAAAGTAGCCTTAAAAGAGTATTACAGATTTTTCACTATTATCATCGGGGATAATCCTGCAATTTATTCCAGCGTGACCTATAATGAATACGGCACGGAAACACTATGGAGCGCCGTCAGCACTATATTAGCAAGTCGTCGGAGTTCTGCAAGGAACATAACCGACAAGCAAAATATTTATTACCTGTTAGCGTATCTGTCTGTCCCAACGCCTTTCTCTTTAACTTTTTCGGATAGCAATCAGATACCAGTTACCAACAAGACGACGAGCATAATCTCTAAACTTATGCTTATCGAATCTTGCGTGACGCCAAAGTTCATCTTTACCCTGCTTTAATTGGTGTTTATTTTTTCTTATAGAATTAAATTTTACATGTCTAGAACGAAAATCATCCGGTGCCCTATAGTCGTCTCCATTCGATACTTTGAAAAAATGTTCTTATGCATAAACCCATAATGCGAACGGTTCAAAATGCTTTAGACGGATTGAAAGTGGGGCCTCAGCGCAGCGTTCTCGTCTGTGCGATTGGACCAGACGCTTAATTGTAAACCTAACCAGATATTATCTCTGATCTGGAACTTTAATAATCGCACAATAATGCCGCGGCCGGCCTCACCCTGGCATCACCTTTTTGTTTTCGTAAAGTTTACGATTTGTTTCTCGTACAACCCACTTCTATGAAAAGTAAAATCAACTTTATTGCACTCCTGTTGCTTGGCTTCACAATAATGTCTTCCTGTGCTGATGACGATGATAACGTTACTGATGATGGCAACACACGTCCTTTGGATGGAAAACTGATTTACTCCTTTACGGGAACCGTTTACCAGCTTGATTTGAAAACCAATGTGCAGAGCGTGTATTTTACTTATAATACATACGGCTTTAACAACTGGGACATGAGTTGGGATGAACAATACCGTTTGACAAGTGAGCGCGAAGCCGGAGTTTTCGATGCGGCGAAGATCACAGTCGCAAAAAACAGCGATGGATCTATCGTGAAAGAATTTGATTACTATTCTCCCAATGGAACAGATACAGAAGTTGGCGCACTGCTGTCACCCGATAATACAAAAGTGGTTTATCAACCAACTTTTGATAACGGTATTGTTATCACGGACCTGGAAGGAAATGTACTACAACACCTGGAGGCCGTAAACGTTGAGTCAGAGAGCATCGCATTTGGTATAAGTGACGAAGTATTATGGCTGCCGGATAATAGTATTCTCTTCACGCTTGCGGAACGATATATTTTTAAATCTCCTCCGCCTTACACTACATTGTCTTTAGTGAAAGACATGCCGAACACAGAATGGGCTAACCTTAGAGTGAATAAACAAGGAACACAGATTGCGATGCGGATGAACCATCATATCCATGTGATGGATTTAGATGACGGTAAGTTGGCCCAGGTTACGGAGAGTAACGGCGCAGAGTTGCATGCAGACTTTTCGCCGGATGGAAAATATTTGGTGGTCGCAAAGAAATATGGTGACCATCTGTATTATTGGAACCTTGCTATCATTCCAAACGACGGCCAGCCTTATAACATGGACGATCGGGAAAAGCTTATCATCATACAACCCAAAGAGGAAACTATTTATTCTGCGGTAGATGGGGGAACATTCTGGATTGAATAAATTAGTTGCGAAACAGAAACAGTCCAGCTGGCTTCTAAGTGATCTTGGTTTTTATACGGACTTACAATGAGTCTACAACCGAATTCAGGTTGTTAGCATATATAATTTTTAAGCATGATTTGAAACGTTCTCTGTGTTGTAACAAAAGTGGTTGACTCTTTTTTAATGCACATTGATTTTCTAAATTTCTACTTAATAATCACCGCGAATATGTTTGATGGACCTGATTTTCCGAAATCCCTTGAAGAAAACGTTTTTAATCTTTGGTTAGAAAATGGCAGAAATCGCAAAATCCGGTATCATTACCTGGCGATAGTTTGGGATGATTATGAAGCAGCCTATCAACCCGTTTACATGGAAAACCGGGATGAAGTGGAAAACTATAAAACATCGGGCAGTCCCGAACGTCTCATCGCTGTTTATGATTTATACTCGGAGTCAAGGATCATGTAATGCCACGCTGCACACAGTTCAACATACTTGTATCTTCCGGATAGGAATTCCAATGTAGCGACTAATGACGATGATGCCTCCGCATTACAATTCGCAAAAAATATGGATCATATCCTTGTCACCTTGGTGATAATTTGGTCCCGGATTTTCAAATGAATCGTTAGTAATCTGGAACGCTACCTGGTCACACAAAAACATCTGCTCGGCGCGACTGCCACCTTTCAGAAGATGCACCCTTAATGCTTCTTTTCCTTTTTTGTTTATTCCATAACACTGCGGATTTCCTGTGCGATGCGTGCCATTGTATTCAAATTCAATTGTTCGCTTTTCTTTTATTGCGAAACATAACATAGGCTTTTTCGGGATGTAATTTTCCATTCTCGTATTGGTCCCATTTTAATCCACTTCCTGAAAGCGCTCATCGCCGCACATTCTTACAATTCTGGGCATGAAAGAGCCAAGTACGTCGACCAGATCTTTCTGATGATCCATCACCTGATGGATATCTTTGTACGCCATTGGTGCTTCATCCAAACCTGAACCAATCAATTCGACGCCGGCTTGTTTTAAAAATTTATTTACCTGACCTGGCAGAATGGTCTGCTTTGCTTTTGTGCGCGACATTGTTCTACCTGCACCGTGTGAAGCAGAGTTTAACGATGCGGGCGAACCTTTGCCCCGGACAATAAATCCGGGAGTGGCCATCGACCCTGGAATAATACCAAGAACGCCATGACCCGCGGGCGTAGCGCCTTTGCGATGAACAATGACGTCATTTCCAACGGTATCTTTTTCTTTCCACGCAAAGTTATGGTGATTCTCTATCATTGCCAGTGGTGTTTCACGCAAACCAATCGCCATCCGTTCGTGAATCTGATGATGACACGCCGATGCATAATCGCCCGCAAGATTCATGGCAAGCCAATATTCTTGTCCGGCCTCCGTGTCAAGATCAAGCCATGCCAGGTGTTTTGCTTCTTGTGGGAGTTTGCATCTGTCCATGGCTACCTTCGTATAGTGCCGTGCGATGTTCGCGCCAAGTCCACGTGAACCGGAATGGGAAAGCAATGCAACGTATCGCCCGGGGGAAAGATTGTATTCGTTAATCGGATTTACGATTTCAACAATACCAAATTCAACAAAATGATTACCACCACCAGATGATCCTATCTGTTGCCATGCACGGTCTTTCATTTCACGAACAATTCCCAGTTCACTGAATTCTTTTCTTTCAAAGATCTCGTGATCTTTTGGTTTTTTGAAAGTGGCTAAACCAAATTTAGTATTGTTTACCAGCATTTTTTTCAGATCCTCTCGCTTTTCATCAAGCATGGCTACAGGAAGATCATATAACGTCATACACATCCTGCATCCGATATCAACACCCACGCCGTAGGGAATCACGGCGTCCTTTGTGGCAAGTACGCCTCCAATGGGAAGTCCATAACCCTGATGCGCATCTGGCATCAACGCACCGGCTACTGTTACAGGCAATTTCATCGCAGTCTCCATTTGATTAAGTGCCCCTTGCTCAATACCATCAGCACCATAAATCTGGTAAGCTTTCCCAGCGACATTTAAAGCAATCGTTTCATCCTCAGGCTTAAGTAACTCAAGCGCAAGCGTTGAAAGTTTAGCATCGCTTAAAAACGCGCTGGGATTTTTTAGTACATGGGCAAGGAGATCCATCTTTTCCTGAATCGGAAGCATTGCATACTCTTTTTCAAGCAGATCCAACGCAAGCCCTATTGCTTTACCTTCAGCAAAGCCCAAGTTTTTAAGATTCTTACCTGTTAAGCTCATTTGTCTTATTTTTAACAAAGGTCTGAAGTATCTGCGTAACCTATTTGCGCAGTTGCAAAAAAAGGCATGAAAGGAATTTTTGGATTAAACGGGTTTGTCAGGATTAATGATTGCCAAGATTTATTCAACCAAAGTAAATCACTTAATCTTTAAAATCCCAGTTAGAAAAACGAGCGACGAAAAACTATATCTTTAAGGCATTAAATGGTTGCCAGGATTAATATTCGTCTGGACGTTGATTTTTGGGATTAAACGATGGACAAGATTAATAACCGTCTGACTGTAGATTGGCAAGATTGATATTCAGTCAAAGTGAATTTCTTAATTGTTAAAAATTTTCAGTCACACAATGAGCGGCTACAACAAACGTCAAATGCAAGCATCAAACACCACTGCACAGAATGTTGAAAAACCGTCTCACACAACCACCCTTGGAAGAGTCGAATCCATTGACATTTTACGGGCCCTGACAATGGTGCTGATGATATTTGTGAATGACCTGTGGTCGCTCAATAACATACCAGCATGGCTTGGTCATGTTGAGTACGGTGTGGATGGTATCGGATTAGCGGATGTCATTTTTCCTGCGTTCCTGTTTATCGTTGGCTTGTCGTTACCACTATCTATTGATAACCGTCGTGCAAAAGGTGAAACCGACTGGCAACTTATTCAGCATGTACTGCTACGTTCGCTCGCGTTGCTCATCATGGGTGTTTTCCTGGTGAATGGAGAAACCATTAATGCCGCGGCAACCGGTATGTCGAGGGTTGTATGGTACACGATATGCTGTGCCTGCTTTATTTTGATTTGGAATGCATTTCCCCGCAAGATTAGTAAGTATGTGGTTCGTGGCATTCAGGGTAGCGCATTACTTGTATTGTTGATACTGGCTATCGTTTACCGTGGCGGAACTGATAACGAAATCTCCACATTTGAACCGCAATGGTGGGGTATACTTGGATTGATAGGATGGGCCTATCTGGTAAGTGCAACGATAACGGTTTTGGCACATAATCGCATTACGTTAATCGCTGTAGTGTGGCTATTCTTTGCAGCGTTAAGTATGATTTCCCACGCGGGTCTTTTTCCTGAATTTTTAAATTTTATTCCTTCACCCGTTGCGGGGGGCACGCTCACTGCATTAACGATAGGTGGAGTGCTTACCGCATTAATTTTTAAGCACTTCAAGGTAAGCGAAAAACATGTAGCACTTACTTTGGTTTTGCTTGGCTTTGCTGCAGTACTCGTGTTGCTTTATGCTGTTACGCGTCCGTACTGGGGTTTAGCCAAGCTCGGTGAAACACCGGCGTGGCTGTTCCTATGCAGCGCTTTTACAATTATTGCCTTTGTTATTTTTTATTGGATAATAGACGTGTATCAAAAAGCACACTGGTTTACTATTATTAAACCTGCAGGAACGGCGACACTACTCTGTTATCTTATTCCTTATTTTGCCTACGCAACGATGAGCCTACCCGGTGCCGACTTACCGGAATGGGCTTTAACCGGAGGGATAGGATTAATCAAATCGTTTCTCTTCGCGCTCCTGTGTGTTGGCATCACCGGTCTGCTGGTTCGCGTGGGCATACGATTTAAGGTTTAATGCTTCCGGAATTATTCAACTCCTTGTTGATTACATCCAGTAAATATAACTTAGGGTCGCTGGAATATTCCCAGAACATAACGCCGGCAAGATTATTCTCCTTGACATAATCGCATTTAATTTTAACCGATTCTTCATCGTCATAAACAATGAGTTGCTTGCGATCTTCATTAAACAGGTACGGTGATTTTGCTTGATCATCCCAGTAACGCTGATATCCAGGAAGCTTTGCTATACTATCCTTGATATCGGTATATCCACCTCCGCGTGCCAGCGAATCTGCAACACGATTGATACCCCTGTTATCTGCGGTTTTCATAATCCAACTTCTTCCATAAAAAGGAATTCCAAGAACAAGTTTTTCTGCAGGAACGCCGTGTTTTATAAACCGTAATATGCCTTCATGTGCCGATCTTCCTTTTTTTGATTTAGTATCATATAGATTAGAATGATGCCCTACTGTATCTCCCGCTACAACGTGAAAATCGTACGCCATCACATTTACATAATCCATGTATTTGGCGGCTGCGCCCATGTTTGTTTTGTCAAAAAATCCGGCGAATTCAGGAACTGCTGTAGATAGTAAATATTTTTTCCCGGTATCCTGACCCAGGGAATCAAGTTGTCTGCGCAGTTCTTTGAACATCAGTGTAAAGTTCTCTTTGTCCTCCGGGCGGAACACATTGTCTTCTCCCCGCATGCCTGGATATTCCCAGTCGATATCTACACCGTCAAGATTATGTTTTGCAACGACATCAATACTGCTTTTTGCAAATTTCCTGCGTGCGCTTTCTGTAAATACAGCGTCTGAGAAATAGTTGCTCCAGGACCAGCCACCGAGGGAAATAAATATTTTCAGGTCGGGATTAACTGCTTTCAGGGAATTAAGCAGTCTGAAGTTTATCGTGTCCGTTTCCAGGTTCGTCAACACAGCCACACTATCCAGCACGTTTACGAACGCATAGTTGATGTGTGTTAATTTGTTAGCGTCTATGGTAGAAACGTCGATGGCACCGCGAAACCCGGGGACATAACCAATGATAACATGGCTACGATCAGTTGAAGTTAATTCTTTCTCCGTTTTACATGCCTGCAGCACCACAAATGAACACACAATGGCAAAGACGAAATATTTGATCATGATATTTTATATTTTTTAAAGATATAAAGATAACCAAAACACCGTCTGGATCGGCATTTTAGGGAGTAAACGATTGCCAGGATTGCGTATTTAATTCAGGTAATCCCTTAATCATTAAAATCTCAGTCATTACTCCATCCTTAACATCTCAGCGGGATTTCGCGTGGCTGTTTTGTAAGTCTGTGAAGTTATGGTAACAACACCGAGGGTTAATAAAATAAAACTGCTTAGCAAAATATCCCACACAGAAAGTTGTACACGGTAATATTGAATTTCTGTCAGTAAAAGATCAAGTAAAAACGCGGTTAGTGGTATGGCGAATAACATGGCCCATCCCATCATTTTGAGATAGTCTTTGGAAAGCAGTAAGGAAATGTTGGCGGCGGAAGCACCCAAGACTTTGCGAACACTCACCTCTTTGGTTTTATTTTCGGTTGTGTACACCACCATACCAAGCATGCCAAGCAATGAAATGGTGATGGCGAGTAAACCAAGGAATGCAACGATTTTTAGCAGCACCTGGTATGTTTGGTATGCTTCGTTTAATTCGTCCTCAAAATAGCGTGCTACAAATTTCTTTTGCGTTGGTAGTTGTTTCCAGACATCTTCCAGCTGCGTAAACAACCGGTAAGTATCATGCGACGCAACCCGCAAGTTGGCATAAATAAATTCACCTTTTTTCATGCGGAAGAAAAACTTTCCGATCGGATACATCAGGGGTTCATAGTGGAAATTCTTCAATACACCAATAACTTCAAGGTCTTGTCCATCGATGGTAAATATCCGGCCTAACGCCTCACGCGGTTGGCTTATTTTATAGGCTTTTAAAAATTCTTCGTTCACAATGATATAGCGTTCCCGTTGTGTACCATCGTCAGGAAAGTTATTCCCTGCAAGAAGTGTCAGGCCAAAATTTCGGATATAGTTCGAATCAACAAATAGCTGCGCGGCTTCAATAGAATCTTCTTCCGTTGTGTATACCCAGGTCCGGGATGTATTTACGCCGAGGAGCCCGGAAGACATCGAAAGAGATTGCACAGACGTGAGTCCAGCGTACGCATTCTTAAACAGGGAAGGATCAACATCCTGCAGCTCCACATCAAGGGTATTTTTCTTTTCAAACCCAAAATTAAAATTCATTGAATACTGATATTGACGACCAAACACAACTAATGCCAGGATAAACCCGAATGAAAGTGCAAACTGAAACACCGTTAATATTTTCCGAAAACTAAAAGAAGCGCCACGGGTGTTGAGCTTACTTTTCAGGGCCTGAATCGGAGTAAGTCTTGCAAAATGTAGTGCAGGGAAAATTCCAGCTATTAAGCCGGTAACGACAGCGAATGCAGTAAACATCGTAAGCATTTGCCAGTTAATGGATAGATCCAATGAAGATCCCGCCACCATCATACGTTGGAATTCTGAACGGATCAAAACAAAAATCAGCAGCGAGCCAAGAAGTGAGAGTAACGTGATGATTACTGTTTCTGTAATGAATTGCAGGAAGATCTGGCTTTTTGCTCCGCCCATTGTTTTTCTCAGTCCAATTTCCTTAGCGCGTCGCAGGGCACGGGCAATTGAAATATTGGTATAATTAAAACATGCAGGTAGTAATATCAGCGCAGCGAAAACAGCAAACATCAGGAAGCCACTCATTTCCCACTTAATACCAATAGCCTGGAGCAAATCACCTCCGGTTGCAATCTCCTTAAGCGGTTGAAGCGCAAAGGTAACTTTAACAGGAGACTGTGCATAGGTTTGTAATGCTACTTTATTTAGATATTGCTGCAAACGTTCGGAGGAAGTTGTTTCACGCAGAAGAATGTAAACATATTGTTTCGGGTAGTTGGTCCACCGATCCTCCGTTAATATTTGTGAATGTGGAATGGAACTGTGGGAGATTAACATTTCGAAATTGAGGTGTGAATTCATAGGATGATCTTTCATCAGACCTGCCACCTGCATCGTAACGCCGCCCTCAAACGTAATGATGTTTCCAATTACATCATGAGAATTAAACAGCTTCATGGCTGTGGATTGTGTGAGGATAATGTTATTAGGTTCTGCTAATGCGGAGGCAATTCCCTGCACCATCTCAAAAGAAAATACAGAAAAAAATTCTGGTTCAACATAGTACGCTTTCACCGGAATGTTTTCTTTGTCAGTCACCACTTGGTTGTCATAGCCTTTCGTGATGCGAAGCACTTCTTGTGCGCCGGAATATTCTGTTTTAATTTTCTCGGCGAGCGCTTGGGGTGCAGTTGCATAATCCAGTTCTTCAACACCATCCTGCTGATGAGAAATTACAGTATAAATATTTTTTTTATGCTGATGAAAGTTGTCGTATGTGCCTACATAGCTATAAATTGAAATCAACAACAGGCTTACTGACATTCCGATGGCAAGGCCGAAGGCATTGAGTATAGAGAAATACTTATACTGGTATAGATTTCGTAAGGCAACTTTCAAGTAATTACGCATCATATCGATGGAAAACGAAGAAGCTGAATAACCACCATATCGGGCATCACGTTTTCTTTTTCTCACAGCATACGACAAGCTTAAGGATAAAACCTGCTTCCAATACAAGGCCTTTGCTTTCCGTGGTGACATGGTTTGGAGATGAAGGTAAAACAACTCATCAAGGTCGCCGATCAGATCATCGATATTTGCTTTGCCTGCTAGCCCTTCGAAAATGCGACGGGGTAGTTTTGGTGGACGATGATGGCTCATTTAATAGCAAGTTTTAATTTCGACAATGACCACAGTTCATCGCGCAAACTTTTGGTTTCAGCAACAGCCCTGTTTCCTGCATTTGTAATTTCATAAAAGCGCTTACTGCGACCACCACGTTCTTTAGTGGCACCACCAACCCATGATTTGAGAAATCCTTTTTCCTCCAATCTTGTGATCGTTGAATGCAACGCACCAATACTGATGGTCCTGTTACAACGTTCTTCGATATCCTTTTGAATGGATACGCCATACGCTTCCTTACCCAGGGCGGCGATGGTCAGCAGAACAAGTTCTTCGAACTCTCCGAGATATATTTTCATCGGTTTAATTGTGTTATGTATTAAAGCCACTGATGGAATAGCCATGCAAATACTCATACCTCTTGGGTGCACTTATGCATCTCCAATAATGGCATTTTGGATCTTAACGGAAGGTCCGTAGTATTTGTTTCTTGTTTTCAGAACAAATATAAAAAAAACAAACCAAATGCTTCAAGTCTTAAGCATGCGCGTAGGAAAAACGCGTGACTTGGACCTACCATCGTGAAGTCTTCAAACTTCAAAAAGAGACTACCAGATATTTTTTCTCTTACGACTGAAGACTTGGTACAAACCAACGTTTTCAGCAGAATGGCAAGGAGGTTGAGGGAATTGTTATGCGTAAATAATACAGCTTCTCTACACCGATTTGTAAGTTTTGCAACTTCGTAGACGGTGTTCCCGCGTGTAATCTGCTGGTAGAAGAGGCGATCAATACTGTCGCCTTTTGTTTGAACATTTTTATTCGGATGAATGGCTAACCTACTCGATAGAAGATTTTTGCCGGGTTTTCCATCGCGGAGGTAATGGCCTGGACTGATGTTTAACAGGGTGAGCGAAATTGGTACTCCCTTCCGCAAACGCGGACACAAACATCCGCTAGTCCGTTCGATGCTAAAGACAGATTTCCGAAGCTTCTGGTGAAGTTATTGTTTTTTAATGCCGAAAACATTACATGCGTTAAGTTCAACTGTATAACCAGTAGGCATTGACAGATAAAAATAACTTTATTGAATTGTATTATGGCGCTTTATCATTATGTGAACTGATTCAATTCCAGTTGTCATGTCTCGCTATAGATCTTTGATCTCAATGGAGAATGAACCTGGAATTAAAGCAACGTTGTGTTAAAGTATATAAAAGTTGAAAGAATGCTAACCGTTACACCTAACCGCTTTTCATTGTTAATACGAATCATACTGTTTGTATGGTTATCGATTGGTAATCTCGTTTCATCCTTTGGTCAAAGTCAACCAGCGTCAGCCACCTGGCAGGAACAGCAACGCAAAGCAATACAGACATTTTATCAACTCGAACAATCAAATAACTATACCGAGTCCCTTAGCTACGCAGATATGAACACCCTTCCAATGGGTATTCGAAAGACAATCGGAGGGATGGAAGTTATCATTGCTGTAAGTGACATCCGTTGGGAAACTACACATAGTGAACTTACACTTTTCGCGCGCGTTAAGGTTCCTCAGGTAGGTGATGATCGTGTTCTTTTTTTTGGAGCACAAGGTATCAAGTTGTCACAAACCGGAGATATCATTGGCGACGCAGCCCTCGCAATGATGGGAGACATGGCCATGCCGATTCAGGGAAACACGGCGAAGCTTACCTTACGGGGAGCAACTAATCTCAATACAGGCAGAGCACGTGATCTAACTTACGTTTCCGTAGATTGTCAGGGTTTCCGTGAATTGGGCGTTACCGCAGATATTGAATTTTCAGAGAACCTGATTGTAAAAGCCGATCCATCGTCAGCTGAAGAATCCGGGAAAGTTATGGCACACTTCACCACAGTCGTGAAGGACTGGAATGACTTGCTGGTAGGAATATCTCTTCCTCCGTTCGAAATGAAAGGATTGAAGGATTTTGTTTTTGAAGTAAAGAGCGCGGTATTCGACTTTAGCGATCTGCGCAACGATCCGGCTACCCAATTCCCACCGGAGTACGACGTCAATTACCTTATTCCTGGTAATGCCGAACTATGGCGCGGTGTTTTTGTGAAAGACCTGGTCGTTCATCTTCCGAAACAATTTGGCCGAAGAACAGATGATGCGCGTGTTGCTTTTGGTGGAAGTAATATGATCTTCGACAATAATGGCATAAGTGGCATATTCGGCGCAAAGGAAATACTTTCAATCCAGGAAGGATCGGCATCGGGTTGGCGGTTTTCCGTTGATGAATTTCTGCTCGCGCTTGAAGCAAATCGCCTTACAGAAGCAAAATTTTCGGGCGCGATTGGTTTACCCGTTGCGGAAACTAATGACCTCGGTTATACCGGTATCATTACGGATGATGATGAATATTTACTTCAGATTAAATCGCTGGACTCCGTTGCATTCGACGTGTTTAATGCGCATGCAGAATTACTTCCAAATTCATACGTACAGCTTCAGGTAGTTGATAATGCTTTTAGACCAGAGGCTATGTTACATGGGAGTTTGAATGTTGTCCCACGTCTGGATGGTTCCGGTGTTGATAAAAACGGTAAACAGATTGCCGAGTTCAAAGGCATCGAATTTAGAAGTCTGCATTTGAAAACAGATGCGCCACGATTCACCGCCGAATATTTCGGATATCGCGGCGATCTTAAACTTTTGAATTTTCCGGTATCAGTCACTTCTATTGGGTTAAGGTCTACGGAGCAGGAAGTCGGTCTTGCTATTGGATTGAATGTCAACCTCAGCGAAGATTTATTTTCAGGTTCAACATCACTTGAGTTTGTGGGTAAACTTCATGAAGAAAAAACGCCTACCGGAGAAACAGCTGCTCAGGAATGGAAGTACAGTAAGCTTGTAATCGACGAAATTAACATTGATGCTATAGTTGCCGAGGTCTTTACAGTCAAGGGCGCATTAACGGTTCATAATAATGATCCGGTTTATGGTGATGGGTACGCAGGTAACGTACAACTCACTTTCGACAAGGTGATCCCGGGATTAAATTTAAAGACACGCGCCATTTTTGGCTACAAGGATTTTCGATACTGGTTTGTAGATGCCAGCGTGAAGTTACCGGGACTTGGTATAAGTGTTGGGCCAATGACTATTACCGGGTTTGCAGGAGGTGCTTCAAATCGAATGCGACCCAATGGAGTCAATGTGCAGGCTTCCGGCACCGGTGCGGTTTACAAACCAGATGAAAACACAGGACTTGCTGTAAAGGCAGGGGTGTTGTTTAACATTGGAAGTGACAATGCGATGAACGGAGAAGCTTCATTCGAAGTAGGCTTCAATAGACATGGCGGGCTCAGCTTCATCGGGTTCTACGGATTCGGCCAGTTTATCGGCAAGATACCGGGTGCTGAAAATGTTGAGCAATTTACTAAGAGCAAATACCTTGAAGTAGCAACCCTTGAGGAAGAATACCTTAAAAATAATCCCCTTGCCGCCGAAACACTTACAAAACTAAAACAGTATGAACCAGGAAAAACTGCTTCGATGATCTTCAAGCCGACAGTTACTCCGGGAAGTGATGGTTTCTCTGCTGCAATAGGGATTCAATATGATTTCAATGCAAAGTCCCTGCATGCAACGTTTGACCTATACGTTAATGCTGTGAGTGGTCTTATTCGCGGAACATCGTCAGGACACAGAGCGGGATGGGCCGTGTTACACATTGATCCCTCCGAATGGTACATGTACCTTGGAACGCCGGAGGATCGACTTGGATTGAAAATGGGAATCGGTAATATTCTAAATGTAGAAACCGGTTCTTATCTGATGATGGGTTCTAATATACCAGGTTCACCGCCTCCACCACAACAAGTTGCGGATATTCTCAACGAGGACTTGTCAAAGCTTGACTACATGCGCGATCTCAATGCGCTGGGGTCAGGACGTGGATTTGCTTTTGGCTCTAATCTCAGGGTCGCAACGGGTGATCTTACCTTCCTTATCCTTTATGCAAACTTCAACGCCGGACTTGGATTTGATATCATGCTTAAAGACTACAATGAAATGCAGTGTGAAGGACGCAGTGGCACGATCGGTTTCGACGGGTGGTATGCCAACGGTCAGGCCTACGCGTACCTCCAGGGGGAACTAGGCGTGAAGGTAAATCTATGGTTCCTTAAAGCAAAAATACCGATCATCAGGGGCGCCGCTGCTGCACTACTCCAGGCACAACTTCCAAACCCTGTCTATTTCAAAGGGTATATGGGCGTGCAATTCAGTGTGCTTGGAGGGCTGGTTTCCGGTAGCTGTCGTTTCCGCGTAACGATTGGTGAAAAATGTGAGTTAGTCATACCTGGAGGAAGTCCGCTTGACTTCCGGATGATCAGTGATTTTACACCCGACGATAAATCGGAAGATGTTGACATATTCGCCGTGCCACATGCTGCCTTTACTATGCATGTGAATGAACCGTTCCGTGTGGAAGATGACCACGGGATGAAAACATACCGCATTAGCCTCACTGAATTTTCTGTG
Source organism: Ohtaekwangia sp. (assembly GCA_035628875.1). GTDB lineage: Bacteria > Bacteroidota > Bacteroidia > Cytophagales > Cyclobacteriaceae > Ohtaekwangia. The sequence goes on along the minus strand of DASPIZ010000080.1, from coordinate 5,096 downwards.
CTGGACAGCGGCAATGCAATTGCCGGGAAACCTGTTTTTACCAAGGCGAATGATGGCGTATCCTTCTATTCGGATGAAGTGCTGCCACCGAACAGTGAATTGAAAGCGCGCATAAAGGTAGGTTTTGAACAATATAAAAACGATGCATGGCACATTGTATACACCGGCGGGCTTAAAGCCGAAGAAATTTTAGAAGTAACATTTAAAACAGGTAGTGCCCCCGAATCCATTCCGGTACAAAATATTCAGTTTGCTTATCCCGTTCTTGATCAGCAATTCTTTCTGAAGGGCGAATCCACAACAGGTACGATTCAATTGAAACGTGGTCAGGCGTATTTATTTAGTGATCGCTTCAACTACGAGATTCAGCTTGAGGGTGGCGATGGCACGGCAATGTCAATTCCATTTGCATATAACCAAGCCGATTCAAAGTTGACCTACGCAATGCCGGATCTTTCTAATAGTCAGCTGTACAAATTAAACTTCATGGCTGTTCCAAAGGGAGGACTAGAGCAAACAGTACCTGCAGTGTCGCAGCAAACCAAAACGATTGGCGAAGGGGAAGATATCATCAACGTACAAACAAACGAGGCCGCTGATGTAACGCGTGCGGACATCGGAAAAACCCTGTTGCAATACGCTTTCGCAACAAGCCGATACAATACGTTTAATCAAAAGGTATCCTCCGTTGAAAAGGGCAGAGCGATGGTAGGTCGAATCTTATCTGATGTTGTGAATCTTCAATATGAGATCCGCAACAGCGAACCATTTGATCTTTCAGAACTTACCGGAACACGGTACAGCAATGATATTCCGTTGGTGCAGGCGCAGGCAATTTTATCGGATGCCTATTACCAGGAAGATGTGTTCCCTGTACTATATAAAAATTACCCCGTTCAGGGAATGAAGCTTAATCGTGATGTAGCACTGCTGGGCGTACCTCCTGTAAAAGCGTTGCCAATATCAACTGCATATCTTACCGAAGTTGAAGCTGATAACTATCAGGGTATTGCGTTGATTCGGTTCCCCTACATTTACGACCTTCCGTCAGCATACAAAAATGACTTTATTGATCTGCAGAAAACGATTGTAAACCGTTTTCTTGGAACAACAGATCAATCAAAATATGAATACATCATCAATGGTTCTTATAAATTTATCCGCAGTGGATATTACACGATTGAATTGCATTATGTATTACCCGATGGAACGGCAGGAACTTCAGCGAAGTTCGAATATTACAATTTTATAAAATGATGTTGCTAATCAGAATACCTCTTTTTCTGCTAGGATTCTTGCTGACGGCAACGGCCTTTGCCCAGCAAGACACAGCTACGATTGCAGTGCGGGCAAATGTAGATACCACGGGCAGTATTAAACTCCGATGGGCCGTTAGTAATGCAATGGCTTGGAAACAAAGTAATAAGTATGGCTTCATCGTTGAGCGTTACACCGTTGTGCGTGACAATGTGTTACTAGAAAAACCAGAACGTGTAGTGCTTACGGCAAAACCATTGAAGCCACAGCCGTTGAACAACTGGGAGCCCCTGGCAACTAAAAACGGATACGCTGCTATTATCGCGCAGGCATTGTACGGAGAAGATTTTGATTTGTCGCGGGAGGATGCGAAAGGCGTTGCATCCTTTATTGCTTTGGCACAGGAGCTACAACAACGCTACCTGGTTTCGATGTATGCAGCTGACCTCTGTTATCCTGCCGCGGTAATGGCCGGATGGGGCCTTGAAGATGTAACCGGTAAAAAAGGGGAGCGGTATCTCTATCGTATTCGCACAGCAGTGCCTTCGGCGATTCTTAATATTCAAATGGGTTCAGTTTATACAAGTGGAAACGAAAATGTTGAATTGCCTCAGCCCCAGGAATTGCATGGCATCTTTGGTGACAAGAGTGTGTTGCTGACCTGGAACTACACTGCGCTGGCAGATCACTATAATGCATACTTTCTTGAAAAATCATGGGACGGGAAAAATTTTGAGCGGGTATCACAAACTCCATTGGTAAACATGAACAGCAAGGATGGCAAACCTGTGGATCGTATGATCTACACCGATTCGCTGAAAGGAAATGGACAGTCCGTTTACTACCGCGTTATTGGCGTTAACACATTCGGGCAGGAAGGTCCGCCTTCTGAAATATTACAGGGCGCCGGCCAAACAAAGTTGATTTATGTTCCGCACATTACCAGCGCAGTACCAGATGCGAATGGGGTGTTAACAGTAGTATGGGAGTTTGATGAACGGGGAGATGAGCAACTTCAGGGTTTTGAATTACAACGAAGTGACCAGGCGCAAGGACCCTTTGTCACCGTAGTAAACAATATTCCTCCCGATCGGCGGAACGTTACCTTCAGCGATCTTAGATCTACAAATTATTTTAAAATCAATGCGGTGCCAAAAACAGGCGCACCTACCTTTTCCTTTCCGGTATTGGTACAACCCGCCGATTCCATTCCGCCTGCGGCTCCTGCCGGTCTGATTGGAAACGTCGACACCACTGGTGTTGTCACATTGTCCTGGGTACCAAATAAAGAAAAGGACCTCTACGGTTATCGTATTTTTCGTGGCAACACAAAAACCGAAGAACTTGTACCGTTGACCTACAACGCCGTCACCACAACCAATTGGGTGGATACGATATCGGTTCACAATCTGAATAACGAAGTTTTTTACGCTGTAACGGCTTTGGATCAACGATACAACCAATCCGAAAAATCAGCTGTGCTTACACTGGAAAAACCGGATTTGGTACCACCATCATCGCCCTTGATCACCGCATTCGACATCGGTAAAAATGGCATCTCGCTGAAATGGGTAACCGGTGGCGAGGAAAACATAACATCTATTAACGTGATGCGCGCAGAAGGAAAGAAGCCAATGGAAGTTATTCAGTCCTTGCTTGTTTCGGCGGAATCATCTTACCTGGACTCAGCCGTGTATGCGAACCAACATTATTCTTATGCCATCGTCGCGGTGACAAGGAGTGGGTTGTTGTCTGCGCCGTCGCCCATAATCACAGTTCAGGCTCCGGCACAGGTTGGTAGGTTGGGCACGATCACCAGCTTTGATGCCCGACGCGATCGGAAAGCAAATAATATTGTGCTGTCATGGAAACACAACGTATCAGCTGTGCGCGGATTTGACATTTATAGAAATGAAATCGGTAAAAAACCAACATTGATAAAAAGCCTGAAGGGATTTGAAACTTCCATGAAAGACGCGACAGCCACGGACGGCACGCCCTACGAATATCTCATTCGCATTGTGTTAGATAATGGGCGGTATGGACCATTTATGAAAACAGTTGCCCGTAATAAGTAAACAATTGAGCACATGAAGAAATTTGTTTTGTTTTTTGCTTTGTTGTGGATGTGCGATACACTCGCTGCACAGGAGTACGAAATGCATATTAAAGTACGGTTAAAATATAACAACAATCACGTCACCGGAAATAGTTATTTTAAGATCGACTTTATTACTGATTCTGCACCGCTTAATTGGGAATGGAGAAAAAGGGTAGGGCCGGACAGGGGTGAATGGGGTGAATATGAAAAAACCTTCCGCGTGGACCAGAAGCATCTCGTGAAGGAATTAAAAATACATACGAAGCGCGAATATGATGGTGGAAATGACGGTAATGAAGGAGATGCGTCCATTATCATCCCCGCGAGGTTATTTCCTTGTAGCGACACAACAATAGAAAAAAAATTGGTTGCCTTTGAAAGCAATAGCTCTGTGCAAATCACCATAAGACCTTTATCGCTGACAACAAATGGGTTCGCTTTTTTAACAGAAGCACATATTGTCGGAAACGATGACTTAACTTATTTTCGATATACGGTTAATGCCATATTTTCTGATGGTTCAACATTGGAACTTGAGCCGGGTAGTCAACGAAACATTGAATCTCGTACCGATTTTTGGGGGCAGGCGTTGGTGTTGTCACCATACACTACGAGGAAAAGGATTAAAGAAATTGAAGTTATTTCACGAATCGAATTGCCATGGATAGGCACCAAATCAGAAACAAAAACGATCAAGGTTGATGATAAACTGGAAGATGATCTTGTACTGGATTTAGGGAATGCGTTCCATTTTTTAGATGCAACAAGCCAACTCAAGATTCGATATTATCGACCTCAAACGCCTATTGTTTCCGTTCCTGACGGTAACACGTTCCTTCCTTCTGATAATAAAATTTCTTTAAACGTTTCGGAAATCAACAATGAAGTTTTTGACTGGAAATATCGCATCAATACTTTCGGAACTTTTCAGGATCTTCCGGCGCAATTCGGAACGGATCAAATAATTTCGCTTTCCGGGAAGGATCTTTTCGGTGCAAATTGGGAGAGTCAGTTATTTAAGCCAGTTCAATTCAAAGCAATCTATACATGCCCTAACGAAACACGGGAAAGTGAGATCATCACGCTTACACACCTTCCTTCGGCTCCCGGGATTGTATCCGCGGATTCCATCATAGAAACGTGTGCTGGTAGCAACGATGGAAAGATCAGGATCAAATTTGATCGTCCATTATATAACAACGAACTTTTTTACGTGTTCCTCAATGGGGTTCAATTCGAGGCACTGCCTCAAACGATGGACGGAGATAATATACTTACAATTGAAAATCTTATAGCTGATACCTATGACGTCTCATTGTTATCTACATTCGGATCAAAAGGAAACGGTTATTCTGATGGAACAAATCACAAAGCCAGTGTCGTTCTTCAGCCAAGACCGGCCATTGCAAACTTCGCTGTGACTACCCATGACGTACATTGTTACAACGGTGAGGATGGCGCAATTGATGTGACAGCGCAAGGTGGAACAAATCTGTTTACAGCGACATTGTGGCAGGGAGGTTCATCTTTAAAAACGATTTCATTTGTTGATCCAAGTACAGGTTCGTTTGCAGAACTTGCGGCGGGTACCTACTCCGTTACTTTAAAGGATAGCAATGGCTGCGACCCTAAAAACGGGTCCAATAATGTGATCACCTTAAATCCGGAAGTCGCACAACCAGCAAAAGGCGTGGTGCTCAGTACAGTCGAAAGCGTCGAGCCGCTGGGTTATGGCTTG
>DASPIZ010000079.1:0-5226 GCA_035628875.1 Ohtaekwangia sp. | reverse complement strand
CCAACTCTAGTGCTCAGCGTACTGACGCCAGGTTGTATCGGGTGGTATGCTTGGTAAAAGTCCTGCGGCATTTGCGAGAATTCTATTTTAAAGAGATAAACGGCAGCAAGGAAAATTGGTTAGGAGATAAGTTACCATCGTGCTAAAAAGGATATAAAGAGCAATACGTGTTACAGGATGTAACAGCAATACGTTTATTTCCGGGATATAAAAGCAATTGGTTATATTTGATTGTTGGGCGCAATTATCCACAGACATTAGAGTTGGGCGCATTAATTTCGGGACATTCTGCAACCTTTTATTTTTAAGGTAGTAATAGAATAGATGAAGGTCTTGGCACGATCGGTATTTCATTCCTCAATACCAAAAGCTCCCCTTATAACAGGTGGCGGGCAATTTTTTTAATGAAACCATATATAGCACTCGTATTGACATTCATTCAAACTTTTGCTGTCGGACAAGAGTTTGACAAAAAAACTGAAGTTGAAAACATATTTAATTCGTTACGTAAGCAGAATATTATTACAAAGAAAATTGCTAACAGTCCATCATGGATTACATCATACCAGTTTGAAGGTGACTATTCCCGTGAAAGAGTATTTCCTAATATACCTGCAACCGCGACAATTTGTGTTACACCCATAGCCTTTGAATCTCCAATACACGATACTTTAAAAAAAATCGACTTTTCTTATGATTCAGCCTTTTACCTAAAACAAATCCATGACGCCATTAGGGCATTATGGAGTAGTCAAGGGCTTGAATTCACGACAAAACTTTCATTTACAAAATCAGGAGTTTTAAGTAAGCTAAGGTCTGAAATTGGGATGATCTCTCATCCCTTATTCAGCAAGGACGGACAAACAGCTGTAATTATTTATGGAACCATAAATGGTAATTCAGTGACTAAGCAACCAGAAAAAGTCTATTTTTTGAGAAAAAATGACCAAGAGTGGACCACTATTGCAACAATTGATTCCAAAAAAACCTAGTGACAAAACTGCGCCCAATCGAGTAGACGGCCTCACCGGGTTTTTCACCGATGAGGTGCGCCTCTCACACCACTGTACCCTTCGATTCCTCAGGGCAGGCTCAAGCGGGTCTCGTATACAGCGGTTCTTTAAGTTGTGGAGATACCTTTTCGTAATAAGACAGCATGGATTCGTAGCCTCTCCTGACTAATCTTTCCAAGGTGATCGTTGTGCCTAAAATAGGACTTTGGGCAACTGCCCATCCTCCCATTCTCGTTCTACTCCACGCATAGGCCTGACCGTTGCGAATTCCCAGACGTATCAGATTCTTTCGTCTACAATCCGGTTTCTTCCAGTCTTCCCAAATGCAATACCTTAATCTGTTGCGTAGCCAGCCATCGATCTCCTTGAGTTTGGCTTGCATACTTGCCATGCGGAAGTAATTGATCCATCCTCGCTGGATTTCTTTTAACTTAGCAATACGTTCAGCGAAAGTATTCGGAGCAGTTTTTCGGGTGATGGCTCTCAGCTTTTCTTTCAGCGCCTTCCACTTTTTATCCTTGACCACGACCTGGTATCTGCCTTTCTCACCTTGCTTGTATGTGGGCACAAACTTGTGGCCCAGTAGCGCGAACTGCACAGGTTTTCGTATACCACTTTTCTTGCGGTTGATAGGGAGTTTAAGCCTGTTCTTTAGATACAGAAAAATACCATTGCCTACCCGGCGCGCTGCCTTCTTACTCTTCGTATAAATACTGAAGTCATCAGCATAGCGCACATAACGATGCCCTCTTCTTTCCAACTCTTTGTCCAACTCATGTAACATGATATTGGAAAGCAGCGGTGAGATCGGGCTTCCCTGTGGAACGCCCTTTGTGCGTTTGGTTAGCTTTCCTTTTATTTGAATCGGTGCTTTTAACCATTTGCGCAATAGGCATAGGGTGGTGGAGCATGTTACCTTGCTATACAGCAGTTGCATCAGTATTCCATGATCCACCTCGTCAAAGAAGCTTTTCAGGTCTATGTCTACAATGTAGTCATAGCCTTCATGGATGTTCTTCTGTGCTTGCTGTACAGCATGGTGAGCATTGCGGCCGGGGCGGAAACCATAGCTGTGGTCTCTAAATTCCGGCTCGAATTTCAGGTTGATTACCTGATGGGCTGCTTGCTGTAATAAACGATCAACAACGGAAGGAACGCCAAGAAGGCGTTGTGTTCCATCGCCCTTGGGTATTGCTACCCCTAAGATTGGTTGAGAAATATATCTCCCGGAGCGTATCGCTTTCACAATCTCATCGCGGTGTAATTTCAGGTGTGTCGGTAATTCCTTTACTGACATACCGTCCACCCCTGCCGAACCTTTATTCGACACTACCGCTTTACACGCTCTGCGAATGTTCCTTGGATTTAAGATCTGCTCAATCATCCTTTCGAATTTGTTTCTCTGTTCCGCTTATCTTAAGGCTAACAAGCAACTCGGATACTTCCTTTAGCATCGCTTGCATCCTTACGGCATTTGGAACAACCTAATGTTCGTCCTTCGCTGACTTGTGAGACCTCCATCTTTATCCTTCCGGTGATGGCTCGTTGCTGTCAACTACTACGACTTCTGCTGACTTCTCCCGATGTTCCAGACATCCGGAGACCTCCCCAGGTAAGGCGTTTATCCTTTGATCTATCTCTGCCGCACCTGCCTGCGCGTAGCCGCTTCGGCAAAGGCAGGTCTACAGTCTTGAGCTATTGCACCTGAAGGGCTTCACCATGATGTGCTGGCTCACCCGCTCATGACTGCCTCATATGCAGTTTCTGTTCGTCAGTACAGATCTTTGCAGTCCTGCTTTCTTCAGTCCGCGGATCACTCCGCACGACCTTGCAGCTTGCTAGTGCGCATCGATGCTGGGCACACCGGGGATTTGCACCCCTTGGATAATCCATTTATATTCCCTTCTGGAATATTAACACGCCATACTGGGCGCACACAAAATGCATAATCAATGGCGGGGTTCAGTGTAAATTTGTAGTTTAGTTTTTCAAACTACGTTTAGCTCATGGGACAGTGATGCGCCTTTAACGCCCGCCACTGCTTATGCATAAACGTTAGCGGCAACCAACAGACGACACAACCAACACAAGAATGGGAATTTTAGACTTCTTTAAGGGAAACATAAAATCAAAGACTGAAAGGGTGGAGACTCCAGATGAATTGAAACATTTGATTTCTCAAGACGACTTCAATTCAATCCTGACTTTTGCGACCGCGCATCTGACAGACAAGGGACACAAAAATATTTGCCTCGCTGACGGAATTTTGCTTTATGACGCTTTAGGCGAAAGTGAAACAAGTAATCAAACTAACTTTCTGAATTTGGTTAAGAGTGTTTTATGCGAAGAGCGTAAAGATTGGCAAGTAAAAACAGCAGAGTATTGCTGACAGGTTAAATCAAGACAAGGAACTTGAAGAAGAAGTCCTTTTGAATTTTGAGAAGGCAAAAGAATATTTGACAGTGCGACTTCATCCGCTATCAAATTATGAAGACGAGCCGCAAAAAAGTCATATAGAAACACTCGTTTATAAAGTTGACATACCCGAAAAATTCAGAATTTTCAACTGGAACAAGAAAGTTAAAGATCGTCGGCCTTATAACTGAAAAGGATAAGCGACTTCAAACAACCGATAAATTCAACGAATGGTGGACAAAAAAGTATGGAAAGAAGAGCAGATTGAGTGTACTAAAAGTAATGGATGAAATAGAAAAATATTTAAATAAGAACTTCGGGACAATTGACGAGCCACTAAAGGAAATAAACACACAAATTACTGAGGCTGATTTGGAAAGGGCAACAACCGAATATCATAAACTGGCGCAAGAGGCATTAAGCAATTTGGCAAAGAAAAATGATAACTGAGTTGCAAAGCACGAACGCCCGACAATATGTATTCCGGGCATGTAAGACCATTGGACAAAATCTCATACTGACGATAATTTGTTTACTTCCGACGGTAGCCATTGGACAGAACAATGGTATTGATCTTGCGAAGATGGTTTCGGCAATGAGATTCTTACTAATAGGATTAACATTTTTAACGTTCTGTCCAGTATGGTCGCAACCATCGGACGACTATGTAACGGCAATCGAGAAATTAAGAAGTGAAGGAAAACTGACGACACGGAGTTCTACCAACAGAACATTTGCCGGTTCCGTGACCGGATACTACGATAATGATTCACTGGTATTAATAAATATTCTGACTGACACGGAAGAAGCGGGGACTGAGACCATCTATTTTATCTAAGATGGAGTTCTCAAGAATGTATTTATCATGGCCGCAACATTCGACTTGAATGAAGACTGGAAGGGATATTATTCAAAGCACAAGTCAATGGATAAATGCTACAGTTGTTACGGAAAACCAAATTGCATTGTCAAAGAAATTACTCTCGGCAACAAACAAACAGTTATTGTAACCGGATACAAATAGATAATGGAATTGACTCGGGAAGAAAAAGAGAAAATAATAGTCACTGTTCAACGGGAAAGTGACGAATTAAAAGCTCTTCTAAAGAGCTTAAGGTAAATACGGTCAGCTCTCGCAAAATGCATAGCTATAGCGAATTCAGTGTAGATTTCTAGTTCAGGTTTTTCAAGTTACATTTGGCTGCGCACTACTACCATCCACCAAATCAATCACCACCGAAAACCAATCTGCAAATACGCGCTTCTCCCCCGGGTTTGAAATCCTAATATTTCAGCGTACGATTCATTAAAAATATTTTCGACCCTTGCTCCAAGCAAAACCTTCGCATGCAACTTCCAATTGAACGATAGATCGAAAAGGTTATAATTGTCAACCTCGAACTGATTGAGCGCTCCGTATGGTCCCAGCGTTGGATCGTAGCCAGAATCGAAACGTGCCCCGGCATGCCTATACGCAATTCCCGCGGTAACACTTTTACCTGGATGGAATTGTAACTGTGCATAAGCGGTCAGCCTGGGTCTGCGTACCAATGTATTTACTTCAACTTCCCGGGTGGCAAAAATCCCGTAGTTGAAAAGTTGTACATGATTACCGCCGGTAATCCGATCGTCGATATCCGATGGGTCAACCGTGATGTGCCCATCCACCCACGAAACATTTCCCTGCAATGTGAATTTGCCAACGACGGCCGTTCCCTCAACTTCCAGCCCATTGACAACCTGCTTTGCAATATTCAGGTATGTATCGCCGAGATTGTCCGAGAAGGTCAGATCTTCA
>DASPIZ010000078.1:0-51378 GCA_035628875.1 Ohtaekwangia sp. | reverse complement strand
CGCTAAGTTTCGCAAAGTAAAATCCGATTTAACACTTCGCGTGCCTCTCCGATTTCGCGGTGAGAACACTACATTGTACTATCGCAAGTTGATAAATACTCTTAACCGCAAACATAGGAGTCGCAAAGTGACGCAAAGGAGGTAATCATTCAGTGTATTCTTCCTTGTATTCAGCGCTTTCCGTGAACTGAAAAAAATGCACGAAGCAACTTACATTCCCTCCACCATTTTAAGAATATCATCAACATATTCACGGGAATTACTCAGGCGTGGTACTTTGTTTTGACCACCAAGTTTGCCCCTTTTTTTCATCCATTCATAAAACGTTCCTTCATTTACAATACGAACTTCAGGCAACCCGAGGGCGAGATCCTTTACACGTTTCGCATCGTAATCGGAGTTGATTTGTCGCAGGGTTTCATCCAGTACACGACAAAAATTATCAAGTGATGATGGAGGTTTTTTGAATTCAATGAGCCATTGGTGTTTTCCTTTTTTTCCCGCTTCAAAGTAAACCGGTGCAGCGGTGAAGTTAACCATTACTGCTTCGGTGAGTTCACATGCTTTTGTAATTGCGGCCTCTGCATTTTCAACAATCACTTCTTCACCAAAGGCATTCATAAAATGTTTTGTCCTTCCCGAAATCCGGATTCGATAAGGAGAAAGTGAGGTAAACTTTATGGTGTCGCCAATGTTGTAGCGCCAAAGCCCGGCATTGGTCGAAATGATCATTGCGTAGTTCGTGTCGAGCTTAACTTCATGCAATGGAAGCGCTTTGGGATTTTCATTCTCCAATTCTTCTATGGGAATGAATTCATAGAAGATACCATAATCGAGCATGAGCAACATGTCTTCCGAGTCGCGCTGATCCTGAATACCAAAAAATCCTTCACTGGCATTGTACGTCTCCCAATAGACCATGTCGGATTTTGGAATCAGTGTTTTAAACAACGAACGATAAGGTGTGAATGAAACAGCACCATGAAAAAAGACTTCGAGGTTTGGCCAAATGTCGAGGATATTTTTTTTCCCACTGATCTCCATGACCTTTTGGATTAACAAGATGGTCCAGGTAGGAACGCCGGCGAGATTGGTAACATTTTCGCGGGAAGTTTCGGCGGCAAGTTTTTCAATTTTCTCCTCCCAGTTGCTCATCAATGCAGTTTCTAAACTTGGTGTACGAATGAACTGCGCCCAATGTGGAAGGTTTTGCATAATCACTGCAGAAACATCTCCGTAGAAAGAAGATGCGCTTGGATCAAACTCATTGATCTGGTGACTCCCTCCTACAGCTAATCCCTTGCCATCGAATATTTGTGTATCCGGATAGTTGTTTACGTAAATCGATAACAGATCTTTTCCTCCTTTAAAGTGGCAATCTTCCAGTGCTTCCTGCGATACAGGAATAAATTTACTCCGGGCGTTGGTGGTTCCAGATGATTTTGAAAACCATTTAATTTCGGAGGGCCATAAAATATTTTGTTCACCGCGCATAAGGCGATCGATGTATGGATACATCTGCTCGTAGGTTTGAATAGGAACACGTTTACTGAATTGCTCATAATTTGAAATGCCCGAAAAATCATACTGTCTTCCGAACTCTGTGTAACGCGCACTGGCCATTAAGTTTCGGAATAACTCATCCTGCACATCATGAGGATATTTAATGAACAACTCAATCTGATGAATGCGTTGTTTCATTACCCATGTCAATATCGAATTAATGAAGCCCATATTTTTTTAGCGAACCTCAAAAATAAGAAAACTTACCATAGTTGTAAGATGGTCAGCAATCAAATGAGCCCGGAAGGATCAGACCAGGTATCATTGTTTGGAATGGTGACTTTAGCGCGGCGAAGTTCGAAATTCTGTCCGAGGTAGACTTTACGCACTTGCGGATCGCTTGCTAATTCCTCGGCTGTCCCTGACTTAAATAATTTTCCATCAACCATAAGATATGCGCGGTCGGTAATGGATAACGTTTCATCGACGTTGTGATCGGTAATAAGAATTCCGATGTTTTTATTTTTCAAACGGGCTACAATAGATTGAATTTCTTCTACGGCGATTGGATCCACACCGGCGAATGGTTCATCCAGCAAAACGAAACTGGGATCAACCGCCAATGCCCTTGCGATTTCCGTTCTTCTCCTTTCTCCACCGGACAAAGACATGCCTAGATTCTTACGCACTTTGTGAAGGCTGAATTCGTCGATGAGCATGTCTACTTTTTCCTGGCGTTGTTGCTTTGTAAACTCACGCATCTCAAGTACCGACAAAATATTTTCTTCGACCGTAAGTTTACGGAATACAGAGGCTTCCTGTGCAAGGTATCCAATGCCTTTACGCGCGCGCTGATACATGGGCAAGGGTGTGATTTCTTCACTGTCCAGGAAAATACGTCCTTCATTCGGTTTGATCAGGCCTACCATCATATAAAAAGATGTGGTTTTGCCGGCGCCGTTTGGTCCCAGCAGGCCGACGATTTCACCCTGACTAACATGTACCGACACATCATTTACAACGGTACGTGCCTTGTATTTTTTCATGAGATTTTCAGCGCGCAATACCATATCCTATAAAAATTTAATGTCTTTAATGCGTAATTGAACGGATGTATTTCCGTTAAACGTATTTTCTTCGATGGTAAATACCATTTTGAACGGATCGCGCTTAGCCAGTCGGTTGTAATGTTCAATAAGATCAAAGCCCACGGCCTGGAAAACATTTTCGCTGCCTTCCTGGGATACGAGGAACCGGACATGTTTGTCTTTAAAACTTGCCAGTGAATTAAAAACAAAAACCTCATTCGCCATAAATACCGGCTTTGGGTTTTCCGGTCCAAAAGGTCCCATTTGTTTCAGCACATTGATAAACTTGTTGTTAATGGCGTCGAAGTGGATAGCGATGTCGGCTTCTATTACCGGCGTGAGCATGTCTTCTGTAATGGAAGACGATACCACCTCTTCGAACTTACGTTGAAAGGATTCGAGGTTACTGATATCCATGGTAAGACCTGCGGCATACTTATGACCTCCGAATTTTTCAAGCAAGTCACTGCATTCTAAAATGGCGCCGTACAGATCAAAGCCATTCACACTTCTGGCTGAACCGGTAATTTTGTTATTTGATTCGGTGAGGATCACTGTGGGTCGATAATATTTTTCGACACATCTTGCAGCAACTATGCCAATCACACCTTTATGCCAGGTATTTTTGAATAACACGGTAGATTTCGCAACGCGCAAACCATTGTGCGATTCAATCATGGCAATTGCTTCTTCAGTTATGTCCGAATCAAATTGCTTCCGTACTTCATTTTTGAGGTTAACTTTTTCAGCGAGATCATTAGCTTCAATTTCTGTCTTCGAAATCAAAAGATCTACTGCAGCCCGCGCATGCGCTACGCGTCCGGCGGCGTTTATGCGTGGCCCAAGTGTAAATACAATGCCAGAGACATCAAGATCCTGACGGATAGCGGCAATGTCTTTTAATGCCTTTAAACCGGGAAGCGGATCTTCATTTAATTTCTTTAACCCAAAGTAGGTGAGTACGCGATTCTCACCTGTAATAGGTACGATGTCGGAAGCAATACTTACACATACCAGGTCGAGGAACCGATGTAATTCTTTTTCGTCACGATGCAATCGCGCATAAGCCTGCATTAATTTATAGCCAATACCACATCCACTGAGCTCCTTGTACGGATAAGGACAATCTTTCCGCTTGGGGTCAAGTACAGCCACAGCGTTGGGAATGACCTCATCGGGCAAGTGGTGATCACAAATGATAAAGTCAATTCCTTTCTGTTTCGCAACCTCGACCAACTCGGTTGATTTGATCCCGCAGTCTAAAGCAATGATGAGCGTATAATCGTTTTCTTCAGCCCACTCAATGCCGGCAAGAGAAACACCATATCCCTCAGCATAACGATCAGGAATGTAAACTTCACAATGAGTATAAAAATCGCGCAGGTAAGAGTACACCAAGGAAACTGATGTGGTACCATCAACATCATAATCGCCGTAGATGAGAATTTTTTCATTTCCATCAATGGCTCTTTTTATTCGCGCTATAGCTTTGTCCATATCCTTCATGAGGAACGGATCATGGAGATGGTCTATGGACGGTCGAAAGTAATCTTTCGCCTGATTGAATTCAGTAACACCGCGTTGAAGAAGAATAGCTGTGAGATACCAGTTGGTGTTGATGGCTTTTGATAATTTTTCGATCTGGTCGGATTCGGGTATAGGTTTTAGCAGCCATCTTTTTTCCATATTTAGTTTTTTTCGAAATTCACTTTACCGTTTATCCCCGCCAGGCCGTTGGGAGCCTCAAGCCCCGGCTCGCCGTTTTTTCCATTTTTTCTTGACGGTCCTAATCCTGCAGGACCCCTGTTGCCTACCCGTCCCTGAAGTCCGGGTAAGCCACCATAAGTATATACGTTTATGCTGGAACCAATTAACTTTTCAATATTCGGATTACGGCTGCTGCTGAGCGTAAGTGATCCACCATTGGCGCCATTGCCTCCTTGGCCTGCATTTCCACCATTTCCTCCGTTACCGCCGTTGCAATGTACAGTTCCCGGGCTTCCGCCACCGCCATTCCCACCGTTGCCTCCAGGGCCACCATTCCCTCCAGAAAGATCAATGATAAGTTTGTCTTTGATCTTCACTTCTTCAAGATACATAAAAAGATTGACGCCCGGAGTTCCGTCAAGTCCCCTGGATCCATTTCTTCCGGGAGATCCATCGGAGCATGGTCCAAATGGTGTTTCGCCGGAAAAACCGTTCCGGCCAGGCTTTCCTTCTATGCCCTTCCCATCGATAATACAATAATTACCAAAGATAGCCACCCGTGCACGGATGTAATTTTCTTTTTTCAGCTTATTCAGCACCAACCGGGAAGAATCCTTCATGATTAATGTGTCCGCAACAAGAATGTCGGAGTTTGTTAATTCAAAGGTTTCGTTTGATTCTATGACCAGCGTGCCAACCCTCACCTGCGCCTTCACAATAGCAGCCGTAAGCACAAGAATGAGGCATAAGGATAGACGGGTCATGTTCACAAAAATAATGGTGTAGTGCACTTTTAAAAAGTAACGCGAAAGTTATTCATACAATATGCCGCAAATAAAAAAGCAGTGCTTGCGTGCACTGCTTTTAACAAAAATGTTACCGGAATATTATTGTGCGGCAGAAGCGGATTTATCGCTTACTACACCTTCTAATACATCTTTAATTTCTACACGTTGACCATCTTTGTAGGGAACGATCCACGCATCTTTTACACCCATTTCACGCATATACTTTTTAAAAGTATCGGCTTCCCAGTAATCGCGGAAAATGCCAATGGTGATTTTTTGAGGCTCACCATCATTCGCTTCACCACCAAAATTGGGATTATTTTCAAAATACCGCGCCAGGTCTTTGTTTTTAAAAGCACCGATCTGCACTTTAAATACAACTCCCTTGGAAAAGTCCATCGGATTTACAGGGGGATTTTCCTTAAACTGAGCAAGTTCAGAACGTGCCGACGTCAGTTGATTCTGCGCCTGAGAAAGTTGATTCTCAAGGTCCGCGATTCTTGCGTCTTTATCGCTGATTGAGTTCTGCATCTGCGATACCTTCTGGTTAAGCGATGCAACCTGGTTATCAGCAGCTTGTTTTTCTTCCGTTAGCTGTTTTAGCGTTGCCGGATTTTTCGAAAATTCTTTGGCTTTTTTCTTCCACTCCTTTTTTTCTTGCTTGGAGAGTTGAGCGAAACTTTGTGAAGTTGAAAAAATTAAAGCCAGACAAAAAAGTAAAATAAGTCTGTTATTCATGGCTTGTTAGTTAATATCAAATTAAAAGTACAAAATATTTTTTAATTCCCGCTCCCTTTTATTTACTCAGGGTTCCCACCATTTTTTCCGGGCGTACCCATTCGTCAAACTGTGCTGATGTAAGCAGGCCAGATTCAACCGCTGCCTCCCTTAATGTCTTATTTTCCTTATGCGCTTTCTTGGCAATTTTCGCCGCGTTTTCATAGCCGATATGGGGGTTCAGCGATGTTACAAGCATCAGGGAATTTTCGAGATGTTGGTTGATCAGCGATTCGTTTGGTTCAATGCCCTCTGCACACTTTTCAGTAAATGATACACAGGCGTCGCCGATCAAACGTGCCGATTGAAGTACGTTTGCAGCGATTACGGGTTTGAAAACATTGAGTTCAAAATGACCCATGGATCCGCCCATCGAAACAGCTACATCGTTTCCCATTACCTGAGCACATACCATGGTGAGCGCCTCCGGCTGAGTAGGGTTTACCTTACCTGGCATGATAGAGGAGCCTGGTTCATTATCAGGAATAATGATTTCACCAATACCACAACGAGGCCCTGAACTAAGCATACGAATATCATTGGCTACCTTCATCAACGATACGGCTGTGCGTTTTAACGCGCCTGACAATTCTACCATGGCATCATGGGCCGCCAGCGCTTCAAATTTGTTAGGTGCTGTAACAAAGGGATAGCCTGTTAAGTCGGCTATTTTTTTAGCTACCAGAACGTCGTATCCTGCCGGAGTATTCAATCCTGTTCCTACGGCTGTTCCGCCCAATGCCAGTTCGAGCACCATTTCCAAACCGTTCTTTATCGCACGGATGCTATTGTCAATTTGTTGTACGTAACCGGAAAACTCTTGCCCTAAAGTCAGGGGCGTAGCATCCATGAAATGTGTCCTTCCCGTCTTTACAATATTTTTGAAAGCGATGACTTTTTGTGCCAAGGCATCACGTAAGCGCTGAAGCCCTGGTAACGTTACTTCAACCACTTGTTTGTAGGCGGCGATGTGCATGGCGGTTGGAAAAGTATCGTTGGACGATTGTGATTTATTTACATCATCATTCGGATGAAGTACTTTTTTTTCATCGTTGAGTTTTCCGCCGTGAATGACATGCGCGCGGTAAGCGATTACCTCATTGACGTTCATGTTACTTTGCGTACCAGATCCGGTTTGCCAGATCACCAGTGGAAATTCGTTATCCAGTGAACCGGTAAGAATCTCGTCGCACACTTTTCCAATCAGGTCCTTTTTGTCTGCGGAAAGAACACCCAGTTCATGATTGGCCTGGGCAGCAGCTTTTTTAAGATAGGCAAAAGCATAGATGATCTCCTTCGGCATGCTGGCTTCAGGTCCGATCTTGAAATTGTTTCGCGAACGTTCTGTTTGGGCGCCCCAGTATTTATCGGCCGGGACCTTCACTTCTCCCATGGTGTCTTTTTCTATGCGGTAGTTCATATGATGTATTTTGCGTGGGCAAAAATAGAAAAGGATACCATAAAAAATGCCGGATATGCCGGCATTTTCAATGTTTTTAAACGAAGCGCTTCAAAGCGGATTAGAAAATTCCCTATATGTATGTGGTCAGGTTAATCGCTGAAGTAACGGTCTTCCTCAAATAACGCTTCATCATCAATGGGCTTCGGCATCTGGCCAACAGCAAGGATTTTAAATTCCGTTCTTCGGTTTTTCTGGCGTCCTGCGGGATTGTCGGTACCATCGGGATTTGTATTACGGGCAATCGGTTTTTCTTCACCATAGCCTTTTGCAACCAACCTGTCTGGTGCAATACCATGTTGAATCAGATATCGGACAGCAGACTCTGCACGTCGTTGTGATAACTGAATATTGTAGGAATTGTCATCAATGCTGTCGGTATGGGAACTCAATTCAATTGTAATCTCCGGATTGTCTGTTAACAATTGAACAAGCTTGTCCAGTTCTTTGGCCGCATCTTCACGAATATCAGATTTATTAAAATTGTAGTAAATATTCTCGAGTACGAAGATTTTGTTCATCTCCTTTTTGTCCAGTACGATGGTGGTATCAAACGTAATATTTGTAACGAGATCTTTTAAAGTGGAGGGATCAACGGCTTTTCCGAGTGTGCTGTATGGTTGACGTTTTATAATGTACCCATCAGCATCAGCAAGCATATTGTAATTTTCGTTTTCATAGACGCGGAACAGGAATTTACCATCATTACCAGTCACATAATCCTGCATGACTTCTCCACGTTCGTCATACAAAGTAACTTTTGTATTAGGCACAACCTGTAGTCTACCCGCAGAGTCGGGGGTATAGGCGATACCCTGAACGTAATAGTTAATTACTTTGAGATCGGGATCTTCGTTTACAAAAGTATAAATGTCGTCATCTCCTTTACCGCCTTCACGGTTGGAAGTAAAGAATCCGCGGTCTGGGCGAAAGAGGAATATGCCAAAATCATCGCTGGGCGAATTCATGGGTTGCCCGAGGTTTTCGATCGAAGTGCGTCCGCTCACTCTTTTTACAACAAACAAATCAATACCGCCGTAGCCTGGATGTCCGTCAGAGGCAAAATAGAATTTAGCATCATCAGCGACATACGGAAACATTTCATTTCCGGGAGTGTTGATCTGCGGTCCTAAATTTCGAGGCCTTGAAAATCTTCCACGCGAATCCATTGTAGCAGAATAAATGTCGGTTCCGCCATAGCCTGACTTGTCTCGCCCCCGGCCAACACGGTTCGAGGCGAAATAAAGTGTTCTGCCATCCGGACTAAACGCAGGCGATGAATCCCAAGCCTGGGGATCGTTAATGTTAATGGGTACGGGTTCAGTCCATGCATTACTGCGAAATCTGGAAATGTACAGGTCAACATCTTCGGTTGCATTGAGCCCCTTGCGTTTACCTGTATTGCCTTTTGCAAAGACCATCGTTTTTCCATCTGGAGAAAAAGCGATGCACCCATCGTTTATGTTTTGTGTATTGATACCCTGCGGTAGCGGAGCAAGGGTTCCAATATCGACCAGGGCACCACGCGAATTCACTTTATAAATATCGGTAAAAGGTGTGCCTGTAGCCTCGTAAATTTTTTCGTTGTTACTGCGTGCGGAAGTAAAATACAATTCATCATTCCGGAAAACGGGTGAATACTCAGTGGAAGGTGTATTGATCAATTCAAGGTTTTTAACACGGTAATAGTTTTTGCGTTCGTCCAGCTTAGCAAGATATTCGAGTCCGTTGCTTTCCGCATTCGCACGGTCTTTCATTAATGGATTATCCGTTTGGCCAGCTAATTCGGTAAGGACCTTCTTGGCTTGACCATATTTACCGTTGGCTTTCAGCGACTGGGAGTAATAAAACTGAATCGAATCTTTGTCTATACCGCGGCCACCAGCTTTGGCATAGTAAGCCTCAGCTTCTTTCACACGATTTGAAAGACGGTATGATTCCGCGACGAAGAAGTTAGCCTGCCCGTTGTTGGGATTCGATTCCAGGATTTTTTTATAGAGCTCAATTGAGTTTTGGTATTTACCAAGATTAAAAGCTTTCATTGCTTTTTTCTCGGTGCTACAGCCAGCCATAAATAAGGCCAGTATCAATACAGGAAGGAGTAACCTCATAACGCGGATAAAATACTTTCTAAAACTACGAAATATCTTTTCATTGTGATATGGTTTCCGCTGGTAAATAACGTTTTAACCATGTTGCACCTGCAGGTAACAGCCACATTTTTTCGAAATCACCTTTTGTGGAGACCAGATTATTGAAAACGAGCGAATCTGCATTCCATTTTCCTTCGTTCAATTTTATTTTTAGTTCTTTCATCGGTATCAGTGCAATACCGTTTTCATTTTTGAAAGCAATCAGGTCCCGATTAAAAAAGTTGATCTCCAGACTTTCGCCAATCGATTTGATCGTGCGAACCGAGTGGTCGATTGAGCATCCACTGGCGTGATCATTTGCGGCAAGGATTATAAACTGATCGAATGCAATATCATAAGAAGTTTGCATCTCCGCGCCATGAACAGTCCACGCTTCTGTAAACGCATGAAGGCTTTGTGAAATTATATGTTTTTGTTCTTCCGAAAGGATTTTATCTGCCTGATAAATCCATATTTTGGAATGAGGTGGTAATGATTGAAAAGGAATATACATAACAATGTTTTTATAAATGCAGCAAACTAACTGTATGGATGATTGTATTAACGGAATACGATCATAACTTATTTTAAACCGCTGGCTTCTGCAATTAGTTCTGCCAGGTCCTTTACCTGAACATCCCCTTCGCGCTCTTTGTTTTTTATACCGTCTGTCATCATGGTCATACAAAACGGGCAAGCTACCGCAATGGTCGCTGCTCCTGTGGCCAGGGCCTCTTCTGTTCGTTCAATGTTAATATCTTTATTGCCTTTCTCAGGTTCTTTAAACATTTGCGCTCCCCCGGCACCACAACACAGGCCGTTGGTTTTGCACCGCTTCATTTCTACCAGGTCTGCGTCGAGAGATTGAAGTACACTTCTTGGTGCCTCATAAACATTGTTTGCACGACCAAGGAAACAGGAATCATGGTAAGTGATCTTTTTACCCTTAAATGCCCCGCCCTCCACTTTAAGCTTACCGGAATCGATGAGTTGTTGAAGAAATTGAGAATGATGAATCACTTCGTATGTGCCTCCTAAATCAGGGTATTCGTTTTTTATGGTGTTAAAACAATGTGGGCACGCCGTTACAATTTTTTTGATATTATACCCGTTCAAGACCTGAATATTATTCATGCCTTGCATCTGAAAAAGAAATTCATTTCCCGCCCTTCTTGCCGGGTCGCCCGTACAACCCTCTTCGGTACCCAAAACTGCAAACCGAATTTGAAGTGCATTAAGAATGCTTACAAATGCACGCGTAACTCTTTTGTATCGATCGTCAAAAGAACCTGCACAACCTACCCAGAAAAGCACTTCAGGTGTTTCATTTTTAGCGGCCATTTCGGCCATCGTGGGTATATTCATGGTGTAATTTCTTAAATAATTTAGCGGCTACTATTTGATTTCTTTTGCCCAGTTAAACCGATCACCCGGAGAGAATTTCCAAGGTGCGAAGTTCGTTTCTATATTTTGAAACATGATATTCCACGATGCAGGAGCACCAGATTCTTCCATGGCAACATAGCGTCGCAATTCGGTGATAATTTCCAGCGGGTTAATTAAAACAGGACATGCTTCTACGCAAGCGTTGCAGTTGGTACAGGCGTTGATTTCTTCTTTCGAGATATAATCGTTGAGCAACGTCTTTCCATCGTTTAATCCAGGTCCGCCCTTCGCCAGACTTCGTCCAACTTCCTCCATCCGGTCGCGTGTGTCCATCATGATTTTTCTAGGCGAAAGTTTTTTACCAGTGATGTGAGCCGGACATTCAGCGGTACATCGCCCGCATTCGGTACACGCGTATGCGCCCATGAGTTGGTTCCACGAAAGGTCATTCACATCTTTTGCGCCGAAACGTCCTGGTTCTCCTACCGCCGGCGTATTTGACGGATCACTTATACCTAACATGGATTTTACTTCATTGGTTATCACCGGCATGTTGTTGATGTATCCCTTCGCATCCAGTTTGGCAAAATACGTATTGGGAAAAGCAATGAAAATATGCAGGTGTTTGGAGTATGTGATGTAAATGGAAAATGCGAGGATGCCGACGATGTGAAACCACCAGGCAAATCGTTCAATTAAAATTAGGGTGTTTTCTGGTAAAGACTCAAATACCGGGATCAGGAAACTACTGAAAAATAATTGACCAGTAGGGGTATAGTGGGAATTTATCCCCTGCAATAACGCATCGACCGCATTCATCGAAAGAATTGCCAGCATGAGTACAATTTCGCTGATCAGGATCAGGTTGGCATCCAACCGTGGCCACGCGGTCATTTCATAATTCCAGAAACGCCCTACCTTTAGGATGTTTCGGCGAACGAGGAAAATAACGCAGGAAACCAAAACGGCTACTGCAAGAAGCTCAAATACATTCATCAACACAGTGTAAAACGACCCGAGGTACGGCGCAAAAAACCGGTGGGTTCCAACAATTCCGTCGATGACGAATTCAAGTACTTCAAGATTAATAATCAGGAAGCCAACATAGACGAACAAGTGAAGAATAGCCGGAATCGGTTTTTTAAACATCTTTTTCTGGCCAAAAGCTACGAGCAGCAGGTTTTTTACCCGTTCGGATCGTCTGTCGTTAATGGCCACTGCTTTACCCAGTGCTATATTCTTTTTTATCCTTCGAACCCGCTTATAAATAATAAAGGAAGCAATGCCGAAGATGATCAAAAAAATAACTTGCTGAATCATGTGCTATTTTATTCCTTTAATTTCAAAAATCAATTTATTTGAGCGTTTATTCAACGATTTAATTTCCCGGATTCGACGAGCCAATCAGGTCTGTTTCTTTCCACGATGGCCGCATCCTATAATTGCGGCCACAGAAATATTTGGAAATCATGTCGTTTTATAGGCTTGCCTTTATGCCTCCTATTGCACTTTTCCGAAGAGAAGGCTTAGGGAAACTCTGTTTATGGAGCCAACTAAACCACATTGATCATGAAATCCTGCATTCGGGGCCGCGTGTTGCCTTAAGTAGCTGAATAAATTGTAATACCTTTTGCGTGGTATCGAAATTTCTATACTTTTGTGGCCCTGTTCCATCAACGTAAAGAATTTTGGTGATGTAGCTCAGTTGGTAGAGCAAAGGACTGAAAATCCTTGTGTCGGGGGTTCAATTCCCTCCATCACCACAAGCCTCCCTGGAGGCTTTTTTTATTTCGACGGACGAAACGTCACGCCTACATCAATTTTAACGATTTAGTTATAAGTATCTCTTTTCTTCTTGCTAAATTTTGTGAATAATCTTTATTGCCATTGAGCACTCCCTTTGATTCATTTGCACGATTGGTGTATATCTACCTGGCCGAATTTATTCTTGGATTTATCCTTTTCTTTATTTTCCGTCATTTCAGCTTACTCTATCGCCGCCGCTTTTTATATACCTGGGCTTTAAGCTGGCTTGCTTTTTCGGTTCATATGAGTACTTCAGTGGCACAGGGCGTCTTGCCCGACGCTCCTGACTTTATTCGTTTTTTGATTCACGTGGCAGCGCAACTCAGTTGTTTCCTACAGGTGATCATGATCCTCCGTGGTACGCATGAAATGGTTTCAGAAAAAGCCCTTAACAGGAGAAAATTTAAATTTGTTTTCTGGGTGTTTTTATTGATCGCCTTCGCGATTGTACTGGTATACAATCAACCCGTGGTAGGCGATTATCAGCGGCATTTACTACAACTGGGAAGTACATCACTCACTACCGGACTCGGTTTTCTGATTACCGGCATAGTGGTATGGTCGCACAGAAAATTCACCAAGGGGTTTGGGCAACGTTTACTGGCGATCTCATTGGTGGCCTTTAGCTTTTATCAACTCTACTACTTTCTGGTTATTTTGTTGAATGCAAGAGTGATTGCAGATTGGTCACCATGGTTTTATGAAGTTGCCGACCTGTTGCTGGCGGCCATTATGGGGCTGGGTATGGTCATGTGGCTGCTGGAGGATGAAAGACAGAAACTTGAAAAAGCGAATAAAGAGCTTGACCGTTTTATGTATAGTACATCGCATGACCTTCGCGCACCCATCGCTTCTATCCTGGGATTAACCTATCTCGGTAAACTGGAATTCCAGGAAGAAAAAGCGCGTCTCTTTATGGAGATGATCGAGGAAAGGATCCGAAAGCTTGATTCTGTTATCTCCGACATTCTAAGTCTCTCACGTACCAAAAAATTTGAAGTTAAGATTGAAGAAGTGAAGCTCGCAGAACTGCTGGAGGATGTTGTAGCCGATATTCGGTTCAACAAAAATGCACCGGCCATCACGCTTGATTATCAACCGGATCCTTCCCATGTTTTTAAATCCGACTACAGCCAGATGAAAATTGTGCTTTGTAATTTGATGGGCAATGCGGTGAAGTATCATAATCTAAACCAACCGAATCCTTTTATTAAGGTAACATTCCGGCGACACGAAGATTACGTTGAGATTGGCGTTGAAGACAATGGACAGGGTATCCCCGAGGAAAGCTTGCCAAGCATTTTTGAAATGTTTTATCGCGCTTCTGTAAACACCGAAGGTACGGGGCTGGGATTATACATCGTTAATGAAGCATTGAATAAAGTGAAGGGATCGATTTCCGTAGATTCTTCCTATGGAAAAGGCAGTGTCTTTACCATTTTTCTGGATGAAGCTTAAATCATTGCTGGGCGAAAACATTGAAGCACCGAAGAAGTGATTTAGAAAAGCAGATGTATTCGAAGAACTATTTATAGTGCTTTAACCGTACAATCTCTTCCCTTGTCAAGAATCGCCAGTGACCGCGGGGTAAATCTTTTTTATCTAATCCCGCATATACTGAACGGTCGAGTTTCACTACTTCATATTGCATGGCTTCGAATATCCTGCGGATAACCCGATTCCAGCCGATGTGCAACTCCAGCCCTACCGTTTTTTTGTCTTCCGAAATAATCGCTACGTCATCGATTCGTGCAACACCTTCGTCCAGCTTAACGCCTTCCTGTAAGCGTTCAAAATCTGCTTTCGTTAACGGGCGATCAAGTTCTACCTTGTAAATCTTTTTTACATTGTAAGAAGGATGCATCAGCTTATCAGCCAGGTCTCCATCATTCGTAAGCAATAGCAGGCCCGTTGTATTCCGATCCAATCTTCCAACCGGATAAACACGCTCCTTCACTGCATTGGCCAGAATATGCATCACCGTATTGCGTTCTTGCGGATCACTTGTCGTGGTGAGAAAACCCTTTGGCTTATTCATCAGGATGTACACCGGTCTTTCTGCTTTCAGAAGTTTACCTTCATGGCGCACTTCATCACCAGGATTCACTTTATAACCCATTTCAGTAATGGTTTTTCCGTTCACTGAAATGAGGCCCATCGTGATCAGTTCATCGGCTTCGCGTCTTGAGCATACGCCACTATTTGAGATGTAACGGTTCAGCCTGATTTTTTCTGTCTGAAGTGGAGCGTCCTGGAATGGTTCGGAAGTTGGGCGAAAGGTTTTTGCTCCTTTACGCGGGCGCTTACCTTCATCGGGCGTTTTAAACTTGCTCCGGGAATCTGGTTTTCCGGAATCATTACCTGAAAACCGTCCAGTGCTTTCTTTGTCGTCACGTTTTACAAAACCTTTTGATGAGTTACGGGAGGAACTGCTATCCGAAAATCTGCCGGTGTTTCCTTCACGACTTTTAAACGGGCGCTTTTCGTCTTTTGCAAAAGAACCTCGCTTTCGCGGAAAGGAACTTTCACCATCACGCTTTGCGAATCCTTTTTTATCATTGTCAGACTCTTCCTTGCGGTTTCGAAAGCCACCACGTTCACCCTGATCATTTTTTGAAAAACGTGAAGGGCGTGAATCATTTTTTCCGTATCGGCTTCCAGTGGTTCCGGTAGTTTTTCGCAGGCGTTTGTTTCCGTCGCGTGATGAAAAAGGTTTTTTATCACCAAAGTCATCTGTTTTTTTGCCGAAACGACTTTTTCTTTCAAACGATGGATTATCTGATTTTCCTTTCGAATGGTCCGAAGAAGAATTTCCTCTTGGGGCGGATTTATACGGGCGTTTATCCGAGCCGGAGCGACTCGAATAAGATTTTTTCTCTTCCGATGAATCATCTCCGGAACGCTTACGTGGCGCTGATCCGGATTTCTTATAAGGTCCAGAAGAACGCTTACGATTGGTTGACGGTCCTGCAGAATCTTTGCGATTTTGTTGGGGACCGCGGGTATTACGCTTGCGCATCCGGTTCCTTTAAATCGATGTTTTCGCCTATTGTATTGGTTTCGCTGGAGAACTCTTTTGGAGTTGGAAGTTCCGACAATTCATTGATGCCGAAGTACTCCATAAATTTAACTGTGGTACCGTATAGCATCGGCCTTCCGATCGTATCCGCCTTGCCTGTGATTTCGATGAGCTGTTTATCCAGCAATTTTTGCACGGCATAATCGCAGTTCACACCCCTTATATTTTCAATCTCTGTTTTTGAGATGGGTTGTTTATAGGCGATGATGGAAAGCGTTTCCATGGCTGAAGTAGACAATCTTTTTTTCGATTGTTGCTTCAGCATGATGCCGATGCTGGCCTGATAGGCAGGTTTGGTTAAAAACTGGTAACCCCCTGCTGTTTTAAATAACTGGAAAGAAAATTCATCACCGCTGAATTTCTCCTCCAGTTGTTGAATGACTGTCTGGATGTCTTCATCCGGCACTTCGGCATTGAACATTTCAGATAAGCATGACTTGATTTCAGCCACCTTGATGGGACTGGGTGAGCAAAAGATCAATGCTTCTATATGATTCTGTAAAAAATCCAACGCCACGGCTACTGTATTTAATCTTGTTGCATCATTTTAGCTTCGATAGATTGCGTCGTATGAGGCACAGCAATCAACCGTTCTTTCGGAATCAATTTACCGGTTACGGAGCAAATTCCATAGGTCCCGTTTTTTATTCTCACCAATGCATTCTCAAGATTGGTAATATATTTTTGTTGACGTGCGGCCAACTGGCTGAGATTTTCTTTTTCAGCAGTTTCGGCGCCATCTTCAAGTACTTTTGTATTTCCGCCAGAAGTGGCATCTGTACCCTCGTCGTTATTGCGATTCAGGGTTTCTTTCAGGATCTTGTATTCTTCGCGTGACTTATCAAGTTTGCGAAGAATCAAAGCTTCAAATTCTTTTAGTTCATCTTCGGAATAACGCGTCCTCTCATCTCCTGATGAAGGCGCCTTTACCTGTTTGTGTGCAATTGGTCGTTGATTCGGCACTGGAAAAATATTTAATTGTGGTGGAGCTGGTTTCGGCGCCGGCGAGGGCGTCGGAGCAGCCGCTACTTCTTTCTGTATCTTTTTCGGGGCAGGAGCAGGAGCAGGCTTTTGGCTCGGTGCCTTTTCAACTGGCTTCACTGCAACCACCTTCTTAGGTGCTTCAGTCTTTTTGGGCGTTTCGGCCTTTTTATGGACGTCTGCTTTTTTAAGTGATGTCGTTTTCTTAGGGGCTTCTTTCTTTGGCGCTTCTTTTTTCGAAACGGGTTTTGCAGCAACTGGCTTCTTAGCGACTACTTTTTTAGCAACAGCTTTTTTCGTAGCAGCCTTCTTCGCAACGGTATGGCTTCGGGATGAAACTTTTTTAGCAGGTGCTTTTTTAGTTTTTGCAGGAGCAGCCTTTTTACTTTTCGCTGCCGGTTTTGCTTTAGCAGCTTTCTTGGCTGCCTTGGCCGGGGACTTTTTATTCTTAGCCATTTTTTAAATTCTGCTTTAGTAAAAGATTCGCAAAATTAGGCGCTTGCCAAGGAAAACAAAAACTATTCACAAATTAATTGCTGAAGATGCTTTCCGTGCTGAAATTGTACCTTTCTGTGAAGATGTTTATGAAATATGCACTTTTATTCATGATTTCCGGGATACTGATGCATTGTACCAACCCGGCCCCGTCTGTTACCGAAGCTAAAACAGATAAGTCTTTCCCGATTACACTGGTAATACATGGCGGCGCAGGTACAATTACACGTGAAAATTTATCGCCTGAAAAAGAACAGGCTTACCGTGTTAAACTAAAAGAAGCAATTGACAGCGGATATGCCCAATTGGCAACAGGAAAAACGAGCATTGAAGCAGTGGTTACCGTAGTGAGTATGCTTGAAGATTCTCCGCTGTTTAACGCAGGCAAAGGCGCGGTATTTACAAACGAAGGTAAGAATGAGCTTGATGCCTCCATTATGGACGGCCAAACCTTAATGGCAGGTGCAGTAGCCGGGGTAACAAACATTAAAAACCCGATAAAGGCTGCCCTTACGGTGATGACAAAATCACCACATGTAATGCTGGTAGGAAGTGGTGCGGAACAATTTGCCGCAGAGCATGGGCTGGAGATCGTTGATCCTTCGTATTTCAAAGACGCTATTCGTTATGAGCGTTGGAAAAAAGAACACGAAAAGAAGCAAGAATCATCTGATAAAAAGTTCGGGACAGTAGGTTGTGTGGCGTTGGATAGGTTTGGAAATATTGCAGCGGGTACATCCACTGGAGGGATGATGAATAAAAAATGGGGTCGTATTGGCGATTCTCCGATAATCGGTGCAGGCACTTACGCGAAAAATACAACGTGTGGGATATCCGCAACCGGATGGGGAGAATACTTTATGAGGCTTGCGATTGCCTATGACATTTCAGCACAAATTGAATACGGCGGGCGATCCCTGGAGGAGGCTGCGGCGGAAACGATCATGAAGAAACTTCCCGACCTTGGCGGCGATGGTGGTATCATTGCGCTCAACCAGCAAGGTGAGATTGTAATGAAATTCAATACAGCAGGCATGTTTCGCGGTTACAAAAGGCAAGGTGAAGAAGCGAAAACTTTCCTTTTCAGGGATGAGTGATTAGATGCTAAGGTGTTTCTTTTTCAGCTCACAGAAAACACGGAATACACGGAAGAAACCACTGAAAAGTTGATGTATCTTCTTTGCGATTTCTTCGCGTCTCGGCGCCTTTGCGGTTACAGCATTTTAAAATTAAGAACGTTATACAAAGCATTTCTGTGGATTCTCCGTGAATTCAGTGCGCTTCTGTGAGATTTTTTCAGCTCACAGAAAACGCGGAAACCACGGAAGAAACCACTGAAAAGTTGATGTATCTTCTTTGCGATTTCTTCGCGTCCCGGCGCCTCTGCGGTTAAGTGCATTTCAGCTCACCGAAAACACAGAAACCACGGAAGAAACCACGGAATGATTTGATACGCCTCTTTGCTGTAAAGTGTATATTAAAAATCATGAAGTTATAATAAACATCATTTAGTTCACAGCACTAAAACCTTCCCGCAATAGCAATTCGTTGGCGATAGGTACTTACAACGCCATGGCTATTGAAAACTTCAAACCAGATCATGTACGATCCGATTCTTGCTTTGCTGCCATCGTCGCGGTCACCATCCCAACGGATAAAACCGGTAGTTCCCAACAAGAGATTATCTGCGAGATTTTTAATCAGGTGCCCCTGCGCATCAAAAATTTTAACGTTGGCGATTAAGCCGCTTTGATCAAAACGATAATGAATTTGTGTAAAATCCGGTTGGCCGATCATGGGAACAAAACTTTCCGGATCGACCGTGATACGACGTTGCAAATTTTCTCTTTCTTTTGAATTAGAATTGCGATATCCAGGTGTCGCATATCCGTTTTCTGCACCCGCGGAAGCCCAGTTAGCCACATCTTGTGAAGGGCTTGTAACGGAGATCCTTTCAAGGCTTACACCCTCTGTATCCTGTACGAATATATTATGCATTCCATCATCGTATGTAAAAGAATCAAGCATTTCATCTGCTTCGTTACTTAACGTTACATTTCCATGGTCATCATTGAAAGAAGGCAGGTCAAGCTTGATAAAGTTATCGCCACTGCGAATGTATTCTGATTTTACAATTTCAGGGTCGGATGAGAGCGCTACATATTCCCCGGGTGCTAGTAGAAAATACTGTGCTGAAATACTGATCTTGTCTTTGATTATGTCACCCTCGGCACGACCGATTGATAATGCATTAAGGTTAATATATTTCTGCGAAGCATTCAGGAGTTCAACGAAGTCAACGCCGGTAGTGGTAGGGTTGAATAAAATCTCATTGATGAGTACGTCGTTCTTTTCTGCTTTCTGCGGAAGCGCGAAGGAAATTTTGTTTCCTTCGGTACCAATTTTGTTTCCTGCGCAATCATACAGCTTGTTGATTTCAAGCAGATATAAAACACCTTGCTGAAGAGGAGGCGAAATGGTCAGCACGATATTGGTAAGCGCTGGTTTTTCGAGGATGACATTTGTAATTGCATGTCCGGGTAAATTGAAATCAGCAGGCAAAGGAAGTGTGTGATCAAGCTTTTCATTAAAATGTAAGTGAAGACTGTCCGGGGAAACCGGAAAAACCTGAACCATTACCGGTGCTGTAAGATCTGGCTTTTCTGCATACACCGAATTTTGTTTTCCTGGTGTACCGCCACTTTCATGCTGTGAGGCGACCCAGTTCTCTTGTTCAGCACAAGTACTCGCGGGATCAATTAATTCTAATGTCCATCCGCCCTGGGCTTTTTCGCTGTCCTTAAACCAGTCAGACGAATAGTGAAGCGAATCGATTATTATCCCGGAATCATCAATCAACATCAAAACGTCGTCACTGTTATTCAGCGATGGGAAGCCGGCAACACCGATCACTTTTCCGTAAGATTGTAAGTCAGAAACGGAAGCCGTTGAAGTTAAGAGCAAATACTCATGGGGTAAAATAATTTCTTCCGGCAGTATAGCTTGGGAAGTTTCGTCGGCTAGTTTCCATTGCGCCAGGTTTAGCGGCTGGTCTGAGCGATTGAATATTTCGACGAACTCAACCTCAGGCAAGGTTTGTGGAGGCGAAGGGTCAGCAAATATTTCGGTAATAATGACATCCTTTAATTGGGCAGAAGCGGGAACGAAGTATAGGAAGACGAGCGAAGTATCATTCATTTTATTTCCCGTTACGTCCGTGACGCCGGATACGGAGATTGTATAGGAAAGTCCGTTTACAAACGTGGTTGGAAAAGTTAGTAGCACGTTTTGCGGCTCAATCAGTATGGCAGATTCCGGCGTGCCGATTTCATGATCAACTAAATAGTTTGATGTGTTTATCGTTGTGGAGGTATTTATCGGTTCGGAAAATCCGATGGTTAGTTCACTTGATGAAGTTGCTTCGATGGACAGGACGGTTGGCGCCGTTGTATCGGTAACAGGTACTGAGGTAGTAACAAAATCGTCAAATGCGAATTTGTTTGATCGGGTCGAGGTGTATACGCATTGTATTCCAAAATAAGAAGACGCCGTGTGCGTTTTGTCTGTGGCTTCCCCTTCAAGTTGAAAGGTTCCGGTTAGGGATACATCAGCATAAAGTTTCCAATTCCCGTTTTCATCACACGTCACCTTTACGCGTACGGTGGAAGAACTTAAGTCCAATCGTCCATCTGCTCCATCAATCACTTTGGTTCGCGTTGTTCCGGTTTGGCGATATAAACTTATTTCGTCGGCGGTATTGCCGAGCATGATGAAATAGCCATTTAAGTCTCCGGATAAATCAGCCCCATCAGAAGCTAAATAAATCCGGACATAGTTTGACGAAGACGGATTGAATTCGAGATGCGTGGTGAATTCCCAACTCGTGTTAAGGATACCCGGTCCGGATGTAACAAGCGCGGAAGATGCCGTGACCGCAGGGGCATTGAGTCGTAAAATCCCAGAAGACACGATAAAATCGGCGGAGTTCCCGGTCCATGCCGGATTTTGAGTGAAATCTTCGTCGGTGAAATCATCCTTAAACTGCCCTAACACTTGTAGGGAGTTGCAGAACAGATGAAACGTTATAAAAACAATTACCGTAAACGTTTCCTGAATAGGAAAACTAAAAATTTGTGATCGTAATTTCATGGGCACAACGGGAAAAGCGTAATTTTGCAAACTTTAAATAAATTAAAAAAATGCATTGGACATGGGCAACCATTCCAGGCGAGAAAACAAACCAATTATGAAACTTGCAGTTGTAGGAGCCACCGGATTAGTGGGCCAGGAAATCCTCAGCGTACTCGAGGAGAGAAGTTTTCCCTTTACAGAATTGTATTTAGTTGCTTCGGCCAAATCAGTTGGTCAGACACTCAAATTCAAGGGAAAGGACTACACCGTAAAGGGAATTGAAGAGGTTTGTAAGCTTGCTCCGGATGTAGCCATTTTTTCTGCTGGTGGTGGAACATCAACAGAATGGGCGCCTAAATTTGCTGAAGTAGGAACGATCGTTATCGACAATTCTTCAGCATGGCGAATGGACCCGACGAAAAAGTTGGTTGTTCCCGAAATCAATGGTCATGTTCTAACGATCGATGACCGCATCATCGCGAATCCTAACTGTTCGACCATTCAAATGGTAATGGCACTCGCGCCGCTTCATGTGAAATACCGGATCAAAAGAATCGTTGTATCTACGTATCAGTCAGTAACAGGTACAGGAAAAGAAGCTGTTCAACAGATGATGAATGAACGCCAGGGAATCAATGCGCCGAAAGTGTATCCCCACCCGATCGATATGAATGCGCTGCCGCACATCGATGTATTCCAGGATAATGGATATACGAAGGAAGAGATGAAGATGGTAAATGAAACCCGCAAAATTCTAAGCGACAATACCATTGGTGTTACTGCTACAACGGTGCGTATACCTGCCGTGGGTGGTCACGCGGAAGCGGTTAATGTTGAATTTTATGAAGACTTTAATCTCAGTGAGATTCGTACGGTTTTATCGAGCACGCCAGGTGTAATCGTGCAGGACGATCCAAAGAACAATGTGTACCCGATGCCGATCAATTCCAAAGGTCGCGATGAAGTATTTGTAGGAAGAATCCGCAGAGATGAATCAAATCCGAATACGCTTAATATCTGGATCGTTGCTGATAACCTGAGAAAAGGTGCAGCGACCAATGCTGTGCAGATCGCAGAATTTATGCTTGAAAAAAGTCTTGTATACTGATATTCAAACTCCTGTGTGGAGTCCTTTTGAATGAGAGAGAGTGAAAACGGATACCGAAAGGTGTCCGTTTTTGTTTGAAACGCTTATCGTCCCGCCGATCTCTGCCAGATTATCTTACCCAAGCCACTTTCTCCTCAATCGGTTTTCTTTTCGAGGAAGGTAACGGACCTTTCGGCTTACCGACATGAAGAAACCCAAGTAGCTTATCATCGTCATTCAGATCAAAAACACGATGTGCTTCTTTGAAATAGGTAATTCCACCAGTACTGAGGTAACAACCTACGTCATAGGCAGAAGCGGTGAGGAAAATATTTTGAATCGCGCAGAATACGGCACCGAGTTCTTCGATCTCGGGCACCGATTTTTTTTCATCGCGCTTCATGATCACAGCGATAATGTGCGAAGAAAGATGCGGTTTTGTTAACAGGTTCTGGTAACGTTCTTCTTTGTATGTGCCATCGGCTTCTGTTACTTCCTTATAAAGCTTAGCCTGCGCATTTGCGAGTTCGTTTATACCTTCTCCTGTAAACACAATAAAACGCCATGGCTCAGTAAGCTTATGGGTGGGTGCCCAGTTTGCATTAGCCAGCATTTGTTCAACAATTTTATCATCCACCTTTTCGTCGGTGTATTGCGATTGAAATACCGACCTTCTGTTCTGGATCAGGTCGTTTATTAACTGAGGATCTTGCATAAGGTTTAACTCTTTATTCTTGTGTGGATTAATTTGGAAATACGTTGTATGTTATTCAGGGAATAAGCTTGCGTCAATGTTCGGAATTACCTTTAAAGCATTTTTGTAATAAATTTTTTTCAGCACATCATCAGGTAAATCCAGGCCATACATACGCCAAAATGCGTGGTAGCGTTTGTGATATGGAAAGTAATCATCTGCTGTTTCCAACACCCTGAAGTATGTTGTGTATTCTTCCGGAACCCACGAATCTTTTCCAAACATCACCCTGTCCTGGTACCTGACCAGAAAATCACGCCCTGCCCGCGGCTGTCTTCCGAGTTCGGCAATCACGGCACCAATTTCGGTATACATATTCGGATATTGATCCATCAGCTCGCCCAGTTTTTTAAGATCGCTTCCAAACCAACCGAGGTGTGCGTTGATAAATTTTGTTTTCGGATGTTTTTTGAAAATAGCATGTTGC
The DNA here is from genome assembly GCA_035628875.1 of Ohtaekwangia sp. Classification (GTDB taxonomy): domain Bacteria; phylum Bacteroidota; class Bacteroidia; order Cytophagales; family Cyclobacteriaceae; genus Ohtaekwangia. Next base: position 27,778 of record DASPIZ010000078.1, on the reverse strand, counting down.
TCTGCGATAATCGTTTCCCACTGTACATCATCCGCATCGTGTCTTCGCCCTGGATGTGTTTTTAATTCGAGCCAACGTTCATTGTTTTTGTCGATGGGTTGCCAGAACTGTTTTGGATCTGCAGCATGTATCAGAACAGGGATGCCGAGTTCACCACATTTTGCCCAGATCGGATCGATACGCGGATCGTCAATATGTACGCGGTTTCCTTTGCTGTCTTTCGTAAACATACCGAGGCTTTTGTAAATCTTTAATCCGCTGGCCCCTTTCTTAACATCTTCTTCGAGTTGTTTTAACATTCGCTCCTGCCATTCAGCATCATCAATGGCGGCGAAATCCATATTGGTAAATACAATAAACCGTTTAGCCTGGTGTTGCTTTACATTTTCGAGCGAACGGTCCAGATGTTCTGTGCTTCCTCTTCCTCTTCCGCTCAGGTTCACCATCACAGCCATATTCAATTTGTCCATCTCCTTTGTTAAAGCAGTAAGGTCCTGGGTGGGCATGTTAAACTGGTGATTGTGAACATCAATAAACGGGAATTTCGCACGCGTCAGTTTATGTTCCGGAACAACCAAAGTTGATGGTGGATCGTATTCTTCAAAATCCATCTTTAAATCGAGAGGCTTTTGCTGTGCGGAGGCGGCAAAGGCGAGCAAGATCATTGCGGATGACATTAAATTCTTCATGGCTATATGCATCATGCTTAAAAATACGTTTTATCCATGCACTGGGGTTAAAAAATATTATGAACGGGATTTTTCATTTTCTTTTTAACTTGGTGAGATTTAATCAGCCTCCATGAAAAACATCCTACTCATCTTAATATGCTTTATTGCAACGGCTTCGTTAGCACAGGAATCAACCCTTGACACCGCTAAAAAACAAATTGAATCCGGTAATTTTAAAGATGCCCGTGCAAAGCTCTCCGACCTTATTACACGCGAACCCAGCAATAAAGTGGCGCTTAACCTGCGGGGAGAATCCCGTTTTGGTCTTGAAGATTTTTATGGCGCAATTGGAGATTATAACTCAGCCCTTGAAATAGATTCTACATATGCCGAAGCTTTGAATAATCGCGCAGAAGCAAAGATGGCACTCGGCGATGATGAGTCAGCGATTGTAGATTTGAATAAAGCAATTCGGTTGAATCCAAAATTAGTTGACGCCTATACCAACCGTGGTTTAGCAAAGTATAATGTTGAAGATTTAGAGGGATCATATTTTGACTTTTCAAAAGCGCTTGAGCTAGGTCCGGCGGATGCAGATAAATACTTCAACCGTGGTGTTGTGAAAGCTGATCTTGGAGAATTTGTCAGCGCCATTGATGATTACAACAAAGCTATCGAACTGGATAAAAATGATGCAAGCCTCTATAATTATCGTGGGGTTGCCTATTATAACATCAGCAACTTTGACGAGGCCATCAATAACTACAACGAGGCCATCAAACTTGATCCCAAAGATCCGTTAAAATTTGAAAACCTGGCTTTGGCAAAGAGTGCGAAGAATGATTTCAAGGGTGCCCTTGAAGATTACAACAAAGCCATAACACTTCATGATGAAGATCCGGAAACCTATAATCTGCGCGGTGTTGTGAGGTATAACCTCGATGACCTGGATGGCGCTATTGCGGATTATACTAAAGCCATTGAACTCGACAATACGAATCCCGTTTATTACGATAACCGTGCAATTAGCCGCACCGAAAAAGAAGATTACACAGGCGCCGTTGAAGATTATACTTCTTCCATTGAGTTATATCCTGGTGATCCGGAAACGTTTTACCAACGCGGCCTTATAAAGGTAAGTATGAACAATAAATACGATGCGTGCCTTGATTTTAAGCAGGCTGAAGATCTTGGGTCGTCAGAAGCAAAAGCGATGATTAAGAAACATTGTAAATGAGGAAGTGAAACCTCACCGGTAAGAAAGTAGTTGGATGGGTTTTATCCATCCAACTAATAATATGAATTAAATCGGCTGGGCTGCAGCGATTGGTTTTTGATATTGCGCGCTGCCAAAGGCAAGCATAGGGTATCCGATAAACGGTAAGAAGAGCAACAACAATGTCATTCCAACTCCCTGGCCAAATGAAAGTGACAGTTCGTGCATAACCATAATTGCAATCACAATGTTTACAATTGGGATGAGAAACAGGATGATCCACCAAACAGGCTTTCCTGTAATTTCCAGCAGAACGACCATGTTGTAAATAGGAATGATGGCAGCCCATCCTGGTCTCCCGGCTTTTGTGAAAATTTTCCAAAGGCTGATAACAATAAGAAGCAGGATGGCAACATAAATAAACATTACAGCGCCCATTGCAGCCATTAGGCCACCATTGTCGACAGATTCGTAAGGTTCCATAGTAAATTAGATTTTGGTATAAGATCAAAACTAAATTTTCTACATGACAGAAGCAAGGGAGTGTAAGGACATCGTAACTTTTCAAGAATAATACGTGAATCATAAACTTGAATCGAGTTTCAACAAGCTCCGGCGGCAAAAACAATTGCTCTTGAAGGAAGTGTGTACGGTTTCCGTGGCCTCATTTCATCGTTGTCCACGAGTAGGTAAATGGTCTATCAGTCAAATTCTAACCCATCTTATAACGGCGGAGCGATTATCATTATCTTATCTGAAGAAAAAATCGATGGGAATGGATAGTCTTCAAAAGAGTGGCTTCCGCGAAGATGTTAAGTTTGTTATCCTTAAACTCTCACAGCGCATTCCATTGCGATATAAAGCCCCACGTGTTGTTATCGAAAATACACCACCGGCTTTATCTTATGCGGAAGTCGTCATGCAATGGGAAACCCTTGATACAGAGATCGCTCAGTTCCTTGAGACTGTTGCCGAAGAAGATATTCATAAGAAAATATACAAGCATCCTTATATGGGTATGCTGGATGTAATTCATGGCGTTCAATTCCTACGCGAACACATTATCCACCATCAAAGTCAGATAAAACGTATCCTGAGGGTGATCAAAAAAGAAGGGCTTTAGTTGCCAAGCGCGGCCAGGGCTTTATCATAATCAGGCTCATCACCAATTACCGGAACGAGTTCTGTGTACCTAACCTTACCATGGCTATCAATTACAATTACGGCACGTGCGAACAACCCCTGATATGGCCCATCAATTAATTCAACACCATAGTTCTTACCAAAGCCGTTGCCTTTATAGTCTGAAAGGGAAGTGACGTTTTCAATTCCTTCTGCAGCGCAAAACCGTTTGAACGCAAATGGAAGATCCTTTGAAATGCAAACAACAGCGGTGTTGTTTAATTCCGAAGCACGTTTATTGAATTCACGAACGGAAGTCGCGCATACACGAGTATCAACGCTTGGAAAAATATTCAGCACAATATTCTTCCCGCGGAATTTACTTAAGCTCACGTCTTTCATATCCTGCCCCGTTAAGATAAAGTCGCCGGCGAGTGTGCCTACGGGAGGTAAATTTCCTGCTGTGTTTACTGTTGTATCTCCAAATTTTGTCTGTGCCATGCTTTCTTGAATTAATAATTCATCAGATTTTTTTACCGGATATCGTATTGATAAATATACCGTTTTGTTTAAGTATTTGAATTTATCTTGTTGACAATATCACCTTACAAGAGGTCTTGTTCATCGAATCCTTCATCGGTAACATCAGCCAGGTAAAAATACCGGATGTTTATATTGATAACCGTTTTATATGGAATCGTAATGTAGCGTCCGGGAATATCATAATACCGATGTTCGGCCAGGTCATCTTGCAGCAATCTTCGTTTGGCATCTTTCAACACCACATTGTCCAATCCTCCTTCATCCGATAAGGTGAAATGAATTAATTCACCGATGTAGATAATTTGTTGCCCTCCGGCACTGGTCAACACGTTTACGAGTTTGAAACTTACTTCTTCCGGTTTATCGGGAACCTCAGGAAAATCAAGGAATTCTCCACTTAATAAATAATACCAGTCGTTTGAGAAACGAAAAAGTTTGAACCTTCTGTCGAGTTTAAGGACCCGCACAAATTTGCGGCTGAGATGACCCGCGAAAAATGAAACGCTCATCACGAACGTACAGTAATACAGATACGAAAAGAATATTTCGGCATACGCTGTTTTATCATCTTGTAGCAGCGCAGTACGGAGCAGTTCCTTCAGATCAACATGAAAGTTAAATGCAACGCCCGCCACAAGTAAAACCAGGTAAGAGAGGAAGTGCATGATGATGGAGGGAAACAACGCCCAGAACACTTCGTCCAGAATGGTTGAAAACTTTATTTTACGGGAAAAAGAAGAAGAAAGGTAGGCACGTTTGAAGGTGATGCCTGGGAGAATAAAGAGAAAAAGAAATAACGTTGAAACGGCAAACTGCACAGCGCTGCATTAACCTAGTTCGCGCACAAAATATACCCGGCTTCCCAAACGAAATGTCTTTCCCTGGGAATCAATGTCTTTGTTGATGTCAATCAGCTTGTATACGAGCTCGCGGCTTTTACGTTCCTTGCTCATAATCTGATTGAGTCTTTCAGCTTGTTCCGATTTTGGTTTCATGATGTTGATACTTTGCCTCTACGCTGTTAACGCAATTTATCATAAAAAAGTGACAATTGCCGTTTCTTTTTTAACGTAAGATACAATGTTGTTTAGTTAAGCGTGTTTTTTATGTCTCACCCTCCCCTTTCGGTGGATAAGGTTTATGGAAGCTTAACTAAACGACCTTTACAGGATGATGGCATGACCATTCGCATCATGGATCTTTCAATGTACATGGTTCGTAATTCATAAAACCACCCTATTTTTGTCTTTCACCATACGTGATGACCGTTCAAAATTACATTTTACAACAGCCTTCACCACACCAGGAGATCATGGCGATTCTTCGTTCATGGATTTTGGACCTGGGTCCGCATACTACTGAGAAAATCAGTTACACGGTGCCGTATTTTTATTTTTTCGGTCAGGTCTGTTACCTGCATCCAGACACCGACAGCGTAGAATTATGTTTCGCCAAAGGTTATCGGTTATCGGATGAACAAAAGATCCTCCAGTCGAAAGGTCGCAAACAGGTGCGCTCCATTGCCTTTCATAGCGTGGCCGAAACAGAAGAGTGGGAGCATGAGGTTCGCCAATTGTTGAACGAGGCGGCAATTCTTAACGAGTATCAGTTTAAAAAGAGAAAAAGAACGAAATGAGTGAAACGTCTATCGCGCCGGAGGAACAGGATGATGAGCTGTTCGAACATCATCGTATTGTAGCAGATTCAAAACAAAGTCTGGTGCGGATCGATAAATTTTTGATGGCACGTTTGCCCAATGTAACACGCACAAAAATTCAACATGGCATTCATGAAGGCTTTGTACGCGTAAACGATAAGAGTATCAAGCCAAACTACCGTGTGCATCCGCATGATGTGATCGTCGTAGCCTTCCCCGAACCGCCGCGCGATACGGAGGTCCTGCCGGAAAATATTCCACTCAATATTGTGTATGAAGATGCGCATCTCCTTGTAGTGAATAAACCTGCGGGCATGGTGGTACATCCGGCGTATCAAAACTGGAGTGGTACCCTCGTGAATGCGCTGACTTATCATTTTCAAAATCTTCCGGAGATGCCGGGAAACTCAGGGAGACCAGGTCTAGTCCATCGCATCGATAAAGATACTTCCGGTTTGTTGGTCATCGCGAAAGATGAAATCACCTTAACCGGATTAGCAAAACAGTTTTTTGATCACTCCATTGAACGAACGTATTGGGCCCTGGTATGGGGCGTTCCTGATCCGGAACAGGGAACCATCAATGTATTTGTTGGCAGAAGTTTGAAAGATCGCCGCGTGACGGCAGCATTTCCATCGGGTGATTTCGGCCGACATGCGGTTACGCATTATAAAATATTGCAGGATTTTCGATACGTTTCACTGGTGGAATGTAAACTTGAAACGGGCCGAACCCATCAGATCAGAGCTCACATGAAACATATAGGGCATCCGTTATTCAACGATGCGATGTATGGCGGCGACCAGATTGTGAAAGGCACTGTGTTTTCGAAGTATAAACAGTTTGTAGAAAACTGCTTTAAGATTATCCCGCGTCAATCATTGCATGCAAAAACGCTGGGATTTATTCATCCCATTACCAAACAGTTTATGCAATTCGATACGGAGGTTCCCGATGACTTAAAAGAGGTGATGGAAAAGTGGGAAAACTACGTGAAGTATAATTAAGGACCTTCACAAAATCCAAACTTGCTGAATCTGTTCAGAATTTATCACGAATGAATGTCGTTTAGTTAAGCTCGACGCAGCCGCCTCGGGGAAGAGGGTTTATGAAGCTTAACTAAACGACATAAAAGCCAAAATTTTATTTAAGCAGCGTTTTTAGAATGAGGGATTAACCGCGTTTCTAACCAACGCTCTTCGAATCTGTTTTAATGCCCGGGTTTTAAATTGTTGATGGGCCTTTTCGTCAGTCGCGTTAACCATGCCCTTCATGTAGTTCAGCACTTTTTCAGTTTGTTCTGCATCCATCGCATTCAATGTTTCCATGATCTGATGTTTCTGATGAAGACTAATCATTGTTGTAGTGGTTTATGATTTAAATAACGGAAATAAATCCTGTGAGGTTAAAACCTATAGGAACCTATTCATGAAAAGACAACACAGGCGTAATGTTTTCCTTTAATTGTGCGTAAATCTGCGTGGTTATTAAAGGCTATGATAAAGCAAAGGTGCATGCAGAAATTAGGGCATTATTCTTTCACATGGCAATCAAAGAAAGGATATGCTGAAAAATTGTCATGTGCATAACGTCATTTTTGAATAAGTCGTTAAATTGACACTTATTCCATTACCGATAATCCATGAAACGTTTTGCTATTCCGCTTGTGTTGACGATTTGTTCTTCGCTGCTGTATCATTGTTCAAATCAATCTCCAGAGGATGAGCATTCACCAGCAAACGCGTTATCGGATTTAAAAGTCCACGATGGGCTTGTAGTAACACTTTTCGCTTCAGAACCGATGTTTAGCAATCCGACCAATATGGATATTGATGCGAAAGGACGAGTGTGGATCTGCGAAGCATATAACTACAGAAATCAGTACAATCCAAAAAACCCGGTGAAAACAGAAGGTGACCGAATTATGATCCTGGAAGACACCGACAGCGATGGCAAAGCAGATAAACATAAAGTGTTTTACCAGGGAACCGATATCAATGCAGCGCTTGGTATAAGTGTACTGGGCAACAAGGTTATTGTTTCCTGCAGCCCAAATGTATTCGTGTTCACGGATGAAGACGGCGATGATGTCGCTGATCGGAAGGAGATTCTTTTTCAGGGTGTACAGGGTGTTCAACATGATCATGCTGTTCATGCTTTTACTTTTGGTCATGATGGAAAGCTTTATTTCACCATGGGAAATGAAGGTGTTGTGTTAGTTGAGGCGAAAGGTGACACGGTGAGGGATGTTCATGGCCAAGAAGTCTATAGCAAAGGGAACGTGTATCGCGAAGGGCTTGCGCTTCGGTGTGATGTGGATGGAAGTAATGTGGAAGTACTTGGCGATAATTTCAGGAACAACTATGAGCTTACGGTGGATCCGTATGGCACAGTCTGGCAATCTGACAATGATGACGATGGTAACAAAGGGACGCGTATCAACTATGTGATGGAATACGGCAACTTCGGATACAAGGATGAGATGACTGGCGCGGGATGGACTGCACGGCGAACCAACATGGAAAAAGAAATTCCATTTCGTCATTGGCATTTGAATGATCCGGGTGTAGTGCCGAATCTTTTGCAAACAGGATCAGGTTCTCCTACCGGAATGGCGTTGTATGAAGGAACCATGTTGCCCGAAAAATTTTATGGCCACATGATCCATGCTGAACCGGGGCATAATGTAATTCGTGCTTATCCCGTTGAAAATGATGGTGCCGGATACAAAGCCTCAATTATCAATATTCTCGAAGCACAGCACGATCAATGGTTTCGGCCGGCAGATGTTACGGTTGCACCGGATGGATCAGTTTTCGTAGCGGATTGGTATGACCCTGGCGTTGGTGGTCACCAGGTTGGTGATGTGAATCGAGGAAGGGTTTACCGCATTGCGACCCCCGATGCAAAATATGAAATTAAGCAACCCGATCTTGGTAATGCCGAAGGAGCACTCCAGGCGTTGTATAGCCCAAACGTTGCAACGCGTTACCTGGGATACATAACATTATCTGGCTTGGGTGAAAACGCGAAGCCGATATTAGATAAAGCATGGCGCTCAGAAAACCCACGCGGACGGGCCCAGGTGCTGTGGCTATTGGTGCGTTTAAAAAATGGCACTTGTTACATCGAAGAAGCATTAACAGATCAAGACGTAAATATTCGCATTGCGGGAATTCGCGCTGCCCGATCCATTAAAATGGACATACTACCCATAGCCACTGCGTTGATCAACGATGTTTCACCTCAGGTTAGAAGGGAAATTCTCATAGCACTTCGCGGAAACGCAGCTGTTGAAGCTGCGAATTTGTGGACAAAACTTGCCCAGCAGTACGACGGGCAGGATCGATGGTATCTGGAAGCACTGGGTATCAGCGCTGAACCTCATTGGGACCTTTACTTCAGCACATGGAAAAAAGCAGTTGCAAACAAATGGGACACACCAGAAGGTCACGATATCGTTTGGCGAAGCCGTGCAAAAGAAGCGATGCCTTTATTAGCAGAATTAATACAAAGATCAACCGGAGACGAAATGCTTCGGTATTACCGCGCCTTCGATTTTCATACGGATGAGTCAAAACAGGAAGTCCTTTCTAAACTGGTGCGAGAAACAGAAGGAAACAAAGTATTACTCGCACTCCGACACATGGATGCAACGAAGTTAAAAATGACACCTGCAGTTTCGGCTGCCTTGAACAAAGCACTCGATGAACACAATGGGTCTTTGGTATTTGTTGAATTGGTAACGCTTTTTAAACTACGAGACCGCGCTGAAGATTTGCTCGCCCTATCGCTTCAACATCCCGATAGCACAAAGGGAAAGGAAGCGATGAAAACTTTACTGGATTGGAATAAAACCGACATGCTGATATCCGTTTTGGACAATCGTCCCGATCATGAAGCACAGGCTCTTATCAAAGCGATCTGGCCTCACATGAACAACGCAAGGGCTATTGCCCTTATGGAGCGTGTTATGCTGGATGAAACTAAAGATGAAGGCTTACGCAAACTGGCTGTTAAGACTTTTGGAGGTCCATGGGAATCTGAAGATCATTTGCTAGCATTAATCAAGGACAAAAAGCTTCCGGCCGAACTCCACACTGCGGCAGGTGGTGTTTTTCAAACTGCCTGGCGCGCTACACTTCGTGATGAAGCTGCAAAATATTTAACGTTACCCGGAAGTAAAACTGGTTCATCATTATCGCCGGTTTCTGCGTTGGTAGAAAAGCAGGGCGATGTCGGAAACGGGAAGGAAATTTTTACCAATGTGTGTAGCACCTGTCACCAGGTAAACAAAGAGGGCGTAAACTTCGGTCCTGATTTAAGTGAGATTGGAAAAAAACTTTCGAAAGAAGCAATGTATACTTCCATTTTATATCCGGATCAGGGAATCAGTTTTGGATATGAAGCTTACCGGTTTAAACTGAATGATGGGTCAACGGCATTTGGAAGAATCGTATCTGAAACTTCGGAGAAAGTTGACGTGCAGTACATTCAGCAACAACAAAGCATTCCGAAAGAAAATATTTTATCGCGCATTAAGCTGGAGACTTCATTGATGCCATCCAATCTGCAATCTACCATGACCGAAGGGGATCTTGTTGATTTGGTTGCTTACCTGGAGACGTTGGGTAAATGATGGAATTGAGCCGTTGAATTAGATGGGCTTTTTCAGCTCACGGAAAGCGCGGAATACACGGAAGAAAGCCTGGAATGATTGCATTTTGAGGTCGATGGTAGTATTTCTTTGCACTCACCTTGGGGGTAAAAATGCATGTGAAACGATGTGGTCTAAATTGATATCATTCTTGCGGATGCTTTTTTGAATTTGACGTTGCAAAGAATCAGTGTAAGGTGCTCTATTTTAGAATCGATGCGCTTTCGTTGGCATCTCTGGCCAATTTTGATAAAGAGCGTTTACATTATCGCAAATTATTTTTAAAAGGACTACTGAATATACAGGTAGATTTTTTAACTTTACTCTCTGTTCAAAATTTATTTTGAATTACAGTTTTTAGTAATGATTTGATGCCTAGCCCCATGCCTAACACGTTCCTTCGCAAAAGGATAAAAGCCTTTACCCTCTCTGAACTATTGGTTGTACTGGTAATTATTGGAATTTTGGTATTGATGGCCCTTCCTGTTTTAATGCCTCTGATATCAAGAACGAGAAGTGTTGAAGCCAAACAGGGCTTAAAACATATTTATACGTTGCAAAAAACGTACTTCTATGAATTCTCGAAATTCTCAAATGATCTTGAAAAGATTTCTTTTGAACAGGAAAAACTAGTTTCTGAAGGAGAAGATGGGAAATCTACGTACTCGTTTGAAATAGTTAATGCCGATGTAAAAACCTTTGTTGCAAGAGCAACTGCCATCGTTGACTTTGATGGAGACGGTCAATTTAATATTTGGGAAATCGACCAGAATAATAATCTGATTGAAGTTGTGAAAGATTAATTCTTGATATGCTTATCCTTCACGTTGTCGTTATTTGTATCTTATTAATTATATTCTATGAAGATCTAAAATATCGTGAAGTAAGCATTTTCCTATTTCCTGTATTATTCATATCGCTTTCATTAATTGTATTTCGACAATCAACATGGCAAATTATTGCAGCGAATTTTTTTAATAATGTGATTTATTTGATTCTGATTTTAGGAATATGTTTCGTTTATGTGTATTTGCGGTTTAGGAGTTTAAATTTAGCAGCTGGGTTGGGATGGGGTGATGTCTTATTACTTTTAACTACAGCAATTTGGTTTGAATTAACTGAGTTTGTATTATTCACAACTACCTGTTTCATTGTTTCATTAATTATACATCTTGTTTTTGTCCGATTTTCTGATCTTTATAGAAAACATGACTCAGTCCCGTTAGCAGGATTTATGAGCTTATGTATGGTGCCCTGGTTTTTATTTGATCTTTATGTTCATCACTGATGAAATAATGTAATGGAAGCAGATATCATGATAGACACCTATAATAGGAAATACATTTCGTCTGAAATGGCATGGAACTATCGTATTCTCCCCTACCAACGTATAAACGATATATTGGAGTTGTATATTGATGAACAATTATACACACCATCGCAAAAAAGTGAACTTGAAGTTGTGTTGGGAAGTGAACTAAGGTTCATACCCATGCCGTCGACGGCAATTGAAAAGGCGCTGACAAAATTTTATCTCAATGAAAGCAGTAGTTCAAAAGCGCAACAGTCGGTAACTGAAATATTGAACAAGAACTTCGTGAATGAATTGCTTCAGCAAGCGAAGGGATTCGGAAGTAGTGATATCCATATTGAGATTTATGATCAAAAATGTAGAATCAGACTACGTATAGATGGTAAGTTGATAGAGAAGATGCGATTAAATAAAAGAGATTATCCTGCCTTGGTAAATAAAATCAAAATTATGGCGGGGTTGGATATATCTGAAAAACGGTTGCCTCAGGATGGTCGCATTTCTTTCTCTTTTGCTGAAACAAAATATGACGTACGGGTATCTGTTTTGCCGACATTGTATGGAGAAAAAATAGTCTTGCGTATTCTTGGGCACAGTGCGACTTCTGTTCATCTGGAGGAGCTTGGGTTTTCAGAATTAGATCTAAGCCGGTATAAGGAATCAATACGCCGACCCAATGGAATCATTTTGATAAGTGGTCCAACAGGATCAGGCAAGACAACGACGCTCTATGGTACACTTAAACTATTAAACAAAGAGGGTGAAAATATTGTAACAGTTGAAGATCCGATTGAGTATACACTGGAAGGGATTAATCAGGTTCAGGTAAAGGAAGAGATTGGATTAACATTTTCAAGTGCGCTACGTAGTTTTCTCCGGCAAGACCCAGATATTATTATGGTAGGTGAAATCCGTGACACTGAGACTGCGAGTCTTGCGATTCGTGCTGCGTTAACGGGTCATCTTGTGCTTTCTACAATTCACACAAATTCTGCTTGGGGAACAATCTCGCGGCTTGTCGATATGGGAGTTCCGTCATTTTTATTAGCAAACACATTAAACGCTTCTGTTGCACAACGATTAATTCGATTGTTGTGCACGTCATGCAGAGAAAAAGTGCCTCTGGAAGAATCCATATTCCCTCCTTCGTTTAAACATAAGAATGTGTTAGCAAATCACTATGTAGCAAAAGGCTGCAAAGATTGTTTATACACTGGTTATAGGGGAAGGAAAGCCATTTATGAAGTAATACCAGTAGAGTCGTCAGTTACAGATTTGATTTTATCAAATGAAAAAAATGTAAGTGAAGCTTTCAAAGAAAGAAAAATAACGACATTGCAAGACAGTGCATTTGAACTTTTCAAAAATGGCGAAACAAGTGTTGAAGAAATTTATTCGTTGCTTTTAAATGATCAATATTAAACGACTAATGCTTGTAGCTCTCTTGACTTGCTTCGTGCAGGGACTTAAAGCGCAATTGCAATTTGAACAGCGACTGTTAATAATTGGTCAGCAACTTAGTTTTCTGGCCGATTCAATTGCGCCTGGACTAAATGAAACGGCCAATCTTTCAGTTACAAATTTATCGATCCAGTCTTTTTTAAGGACGGTGGCCGAGGGCCATGATCTAAACATTCAGATACAGCCTTCATTAGACATAACACTCTCTAACAATTTCACGAATGTAAAAGTTAAAGACCTTTTTTACTTTCTTTGCCGCGAATATCAATTGGATATTCGGTTTATAAATAGTATCATGTCTTTTTATAAATTCGAGCCGCCACCGGAGCCGATTATCATACCTCCGCCCAAAAGACTCAACATATCTTTTGATGAAGCTACTAACAAGGTGACTTTCGATCTGGTTGAAGATAGTCTGCGTAGTTTTGTTAAACAAATCACATCACTAACTAGCAAAAATGTAATTTTTACAGGTGCCAGTGATTTGGAACACAAATTACTACGAGGGTACATTAAGGATATGCCGTTGGAGAACGCGTTGGAGAAGTTGGCGTTTATGAACGGGATGCTGTTTTCAAAAACAAAAGATGGCGTTTTTATTTTTGAGAGCGCCCTACCTACAAGTCAAAATAGCTCCGGACTAAAGAATCCAGGAGCACCTCTTGCCGCAAGAGCAAATCAGGGCGATATAATCATTAAGGATTCGCTCATAACGCTTGATGTTATTAATTATCCAATTATGGAGATTATTAATCAGGTGTCGCCAAAATTAAACATAAGTTATGTTGTTTTCTCTGATATCACAGGAACGATAACCGCTAAAGTCAATCAAATTCGATATGATGAGTTACTTGCCTTGTTATTCCAGGGTACAAATTATACATACAAGAAAAACGGATTTCTCTATTCGATGGGGATTCGAACAATTGAAGGATTTAAGACAACAGCTTTGGTTAAACTGAACTTTCGTCCGATCGACGGCGTGGAAAAAGAAATGCCTTCAGAATTAATAAAGGATGTTGAGATTAAAATATTTCGTGAATTAAATGCATTTATTCTTACAGGGAATAGGCATAAGATTGATGAGTTAACGTCTTTTATTCGGATAATAGATCAGCCGATTCCAAACGTGTTAATTGAAGTAATTGTAGCGGATACAAAGAAGGGGTTCAGTATAGAAACGGGCCTTAGAGCATTTCTGGCAGATTCAGTTCCCAAAACAAGTGGTGAAGTTTTTCCTGGCGTGGACCTAGCTTTAAGCTCTAAGACAATTAATAATGCCTTAAACCGACTGAATTCAACGGGCATAGTTAATTTAGGAAAGGTTACTCCGAACTTCTATATGACTCTGAAAGCACTGGAAAAAAATAACAATATTCAGCTCAAATCTACACCCAAGCTTTCTACGATTAATGGAAGCAAGGCGAATCTTGTTATCGGGCGCTCTGTATACTATGTTGAGCAGACACAAAATATAACTGGAGGAGTGAACCCAATCACCACAACAGCGCAGCGTTTTAATAAAGTAGAGGCAAATTTGGCGATTACGATATCTCCTATTGTCTCAGGTAATGAACATATTACGTTAGATATTGTCGCTGAATTTTCGGATTTTATTCCTCCAACAATTCAGAATGCTCCACCGGGAAACGAGACGAGAAAATTTGAGTCAAAAATTCGCGTGCGCAACGAAGAGATGATTATTCTAGGAGGTCTTGAAGAGCTAAGTAAATCTGAAACAGGCGCTGGCACGCCGTTACTTTCTCGTATACCAATTTTAAAATGGATTTTTAGTTCTAAAACACGGGAGACCCGGGACAACCGGTTAATTGTATTTATTAAACCTACTCTGGTGTATTAAAATGTCGATCAGGTCATTAATAAACTTTGCTGAAGTTGAAAATACTGCCATAGGCGTAAATTTTGAATATAACAGAACTAGCGGTTCAGAAATTTCATTTTGTGTCCTAAAAAAGGAGAAGGGCAAACTTCTTGTACTGAGACAAGGTAAAGGAATAAAAACTATTGATGCATTAATGCTTGAGTTGGCGGGCTTTCTGGCACGGGAAGTTCGGATACACCTGAATTTTGAAGGTGAAGGAATAATTACAAAAGAAAGTTATGACTCCAACACCGACCCGCTGACACTATTTCCCGGAATTCAAAAAGCTGACTTCGTTAGCCAAAGATATGCAAACGCATCGAAGTCATTCGCAAGTATTGTTCGAAAAGATCTAGTTGAGGAGAACGAGTTTTATAAAACGTGTCGTGAGAAGGTTGTATCTGTCACCTTAAGTTTTTTTATTATTGAATCAATTCTTCGGTTTTTAGCAGAAGAGACCAAAATCGTTTTAAAAAATTATCTAGTTCACGTTTTAAATGAAAGTATCGTCGAATTCGAACCGCATGATGGGACCGCTGATTTAACGGTTTTTCAATTGGGTGACGACCAAGTCTCAGACGATGTTATTGTTGCATATTCTGCTGCAGCAACAATTATTATTCCAAATACGCGATTAGAATTTTTAGGGCTGAATATTACGGACGCCCAAAGAATTTTTCAGATAAAAAAAAGAACCTATACTTATGCAAGGCGGACCTTATTTGGTCTGTTAATCGTCTTATTCGTAAACATGGTTGTGTTCTTTTCACTTTCAAAGGAGGTTCAACAGCTGGAGGAAAGGATTTCAGTACACGAGGAGGTTTTTAGTGCGGATTTAAAAAGTGGTTCACAAGCGCGGCAAATAGCAAACTTATATTCCAATTTAGGATGGAAGGTGAACTATTATCCTTTGCTGATTGCTGACCAAATAGCAGCCTCTCTACCTGAAAATATAGAATTGCAGAGATTGGAGATAGGCGTCTTAAACGATAATCTTTTACAGAGGGAAAAATATTATTTTTTTGAATCTGGTGTAATTCGGTTGCAAGGAATTGCTGATAGTCCTTTAAATGTAGCCACCTGGCTTGACTCCTTGAGTAACCTTTCCTGGGTTGAAAAAATCGTACACCATGGTTATGAGCATGATTCCAAATCGGGAAGAGCAATGTTTGAATTTGAATTACATATTAAATGAGACAGAGAGCTTTAGTCTATCGATACAATAACTTGTTCTTAGTAGTGATCACTATTTTAGTGATGATGATTGTTTTTGTTCCACTGCGAAACACATTAAATCTTACTACAAGATATTTTTCTATCTTGCAAAGACAAAATAACCTTCACAATCATTTTTCAGATACGCTTCCAGTTCTTAGCCTTGATAAGTTGGAAGAAGTTGATATCGATAAGAATACATTCCAAATATTGTCTAACGCGGCGCAAAGGAATCATGTAATTATAGAAACCATGGAATCGGCCCTTGTTGTGCCACAAAGTGAACATGACCTTTTTACAAAAAAAATATCCATACGCGGTACTTTTATCAGTATTATGAATTGTCTGTCTGAAACCGTAAGTAATCTCAATTACATTAAGATTACTTCAATCACTTTCGAACGGGAGCAGCGAGGCAAGTCCCATGTGCTGATGGCGAGTGTTTATTTTCAAACGATTAAACCGAAATAAATTATGAAGATGCTAACGCTGAAATTGTGTCTAATTTTGATCGGATTGCTTACCAGTTGTGATGAATTTCTTGTGGAAGACATTACGAATGATAAAATTGTGTTGTTAACGCCTGGCGATAGTTTGGTTATATCAACGCAAACGCCTACTTTCTGGTGGAAGGACGTTCCCGGTGCGGATTCTTACGAAATGATAATTGTTTCATCAATACTTGAAAACCCTGATGCCCTGATACTTGATTCGTTAATAAAGGATAATAAACTGACGACCACATTACCTTATGGCCGATATCAGTGGTGTGTCCGCGCTATTAACAGTGAATTTTATACTGAATACAGTTGTAGAGTATTAGAATTAAAGAATTGATTGCGTTGAAAAAGAATCTGGTACTTTTGTCCATCTTAGTAATTTTAATATGGGGTTTCATTGCTTATAGGATTTATAAAGGGATTCAACCGGAAGATTTAACGGCCAACGTACAGCCGGAGTTCCCGAAGGAATTTGTCATGGCAGATACGTTAACATATACATTAAAGCTTGCGTATTCGGATCCCTTTTTAAAAGGTGATGAAATTGAAAAGCCGAAAGTGAGTCGCAAAAAAGTAAGCCCATTGACCCAAATGAAATCGACTAAGAAAGAGGTTATTATTAATATTGATTGGACACGATTGGTTTATCTTGGATCCATTTACAATGCTTCACGTGGCTATTCAATTGCAACCGTTTCGTTAGATGGAAAGGAACATCATATAAAATCCGGTGATGTGATTGATGATTTTGAAATCATCATGATTTCAGAAGATTCTATTACGGTATTATGTTTGGGCGACAGACGAAATTTAACGAGAAAAGAATAAACACTAATAATATGGCGAGTCGATGTAATAAACTTATTCTCATTTCAATAACGCTTGCGCTTTTCATACTGATTGGCATCAATGCGTATTTATTTTACTTCAGGACTGGTCCCAAAATTGGTTATGTCCGATCATCTGAATTAATTAACCAATATGCAGGTACAGTTGAAGCAAGAGCTAAATTCGAAAGGAAGAAATCCGCTATGTTAGCAAACGTGGATTCTCTAAAGTTACATCTTAGTCAAGCGCAGTACAAATTACGGAATTTTAGTACGGAATTGACTCGGGAAGAGCGTACTGAAAAGGAAAATGAATTGAGCCAACTTCAACAACAATTTTTTCAATATGATGCAGCCATTGGAAAAAAAATAGATGAAGAGGATAAGGTGATGATGACTGCAGTATTAAATCAGGTGAATAGTTATATTGAAAGTTATGCTCAAGACCAAGGATATGATATTATTATGGGGACAACGCTTTCAGGAAGTTTATTATACGGAGATAAAGCACTCGATGTAACCGATGAAATATTAGGACATTTGAATACTAGTTATAAAAGGAACTAAGTATGGTATATCGGTTGACTCAGGTTATGTTGTGTCTAATGTTGATGTCAAGTTGTTCGCAAAAGCCTAAGGCGTTGCGTCCAAATGAATACTTAAAATGGGTTGCAGCGGAAGAAAACGGATTAGTAATAACCAAAGTTATTAATGCTGTAACACTAAACGCGCGATATCTTCCCGCGGACTATCTAGCATATCATGAATTTAAAAATTCAACGGCCGACTCATTTGATTCACTTGTTGCTTCGTATAACTGTGGACTTACTTTTCAGTTCAATATTTATGCTGATAAAACGAACAAGAATTATTCTAACTTGATGTATTACGGATTGAGAAACGAACAGGAACTTTCTGCGCGCACGCGCATCCTCAGTTTTAATATAAGTGATTTCATTATGCTGGAGCACGATGATAAGATTTATTATCCGGAACTTTCTCAATTTGAAGGATACGATGCGATCCGAAACCGGTTGAGTTTTCAAATGGTATTCTCCGTGGATGAATTCGACTGTGGTTTAGATTTGAGTTCATTTCAAGATGTGACGCTTATTTTTGAGGATCCTTATTGGGATGTAGGTGTTAATTATTTTGAATTTGAAAAAAATAGTTTCACTGGATTACCAAAAATAAAATTCTAACTATTACATTTGAACGAGCGGCATTTGTGTGATTTTGATGTGTGCAATGAAAAGAAATCAAACTTTTAACATTCATTAAGCTGGTTAGCCGTCAATTTAAGTTACTTATTTACTCCTCAACCTATGATAAGAAACCGGAAACTCTTACGAGTTATTGCCACGTCTTTAGCGGTACAATTTGTTTTACAAGCGTTGGCACCATCGGTTAGCTACGCGTTAACATCAGGCCCATCTCAACCAGAATTTTCAAGCTATGAGCCCGTATCTTCCACGAATATGGTGGATGAATTTTCAGGTGATTTCATTTATAACCTTCCAGTGATTGAAATACCTGGGCCACATGGCAGTAGTTACCCGCTTTCCCTTTCTTATCACAGCGGCGTAACACCTGAAGAAGAAGCGTCCTGGGTTGGACTAGGTTGGACTCTTAACCCAGGTTCAATCAATCGTGCTACTCGTGGAATTCCTGATGATTTCAACGGCCAAGAAATTAAGTTTCACAACAAAATGCCCAAGAATTGGACCGCCACGGTCGGATATGGTGTCGGGTTTGAAGCAGGTAGTATCGATGCGAGATTTGGCTACAATACGTCTCTGCGGTATAATAACTACCGTGGATTCGGATATAACACCGGTCTCGGCGTTACGTTGGGCCGTGGTGTCGTTTCTTTAGGATATAGTGTATCAGACGGCGAAGGAAGCTTCTCGTTGAGTTTAAATCCCACAGGACCACTCAATAATTATCTTGATAATCATAGGAAAGAAGCGGCTAACGTAACACCAAACAAAAAGGATGAAAATGATAAACGGCGCATAGCCTTAAAAAGTAATAGTATTAACCTGATTGGAAGCCGATACGGCATTTTTTCTTTCAATGATTACGCCAAACCAGTTACAGCGCAACAGTATAGCGGCGCATCATTTAATGTTTCCCTTAGCATTCAGGAGAATCCTGGTCCAGTACCAATAGGAGTGACACAAAATCTTATTGGGAGTTACGCTTATCAGCAGAATACACCATCAGAATCTGTAGAGACTTACGGATATCTTTATTCAGCTCAAGCAACAAGCGATGATCTCATGGATTTCCATACAGAAAAGGAAACACCTTATAATAAAAGAGATGTGTTTTTGGGAGTTCCTTTTAACGATGCGGATAACTTTACCGTTTCTGGTGAAGGCATTGGCGGAGGATTTCGGTTTTACAACAAAAGAGGTGGGCATTTTAACCACCGAAAGATTGTGAGCACAACAGACATATATCAAGTAGGAGGTGAGGCAGACTTAGGATTCACTTTAGGTGCCGGTGTGGATGTAGGGAAAGGTAAGCATACACTTAAACAAGGCGCATGGAAAAGCGAAATTTCGTCTTTCGCATCGATAGATGATAACTCCGTAGACGAACCTGTTTTTTTTCGATTCAATAACGATCTAGGTGGAGAGTGGGGGTACAATCATAACGACAAACCAGTACAAGCTTCGATCCAGTCGGGACTTTTGGATATGTCTCCTTCATTGTCTTCAACACTTTTTGAGTTCAATGAAAACAATAGGAGCGGAAGGTCATCATACATTGCCTACACGTTGAATAACGAAATGATTTCCGCAAATGGCCCAACATATAAAGCATTTAATAAAAATTCAAGTCTTAATGACCAGGTTAGGCGTTCTTCACTTGAAACAAAAGACCTGATTGGCGAAATAGCGATAACGAACGAAACAGGAGCCCGTTATCTTTACGCCTTGCCGGTTTATAATAGGAACGAAAAAATGCTTAGCCATGGCGTTGCGCGCGCAACCAACATTAAAAATAGGTATGTTGTTTATGATTATAAAGACGAAGCGATAACTGTTGGCCAAGTTCAGGAAAAGCCCTATGCGTCGGCATACTTATTAACAGAAATTGTTACACCCGATTATGTAGATAAACCCCTTGTAGGTGAAAAATCGGATGGTCCAACAGCAAACGATTTGGGCGGATATACGCGTTTCAATTATCAAAAAATAACCGATAGTGAGAATTATTACAAATGGCGTGCCCCCTATAGTGGATTATTCTACTCCAAGAATTCACATTCTGATCCGAAGGATGATTTAGGGTCCTACAGTGAGGGAGAAAAAGAGATTTATTATCTACAATCGGTAGAGACAAAATCACATGTTGCCATTTTTGTACTCGAGGACAGATTAGATTCGCGGGAGGCGCCAACAAGTGCATTGAGTGAAAATCCTCAGCCTGGTTCGACAAAACTAAAATTACTGAGTAGGATCGATCTTTATGCAATATCAGATTGTCAGCAAGATCCGGGCGCGTCCGACAAAATACTTATTCCAAAGCAAGGAGCCAAAGCGATCAAATCAGTTGTCTTCAAATACAATTACTCGCTTTGCACAAATACACCAAATTCAACAATAGATCAAGGTGATCTTTCAAACAATCCGTTGAAAGGAAAGTTGACGTTAGAACGCGTTCATTTTGAGTACAATGGAATTAATACGACAAAAATCAGTCCGTACATCTTTAAGTACAACTACCCGACTAACGAGTTCGCAAGCTACCCTGACAAGTATACAAGCGGTGATGAAGATGTTACCGAAAACTACAATGTTAGTTTAGAAGAGAACCCGCAGTATAGTGTTTTTAATGCGGATGCCTGGGGATATTATCAGCCCAATGGCCAACAACGATTCAATGATATGAGACCTTGGATTGACCAACAGGTAGAAGCGAATAAAAACGGCTTCGATCCTGCAGCCTGGCATTTGAAAGCCATTCAACTTCCATCTGGTGGTGAGATACACATCCAATATGAACAAGACGATTATGCCTATGTACAAGATCAAGAGGCTCATGTTATGGTTTCGTTGAAAAGTTCTTCCGGGAATGACAAGTTTTATCTTGATTTAAATAAAATCGGTGTAACAAATACACAAGAAATTGTGGATATGATCCATCGACGATACGTAGGCACTGGTAAGAAAATGTACTTCAAGTTCCTCTATCGATTCATTTCGCCTATCGATGGATCCAACCCGCTGCCAACACTCAGTATGTGCAATGCCGATTTTATTACCGGGTATGCTAATGTGTTGGACTGCGACAGTGATGGTCAGGGAGTATTTGTTATTCTTAACAATTCTGGAAAATTCCCAAAAGATATTTGCCAAGAGTTTGTCAAGACTCAACGTCTTGGGATGATTGACCCAGGCGGTAATTGTGTGTCAGGCCTTAATGAAGCTGCTGGTGGCGAAACTAAGGAAAAGGCAAAGGCTATTGTTCGTCAATTGTTTGGTATGATAAATGGTACCTTCAATCCGGCAGGTTTGTGTCAACGATTGAATCCCGCCTACTCTTACCTACGGGTGCCAACACCGAATTCCAAAAAGGGCGGTGGAGTGAGAGTTAAAAGATTACTGATCTTTGATCGCGGTATTGAGAGTGAACCTGCCCTTTTTGGCAATGAATATATTTATCAAACCATAGAAAACAACAAAATTATCAGTTCAGGAGTAGCGACAAATGAACCACAAACAATGCGAGAAGAAAATATCCTTGTGGATTTTGTAGCGCGAAAAAACCAACCCTTATTTAACAAGCTGATCGCCGGTAAAGATAAAAAACAAGCTGAAGGTCCTATCGGTGAAAGTATCCTGCCCGGTCCATCCGTAGGATATTCAAAAATTACAATACGGAATATTCATAGTGGGAAAACTCAACCAGGATTTAGTATTAGTGAATTTTATACAGCTAAAGATTATCCGGTTATCCTTGCAGATCCAAATCAACCAGGAACAATGACTCCCATTGACGCAAAATCACCAATGAATAAACTAATACCTGGACTTCTTGTAAGTATAGTTCGGGATAAAACATGGGCTACCCAGGGGTTCAGTTTCATTCTCAACAGTATGCATGGTCAGCTAAAAAGTAAATCTACCTATAGTGGGCCATACACAGACGTTCTTCACCTGGAAAAATCAACGGTAGTTTCCAGCATAACACACGATTATTTTCCTCCAGGTGAGAAAATCCCCGTTATGAATAAAGTGTTTGGTGAGGTAACATTGAAAAATCCTGGCCGTGAAGTAGACATGACATTTGCTCAAAAAAGGGTCGAAGAGGAATCGTATGATGCAAATATTGAGGGAGATATTGAAGTTTCATTTGTTCCTCCCTTTGTTGTGTTATTCTATCCCACGGCAATGCCGACATTGGCTTTTACTGAAGGCGGCTTATATACCCATGTAACGACAAAGGTTGTGAGGTATCCTGCTATTCTGAAAAAAACAACAGTGTATCAGGATGGTATCCTTCATACAGAGGAAGTGTTGGCATTGGATGAATATACAGGCAAAGCAGTTGCCATTAAATCAAAAGATGAATTTAAAGGTGCTTATGTTTCCCAGAGTATTCCGGCAAGCTGGGAGTATCCAAGCTATAAACAGAAGGCTATTACTGAAGGAAGAATATTGAAATCTTCCAGTGGTCAGTTTCAATATTCTCCGACCACCCGCCAACTTCAATTTAACGGTGCGGGTTGCGGTGTATTGTCTCAGATCACTAAAGGAGACGTGTTGGAGCTTGCTGCCGACGCTATGTTTCAAGTTGAAAACATAGATTATGCAAATGACATGGTAACCTTGTTGCCGATAACCGGAGAAAATGGTACTGTACCCAGTTCCTTAAGCGAAGTTAAAATAGTTAGGAGTGGGCGAAATAATAAGTTGTCTGAAAGTGCCGGGTCTTTAACGTTTCACAATCCGGATGCAAATGCTATGAATGTCAGCGCAATTAGAAAAGCAGACAGCGAGCGTTATGTTTCTTCTGGGACAAGCAATGAGGATGGGAGCCTTTTCATTAAAGACTTAAACGAAGCGTTTGTCAAATTCAGTTCAGGAGTGGCGTTTACTGCCCTCATTGGCCCCTATTATCATATGAATCTAACGCAATATGTTGATAATCTCCCGAGTGGGTGTAACGCAGATCTTACTGATGCAACAGTTAAGAATATCAATTTGAGGTTCAAAGACAATGGGGGAACGATATCAGTAGAGCTGGGCACGTTCGAAATAAAATGTGGAGATAACGCGAATGATTTTGAAGTGATAAAGATGCCAAATTAAACTAAGGTTAAAATGAGACTGCTTCATATTAGATATTATATCTTTTTTACTGTTTTGCTTACATCCCATGGAGCCATATGGGCCCAAGTCAACGACGCTAGTGAAAAAGCTGCATTGCTTGAACTATACAATAGTACTGATGGTATAAATTGGGTGAATGATTGGAATATTACACACCTGCAAGATGCGACTCCACTGGCTGACATCCCTTCGGCTCATCTTCCTGGAATAACGGTCAGTAATGGCGATGTAACGGACATTCAATTTGCTTCCAACAATAATATGGTTGGTTCGTTACCGGCTTCTTTGAACAACTTGATTAATCTGCAAACACTAGTCATTAGGGGAAGTAAAATTGCAAGCTCAAACAGAAATCGGATATCTGGTATTTTGCCTGTATTGAATAGCCTTCTCCTGCTTCGCGAAGTGGATCTTTATTTCAACGATTGTACTGGTGAAGTTGGGTGGTTAGGTATTTCTGGTGCCAATTTAACAACGGTTAATCTTCATAGCGACAATACTTCCCCATCCAACTTAAGAATTCACATTAATTCGAATCTTGCGAACGCTTCAAGTCTACTGAGGCTCGACTTAAGTTATAATCGCGTGACTTCAGTAAGCGGGACAGTTAATAACGACCTCGGAACTTCAATTGGTGCGTTAGATGGGTTAATAGATTTATCTTTAATTAGCTGCAATCTGTCTACAAACTCGTTTCCACTTGAATTTGGTGATATGGCCAGCTTAAAAAGTTTGAATTTGAGTAACAATGATTTTTCAGATTTGCCCGGCATGATAAGCAATTTATTAACGCTTGAATCTTTAACACTGATCGATTGTAGTGGTGGTTTTTTTGAAATGGATTTTCCACCTACTTTTGGGCAACTGGATCAATTGTCGTTTCTTGATCTATCTGATAATCAATTTACCTATAATGACGTTCATTCTATAGTCCAAGATTTAATAGGTTGCGCATCGCTAAAGACTTTAATTTTACGCGACAACAACTTAACAAACGTTTCGGAAAATTTTGATCAGTTAACCGCTTTACGGGTTCTCGATCTTTCGCTAAATCGGCTTGGAAATAGTAGCTTGGGAAACCTAAGCGGGTCAGGTATTACAGATCTAACGCTTGAAGCATGCGATTTAGGCAATATGTTGCCAACCGGAATTTATCAGTTGCCTTCGCTGGTGAAACTGGATATCGGAAATGACAATAGTAATTTGGCCGGTGACCCAAGAGCAAATCGGATAAATTTAAACAGCATACCGGTCCAGGCGGTTCTAACAAATCCTAACTTAAATTTAAAAACGCTTATTATAGATTGGAACGCCATTGCAACGCCAGCAATATTGCCGGCGTGGTTTGGATCCGGAAACATGGCTACGATAGAAAAACTAATCCTTAACAATAATGGTCTTTCCCAGTTAATCCCATCGCCCCCTGCTGTTCATAATTTCACCTCGCTGGTGAATCTAAAAGAATTGGATTTAAGCAATAATAGCCTTGGAAATGGTGGTCAACAACCATTTCCAGATTTCTTTACGTGTGATATTTTTCCATTTCTTACCATCTTCAATGTGTCTGGAAACCAATTGCCCAATCCATTGCCTGATATCCGATCTTGCGATCAACTTCAGGTTCTGAATTTGTCGAATAACATGTTTTCTGAAAAATTGCTTATCAAAGGCAATCCCAATACTGAACTTGATTTTCGAGGAAACCTCCCTGCTTTAAAATATTTAAATATCAGTGGAAACCAGTTGTCCAATTTGTTGAATTTGTCGGCGCGTTCCGATTTAAATCAAATGTCAATTGATGTTAGTATCAATAAATTTGATTTTGGTGACTTGCAGCCTTTCTATTCCCCTACATGCGTTAAACGATCCGGCAGTTTTATTTATGCAATTCAAAGCCCAGGATTATTAGGAGATCCCATGACATTTTCGGTGCCTGAAGGAATGCAAGTTACGTTGGAGTTTAATGTCGAGGGATCAAACAATCTCTATCGGTGGGAACATTTTAATGGTGGAGCATGGATTTGCAAACCTACCTGTGCATGGCCCTCATTGCCACAAAAGGGAAATACCCTTCAAGTGTCAAATGCATCGCATGCTGACATCGGAATTTATCGTACTAGAATAACAAACACATGCTTCCCAGATTTGGTATTCACAGGCAACAATGTGAATTTGGAATTTATTCCACCGTTGTGTCAATCCGATATTCCACCAGGAGGAGGTACATTCAAACTGGATAAGCTTACTGGAAGTATTATTTTCGTTCGTGATGGTTGCGATATTCAGATTCCAATGACTTGTGTGTTCGGCCCATCAGGAACCGTTGATAATGTAGTAAGCGCAAGTGCCACCGTTCATTCTGACAATTGGTCTTATACTTATCTCAATGCAGATGAGGAGGAAACCATAAACAAATATGAAACTGGAGAGCTGGGAAAATGGCGCCAGAAAGCAACTTATGCTTTTAATACGAACCTTGATCAATCGAAAGACAAGAACTTTAATGCTGGAACATATAAATACACGATCTTCAATCATCAGGATATTGAAAAAAATTCTGGAGCATGGATTAAGGTGGCTGAGATTGACAAATTTTCTCCTCATGGAGATGCTGTTGAAGAACGAAATGCACTTTCAATTCCCAGTACCGTTAAGTACGGTTACAACAATACTCTCCCTTATCTTGTAGCTCAAAACGCCGAGTACGCTTCTGTCTTTTTTGAAAGTTTTGAAAATAGGTATAACACGAGTTTTGAAGATGGCTTCCAGGAAAACGGAGGTGTGCTGGATGAGAGCGGGGTATATCATTCGGGAAAAAATTCTTTTAAAATAACTGGGAATAGTGCGATAACCCTTCGTACGTTTTATGTCAATTCCCAAATGAAATTGCAGGGCTTGGTGGCGAAGTTGTGGGTAAAGGGATCTGCCAACAATACTCTGAATTTTCAGCTTGTACAAAACAATAATCCATTAAGTAGTGTACCATTTAAAGAGGTCGCGTCAAGCGGCGAATGGATGTTGTATCAGGCTCTTCTGAAGCCCTTAGATTTCGAATCTATTCCAGAGCACGATCTACCTCAGGCGAACGGAAGTTTTTTATTAAAGATCCAATACACGGGCTCAGCAACAATCCATTTAGATGATATCCGAATTCAACCATATGATGCAGAGATGACCGCTTATGTTTATGACCCACTAACACTGCGTGTGCTCGCCATTTTTGATGACCAACATTTTGGCCTGTATTATCAATATAATGCGGAAGGAAAGCTGATCCGAAAAAAGATTGAAACGGAACGTGGTATTAAGACGATTCAGGAAACTCAATATAATATAAAAAAGGTGAATAAGTGATGAAGCAGGGACGATTAGTGGTTGCGATTATTATTGTTCTGTTGAACTGGCCTGCGGCTGGCTATACTCAAGATTGTTTATCAGTTTTCAGGCAGGCATATGGAAAGATGAAAAATTTTTCACATGACTCCCATGATGGATTGTTATTGAAATATTCTGTTCACGTGGAGACAAC
Organism: Ohtaekwangia sp.; assembly: GCA_035628875.1. GTDB lineage: Bacteria > Bacteroidota > Bacteroidia > Cytophagales > Cyclobacteriaceae > Ohtaekwangia. The sequence continues at coordinate 839 of DASPIZ010000078.1, read as the reverse complement.
TACAGGCGAAAATTATTCTGATTTCATCAATCTTGAGATGCGCCAAAAAAGAGTCAAAGTAGTGTCATCAGACTTTACTGTTTTTCAAGATGAAAAAACGATGGTTGTAATCCAACCTGAAGCGAAGGTGATTTTTATGACAAGACCAGTTGCTGAAAGCTTACGCCAGAATCAACTTGCTGCATTCATGAAACTACAGGATTCAATTTATAAATATATGAAAGTAAGGTCTTGCGGCATAGACCCGGCTGTTAAAGATAACGGGGGCAACAGTACTCAGCGAATAATGTTTCAACTTCCAATAGGTGTACAAGAAGCCTCCGGGGTAACTACAGTGACTTACTGGGTGGATGCGTCGCAGTTAGCCATAAAACGTCTTAAGCTTACCTATGGCTCTTCTTCGTCGTTGTATAAAGCAGTGTCGTTTCATTTTGACCAAGTTGATGATAAGTATGTAGGAGTCCCGTTTGACGGTAGTGCATTAAGTAGGGTGATGGAGGGCAAGTCTAGAATTAAGGAGCGCTATAGGCACTTTGAAATGATTGATCAACGATAAATCAGTTTTTGCTACTATATTCATTACATCCGTACTATGCGATTCGGCGAACTAAAATATTCTCTTCTGCACCTGTTGTTGTTAACAATCACGTTGTGTTGCATTTCCATTTCTTCTTACGGCCAATGTAGTGGTAGTATAAGCGGTTCACAGATATGTAACGGTAGTGGGGGTTCGGTTTATGCGATGTTCAGTGGGACAGGTTTTCAGTGGTATCGTAATGGGTCACCGATTTCGGGAGCTACCTCATCGAGTTATTCTTCGAGTGTGCCGGGGAGTTATC
>DASPIZ010000077.1:0-5740 GCA_035628875.1 Ohtaekwangia sp. | reverse complement strand
GTGAATATTCCGCACAAAGTTTACCACCCTACCGATCGAAACTTTACCACTTATTCCGCACCAAAGTTTACCACGTGCTGGCTACTTGTATCACTCATGGAGCGCTTCATAGATTCCAATATTACTGATTTATTTTTTTCTTCGCAGGGACTTGCCCAAAAGTTCTATTCTATGTGCGGAAGCTGTCAACCTGTCAAGGATGGCTTCAGCCGTGGTAGGCTCGTTAATGAACTCATACCATTTGTCTACAGGTAGCTGGGATGTGATGATGGTGGCTCCCTGTCCATATCTGTCTTCAAGTATATCCAGGATTGCAAGCCGAGCATCGTGGGAAAGAGGTTTTATCCCAAAGTCATCCAGGATGAGAACCTGTTGATTGGCTATGGTCTTGAGCCATTTCAGATATGATCCGTCCAGTTTAGCCTGGACAAGTGCCTCAAGAAATTTGTTCATTGAGAAGTATAAGGTTTTGTAGCCCAGCAGACATGCGCTGCGACCCAGGGCGCATGAGAAGAAACTTTTTCCGGTTCCGGTTAAGCCACTGATTAACACGTTTTCCCCTTTTTCAATGAACATGCCATCGGAAAGACGAAGAACCATTTCTCTGGTCAAGCCTCTTTCGACTGAACAAATCACTTCCTCAAGTACTGCATGGTAACGCAGCTTGCTGTTTTTTAACAATCGTTCTGTGCGATAATGATTCCGGTATTCAATCTCCGCCTGGCAGAGCAGAGCGACGAGCGAATGCGCATCCTCTTGTTCATGAGAAGGCAACCCAATTGCTGCCTGATACCGCTTAGACATACCGTTGAGTTTAAGGGTCTTTAATTGTTCAAGTGTAAATTGTGTATTCATGTTGGTTTGTTATTGATTGTCAAATAAGGTTTGTTTATAAGCATTTTCCCCTCTCAGGTTATTGTGTTGAGGAATGGGTGAAGGACTTTCCGCGGATCCTTCTATAAGGTCCATCTTATTTTCAAGGATTGTTTTCACTATGCCATAATTGTACTTACTACCCTGTAATGCCCTTTCACATGCAGCTTCAACTCGCTTTTCTCCATGCGTCTGGATCAATCTTAATATCCCCAGGCATGGGCCGTACGCCTGGTGGATTGTGATTTTACTTTTCATTATTCGATCAAAAAGCGCTCGGGTGTAGGGACCATTTTCAGAGGCTTTCTTGAGGTAATAATCCGGATCCCAGCCTTTTTGCTGCGCAATGCGCTTGTGGTTTTCAGGCATATGCTCCATGCGGGTAGTGTAACCGTGCTCTTTATAGCTTCTCCGATGAAAGGCGATCCGTTCATGGTTATAATAGATCTCCACAAGATCACTGTCGTAGACGATGCGAACTTCCTTTCCGATATACTGCCATGGAACGCTATAAAAATGCCAGTCTTCTCCTACAACCACATAGTAGTTTGGATATACTTTGCCCTTGGTATAGTGGCGCAACGTGTATGGCGTTTCCGGCAGCGATTGTAATACCGGTTTCTCTTCAGCATTAAAGAGTTCGAGCCTGCTATAAATCTTTTTTTGAAAGTTCTTTTGATGATGAGCTTCCAGTTTTTCCAGGATGCCTTTGTTCAATTCTTCCAGGTTATAGAAGCTTGTGTTACGCAGTTGAGCGTAAACGCGCCGGTAAGTGATAAGCACCTGGTTCTCAACAGAGGCCTTATCTTTTGGTTTGACAGGCCGTGTGGCCAGTATGCCGATATGATTATGTAATGCCCACTGTTCAAGCATAGCTGGCAAGGTGGGTTCATATTTGCAAGTCCTTGTTACCCATTGCTTCATATTGTCGGAGAGCGCATTCAGGGGTACACCTCCAAAAAAATCAAGCATGAGATTCAATGCATTTACAACCTCCGGTAAGGTGGCATTGGGAAGGGCTCGAACATAGGAATAGCCACTGAAGGGCAATACGCCCACGATAACCGGACATTCGATTACTTCACCAGTTTTCTTATCAACGTAGCTGAGTTTGGCCCCTGCGAAATCAACCTGTAGCACTTCGCCCGGCTTATGAGTAAAGCGCATGCTGGGCTTTCTAATCTTCATGTAATTCTCCATCAGCTCACAGAAACGCGAGTATTGAAATCCAGATGGATAGGCCTCCAGATATTCTTGCCACAGCAAATGCCGCGTAACTCCCACCTTCTTTAGTTCCAAAATGAAATAGTCCATCTGTTCCAGAAAATGATCTCTTCGAGGATCTGAAGATTCTTCCTGATTAACTTTGCCACTTCGTACAATGGCGTTCAGTTCTTTATCGGAAAGGTTTAGAAGTGTGCTGTAACTCTTTCCACTGTTAGCAAAAAGAACTGCATACTGGTGGATTGTTGGTCTGGAAACATTGACTTGCTTTTTGATTGTGCGCTCTGAACATCCGCGCTCAAGGAGTAATAAAATCTGACGTAATTTTTGCATACAAAGGGGTTTATTAGCCATTCTATTTCACAGTTTTGATGTGAGTCAAAACTATGCGGGAATGCTATGAAACACCCTGGAGTGGTAAAGTTTGCAGCGGAATAAGTGGTAAACTTTATGCCGGAATGTCTGCCCATTTTATCTCCAGATTCTCTCGTCGAAAAACTTTTACCCGGAATATCTGGTAAACTTTCGAGCGGAATTACTGGTAAGGTTTGGTCCGGAATGATGGTAAACTTTGTCTCGGAATAAGTGGTAAGGTTTGCAGCGGAACGGTGGTAAAGTATGGTCCGGAATATGCACTTGCTCACCCCTTATTTGAAAAGGTTCAAAAAATTTTCGAGTCTTGCGAAAGCGGACCCCCATCCGTTGTAAAAGCCCATTTGCTCTTGTTGCTTGCAATACTCTTCGGTTGGATGAACAACGCTGAAAGTAAAATTTGTTTGCTCGCCATCACATTCAAAAATCGCACGAATCTCTACGCCCTCTGTCATCGGGCGGAAGTTTGCAGAGGTAACAATTTTTTTAAGCTCAATTATTACCGAGTAAACACCTTCTGAAATAAACTCGTTTCCATCGGGCATTGGCATAACATACTTCCATTTTCCGCCAACTTTGAAGTTGTGTTCGACCACCGTGATTGCCATTCCTTTTGGTCCCCACCATTGCGCCACATGTTCAGGCTGAGTCCATGCTTCCCATACGAGTTCAATTGGAGCGTCAAACTTCTTTTTTAGCGTGAGCGTCCTTTTTGCAAGATCATTTTCCACCATCTTTTTTTCGTTTAGATTTTAGTTGATATAAATATTTTTCAAAGGAGTCAATCTTCTGAATCCATAACTCTTCATATTTTCCAACCCAATCAGAAATTTGTTTTAGATGATCTGGTCGAATTTTACAAATGCGTTCTCGCCCGACTTGGTCGATGTCCACTATTCCACACTCATTAAGAATTCTAATGTGATTTGATATTGCAGGGCGCGTGATATCAAAATGCTCAGCAATTGCATTTAGATTCATCGGCTGTTGCGCGAGAAGATCAATAATGTCCCTCCTGGTCGGATCGGCAATAGCCTGAAAAACATCCCTTCTGGTCTCCATGAATATGTAAACAAGTGTTTACACGAAGATATATGTAAACACTTGTTTACGCAAGGTATCTCGAAAAAATCTTGTTGTTCTAAGCGATTGATCGTTGGAAGTGAAGCTATTTCCGTTTTTTGGAAGATTTAGCCACCTTATTATAGGTGAGGCAGAGGTCAATAAAGTAGTCAAAGTCTTTTTTGGACTTCATTCCGTTTTCATCAACCATAACATATCCTTTCATGGGGCGACCCGTAAAATCCATTATTCGACAACCATTCTTCAAGAGCACTTCTTCTTGTAAAGCAGGATCGATTCGACACATCATCTCGTCCTTGATAATTCCCATGCACATTTTGTCGTTGACCATGAAGGTGAGCCCACCCATCATTTCTTTCTCCTTTACCTTTGTGACTTCTGAGAGACTCTCTCGTATCCTTGCAGCGAGCTTTTCACTGTAACCCATATAGTTTTGTCTTTATTTTCGGCCAGTACGATAAACAATGCCGATCAACAAGCCTGTTACAGTAGATTGTACAAGATGAAATAGACCTTGTATCCCGAGCCAGGTTGACATTGAGGTGACTTCGATCTTTGCCGCATTAATTGATCAGCTATTTTTATCCTGCATCTTAATCCACTCCTTTACAACGGCCTCGAGTGCGCTTTTCTTCTTCCTGATATCGGTAGCATCTGTAAATCTGGCCACACGTCCTTCTTTTCCGTCCCCTTCCAGCAAACCGGACTTGTCTTTAATTAATGCGCCTTTGTGAAACATGAGGCTGACAAACTTCTTTGCATTGAGGAAATAAGAAGCAAGATTTCCCTTGTACATAAAAGTAGGTACACTCCACTTGATATCCTCTTCAATCTTGTCACTAACATTCAATATAATTTCACGTACAAGCTGAATCTCCTCATTCATCGGATGCTTTTTCTTCTTAAGAAAGTCATCAACTTTTGGATTTTTCGACATACGGTCATTTTTAGCGCAGACATAGATTGTTGTTGCTGCGTTTCTCAATGATCCTCTTGATAGATTTAAGATCCTTATTGTTTGCCTTACGCATCATCGCAGCCATGAAGGGCGCAAACAATTTTGAAAAGCCCGATGGAGTGCCTCGGTTTCGCAAGGTCATCCTCGTTAAGTTGTCGTTGATTTTTTCAAACCGATAAGTTGTCTCCATCGGAAATGGGCCGTCTGCTGTTCTCATCACCATTTCATCTTCACTTAGTTTTACAACTTCATATACGTAGCTCAGCTTGCGCCCGAGAAAGTGAGCAACAAACGCAAACTTTGATCCCGTACTCATCGGTTTGGAAGTACGCCACTCTATCGACTTGATGTTGACATACCACTCAGGCGCGTTGTCTTGGTTCATCGCATAGTCGGTCACCGTATCCATGGGCGCCGCAATGTCTATTGAGGTAATAACATCAACCATCTTCCTTATAAAGATACCAACAATTGAAAAGGCAACGAATTGATGAATGCTGAATATGCTGGATGTTGCATTCCAATCCCAGAAATACCCCTGGTAACGGGATCAAAATAGCTTTCAGTCACTATTCTATGGGCTTATCTTAGAACATCCAATGTTGACAATTTATGATCACGACAGAATTTCTTGCCCATGAATTCGAAAATATCCGCCCCGTGCTGAAATCATTCATTCTTCGAATGACTGCGAGCGTTGAGGAGACGGAGCATCTCGTTCAGGATACCTATGTCAGGGCTCACGAAAAGCTAAATACCTTTCGTGAGGAGTCTTCTTTAAAGACATGGATATTTTCAATTGCCGCCAACCTTGCTAAGGATCATCTTCGATCTAAAAAGCTGTGGCCCGAAACGGTAACTGATGTTTGTCGTGGTGCTGCTCTCTCCAATCAAGAATTTCTCGGTGACATGATGAAAGTCAGAGCGACGTCTCCTCATGGGAAGTTCGAGATCTCCGAGCACATAACCTTCTGTTTTACTTGCATTGGAAAATCTCTGCCACTGGAGCAACAGGTTGCGCTCCTATTGATAATCCAATATTAAGTCCTTTAGTAAATCTCGTTCTTACAAGGCCAAAGTTAACATCCTTATAGTAGTACGCGTCGCCATGCTTTAACTGAAAAAATCCAGAATATATGTTTTACAAATATTAATTATATTACTACATTCGATAAACATTTTGCACCTGATGAACTATCAACTCGGCAATCTTGAAGAAGCAGTTCTGCT
>DASPIZ010000076.1:0-4324 GCA_035628875.1 Ohtaekwangia sp. | reverse complement strand
CATCCAGCTGAACGGTTTCGCCGTCTTTCTTAAACCAGTTCGCAATGGTTACTTCACTGATTGATTCACCAACTGTCGGGACTTTTACTTGTAATGCCATCAAATAAATTTTAATGAGTCTGTTCGATTATATTAAATTTCAAATGCCTTATTGATGATTTTTTCCTGTTCCATTTTGTGAACTTTGGAGAAACCTGTGGCTGGTGATGCGCTGGCCTTGCGGGAAATAAATTCAAATCCTCCTTTTGGCATCATCCGCATGATGAATTGCATGTATCCCATGTTAGCAGGCTCTTCTTGGACCCAAACCAATTTCGCGTCTTTATATTTCTTCAGGGTGGCTTTCAATTGCTTTTCCGGAAACGGAGCCAGCTGCTCCAGGCGGATAATGGCGGTATCTTTTGCTTTTTTCTTTTGTTGTGCTTCCAATAAATCATAATAGATCTTACCACTGCACATTACAACGCGTTTTACTTCTTTCAGTGTAACGTTAGCATCATCGATTACTTCAATGAAAGAGCCTTCTGTAAAGTCTTTTATCGGCGATATCACAGCCGGATGACGCAACAATGATTTAGGTGAAAATACGATACATGGTTTTCTAAAACCCCACAACACTTGTCTTCTCAACAAGTGGAAAAAATTCGCTGGTGTAGTAGGATTGGCAACCACCATGTTATACTCGGCATACAATTGCAGGAAACGTTCTGGTCGCGCACTTGAGTGTTCTGGTCCCTGGCCTTCGTATCCATGAGGCAATAACATTACCATACCATTCATGCGCTGCCACTTCGACTCCGCACTTGAAAGAAACTGGTCAATGATAACCTGTGCGCCGTTTACAAAATCACCAAATTGGGCTTCCCATATAACCAACGCACGCGGTGATGACATGGCATAACCATATTCAAAACCGAGGACGCCTACTTCTGAAAGCAATGAATTATAGATGTGAAATTTCGCCTGGCTTTTATCCAGATAGTTTAATCCGCAATACGGTTCATTTGTATTCGTATCAAAGAAATAAGCGTGCCTGTGTGAGAAGGTACCACGTTTTACATCCTGGCCAGACATCCTCACTGGTGTTTTTTCCAACAACAACGATCCATAAGCTAACAACTCTGCTTCGGCCCATCCCAACACCTTTGCTTCAAAAAAAGCAGTCGTGCGATCCTTCAACAACTTTTCAATTTGTTTGAGGGCTTTGAACCCTTCCGGAATTTTCGTGAGTGCCTTACCAATTTGTTCGATTACCGCAGGCTTAACCGAAGTATCGGGATTTGTATCAAAGTCTTCGGGTTTTGCAAAATGCATTTGCTCCCACTCTTCTTCTATTTTTTGCGGTTTGTAAGGCAGCGGTTTTTGTTTCACCTCGTTTAACCGATCCTGAAGTTGGTTTCTGAAATTTTTATCCATCTCATCCGCCAACGCTGCGTCTATCCGTCCGCCCTCAACCAATTTCTTAACATAAATTTCACGCGGGTTAGGATGCTTGGCGATGAGATTATAAAGCTTTGGTTGCGTGAATTTTGGTTCGTCACTTTCATTATGCCCATGCCGGCGATAGCAAAGCAAATCGATGAAGATGTCCTTACCCCATTTGATCCGGTACTCCGTAGCCAAATTTGCAGCGAATGTTACAGCTTCTGCATCGTCGCCGTTAACGTGCATCACAGGTGCATCTACAATTTTTGCAATATCAGTACAATATATGCTTGATCTTGCATCATCGTAGTCAGTTGTAAATCCGACCTGGTTGTTGATCACAAAATGTATGGTTCCACCTGTGGTATATCCTGGCAACTCCGACATTTGTACCACTTCATAAACAATACCTTGTCCGGCAACCGCAGCATCGCCATGGATAAGGATTGCCATCCCTTTAGCAAGCTCTCCTTTATATTCATCATCGATCTGTCCGCGGGTATATCCCAATACCAGCGGATCTACAGCTTCAAGGTGCGAAGGATTCGGCGTTAACTTCACATAAATCTTTTTTCCGGATGGTGTATTGATGTGACTGGAATATCCGAGGTGATACTTAACGTCACCATCTCCCATGGTTTGTTCCGGGCTTACATTACCTTCAAATTCCGTAAAGATCTGTTCGTAGGTCTTTCCGAGAATATTGGTGAGTACATTAAGGCGACCGCGGTGTGCCATTCCGATAACGACTTCCTTTACATCCAGCTCTGCGGCCTTATTGATCATGGTTTGAAGGGCGGGGATAGTGTTTTCGCCGCCTTCGAGTGAAAATCTTTTTTGACCCAGAAATTTGGTGTGAAGAAAATTTTCAAACACAACCGCTTCATTGAGCTTACTTAGAATTCGTTTCTTTTCATTCTGATCCGGATTGTAGAAAAAATATTCGTTTTCAATTTTCTGGTGAAGCCAGGCGCGGATATCATCGTTTCTTATAAAATTATGTTCAAATCCAATTGGACCCAGGTATACAGCCTGAAGCCTTTCTATAATTTTCCGAAGTGAAGATTTAGGCATTCCGATTTCGGAAGCAACGTCGAATTCGATGTCGAGATCAGCATCTGCTAACCCTACGCTTTTGTGATCAAGGTTTACGTTGTGATTTCGTCGCTCACGAACGGGATTTGTTTTTGATTTTAAATGACCGAACGACCGATAATGAAAGATAAGGTTTCGAACTTGAGTCTCCTTAATGGAATGTGAGTCTTCCCCGGCGGTGGCATTGCCGTTTTCGCCAAATCGCTGCGTAGAGAAATCATATCCCTCAAAAAATTTCTGCCAGGTAGGATCTACTGAATGAGGATCTGCCTTGTAATTTTGATAGAGTTGGTCCAGATAACCAACATCAGCATTCGATATATAAGAATACTTGTCCATGGTGTTTTTTAGAAAGCCAACAAATGTAATGAACCTTCAATACATACAAAAATTGCGTACTCGCTTATACGAGTAAATATAATTTTTTTCTTCATTTGCTTTAATTCAAGGCGCCGATTGCGTTGCAGGTAAAATCCCTTATCTTTGCGGACTTTAAAAATCAGGACGTGTTCCGCATATTTTAAAACTGAAAAATAATGGTTAAAATCAGACTGGCCCGTAGAGGCCGCAAAAAACTGGCAATGTTCGATGTAGTCGTAGCCGATGCCAGAGCGCCACGTGATGGTCGCTTTATTGAAAAACTTGGGACTTATAATCCTTTAACTGTTCCAGCCACGATCGATATTAATAACGACCGCGCATTTCATTGGGTAATGAATGGAGCACAACCCTCTGATACCGTGAAGGCTATGCTTTCGCTCAGAGGAATTCTTTTACGCAAGCATTTACAAATTGGCGTAAACAAAGGTGCTATCACACAAGAACAAGCAGATAGCAAATTAGCTGACTGGATTAAATCAAAAGAAGCCGTTAGTCAGACAAAAAGTGATAAACTGGCGGAATCCAAACAAGCTAGTGCAAAAGCACGCCGGGAAGCTGAAACAAAAATCAAAGAAGCTCGTGCTGAAGCGATTCGCAAGAAAGCTGAAGTCGCCGCTGCTCCACAAGCTGTTGCAGAGACAACAGCCGAAGGTGAAGCCGCTGCTCCTGAAGCTACAGAAGAAGCACAGGGCTAATTTTATTCCTGAAATTATACAAATGCCAATGCTTCGCAGTGTTGGCATTTTTTATTTCATGTCAAAAACGAATATTAAGAATGGATATCGCTGAGTGTTATAAAATTGGATACGTTATGAAACCCCATGGCCTGAAGGGGGAGGTCACCATTGCACTCGATCCACAAATACCAAACGATGCATCAACGCTGGATGCCATTTTTATCCAGGAAAATGATTCATTGGTTCCCTATTTTATCACAGAGATTTCAGTTCAGGCCAATAAGGCTTATGTAAAACTTGAGGATATCGATTCGCTGGAGGCTGCACAAAATCTTTCTAAAAGGTCTTTATATCTCCCTAAAACCGCAAGGCCAAACCCAGAACCGGGTGGATTTTATGAAGATGAGATTCTGGGTTTTCATGTAACTGATGAAGGGTTAGGCGAACTCGGTGTAATCACGGATGTTATGACGGCGGGGCCGAATCGTTTACTGGTTATGGACCATGAAGGAAAGGAAATATTAATTCCGATCAACAGCCCATTTATTATCAATGTGAATAAAAGCAAAAAGAAAATCACCGTTAATCTTCCGGAAGGATTTTTGGATATTTGATCCATGCACATCGATATCATTACTACACTACCGCGCTTGATTGAAAGCCCATTTTCCGATAGCATCCTGAAAAGGGCGCAATCAAAAGGACTTGTAACGGTTAATGTAATCGACTTGCGTCAATATGCTACC
>DASPIZ010000075.1:0-28953 GCA_035628875.1 Ohtaekwangia sp. | reverse complement strand
AAAAGCCTGAATCAGGCTCATTAAAAAATTCCAGTTGCATAGTTTAAAAAATTAGTAGCCTCAGACGAAAAAAATATATCTATGCTTGAATTTATCAACCGATCTTCTCTTTTCCAAAAAGATGTGGGTATAGACAAGCCTATGAAGGTGGGATGGAAGCTCTCATGGAATATTTTGAAAAGGAGCTTATGCCTGTTATTAGTAAAAGCGAAAACAAAACCTTAACAACGAAGTTGATTATAATGTTGACCATTGATGCTAGTGGAAGAGTCACCGACGTAATTTTTATCTAAACATAATTTAACAAAGAATTATGAGGACGAATTGAGAATGAAGATCTTGACGATGAGTGGATGGACACCAGGAAGTTTGAATAATCAAAATGTTTGTTGCAAACACGGGTGGGTCATAAGTTGTATTAAATGGGGTTAAGTTAAGACCGGACCAAAGCGCATAATAATGAGATATGTAATTCCCCTTTTCTTAGTCTTAGTTGCTTGCGATGGCGGTCAAAAAATTAAGTTCGTTGTGCATAACCACAGCCGAGATGTCATTGATTCTGTCGTTGTCGTCACATCAACAAACAACTCCCGAGTTGCAATCAAGGATATTCAACCTGGTGCTTCTGAGGAAGAGTTTCTAGCGATGTCGAAAGAGCCATACGTTGATGGAGATTATCACGTGTCGATCGTCGCAGGATCCAGAACATATTCAAATAGTATTGGGTACTTCACGAATGGAGCGCCAGTGGAAGAAAAAATGGAGATATGGTTTTCAAATGACACTATAAGGTACGAGCCTAAACCAAAAAGGAAGTATCAACATTAAACTGGTCCATTTCATGAAGCTATACGTCAAAATACTTTCAATGGTGATCGGGATTGTTCTTCTTCAATTGGCCTGTTACAACTTGTTTGGAAAAAGGTCTATCCACATTGCATGCATGAAGAATCTGAAGATACTGGCGTATGACATTGATACTCTTGGCATCTACTCGCCATACATAGAGCTAACCAATGGAGAAAGAGATCAGATTAGCCGTGCCCTGCCTTTCAAAGCTATAGAATTCACAATTGATCGGGATGACTTCTCAAAGCGATTTCGCCATAATGAAAAGAAGTATGGAGCTGGCTACCAAATAGATAATTTGAACCCGGTCTTTGCAGACGTAACCGAGCATAACGGCACATTAGAATATGGGGAAGTTTGGAGATCGAAATACGTTTGGATCCTTTTTGGGTGGATTCAAATCCAACAGGAAAACATCGGGCAGTCCTAGCTTGTATCAAGGGTGAACAGAAAATAGAATCGCCTATCAGTCCCTCCGATAAGACACTTTCATTTCCGCATTTTCAAAATAGGCGGCGGATTTTCCAGGAAGATCTGATACTTCTGCACCCCGCGAACGTTTGGCCATCATCCTAAATCCTGCATTGAAAAAAGGAAACACCGAGCCCGGGGCAATGTTCGTTAGAAACTTATAGTGACCATATATCAGTATTGAGACCACAATAGATCCCAACCAACTCCACATAGTGAAATTTGCAACATTTCTATTCCGTAAAAATTCTTCCAGGTTGTACTGAACAAAAAAGAACTGAAATCCACAGGTAGCGGCGACGCATACAACCCAGATCAAAATCCACCTGCCTTTTCTCGCGGCTCTTAGCGAAATCAATACACCTTTCAGGAAATAAATCAATCCGAATCCAAGGTATGCGAATAAGAGCGTTAAAGGTATTTTGATAAACATTTCATTGCTATACAAATGGCTCATCTTGCTGGCAATCCAATAACCCAGCATCAACAATGGTACATATACAAATGCTCCCCACACAATTGAGAGAAAAAGTCTAAACAAAAAACCAACAAGCCCAATGCTTCTCGAAGCCCGCGCCTGATACATTCCATCGTCATATCCCTGATAATAATCCATACGCTGCAGTGTTGATGAAGTAATGTAAATTATACAAAAACAACGCCACGTGTACCCGCCGTCAGGAAGAAACAGGGAACTAAGTCCCTGTTTTATCTTTCTTTTCGCGCTGCCTGTTTTTCCTGGCAATCTTTGTTTTCAATAACTTCATATCCTGGCTCACCTTGCTGTCCAGAATCTTAGCATAGTGCTGCGTCGTTTTCAAATTCGTATGTCCCAACATCTTTGAGACCGTTTCAATAGGCACTCCATTGGCAAGGGTGACCGTCGTGGCGAATGTATGCCGGGCACAATGGAACGTGAACTCCTTTTCAATTCCTACAACACCGGCGATCTCCTTCAGATACGAATTCATTTTCTGATTGCTCAGGATCGGCAGCAGAAGATCTTTTGTAATGCATCGCACATCGTCTTTATACTTCTCGATGATTTCGAGAGCGATAGGCAACAACGGAATTCTTGAAGCTGTCTCAGTCTTTTGGCGTTGGGTACAGATCCACTTTTCGCCGTCGATTCCAACAATGATCTCCGAACGCTTGAGCTTCTGAATGTCGGCGTAGGATAATCCGGTATAACAGCTGAAGATGAACATGTCCCGCACAACGTTTAATCTGCTTGTCGGGAAATCGTAACTGTAAACTTTGACAATCTCATCTTCCGACAGGAATTCACGAATGACCTCGCGTTTCTTCATCTTGTATCCGAAGAATGGATCGCGATCAATCCATCCGTTTTTGATGCAGATGTTTATGATCTTTTTGAGGTTGCTGATGTACTTCAATGAAGTATTGTGACTGCACTTTTGAATCGCCTTCAGCCAGAATTCATAATCGGTGACAAACTGATATGAGATCCGCCTGATATCAATATCGGTAATACCATACTTCCACTGTAAAAAGGATTCAACATGCTTCCGTGCCGTCTCGTATCGTTCCATAGTACCAGGAGCAAATTCAATGTCCACTAACTGGCTCATCTGCTCATTGTGTTCCTCGAAGATCTCCATCAACCTTCTGCTTCGTTCGCCACCACCAAACTTTTCCCGAATGGCCTCTGCCGTGACTTCTACACCTTGCTCTGTTAGCAGTCGTTGCGTCTCGTACACTTTGTTCTGCATCGTGTCGAGGTATGCATTAAGCGTTCGGGCATCTTCCTTCGTACCGGTAGCACGATACGTTTCCATATTCCACCGCTCCGGATTCCAGGAGCGCTTGAGTGAGAAGTCGGCTCTTTCGCCGCCCACGGTTACACGCATGTAGAGCGGCACTGCCGCTTTAGTACAGTTCTTCGACCTCTTGAAAAAGAACATCACACTGAATCTTTGCCTCATTTTTACTTGATTTTAGGTTGCACATAAAACTAGTCCTGCAGCGCCCGAAAAATCAAGATGTCTAATGGTTGGCCAACTTGATAATCAATGAGTTACACCAAAACCGGTGCGTCATTTTTTGAAGATTTTTGAAGACGCACCACTTAACGCACCTTTATTATGAGCATCGGTGAATAATATGGTGGATCCCTGAAAACAAAAAAGCCTGCTAATCAACGATTTGCAGGCTTTTAAGCTGTTTTGATACTGTTTCTCGCAGAGGAGGAGGGATTCGAACCCCCGGAACCTTGCGGTTCAACGGTTTTCAAGACCGCCGCATTCGACCGCTCTGCCACTCCTCTGTTTCAAATCTGTTCTAAGCGATAAAGAACAGTTTCCTTTTTTCCTGAAATTCACCGGTTTCCCGGTAATTTTTAGGAGTGCAAATGTATACGTTTATCACATTTCACCAAAAACCTAAGTCAATATTCTTTCTATTCTTCGCTGTAGTCGATGAATATTTTTTTGATTTCTTTACCGTCTATGCGACTTCGATTCTTCGTATAGGCGTCCAGTTCCAGTAAAACAAGCTTCTGATCGTTCATCGCTGCGCGTAGTTTGTCGATGTCTTTTTCAAATTCTGCCGTGCGCCTCGCCGATTTCAGCGAATACTTTCGTGCAAACTCATCCCCTAGGGCCTGCGTTTTGTTCCGAATCTCAATTCCTAAACGAATCTTTTCCATAATCGCATCTTTCGAACGACCGATTACCTCGGTAGCTTCCAGCGTTCCCAGCGTTAATACTGTGGTGCCTCCTACTCCGCTTACAACTTTCGATTGGTCTGCGTCTAATGTGAGTGGCGATAGCCCTGTGGCTGCGCCAAGGGAAGCATTGAGGATGGAGCGTTTCTTCTTTCCCTTACGCGCTTTTTTGTAATCCTGGTTCAGCTTTTTTTGATTCGCATCCAACTGTGAAATCAGGATCAACGCTGCCATCAGGCTATTGCGGTATTTGGTAAATTGTAGCGCATCTTTTTCGACCAGGTTTTCTGTTTCCATCACGCGGATCGGAATTTTTTTCTCTGTCCGGTTATTTGTTTTATCCAACACAAAGAAAATCACCTCGTTGTCAATAAATTTTTCGGTATCATCCACAAAATCATAGCCGGGGGTCCAGGTGAATTCATATTGAACCGGTGTATTTTCCTTAAATAACGTAGAGACTATACGCTGATCGGATGGGATTATGCCAGCGCTTCGCACATTATCATCGCCATTGGGATCGCTTAGGTAGATTTTGAGGTTGATTGTTTCATCTTCATTGATCGTAAACGCCGAATCACTGGGTACGATCATAATTTCCGGCGGAAGGTCGAGCTGTGTTTGTGCTATTTTTAATTTTCCGGAAGTCTCCGCTTTGTGTGGCTGGTCTTGCACGAGAAATTCCACCATGAGCGGATTGACCCTGAGCGAATTGAATTGACTGCGTGACGGCGACCAGGTAAATTGTCCCATCGATGAAAGCCCTGAACCTTCCGGCATCTGCGACAGCACAGATTTAAATACGATAGGATCACCATCCGGATCGTATACATATTCGGCGGGCATTTGGTAGACATTCCGGAAAGCCTGTTTCACATAAAAAGGAGGCAACTCTTCCACTACTGGCGCGCGGTTAACATGGTTCACGACGAACGTGATGGTTTTACGATCGCGTTTTTTGTCCGGAAATTCCACCTCAAAGATCACAGGAAATTCTTTCGTCTGGGTCACACGATCAACCAGGTCGAAAGAAGGTGCCCAATAAAAATTACCGAGCGAATCAAATTCTATCTTCAGGTCTTCGCCTCCTTCCAGGGAAAAAATTGCGTTTTCAACCCCCGTAGTCACCTGAAACTCCAGTACCACGTTCTCATTCAGGATGTTCCATCCTTCATGGTCAGGAAATACCAGTGCACGTTGTGATTGCGCTTTGAGCAAAAAGACAGGGCAAGCGAAAAAAAATAAAACTAAGTAGTACTTCACGATACCGGGATTTAGAATCGGGCGTAAATTTAACAAGTTGATATAATGGTGACATGCCGGTGAAAGAAAAGAAGCAAACTGTTAATTTTTTTGATGACGTATATGACTTAGTGCGCCTGATTCCTGCTGGACGCATTACCTCTTATGGCGCTATTGCAAACTATTTGGGAACAAAAATGAGTTCACGGATGGTCGGCTGGGCGATGCATGGTTGTCCGAAAGATGTTCCGGCCCATCGTGTTGTAAACAGAAATGGACTCCTCACCGGGAAACATCACTTCCCATCACCAAAGACAATGGAAAACCGCCTGAAAAAGGAAGGTATTCGCGTAATTAACGACAAAGTGCAGGATTTTAAGACCAGATTCTGGGATCCTGCGATAGAATTATGACTGTACCCAAGTTCAAATAGAGAATCGAGCTTCCCAAATTTGGATTACACCTCCTTAAAAAGCGTTCTTTCAACGCTTTCTTACATGATTCCCTTCATGGCATACCATTGGCAATAGGCCTGCATACTATATGGTATTCCGAATGCTTCTTCGCTGGAGCAGATGATTACCAAAACAACAATGAATCTCACAGGCTGGTAAGGTGGCCAGTAAAACATAGTGGGGTTGGTTTTAATCGGGTCTTGGTCACTCTTTTTCGGGTGACCTTTTCCTTTTTATATCGGTTCGTTCTTTACGGCAGGTTTAGAGATCAGCCATAATCCAAGAAAAGTTATCAATCCGTTAATAATTAGCACTTCAATACCAATCTGGTAACCGTCAAACCATGCTGGCGAATTGGTGCTCAACACGATCGAAAGAATGGGCGAAAGAATACAGATAATCGGTACAAATTTATCTTTCACAATTCTTGTGGTAAGAATTCCAAAAGAAAATAAACCCAAAAGCGGTCCATAGGTATACGCGGCAATTTCCAACACAGCATCAATTACCGATCGCTCATTCACTTCCTTGAACACAACAATGATGATGAGAAAAAGCAACGAAAAGCCAATGTGCACCCAGCGTTTTTCTTTTTTCTTTTGAGATTCGGGCTTGTCCTTGAAATTAAGGAAATCGATACAGAAAGATGTTGTTAATCCTGCGAGTGCAGAATCGGCGCTGGCATAAGAAGAAGCTGTAATTCCCAGTAAAAAGAAAATTCCAACACCAAGTCCTAATTCATTTAGGGCCAGGGTCGGGAACAGTTCGTCGGATGTGGGTGGTAGTGTAAGATTATTTTGCGTACTATACAGATACAGCAAGGCACCCAACACGAGGAATAATAGATTAACCACAACCAGGATCAAGCTAAACCAGAACATATTTTTTTGTGCATCACCCAGTGTTTTACACGTCAGGTTTTTTTGCATGATCTCCTGGTCCATACCCGTCATGGTGATGGTAATGAATGCACCGCCTAAAAATTGTTTCCAGAAAAAAAGTTTTGAATTCGGATCATCGAAATAAAATACTTTGGAATAATCGCTTCCCTCCACAGCGGTGATCATCTCAGAGAACGACATACCGAGTCGATCTGTAATTTGCCAAACTGCAATACAAACTGCAGAAACCAGGAACAACGTCTGGAAAGTGTCTGTCCATACAATGGTTTTAATTCCTCCCTTAAACGTGTAGATCCAGATCAGGGCAATCGTGGTGGCCACAGTAATAAAGAAAGGAACATTCCAGGCATCGAACAAAAATAACTGTAATACAGTTGCTGCAAGAAACAGACGAAGAGATGAGCCTAGTGTTCTTGAAACCAAAAAGAAGAATGCACCGGTCTTGTATGACCAGAAACTAAAGCGTTGTTCGAGGTAAGTATAAATAGAAACGAGATTGAGTCTGTAGTACAGCGGCATCAATACACCAATGATCACCCAATAGCCGAGTAAATAACCAAGCACAACCTGAAAATATCCGAAACCGATTTTTCCGACATTCCCGGGTACCGATATGAATGTAAGTCCCGAAAGTGAAGCGCCAATCATTCCGAATGCCACCAAAAACCACGGCGACTGGCGGTTGGCAGTAAAGAATGTATTTGTATCTGCTCCCTTGGATGTCAAGATCGATATGGTGATCAATGCCAGAAAATAGATTGCGAGAATACTAATAACCAGGAATGGAGTCATTGTAGAATTTTATTTGCCAGTACAAAGAATCAGTAAATCTTAAGAAATCCAAAATTGATCGCGGTTAAGTTGAACAAACACCCCTTTATTCGTGCGGCGGCGGAACAGTTTTTCGTTGGTGGTTTTTGAATCAATTTCGTTGAACTAAGCTTGTTTTTTTTATTGGCCTCACCCTGCCCTCTCCAAAGGAGAAGGTTTATGGAAGCTTAATTCAACGACATTGGTTTTTGAATTCCAAAACATGCCGGTTTGTTAAATGAGAAAGCAGAATGTGTTAACTTTGTAGAAGAAAAAATTCAGGATGACTATGCGACCCGCTTATCAGGAAGAAGAATTAGCAGATGTACTGGAGGCCGTTGAAACAACCGATCTGATGGATCTGGTGGTATTTAACGATGACTTTAACACCTTCGATCACGTTATTAACACACTGATCCGCGTTTGCAAGCATGAACCCGAACAGGCCGAACAGTGTACCTGGCTTATCCACCACAAAGGCAAATGTGCCGTTAAGTCTGGCACCTTTGATTTCCTTCGCCCGATGCGCGAAGCAATTTGTGAAGCAGGCATCGATGCGCGTATCTTATAAAAATCATTTGTGGAGTATCCGTCAAAACTTATTGAAGACGCTGTAAACCAGGTTGCCAAACTTCCTGGTATTGGAAAAAAAACGGCCCTGCGGTTGGTACTTCATCTTATCAAAGAAAAAGAAGAAAGCACTTTCTCGTTAACGGATGCCTTGAACAACCTTCGGTCGAAGATCCGGTTTTGTTCTTCGTGTCATAATATTTCTGATGCTGAAGTTTGTGGTATTTGTTCAAGCCCGCGACGGGATCGTGGATTACTGTGTGTCGTGGAAGACACGAAGGATGTTATGGCGATTGAGAACACAGCGCAGTTCAATGGGCTTTACCATGTATTAGGCGGCGTAATTTCTCCTGTAAACGGCATTGGCCCTTCTGATATCCGGATAGAATCTCTGCTGAATCGAATCCGTTTGAATCAACCTGAAATACGAGAGATCATTCTTGCCCTGAGCCCGACTATGGAAGGAGACACCACGGCTTTTTACATCAATAAGCGGCTTCACGATGTGGCGATCAAAATCAGTGTGATTGCGCGTGGCGTACCCGTTGGCGGTGATCTTGAATACACAGACGAGATTACCCTAGGACGAAGCATTACCGGACGGACATTGTTTGGCTAGCAGGAAGATTTTACCATGCATTGATCCCCGCTTTGGAATGCCCCACAATTCTTTTGAAAAAATTTATTTCTTCACTGTATCCTACAACCTCCTTTATTCAGGCAACGACCTTTCGTTAGCTGAAAAAAATAGAATTAACCTGTGCGCTGCCTTCCAACTTATCTTATTAATTGTTTTCTTTGCTCGCTTTTCATTCAACCATCATGAACAAACTTTCAAATCGTATTGAAGCCATTGAAGAATCAGCCACACTAGCGATGGCTGCAAAGGCTCGTGAATTTAAAAACAGGGGTATCGACGTTATCAGCCTTAGTTTGGGTGAACCTGATTTCAAAACTCCTCAACACATCTGCGAAGCCGCGAAGAAGGCGATCGATGATGGAAAATACTTTGCCTACCCTCCGGTAGCAGGTTACCAGGATCTGCGCGAAGCTTTGGCTGCGAAGTATCAAAAAGAAAATAATGTTCCTTATAAGGCGGAAAACATCGTGGTTTCCAATGGTGCAAAACAATCAATTGCAAATGCCATGTTGGCGCTACTGAATCCTGGTGATGAAGTGATTGTTTTTGCTCCTTACTGGGTAAGTTACGATGCGCTGGTGCGTTTGTGTGAAGCTACTCCGGTTATGGTTAAAGGGGATCTTGAAAGCGATTTCAAAGTCACCGGCGCGCAATTGGAAAAAGCCATCACGTCAAAAACAAAAGCGTTGATCTTCTCTTCTCCTTGTAATCCTACCGGATCTGTATTTTCCAAAAAAGAATTACAGGCAATTGTTGATGTGTTACAAAAACATCCTGACATCATTGTGATCGCAGACGAAATCTATGAACACATTAATTTCACAGGTGAACAAGTAAGCATTGCATCCTTCCCAGGAATGTTCGAGAGAACAATTACAGTGAATGGTTTTGCAAAAGGTTTCGCGATGACAGGCTGGCGCATTGGATATATCGCTGCGCCAAAATGGATTGCCAATGGTTGCAATAAAGTACAGGGACAGGTCACTTCTGCCAACTGCTCCATCGCACAACGCGCTGCACTGGCTGCCATAACAGGAGAAATCGAACCTACACAGCAAATGGTAGAACACTATCGCAAACGCAGAGACATCGTGTTCAATTTACTGAAAGAAATTCCAGGCGTTAAGGCAAACTATCCTGAAGGTGCATTCTATTTCTTCCCGGATGTAAGTGCATACTTTGGTAAATCAGACGGAACAACAACGATCAAAAATGCAGATGATCTTTGTTTATGGTTATTGGAAAATGCACATGTATCGCTGGTACCAGGTGGTGCTTTTGGCGATGAGAAATGTGTTCGTCTTTCATACGCTGCGTCTGAAGAAGATCTTCAAAAAGCATTGAAGCGCATGAAAGAAACGCTGGCAAAACTGAAGTAACATTCCTCTTATAATTTTTACACTTCCGTGTGATGTGTGACGCAGTGAACGACAAGTGTTCGCAGTTTTCACAAATCACACGGATTTTTTTTTGAATGGTATCCGATAAAAAGATCATACTAATTCAGAAATCCTTCCGTAGCTTCTTCGTATTCTGTGTACATCCAGGGTAAAACGATTACTTATACTTCGCTGGTTTAAATTCACTTTACCGCTAAGACGCTGAGGCGCAAAGTGCCGCAAAGACGAGCATTAAATTTGGAAGCGAAACCATTCCGTGTTTTCCGTGCTTCTGTGAGAACCAACATATTGCCGGTAGGATATTGCCTATAAATGATGGTTTAACGCTGTTAAGCTTTCTTAGGCGTATTTGCTTTGAATGCATTAACTTTATTAATCAATTTAGCCAGCTTGAAGTTTTTAGACGAAATACCGCGCATCTGGAAAAGGGCTTACTTGCTGCTTTGCCTTTGGTTCGCCGCTAACTATGCGGCCGGTACCCTTATTGAGTGGCGTCTGGATAATCCTCATACATACATCTTCTGGAACGCTTTGTATTTATTCGAGGCGCTTGCCGTGTTGATCATTGTGATCTTTTACTATTCTGATTTTCTCTTTAGGTTCAGTGTCTATATTCAGATAGCCGGCCATTTTATCGGCGCGATGACCCACTTTCTGATCATGGGTTCACTCTCCTATTACTTCGAAGATTATGTGGAAGGATGGATTGGCGTGGATTTTTGGAAAGATCATTTGTTTTCGTTGTTAAAATGGGAAGGGCTTCATTTTCACGATCAATACATTATGATTGTGGGCGTTTACCTGGTAATCCGTTATTTCCAGGGACTTCAGAATCAGGAGCAGGAAAAAAGCGAACTGACGCTGAAGAACCGGGAGATGCAAATCTCTTTGTTAAAGTCGCAGATCAACCCTCATTTTTTATTTAACACCTTAAACTCCATTAATACATTAATCGGATCAAGTAAAGAACAGGCGCGGAAGGTGATTACCCAATTGAGTGACATTTTTCGTTATGCCCTGGATTCGCATGGCGATCAGATGGTAAAGCTGTTGCACGAATTAGATTTTATCGATAACTATATCCGGATACAGCAGGTTAGATTCGGCGACCGGCTGCAGTTTGTTAAGCAAGTGGACTTTTCTTGTTTAAGAGTACAAATTCCGCCGATGATTTTACAGCCACTTGTCGAAAATTCCGTTAAATATGGCATTGCACCAAAAGATGAAGGCGGCACCATAATCCTTACCGTGAAACGTTTTAATAACATGATCTTTTTTGAAGTAAAAGACGACGGACTCGGATCAAATGCAAAAAACGTGATGGATGGTAGCTCCTCAGGTGTAGGGCTTAAAAATACAGATGAACGATTAAAGAGTATATTTGGAGCAGATTCCGGGCTGCGTATAAGGTCTAATGAGTGGGGATATTCCGTAAGCTTTTTCATCCCGTATGAAAACGAAATGCAACAAACTAACTTAGAAGAACTAAAAAGCAAAGCAGTTTAAACCTTCCGTAAACATTCTAGAGAATTAAAATTTTATTTACATGAACATTACCTGCGTTATTGTAGACGATGAAAAATTAGCCCGCGACCTTTTACAGGAATACTTACAACAAATGCCCAACATCCAGGTCATTGGTGAATGCTCCAAAGGAAAAGAGGCGGTCGAATCCATTGATAAATTAAAACCTGATCTTGTTTTCCTGGATGTACAAATGCCAGGCATGACTGGCTTTGATGTACTGGATGAGATCACCCATGATCCCTATGTGATCTTCTGTACAGCATACGATCAATATGCGATCAAGGCGTTTGAAAAGAATGCGGTTGACTACATCCTGAAACCGCTTGACCAGGAACGCTTTAAATTAGGTGTAGAACGCGCAATCAACCGCATGAAAGTCGAGCAGAATAACGTGGGTGAACTCCTGCGCAATCTCAAAACCGAAAACAAGACTTCCTACGACACACATATTTTTGTTCAGAAGTCAGAAAAACTACTTAACCTTCCTGTAGAAGAGATCGTGTACCTTGAAGCTTCCGGCGATTATACCATCCTTACTACCAAGAACGATCAGTTCGTCAGTTCATCAGGCATAGGAAAGCTTGAAGAAATTTTGAACCCGGAAATTTTTATACGTGTTCACAGGAGCACCATCATCAACATCAATGGCCTGAAGGAGATTGAAAAACATTTCAATGGCGGTATGGTGGTAAAGATGCAAAATGGAAAGAGTTTCCCGGTAAGCCGTACTTATGCGAAGTTGATTCGTAAAAAAGTAGTGTAAAATCAGCTCACAGAAAACACTGAATACACAGAAGAATACACGGAATGCTTACGAATATTTCTGTGGTTTGTTCCGTGAGTTCTGTGTTTTCTGTGAGAGAAAAAAACACCTTAGAAGGAAGATTCTTTACCTTAAATCCACTCGCGGAACATCAACGTATCTTACCTCCACCGTCTTTCCATGCTGCGCAAATATTGCAGTGAGCTTTGCCTCCATTGATCGTCTTGCTTGCGCTATAAAGTCAGCATCCTGTGCGTAGCGTCTGGCATCCGCATTAAAAGCGTTGATGGCATTCGTTCGATCCTCCGGACTTACCCAGTTCCAAAGTCCCTGCTCATCCTCAAAGGAAAGATCACTCTGAGGTGTAATGGAAAGCAATACAGGTTCCGAAATCGTTACGACCGCCTTCTCATCATGAATATCAACATGAAAATTTTTATCCAGGTCAAAGCCAGCCTTAGCCTCGAAAGAACCTTTGATCGTAATGCGTTTCGTACTACCCATCCAGGTATTAGTCCAGTCGTACTCATGGCGAAACCGTTGGGCAGTAAGGGCGAGTTCAAAAACATCTTTTTGTTGCTCCAGTACAACCGTATTACTCACCGTAACTTTTGGTGTGAATTGAAAAGCATCCCGAATATCCTGTCCGATTCGTCGCGCACCATCGTAGGCCTGTTCTGTTGCACGGGAAGGAATAACAACGAATAGGATATACGCAGAAATACATATTCCGGCCAATAATAAAAGATACAGTAAAATTTTGCGGTTACTGAGCATACATCGATCGTTTCTATTTCTTAGGCAGTTTGAATTTTAGTCGTACTTTAACGCGATCGCGAATAGGCTCTGTATCCTTTTTCGTCGCTGACCATTTCGGACCAGTTTTAATCAGCCTGATTACCTCCTCATCACAACCATATCCAAGACCCTTTAAGATTTGGAATTCGGACATTTCACCAGAAGGACCAATTGTAAACTGAACCGTAACTTTACCCTCCACCTTGTTGTTCAACGCCTGTTCTGGATAATTTAAATTGTTTTCGAGATACTTTTTATACGCTTTTCTTCCGCCTTCCGGAATAGCCATCTCCACCGTTGGATAGGCATCCATTATATCGCTTTCGCGTTTTGTTCCATACCCCACCACCACCACTTCACTTAGCTGAGAAACATCTTCTTCCAATTCTACATTGACTTCATTCACGACACCAGGAACCACCTCGCGATCTTCATATCCGATAAAAGAAAACATAAGCCCTTTGTTAAGATCTTCCATGGAAATTTCGTACTTCCCTTCTTCATCGGTAATGGTTCCGGTATTCGTTCCGTCTATCGTTACATTAACGCCAGGTAACGCACGACCCTCGGTATCTTTAACCTGGCCCTTCACCGTTTTCAATGCAGCAAATTCTTCTATTGCCTTCCGTTTTTTCCGTAGGTCAAATGATTGGTCTGCCTGTTCTGGCGCGGACGCTATTGTTTCAGACTCCCTGTGAAAAGCTTTGTCTTCATTTTGGAACGGAATGGAAGCAGGCGCTTCAGTTGCGATTTCGGGTACGACTTCTATTTCTTGTCTTGAATTTTTCTCAACAGAAACTTCCCCTGCACCACCCGTTGGCGGTGGTTGCTTTTGATTATCCGTAGAACTGGATTCTGGTAAAGCTGTTATTGATGATGAGGGTTCTTCAATGGTTTCAGATGCCTTTGGTTTTACCTGAACTGTATCGGATTGCTCCGCCGTATATGGTTCGTTATTTTCATTAAGTGCGAGATTACCATTGTCTGTGTTATCGTTAAAAGCCAATTCACGAATGACAAATGTGGTAACGACAATAAACGCAATTGCTGCTGCAATTCTGACTGACCATCCCCAAATAGATACTACCTTAACGGTTGGTGCAGTTCTCTCATTGAGCTGATGCTTCAGCGTCTCGAGATCGAAAGAAAAATCTTCAGCAGGTATATCGTTCGCTCCTTCCAGTGCATCTGCAAGAAAAGGATCTGAAAGCGCCTTTTTTTCCAAAGCGTGCATTTCAGCGGGACTAAGTTCACCCCGTTTATATTTTTCGATATTTTGAAACACATCAGCCATTTCGTTCCATGCAGATTTTCAGATTTCGTTTTCCATTCTGAATGTAACTTTTTACTTTGTTATCATCAAAGCCGGTTTCTTCGGTGATCTCTTTATAGCATTTCTGTTGCAGGTAAAACAATTGAACACATCGTTTCTGTTCATTCCCGAGTTCATCGATACACTTTTCCAGTTTATGGATATTCAGTTCCGGTTCCTCAACTTCATCTGGATGCAAAATTGGGCTGTTTTCCATAAAACGATTTGTAATTTCTTCAAAATGCTTTCCTTTCGCAGCCCTCAATTCCATCAGGCAATAATTGCGTGCCATTACATGCAACCAGCTTTTAAAGTGCGTTACCTCGTGCTTCTTAAGCGCCTCGACCAGCTTTTCGAAAATCTGCATGACGGCATCGCGGCTTTCTTCCCTGTTTTTGAGATACTTTAAACAAACTCCGTAAACATGTGCCATATAACGGTTATACAAAATGCCCAGAACCTGGAGGTCATTTTGCTTCTTGTACAAGGCAATCAGGTCCTCATCTGAAAGATTGGAAGCATGTGATGAAGAAAGCATCGCATGAAAATTAGAAAAAAAACGGGAGACTACTACCCTTCGCACAGGGCATCATAATGCCAGCGTACTTTTTACCTGCGATAAGGTTATTATATCGGTAAGGATTATTCTACGGTTACCGATTTCGCCAGATTTCTTGGCTGATCTACATTGCATCCCCGCATCACGGCGATGTGATAGGATAATAACTGCAGGGGTATAACGGAAATAAGTGGTGTAAGCGCCTCATGAACCGCAGGCACTTCAATGACAAACTCTGACATGGCAGGGATGGTTTGATCACCTTCTGTTACTACAGAAATTACTCTTCCCTTGCGTGCTTTTACTTCCTGAATATTCGAGACCACTTTTTCGTAAGAGCTATCTTTGGTTGCAATAAACACAACGGGCATCTCTTCATCGATGAGCGCGATAGGACCGTGTTTCATCTCAGCTGCAGGGTATCCCTCCGCATGGATGTAGGATATCTCCTTGAGCTTAAGGGCGCCTTCAAGGGCCACGGGAAAATTATATCCGCGACCGAGATAAATGAAATTACGCGCATCCTTAAAAGTCCTGGCGATCTCCTCAATCTTATCGTTAAGCTTCAGGGCTCTTTCTACTTTGGAAGGAATGGTTTCCATCTCCACGAGAAGTTCATGCAGCTTTTGTTCTGTAATTGTTCCCTTTTGTTGCGCCACGATCAATGCGATCATATTGAGTACCGTGATTTGCGCGGTGAATGCCTTTGTACTCGCCACGCCAATTTCAGGACCGGCATGGGTATACGCACCAGCGTGTGTAGCACGCGGAATAGAAGAACCTACTACGTTACAAACGCCAAAAATCACTGCACCTTTGGATTTGGCCAATTCAATGGCAGCCAGTGTATCGGCGGTTTCACCCGACTGTGAAATAGCAATCATCACATCGCCCTCGCGTATTACCGGATTGCGATAACGAAACTCAGAGGCGTATTCTACTTCAACCGGAATGCGGCAAAATTCTTCAAAGAAATATTCGGCTACAAGGCCGGCATGCCAGGAAGTACCACACGCTACGATAAGTATGCGATCCGCCTGCACTAATTTGTTTACATAATCACGAAGACCACCGAGGATCAGACGACCTGTTTGTGAATCCAATCTTCCACGCATACAATCGCGTATGGATCGGGGTTGTTCATAAATTTCCTTTAACATGAAATGGTCGAAGCCGCCTTTTTCAATCGCTTCAAGTTCCAGGTCAATGGTTTGTATGTACGGTGTAAGTGGCAGATTGGAAGTATCTGTGATGGTTAGTTTGCCACCGCGAATCACGGCAATTTCCTGATCATTAAGATACACCACTTCGTTGGTATATTCAATGATGGGCGTTGCATCCGAGGCAAGGAAGTATTCATCTTTTCCGACGCCTACAACGAGTGGGCTACCCTTTCTTGCGGCCACCAAAAGGTCTGGATCTTCCAATGACATAATAACAATCGCATAAGCACCAACCACTTTTGTTAATGCCAGACGTACAGCGTCTTCGAGGGAGCAGTTCTCATTTTCTTTAATGTATTCAATGAAATGAATGAATACTTCCGTATCGGTATCACTGAGAAATGTATGTCCTTTGTTAATGAGCTCCTTTTTTAGCGAACTATAGTTTTCGATAATGCCATTGTGAATAATGGCGAGTTTGCCACTGGACGAGTAGTGTGGGTGGGCATTGCAATCATTCGGCTCACCGTGTGTTGCCCAACGTGTATGACCAATACCGATCGTGCTTTCAAGTTCTTTTCCGACAAGTGAATTTTCAAGATCGGAAACCTTTCCTTTCTTTTTATAAACATTAAGTCCCCCATTTAGCAAGGCGATCCCTGCGCTATCATAGCCGCGGTATTCGAGGCGCTTCAACCCTTTTAAGATAACATCTTTTGCCTGGCGATGACCCAGGTATGCAACAATACCACACATAACTGTACTTATTAATCTGTATTAACTGTAGGTTTTAAATAATTGATCCGCAGCTTTATATTTTGTTTATTAAAAATGGCGCGGTCAACGGATTTGCCATAGGCAGGACTGCTTGGAACGATTGCAAAATTAAGGAATTTTGTTTTTGCTGCTTCTTCACCAACGAGCTGTTGTAAGAAACCACCTATTGCACCCGTATACTTTTTGTCATCTGCATTATATGATAGCACGTTGCCGTTAAATGCCGATGTGTTATCATGACGGATATACCAGGTGCTATCGTTATCAATCACCACAGTTCTTGAACTCGATGAGGGTGTCTGAAAATCCGGTGCGAGATAACCTTTGTAAAAGGTAGCATCCCTGCCATCCTGTTCACTCTGGGCGGAAAACTTTGTCGGAATATTGCCGTCACCCAAAGCAAGCAAAGCTAAAAAATTTGGCGGTGTAAAATCACTACTCTCCACGCCATCAATAACCAGCGTCGCCCCTTGTATGTTAATGTCCTGGACGGTATCCGCAAAGTTTAAAAAATTTTGAAAATTTAACGTTGTAACAAGTCCGGCTCCTGCCTGAATATAACGGTTATCAAGACTCGCAGAAATGGAAGTATCATAAGGAGCTAGTCCGGCAAGATCTGTCCCCGTCCGTTCTACTGTAATATTATTGTATGAAACTTTATACACAAAGCCTGGTATCGTAATACCAAGACTCAGTTTAAGACTGTCTGCAGTGGCCGTATGATAATGAAGATTTAACCGCGTTGCATCTGCACTAAACCCAACGATTTTATCACCATCTAATGGTACCAAAGCAAGCCCTTTAAACTCTTTTAAAAATTGATTAAAATAAAACCAGGATGAATCTTCCTTGTTAGTGGCGTCGCGATAACGCAGCGCATTGTCAAAAATACGTTTGCCATAGCCGTAATCCAGGGGAACTGTTATCGTCATGGTCTGCCCTTTTTCCTGCAAATCTTCGAGTTCATCCGGAATAACAGAGAAAGTTTTTGATCCCAATAAAGGTTCTTTATACGTTGTTGTTGTGTCACTGAAGAAGAATTTCATGTTCGCCTGTGCCAGACTGTCTTCCAGCTCATAAACCCCAAGAGTTTGTGATGAAGACCCGGTAGACCCATAACGATAAAAATCCAACGTAAGCTGGAGCGATACCGAATCGTAGTGCGTCTCGCTTGTTATTCCTGCTGGAAGTTTTGTAGCCGAGAGTCCAATCAATTGCATGTAAGCTCTCGTGCTTACTGCACCAAGCTCCGTGTCGGCATATTGCCCAACGAGCAGGCGATTGACTTCGCCACCAAAAACATAATTTGAAGTACGCACAGAATCGAGCAAAAGCACTTTGCTTTCGAGCGGAATTTCTATGTATCGTGAATCAAATTTGGTGTTTGGATTTTTAAATCCGAGCAGGCTGGTTTCATCTTCGCAAGCCAAAAAAATTAAGGCAACTGCCATGATGGTCAGTTGCCTTATACGGTTAACCCATAAGTTCATTATAGAGATTGTAATACGATTCAGTGTAATTGTCGTCATTGTCGATGGTTTCGACTTTCTTTTCTTTGATCTTTTTGAAGATATCTTCGAGTTTTTTGTTATCGCCGGCAACAATAACAGCATCAGAGAACTCCACACCAAGTTTGATGAAGCCTTCGAAATCAGCCGTTTTTAAATTACCCAACATGTTATCTTCAATGTCCATCATTTTTACTTTGTCCATCAGATCGCCCTTAAACTTGTGTGAGAACGAATTGTTATAGATGGTGAAAACCGTTTTCGCATTTTTGAAAAGCGGATCATTTTTATAAGTGGTTTTGAGATACAGCGGAATAAAGCTGGTGATCCAGTCGTTGCAATGCACCACATCAGGAGCCCATCCCAGTTTACGCACGGTTTCAATCACACCCTTACAAAAGAAAATAGCACGCTCATCATTGTCTTCATAAAAGTTTTCATCTTTATCATGAAATACAGACTTGCGATGGAAGTAATCTTCGTTGTCAATGAAATAAACCTGGAGTTTTGCATTTGGAATCGAAGCCACTTTAATAATCAGTGGTTTTTCTTCATCACCAACCGAAATATTAATTCCTGAAAGTCTCACTACTTCATGCAACCGATTCTTTCGCTCATTGATTATCCCAAACCTCGGCACCAGAATACGAATCTCCATCCCTCTCTCTTGCATTGCTTGCGGAAGTTTACGAACAAAGTCGGCTACTTCTGAAGTTTGAAGAAAGGGATTAATTTCGCTGGCTACATAAAGAATGCGGATTTTTGACATATTGATAGTTTTTAAAGTAGAACGGAATTTTGAGCCACAAAAGTACAAATAAATCCCCCGGGGATCAACTTATTTCGGATTTCCCTATATCTTTGCGACCCTTTAACAAACCGGCCTACAATGGTTATTTTCAATGAAATAGCTCCGTTAAAAGCCTTTTTAAAGGAGAAAAAACAAGCCGGAAAATCCATTGGATTAGTCCCGACAATGGGCGCGTTACACGCTGGCCATCTTTCAATTATAGACGTTTCCAGACGTGATAATGATGTTACAGTTTGCTCCATCTACGTGAACCCAACGCAGTTCAATAATGCCAGCGACCTGCGGCTCTATCCCCGCACCCTTGATAAAGACACAAAATCGCTCGAAAAAGTTGAATGTGATGTCCTCTTTTATCCAAATAATGACGAAATGTATAAAGCACCGAGCCTGCTTAAGTTTGATTTCGCCCATTTGGATAAGGTGATGGAAGGCCAGTTTCGTCCCGGTCATTTCAGCGGCGTGGCGCTGGTCGTTTCGAAGTTGTTTAATATCGTGGAGCCCGATAATGCCTATTTCGGACAAAAAGACTGGCAACAATTTACGGTGATTAGTCAGCTAACAGAAGAATTGAAATTTAATCTTCAATTGCACAGCATTCCCACATTGCGTGAGGCAGATGGCCTGGCCATGTCGTCAAGGAACCTGCGTCTTAATAATGTACAGCGACAATCTGCAATCTTTTTTTATACGGCACTCAACGCAGCAAAAAAAGCTTTCCATGCAGGTCAATCCGTTGCAGAAGTGAAGTCTATGATTGAATCGTTGGCTTCATCTCACGACGATGTAAGGTTAGAGTACTTTGAGATAGCCGATAGCAAAAACTTAAATGTTTTAGAAAACGTTAAGGCTGCAAACCGACCCATTATGTGCATCGCAGGGTTTGTTGGGGAGGTTCGGTTGATTGATAATATGTTTATAGATTAGCGTTTCAATTTGTCATGAGAATAGAAGTTTTAAAGTCGAAAATTCACCGGGCAAAAATCACTCAGGCTGAGTTGCATTATGTCGGCAGCATCGCAATCGATGAAGACTTGATGGATGCGGCCAACATGATTGAGGGAGAAAAGGTAACGGTGGTGAATATCAACAACGGCGAACGCCTGGAGACCTACATCATTAAGGGTGAGCGCGGAACGGGAATGGTTTGTCTCAATGGCCCCGCAGCCCGTAAAGCTCAGGTTGGTGATATTGTGATTATCATATCTTATGCTTCAATGAAATTTGAGAAGGCAAAACAGTTCAAGCCAACTGTCATTTTCCCTACTCCGGATAATAAGCTACCTTAAGTTGATTTATTAAATCATATCGCTTTGTCATCCGGTGTAAAAACATTCCTGCAATATTTATTCATTTTCAGCCTTACAATTTTATTGATATGGGTGTCCCTTCGTGGCCTACAGGGTGAAAATAAATGGGAGTACCTGAAAGGGGCCTGGACAAATGCCGATAAAGGATGGCTCTTACTCATGGCTGCGGTTGCAATAGCAAGCCATGTTGTTCGCGCACTTCGCTGGAGAATGCTCATGGAACCCGCAGGACATCACAGCAAACTAAGTCATAGTTTTTATTCGCTCATGGTTGGGTACCTCGTGAATCTCGTCGTGCCCCGTGGTGGAGAAGTTTCCCGTTGCTATAATCTTTACAAACTAAATCAGACACCGGTAGAGGTTTCATTCGGAACCGTGGTGTTAGAGCGCATCGTTGATGTGATTTGTCTGCTCGTTCTTATCGTGATCTCTTTTGCTGTTGAATACAAAAAGCTCATCGATTTTATTGAGACCCTTCCGTTTGGAGAAGCAACAGGAGGATCAAAGTCAGGGATAATTGCTATTGTGATCGGTGCTATTCTTCTCGTATTACTTGTTGCCTTTTTAATCATACGCCGGAATGAAAAAATCAAACAATTCATTCGCAAGACCTGGAATGGTTTTAAGGAAGGACTCCTTTCTGTTTTTAAACTTGAACAGAAAAAATTATTCATCTTTTATTCCGTGTTAATCTGGGCCCTTTATTTTTTGATGAGTTATACGGTGATCATGGCGTTTGAAGCCACAAGTGTACTGGGGTGGAGCGCCGTATTAAGTCTCTTTGCCATTGGTGCAATTGCCATGGCAGCGCCACTTCCCGGTGGGACAGGTTCCTACCACGTCCTTGTTCCACAGAGTCTTGTTTTCCTTTACCATGTTTCATCCGCCGATGCGGTCGCTTTCACATTTATCTTTCATGGATGGCAAACGTTAATCATGATCCTGGGTGGTGCAATTTCGCTTATCTTGACCTCAATCATAATCCGTCGAAAGAAGAAGGCGCTTAATTCCTGATTATCGTTTCTGAAACCTTGCTCACATAATGGTTGCAGCGGGCTGGTTTCAATATCGTACCTAACGGCACTTCATGGATCTATGCTCATGTCTTTTACCCATATACCATACCTCACGGCATTTGAACGAAAATCACTTAGGAGTCGGTACGAACGATTAAGGGGCAAGTTAAGTGGAGCCAGAGCAAGGCAATGAAAAAAATTTTGGAAATCTTCCACTAAAGGATATGTCACTTTATTTGATAACCCCTGGTGCGTCATCGCCGTTCTATTGTTACTTTCGTGATCATCCGTAATTTAACTTGTACAGTTCGCAACTATGAAACCTGAGGTGATAGAAAAAGGAAAGTTCTTCAGCTCTATCCTGAAACTTACGCGTTTCGGAAATCTGTTGATCATAGGACTGGCCCAATACTTTACGGCATATTTTCTAATCGGGCCGCATATCCTCACTGATATCAAACTGTTGTTTTTATCGCTCTCTACAACACTCATTGCTGCCGCCGGTTATATCATCAATGATTATTATGATGTAAAGATTGACTATATCAATAAACCCGACCGTGTTGTTATTGGAAAAACGATTACACGCAGGTATGCCATTTTATTTCATGTTTTTCTATCCACAGCGGGACTGGCACTTGGCATTTTACTCGGATGGCGGATTGCTGCGATTAATTTAATGTCTATTTTCCTGCTCTGGTTTTATTCGAACTTACTAAAACGCCTTCCTGTTATTGGTAATTTCACGGTGGCTATGCTTACCGGACTATCTATCCTTGTAGTTGATTTTCTTTATAAGACAGACGAATCGCTGATTTACATCTATGCCATATTTGCATTTTTCATGACATGGATGCGTGAGATTATCAAAGACATGGAAGACCTTAAGGGAGATAACAGCTTTGGATGTAAAACGTTGCCAATCGTTTGGGGTATACGCCGAACAAAATGGGTGATTTACTTTTTACTGATCGTACTCTGTGCTACAGTATTTATACTTGACTTCTTTTACAGTGCCCTACCCCTTCGTTATTACACATTGTTTTTGTTCATCCCACTGGTGATCTTTACCTTTTTGCTGGCTCGTGCCGACATGAAAAAAGATTTCACAACATTGAGTTCGTTCTGCAAAATCATCATGCTGCTTGGAATCTTAAGCATGGCAGTGGTTTAACAGCGATTTGTTGTTGTGGCACAAAGACGCGCGAAGTAGCACAAAGTGGAACAAATTTCCTTTGTAGCCAGAAAGTTTACTTTCTTTGCGGACGAGATAAATCATGAATCAAAATTTTAACCTGGCCATTTTTGCTTCCGGGAATGGGAGTAATGCAGAAGCCATCATCCGTCACTTTAAGAATCACGAGTCCATTCATGTTAGTCTGGTATTAACAAACAACCCGAATGCTTTTGTATTAGAGCGGGCAAAGCAACACAATATTGAGGCCCGGATATTTAACCGCCTGGAGTACACACATAGCCAGCTTGTGCTCGAGTGGATGGTGGAGAGACGAATTACCCATATTGTACTCGCCGGATTTTTATGGCTTATTCCCGATTACCTTATCAAGGCTTATCCCAACCGAATCATTAATATCCACCCTGCACTATTGCCTCTACATGGTGGCAAAGGGATGTATGGAATGAAGGTACATGAGGCGGTAAAAAATTCAGGTGCTGCTGAAACAGGAATAACTATTCACCTGGTAAACGAGAACTACGATGAAGGGACAACACTCTTTCAGGCCAAATGCACTGTAGATGAATTGTGCACACCGGAACATATTGCGGAGCGTGTTCATCGGCTCGAACATATGCACTATCCGATGGTAATCGAACAATGGATCAAAGAGTCGTATCCTAACTTCACGACTAACCAGTAAACTGAAATTGCGGGGACTTTGGTAACTGTTCAAAGATTGAGAAGATAAATTCACTTGGAATGGCGAGTTTCCTTTTGTTCAGGTCGATCCACGCACCGTCTACTGTGATCACAGCGGCTATGGTGCCATCGCTTTTCACGAGATCATGACCGATGCTCCATCTTGAATAATCTCGTGAGGACTTCAATAATTCTACCGAAAGTGTAATTCGATCTTCGAACTTAATTTCCCTTTTAAATACAGCTTCTTCCCGAAACAAGACCGGGCCCATAGCAGCCTCTTCCAACTTCTGCATGGTTAGGCCGAGGCTCTCCAGTAACTGCATTCGCGCAGATGCACCATAGTCGTAATAAACACTGTGTCTTAAATGCCGATTCGCATCAATGTCGGCCCAGCGAATCTGAATTGGTGTTAGAAAGTTTTCCATAATTGTAATCCAAAGTCATCATTAAAAGTCACCGATAAATGGTTATTCCATGTCGTTTAGTTGGCTTGTTTTTTTGCCTCACTTTATGGCGTTTCATTTCAAGGAGTATTGATCTCATGAAAGGATGATCCGTCGTTGGTATCCGTCCAACTCATGGGATAATTTTCATCTAAAAACTCTAGCGCATCCCTTGTGAGCCAGAGTGGCTTGAAAGTATCAATCATCACGGCAAGTTCGTGTGTTTCCTTTGCACCGATGCTCTTTTCTACAGTTCCCGGATGAGGACCATGTGGCAGTCCACCCGGGTGAAGCGTAAAGGAACCGCGTTCAATTCCACGGCGGCTCATGAAATTTCCTTCTGCATAATACAAAACTTCGTCGCTATCGATGTTGCTATGATTGTACGGCGCAGGGATAGCCAACGGATGATAATCAAAAAGTCTTGGCACAAACGAACAAATTACAAAGTTCCTTCCCTGAAACGTTTGGTGTACCGGCGGTGGTTGATGAATCCGTCCTGTAATCGGCTCAAAGTCGTGAATGGAAAATGCATACGGCCACAGAAACCCATCCCAGCCAATGAGATCCAGCGGCGAAGTATCATAAACATATTCATGTAGAAATCCCTGCTTTTTGATTTTGATACGGTGTGTTCCCGCGGCATCATCCTGGATGAGTTCAGCCGGTGGACGGATATCACGTTCGCAATACGGAGCATGTTCCAGTAATTGTCCCAGCTGATTTCTATATCGCTTTACAGTTTCCACCGGCGAAGCAGATTCTATAATTAACAGACGTAAAGGCCCGTCTTCAAATTCCAGTTTATAAATAACAGTTCGCGGAATTACTACATAGTCGCCCTTGCGAATGGGCAGCTTCCCAAACGGTGAGTATAGTATTCCCTTACCATCGTGAATATACAACACCTCATCGCCTTCAGCGTTTTTATAAAAGTAATCCATGGTACGCTTACGTGGTGAACAAATGGATATAGCACAATCCTGGTTCATCAGCATCACCTTTCGTGCATCTAAAAAATCTGTTCCTGTATCTTGAACTTTTGATGTATTCAAGTGTGTATGTCGCAAACTATATTCTTCAACACGTTTAGGCCCGTAAGCTACCGGAGCTTTTGCTTCGCGAATGCGTGTAGGGGGATGGATGTGATACAACGTAGAATAAATACCGGAGAAACCTTCAGAACTCACAACTTCTTCTTTATACAAACTACCATCAGGCTGGCGAAATTGTGTATGACGTTTTGGTGGTATGTTGCCCAGGCGGTAATAATACATGATGCCGATAGTTTAAGGTGCAAAGTTCATGGTTCAAGGTTATGGTTTCGATAACGAAGTGCTTGCGGAATTGTTTGAAGTTTGATGTCTGAGGTTTGACGAAACACCGTTCGAAGCTATTTTGAATTACGCTGAATTGTGAAATAGCTACGAGCGCGAGCTACCTTCGAACTTCGAGATTGTTTGGTCAGTTAAGTTATGAGTTTTCGATAGTCCATTGCGTTTCGGTTGTTGATAATAAGTTATGAGTTTGTAGACAAATCTCAAACATTAAACTGGAAACAAAACCACTGATCTCGTTCTCCTCAATGGCTACCGGCCTTGGATCTAGGGTCTCTGAACCTTTACATATGCGAACGACTCAACTCCGGGATTCGATCAAACAACTTTATGGCTTGAAGAAATACTTCATTGGTTTCATTGAAGACGGGATAGAATCCTTCATTGCCCCAGAGTTTGCGGGCGATCTGCGCTTTGAGATGAATCTTGAATAACGCCTTACGTTCCCTCAGGTCTTTGCGGTCCGGTTTAACACGGTTGCCGATTCCTATTTCAACCAATCCTTCAACCATACTATCCGACACCTTGAAGTTTTTCAGAAAATCCTCCAGTCCTTTTTCAAGCAGTGTTTCGCGGTGTTGCTCAACATATTCAAAGGTATATTCATGAATTGAGATCGAGGTGTACAGTTCATTCAGGTAATGGCTGTTTAACGTAGTATCCAGTGGTACGAAATAATCCGGCATAATTCCACCTCCACCATAAACGGTTCGGCCGTTCAGTGTGATGTATTTCAGCGAGTCGTTAAAATGAATGCTATCCGAATGGAAAAATTCACCATGGTTGTAGCGGCTTACAATGTCCATGGAATATTTATCCAAATCATCATAAGGTTTTTGGATTGACCTTCCACTCGGCGTATAATAACGGCTGATGGTAAGGCGTAATTCCGATCCATCACTCAAATCAAATGGAGATTGAACCAAGCCTTTTCCAAAAGTTCTTCGACCAACCAGTAATGCGCGGTCATTATCCTGGAGGGCACCGGCCAGAATTTCGGAAGCTGATGCACTTCCTTCGTTAACCAACACGATCACATCACCTTTTTCAAATTCGCCGCGACTCGTCGAAGAAGCCTGTGCGTTGTATTTGCTTTCTTTCCCACGTTGGGATACGATTCGTTTTCCTTCTGACAGAAACTCATCAGCCATTTCGATGGCCATATTCATATACCCACCCGGATTTCCCTGTAGGTCGAGGATGAGTTTCTTCATTCCTTTAGACTTCAGGCTTTTTATAGAAGCGAGAAACTCATCATACGTTGTTGCGGAGAAGCGGTTCACTTTGATGTATCCGGTTTCGCCGTCCACCATGTAAGCAACATCTACGGAATATTGTGGAATCTTATCCCGCACGATGCTGTAATCAATTTCCTTATCCCGGCGAAGGATCGTTACTTTCACCTCAGTTCCTTTGGGGCCTTTGAGTGCCTTCATAACGTCCGAAGACGTTACACCAATGCCAGCCAGGCTTTCTCCGTTTACGGTAATAATCTTGTCGCCAGATTGGATGCCCAGTGCTTCAGAAGGACCACCGCTCAACGCCGAAACGACCACAACTGTATCGTTAAAAATGTTGAACTCGATTCCAATACCATCGAAATTACCTTTTAAATCCTCATTGGCTGCTACTTTATCAGATGCTGGAATATAGGACGAATGTGGATCCAACTTCACCAACATGTGCGCGATGGCGTTATCGACCAGCCTGGTGGTATTTACTGTATCAACATATTCGTCTTTAATCTGCGATAACACTTCACGGAATTTCTGAACGTCTTGATTCACGTCACTTGAAGCATTCCGGGTATCCATACTGGCTCCAATAAAAACGCCGACGGCTATTCCGAGGCATAGGACCAGTGGCAACCGGATCTGGTATTTTGAATTTTGCGTGTCGCTCATGAGCTTTTAAATTAGAAATCTGTCACACAAAGGGCGAAATTAAATGTTAGACAGAGGATAGACTACTGTTGATCGTTGTTTTTCCCTTCAGCGGTTAAATAATCCTTTAACAAAATCATTTCCAAAAAATTTTCTTCAGCCGAAAAATAAACCAGGATACACGATTTTTCATTTATCTTTACAAATCATGGGTAAACCAGCCTTAAAAGATACGCTCATTTCTGCACTAGTTGATCAAAACTATGTGCATGCGTATGTGCTTTTTTACTTCGGGATCAGCTTCTACGAATATTCAGAATTCACCCTGGAAGAAGTTTGCCAGAAAAAGAAATTGAGGGTAGAACAGGTAATCCGCGAACTGGAATCACAGACTTTAGTAAAAGAAGCCGACCTTCCGCTGGTATCTTATCCGATTGATCTGATCATAGAATACCTTAAGCATTCGCATTTTCTTTTTATAAAACATAAGCTGCCCTACATCGCGCGGCTCATTGAAAGTTTCAAGGCTAATCATGACGACTACCGCTCCATCGAACGCGACCTGAAAACTGTGTTCCCTTTATTCGTCGAAGATTTTATTGAACATATTTACGAGGAAGAGGATACTTTATTCAGTTTCATCCGCAAGCTGGAACGCGCCTCAAAAGGCAAGTACATTCCGACGCGTTTGTATATGGCCATGGAAAAAAATTCGATGCAGAAATTTGCCATGGACCATGAAGCCCACGACGATGAAATGGCTGGCATCCGAAAGATCACCCGTGATTATCACGTTGATGCGAAAACACCGTTGCATGTAAAAGTGTTGTATAACGAATTGAAAGAATTCGAACAAAGCCTAATAACACATGCCCGCATCGAAAATGAAATTCTTTTTCCGAAAGCGATGGCCCTGGAAAATGCCGTGAAGAAAATCTTCGTTGAGAAAGCGAAGTGGAATTGATTATTCTCTCAACTTCTTTGTAACCCCGCTTTACTCGATCACTTCATCGGTAATGATTACCTGACCTCCAAAAATTTGAGTTTCATATTGACGAAGCCGGCGCCATGCAGGTCCGCCGAGTGGTTCGCCATCAAAATTAAAAGTGGAATTGCAACAGGTGTCTTCCATGTAGGCACGTGTTATGTTTACATCCACCGTAGCACAAGCAGCATTCGGTTCATAGGAACACGTTCGTTCAAACGCCCGGAAGGTTGTGCTGTTCACACGATAAAGAATAATTCCCTTTACACCGCCGTTGATGTATTTATAATTTCCGTCTGCATGTAAGTCGAAGTACGTCGGAAGACTAAGGTTAACGATGATGTCTTCAAAAGCATTGTATGGGATGGGGTCATCGTTCATATCCGAGCTGCAATCCATCAACACAAACAATGCAGGGGTGACGATTAAGAAAAGTTTACGTTTTATTCGCTGCATCATCATAAGATCATTTTGGTTAATGTCCGGTTCAATCCTTTACCCTTCCGCCTAAAACACAAATCCGGAACAATACATTCATAACTATTAGTGTCCGGGAAAAATCATCAAGAGTACCAATCATTTTCGAAAAAATTTGTGTGGGGAGTGGTTTACCTCCTTCAGTGTTGATCAATATTATTTAGATGATCTTTCTTTTATGTTTTTTGTCGCCTCCCGGGCCGGCTGGGCCCAGCATACTGGCATTGTCGCTGAACCTTATCCGCGCAATCCCCTTCCAGGCCAAAGATAATGTTATGCGACAATACCAGTATGCTGAAGGATGGTGTGGGTGCGCCCTCGTTCTGGGGTTACTGAAAAATAGTTTGTTTTTCGATTCTAGACGTAATTTTTTTAATGTT
>DASPIZ010000074.1:0-30868 GCA_035628875.1 Ohtaekwangia sp. | reverse complement strand
AAAAGCCTGAATCAGGCTCATTAAAAAATTCCAGTTGCATAGTTTAAAAAATTAGTAGCCTCAGACGAAAAAAATATATCTATGCTTGAATTTATCAACCGATCTTCTCTTTTCCAAAAAGATGTGGGTATAGACAAGCCTGTCTCAGGAGGGACGATCTCCGACAAAGTCGGAGATCAGGGTGGTCAAGGTGAAAACACTGCCTTAATTTCACGCAACACCGCTTGCACGTCCTCAAATATCCTTGCATTCTCAAACCTGATCACTTTGATGTTCAGATTTTGTAAATATTCTGTTCGCTCGGCATCGTAATTCATCCCCTCCTCCTCAAAATGTTTTTCACCGTCCAATTCAATAGCGATTCGATCGGAAGCACAATAAAAATCAACAATGTAGTTACCAACGCTGTGTTGCCGTCTGAACTTTTTTCCTAATTGCTGGCCTTTTAAATATTTCCATAACGTTGCTTCAGCAGAAGTGGAATTATTTCGAAGATCTTTTCGGAACTTTTCGAGTTCCTTTCGGTTATGGATTTCGGACATCGTTTATAAGTTGGCCTACCACCCTGTCCGTTCCGATAAATCGGAACCGGACTGTCCCTCCTGAAACAGGAGGGAAAAATTTGAAATACAGGCTAAGTACTAAACACTCAAATTTACACAACAACATCAATTAATTTTAGCCCGATAAAATTTCATTGATCAAAGAGGTTATTCAATTGCAGGTCTGTCCGATTTACGATGTAAGCGAAATCTTCTGTACGCTCAACAAAGTCGAGGTGATTCACGTCGATGATCAGTACCTTGCCCAGGGCATATTGTGCAATCCAGTTTTCGTAATGTTGATTTAGCTTTCTGAGATAATCGATCCGGATAGCATACTCATAATCACGTCCACGTTTTTCAATCTGATCAACCAGTTTTGGTATGTCAGCTTTTAAATAAATCAGCAGGTCTGGTGGCTGCACAAAGCGGATCATCGCATTAAAAATGTCGAGATAACTCTGATAATCGCGATCGCTCATGTGGCCGCTACTATGCAGGTTGGCGGCGAAAATGTACGCGTCTTCATAGATCGTACGATCCTGTATCGTCGTGCGTTCACTGTCCCTAATGTTATTCACTTGACGGAACCGTGTATTTAAAAAATAAATTTGAACGTGGAATGCCCAGCGTGTCATGTCTTCATAAAAATCGCGGAGGTAAGGATTGTCTTCGACCGATTCAAATAATGCCTGCCATCCATAATGGCGCGCGAGTTTTTCCGTCAGTGTAGTTTTACCTGAGCCAATGTTTCCGCAAATAGCAATGTGTTTCGGTGTCTTCACAAAATCAAAGATAAAAATACAGTGACTGCGCTTAATCAGAAACGGCAAGCGCAATCTTATCACCTGCCGGACTTACTGCAATTCCCGTAATTTTTCCCAACGGCGTAGGGTGATCAACGGAAATTTCCTTCCATGATGAACTTCGGTTTCTATCATAATAAAATAGTTTATCACCATCTGTCATGATCAGTCGTTCTTCTGGCGTCCAGGCGAATACCTCCTGATCGGGTAGCGTATCCGTTATGATAACGATTCGCCCATCGTCGGCTTTAATTCTCTTAATACTGGAATAGTCGACGGATAATTTATGCACAAAACTAACGGAAGGAGTATTAAAGAAACGCTGGATACATTGCCCTACGTTTTTTGCAATAATCATTCCCCGCTTTGGACGGATGTTATAAAGCTGAAGTGTATTCGGTTCACCGGGGACAAGTACAATAAGTGAATTGTCTGTTACCCATGCATAGTTAGAAAAAGTAATCGAAGGGATGATCGCGGTCTGATCACCTCCATCCAGTGAAAACTTTACCAGGGCAGATGATCCCACTTGGTCTGTTTGTATGGCGGATATGAATTTTTGATCGACTGTTATGGACAACCTGCTGATGGGTACCCCCGACTTAGTTAATGTGGTTTTTTTCAGACTATCATAGTCAAAACCTACAATAGCGTCGCCCTCGGAAATGAAATATAACGATGGCTTTTTAGGATCGAACACAGGAGTTTCGCTGGCTTTGAGATGTTCGTCAACCAATGTGCCGTTGCTCAGTTGTGGCCTATTGTCTTTAACGGCGAGAGTAAAAAGGAGCAACTTCGATTGCCCGAGGCAACACGAAGCACTAAAAAGAAATAACAAGAGCACTTGCCAAAAGAATCCGTTGATCCGGCTGCCGATTTTTCCGTTGATCTCTAAAGCCATTTCTTTCTACGAAAGTACCAGAGAAAAACGAGGGAAGAAAAAATCATGACCAATATGGCCAATGGATAACCATAAGGCCAGTGAAGTTCTGGCATAAAGTCGAAGTTCATACCATAAATAGAAGCGATCAGGGTCGGCGGCATGAACACAACGGTCACGACAGTAAAAATCTTGATTACAGTGTTTTGCTCTATATTAACAAGACCCAGAAATGTATTCTGCAAATACTCCAGTCGTTCGGCGCTAAATTGCGAGTGTTGCAATAATGAGCTGATGTCTTTCAGGATAATTTTAAAACGTTCATTTTCAATCCGATTATACTCGGGGATGCGAATGAGTGAACTCACCACACGCTGTTTTTCTGTAACCGTTTGGTGAAGCAGCATGGTGTTTTCCTGCAACTG
Organism: Ohtaekwangia sp.; assembly: GCA_035628875.1. GTDB lineage: Bacteria > Bacteroidota > Bacteroidia > Cytophagales > Cyclobacteriaceae > Ohtaekwangia. Next base: position 28,215 of record DASPIZ010000074.1, on the reverse strand, counting down.
GGCTATTCCCAATAGCAGGTCTTCTTTCAAAGAGCGGCGCGCGATCAGTTCCTTACTGATGATGTTTACCCGACGGTTAATGCCTTCGATTAAATCGGCATCACTGTCGATGCGGGTTTCCAGAATAGTAAGAAAAACATTAAGTCCGTGTTCCCTGGTTTGGTACGAGGTCGATGGATTCAGCGTTTTAAGTTTTCGAACACTATCTGCAAAAATCTTGAGATCACTGTGGCGATACGTAAAGAGAATATTTTCTTTGAGGATGAAGGTGACGTTTTGCACCGACATTTCGGCATCAGACGATACGAATCCAAGGTTGATCTCTACCGTTTCATCCGTTTCAAGAAAACGCGAACTACTTTCGATTTCCTGTACCTCCTGGGAAGTAAAAAATTCAATCTTATAATTTTTTTCAACAAAGTCACGTTCTTGCTGGGACGGCGATTGCAAGTCGATCCAGATTACATCCTGTAGCTGGGCCATCTCATTTAACTGAGGGCTTTTGTATTGATGCAACTTGCCTTTTTGTATGGTGTAAACGCGGATCATTGTAAGCTGGCGTGCAATTTATAACCATAATTGTAAATCCAACCAATGGCAGCAAAGTATCCTTCACATTTTTAATGCCATATCATCTTAAACATTATTCTTCCTTATCCAATACTATTTTTTTCCTTAATTTCGTTACCCGTATTGTGTATGTATAGATATATTTTCATTCTTATTCTTCTAAGCGGCATTTCGCTGGCCTTAAATGGTCAGGAGATTGAGACCGAGCCACAAGACCAGCAGTTTACGATTGATACGCCGGCCAGTCTGGATTTCAAGCAGGAAGAAGAACCCATCAACACAGGCAAAAAAAAGAAGGTTAAAAAGAAAGTTTACTACGGCATCAAGACAAAAAAAGGGTTTACAAGACGGGGTACCGGAGAGCGGATCGTTTATGAAACCTTCTATTACCTGAAAAAACCTGAAAAGCCGAAGACCTTCGTTCGCGATATTTATTATTACAATTTTGCCCGGCGAGAGATCATGCGCACAGAGCGATTTGATCCGACGAAAGGTGTTTTGCTTCATGGGCCGTACGAAAAAAGACAAGGAGAGATCGTCTTACAAAAGGGAATTTTTTACAAGGGAACAAAGCATGGCCGCTGGCTGACTTACAATCGCGACAGTGTGCTTACTGATAAAGAAAAGTATTACCGTGGCTGGCCCAAGGAATCGTTGGTAAGTTATTACGATCCCATGGAACGCAAGAAGATGAAAGAAATTACGCCCATTGAGTTTGGTGAACGCGATGGTTACTATTATTTATTCCATGAAAACGGAACCATTGCCGTGAAGGGTGAGTATCGCTGGGACCAACGCGTTGGCGACTGGACGGAATACTACCCCAGTGGCAAACGCAAGAAAATAGTTTCGTATCCGAAAGAAGCCTTCGATAAATCCCTGGAGCCTTATGTTAAAGTTGAATGGAACGATAAGGGCAAGGAGATTTATCGGAATACCAAGATAGCCAGGAGTTAACAATCTAATGAGTTGCGAGCTACGAGCTTCGGGTTTGTTTGGTCCGTTACGAAGAACTTTCGAAAAGCTGAAACTCCAACGCGCGCCCTGGCCAACGCGCATTCATGTGCTTCGAGTTTGTTTGGTGGGTAACGTAGTTGGTTTTTGAACAGCTTCAGGCTGCAAGCTTTAAGTTGGTTTTCGAAAGTTTGTAAGTTATCGCAAACCAACATCAAACATCAGACCTCGAACTTCAAACATTTTTCGCACGCCCTTCGCTATCGCAAACCAACCTTGAACTTTGAACCTTTTTGAAACTCCAACGCGCACCCTTTTATCCCTGAAGGGCCCGCGCGCATTCATGTGCTTCGAGTCTGTTTGGTTCGTAACTTAGTTGGTTTTCGAACATTTGTAAGTTACCGCAAACCAACATCAAACGTCAGACCTCGAACTTCAAACATTTTTCGCACGCCCTTCGCTATTGCAAACCAACCTTGAACTTTGAACCTTGAACTTTGAACCTTTTAATTAATGGCATCTTCAAAATGTTCGATCAACGTTTCTTCTCCTAACTTGACGGATACGATATCGAAACGAATGTGCCCATGCCAGTCATTGGCGTAAATCCATTCTTCGGCCGCATCGAAAATCCGGTTGATCTTCAGGCCATCCACAAAATCTTCGGGCTCGCCGAAAGCTGTTGAACTGCGCGTTTTCACTTCAATAAAAATTACCCAGTCATCGCGCTGGATGATAAGGTCAATCTCAGCCTTTCCATAACGGTAATTACGGGCTACAACATCCCAGCCTTTTTCCTGGAAGAATTCGGCTGCCAGGCGCTCGCCTTTGTTGCCGGTTTTGATTTTATCGCTCACAATAATGCACTACATTTGAATCGAATTTACAAGCTATGTCGACAACAAAAAAATATATAGAAGGCTTTACCAAGCAATTAGCAGATGCGCTTAAAATCGGTCAATCGCTTGACCTTGACCGGCCCGGAAGCGATATCCGGAACATCGTTATTGCTGGTATGGGAGGCTCAGGTATAGGTGCAAATCTTGTAGAATCATTGACCTTCGGGAGAATCCCCATCCCGATAACAGTGTGCAAAACGTACAATATTCCGCAGTTTGTTAGTCCACATACCCTGTTCATTGCCTGTTCGTATAGCGGCAACACAGAAGAAACCGTCGCTGCCTTGCACAAAGCCCTGTTGAAACGTGCGCAGGTACTCGCCATTTCTTCCGGTGGGAAGTTGCTCGACATCTGCAAAGAATATAATCTGTTTTACATTCAGTTACCTGCCGGATCGGATAGCCCGCGCGCGATGCTTCCTTACAATCTGATCGCCTTACTGTATGTATTGTATCACACAAATCTCATCGGTGCAGCGTTCATTAAAGAAACAGAAAATGCCATCGAATTTCTTGATCGTGGAGAAAAAGGCATTCAATCTGAAGCTGAACTGATCGCCAAGAAACTAAAAGGAAAACTTCCTGTTATCTATTGTGATAACAGGTTGTATGCCATGGCGCTACGTTTTCAGCAGCAGCTCAATGAAAATGCCAAGCATATGGCCCACGTCAATACATTCCCCGAAATGAACCACAACGAACTCGCTGGCTGGCGCTTCCCGGAAAATTTGATACCGATGATGCAGGCCATCTATCTCTATTCAGATCATGACCATGAGCGGGTCGAGAAACGTATGGAAATATGCCGCGATCTCTTCGAAAAGAAATCCAGCACCATCATTGATATCATTGGAGAGGGCGCTTCGTTGCTGGAGCAATACTATTACCTCATACACATGACCGATTGGATCTCGTTTTACCTTGCCAAAGAAAATGGCATTGACCCTGATTTGGTCGAACCGGTTGCATATTTGAAATCTGAGCTGTTGAAGTCGAAGTGAACGTTCGAATAAATAAAAAAACAGAAGTCCTTTCGCTGGGGCTGAAGGATTATAAAGAAGCCTGGGATTTCCAAACGTCGCTGTTTGAAAAGAATCTCGCGATCAAAACACAGAACCGGTCATTACCGGAATCCGATCAGCACCTCACACAAAATTATCTTTTATTCTGCGAACATCCCCACGTCTACACGCTGGGAAAAAGTGGGAAGGAATCTAATTTGCTGTTGAACACAGATCAGCTTCAGGAAATAGACGCAACGTATTACCACATTAACCGCGGTGGTGATATTACTTATCATGGACCCGGCCAGATTATCGGCTATCCTATCCTTGATCTTGAAAACTTCTTCACCGACATCCACCAGTACATGCGGTTACTGGAGGAAAGCATCATTCGCACATGCGGCTCATACGACGTTTCCGCAGGTCGTATACAAGGACTCACCGGCGTGTGGGTTGATCATCAAAATGAAAAACAAGCCAGAAAGATTGCTGCACTTGGCGTAAAAACAAGTCGGTGGGTAACCATGCACGGACTGGCTTTTAATGTGAATGCAGACCTCCACTATTTTAATAACATTATACCCTGTGGCATCACAGACAAAAGCGTGACGTCACTTCAGCTGGAACTGGGCCGTGAACTTCCAATGATAGACGTGCAGAACACGCTGAAGAAAAATATTGTAGAACTTTTTGGCATGGAAGAGTTATGATGAAAGACATTGTTATTCCCGAGGTAAAAAATGTTACCCTTGCCGTGGCGCGGAAGCAGCAACCCGGCGAATCCGCCGAATGGAAAGTGTATCTGATCAACAACAATACATTTCCCATCGAAAATACATTGGTAGCCAGTAAGGGCTATGGCGAGAAAGCGGGTGAAGAGCAACGTACCTCTGTGTTACGTCACTTTTTAGAAACCGTTCCTGCCCAAAGTTCAGTCCTGATTGAACCGATTGATCCGGCAGTGTTTCACCTTAACAACGAGTATTGGGTAAGCTATTATGTTGGACGGCAAATTTATGACAAGCGTTTTGTTTTTGTTCCCGATACCATCCGCGAAGAGAACATTACCTTTATTAAAGAACTGGACATGGAAGGCGTTCTTCATTCCTGATAAATTTTTCGTAAATTTACTCGGAAGGATCGCCAATTGTTTTGCGTTAGCCGACAAAGAAAGACAAGAATTTCTATTTTGTTTTGAGTTTGAAAGATTCCCATTAAAATCGTTAGCTTTAATTTTTATCTATGCCCATATCTCCAGAAATCCGTGATATTATTTTTCTCGACATCGAAACCGTAGCGAGTTTCTATGACTATAATGAACTGGATGAGCGGCTGAAAACCCAGTGGGCCCGAAAAGCGAATTATTTCAAACGCGATACGCAACTAACCGATGAAGATGTTTACCGCGATCGTGCTGGTATTTATGCAGAGTTTGGCAAAGTTGTTTGTGTAGCGGTGGCAAAATTCGTAGAACATGAATCCGGTGAACTCATCCTTCGCACAAAAGCATATTATGGCGACGACGAAAAAACACTGCTCACCGACTTCAAAAATATGCTTGAGAAAATGGACCCGGTAAACACAAAGCTTTGTGCCCACAATGGGAAAGAATTTGACTTCCCGTATCTCTGTCGCAGAATGCTGGTAAACTGTATCCCCCTACCTTTACTGCTGAACCTATCCGGAAGGAAATCATGGGAAGTTCCACATTTGGATACCATGGAACTTTGGAAATTCGGTGACTACAAGCATTACACTTCACTCGATCTGCTGGCCACCATCTTTAATATTCCCTCAAGCAAAAGTGATATCGATGGCAGCCAGGTAAACGAAGTATACCATCGGGAGAAAGGGCTAGACCGTATCACAGCATATTGTATACGTGATGTGGTTGTGCTGGCACAATTATTTTTGAAAATGAAATGCATCTCCCTGGAAAAGGAACTGGTTGTGCAAAACGCCTGATTTTTATTCATTACGCTTTCGCGGGTAAAATCAAAAATTGTAAGTACTTTAACCTCCTCCCCGGTCATGGAGCATTGACCCCCATTGAATAGGGTCAAGATCTAAACGCGTAAATATTATGGCTAAAAAGAATACAATAGAAAAAACAAAAAAAGCAAAAGGCAAGGAGTTGAAAAAACAACTTCGCGATTCGGTCCTTCAGATATTTCATGAACAACCGGGAAAAGGTTATAGCATTAAACAAATCATCAAAAGACTTGGGCTAAAGAAACGGGAGGATATCAAGCAGGCTACGTTTGTTGTTTATGATCTGGAGGACGACCAGGTTATTAAACCGCTTAGTAACGGTGCCTTTACACTCGGCAAGACAGAAGACGCTGTTACCGGCATCGTAGATCATGTAAGCTCCCGTTTCGCGTATGTAAAAATCGGCGAGGGCAGGGAAGACATTTATATAAAAGCCCGCGACCTTGGTTCGGCGGTTGATGGGGATACTGTAAAAATACTGATCTCGCCCACACGCCATGGCGACCATGCCGAGGGTAAAGTACTTGAAGTCATTAAACGTAATCGCTCGAGGTTTGTAGGTAAAATTGAAGTGTCAAAAAGTTACGCATTCTTCATCGCAGACTCCCGTAAGATCCACCAGGATTTTTTCATCTATCCTGAAAATGTTTTTGGCGCGCGCACCGGTGATAAAGTAATTGTAGAGGTTACGTCATGGGCAGAGGACGACAAAAAGCCGGAAGCCAAGGTTGTTGAAGTGTTAGGAAAAGCAGGAGAGCATGAAGCGGAGATCCATTCCATCATGGCGGAATTCGACCTACCCTTTAAATTTGATCAGCGTGTTGAGCAGGAAGCCAACGAAATCGATGAAGGTATCACCAATAAAGAAATCAAGAAACGTCGCGACTTCCGTGACATTACAACATTTACCATAGACCCCGCAGATGCCAAAGATTTTGATGATGCGTTATCGTTCCGAAAATTAGACAATGGAAATTATGAGGTTGGAATACACATTGCTGATGTTACGCATTATGTAAAACCAAAATCCATCCTCGAACAGGAAGCTTATGATCGCGCTACTTCGGTTTATCTGGTGGACCGTACCATCCCGATGTTGCCCGAGCGCCTATCCAATGGGTTGTGCTCGCTTCGGCCGAATGAAGACAAACTTACCTTTGCGGCTGTTTTTGAACTAGACGATAAAGCTACCATCAAATCAGAATGGTTTGGCAGAACCATTATTCATTCCAAAGTACGATTTAGCTATGAAGAGGCACAAACCATTCTTGAGGACGGCCATGGTGTACTGGCCGATGAACTTCGTACACTGAATGACCTGGCAAAAAAATTAAGAAAAGACCGGTTCAGAAAAGGTGCGGTGAATTTCGAAACTACCGAAGTGAAATTTAAACTTGATGAACAAGGGAAACCCCTGGCTGTGATTCCCAAGATCCGTAAAGACGCGCATAAGTTGATTGAAGAATTTATGCTTCTCGCCAACAAGCAAGTCGCCACTTTTGTTTATAACTATAAAAAAGGGAAAGAAAAAAATACGTTTGTTTACAGAACCCATGATTTTCCGGATCCGGAAAAAGTAAAAGACTTCTCCGTGTTTGCAAAACAGTTTGGCCATAAGATGACTGTCGATGAAAAGTCGATCAGTAAGTCGCTGAATAAACTAATGGAATCCATTGAAGGAAAACCAGAGCAAAACATTCTGGAACAACTTGCCATCCGAACCATGGCCAAGGCAAAATATACGACCGATGTAAAGGGTCACTTCGGATTGGCGTTCGATCATTACGCGCATTTTACTTCGCCGATACGACGCTATCCTGATATGATGGTGCATCGTTTGCTTCAACATTACCTCGATGATGGAAAACCAATCAGTAAAAGTGAATACGAAGAGAAAAGCATTCATTCTTCGGAAAGGGAAAAACGTGCCGCTGATGCTGAACGTGCTTCCATAAAATACAAGCAGGTTGAGTTTATGGCCATGGCCGAAAATAAAGTCTATTCCGGTTTAATCTCTGGTGTTACCGAATGGGGTATCTATGTTGAGATCATTGAAACTAAATGCGAAGGCATGATTCGTCTTGCCGATTTAACCGACGACTTCTATGAATACGACGAGCGTAATTATCGCGTCGTCGGACGTAAGAAAAAGAAAATCTATACATTGGGGGATAAGGTGAATATACGCGTCAAGAAAACCGATATCGATAAAAGACTCATCGACCTGGTCTTTGCGGATCAAGTCGGCAGAAGTAAAACAATCTTGGACTGATGCTACTCTCTTGCGCTCAAATGGGTGAATCCACCTGGGTGAATCATCAAAAAAAATACATTGGCAAACTAACATTGATTTGATCATTCGCTTTTAAATATTAATTCGCAGAACAATTCAATCGTATTACCGGCTTACATCAAACCGATAAAATTTTAATGGAGAAGTTACAGGCGCTACTCGAGAAAGAGATCAGTAAACAAAAGTACGGTAAACAACCTTCTTCATTATATGAACCTATCCGCTACCTGATGGCACTTGGCGGAAAACGTCTCCGTCCAATGCTGACGCTGCTTTCTTATTCGTTATATAAAGACGACATTAAAAGCATTACGCCTTACGCCATTGCTGTTGAAGCCTTTCACAATTTTACACTCATGCACGACGACATTATGGACAAGGCTCCGATACGGAGAGGGAAACCAACCGTTCATAAAAAGTGGAACACCAACACGGCAATTCTATCTGGCGATGTGATGCTTGTTAAAGTATATGATTTGTTCAGCACACTCGAAGGTGAAAAACTGAAAAAGGTTATTCAGGCGTTCAACAAATGCGCAGCAGAAGTTTGTGAAGGGCAGCAATGGGATATGGAGTATGAAAACAGTAACACTGTTAATGAAGCGCAATACTTACAGATGATCCGTTTAAAAACAGCTGTGTTGTTGGGTTTCAGCCTCGAACTTGGCGCTATCCTCGGTGACGCCAGCCAAAAAGATCAAATAGCACTACGGGAATTTGGGGTTAATATTGGTATTGGTTTTCAACTCAAAGACGATCTGCTCGACGCTTTCGCGGATCCGAAAAAATTCGGCAAACAAGTTGGCGGAGATATTATCGCCAATAAAAAAACGTACCTGCTCATCAAAGCCTTCGAAAACGCCAGGGGAAAAACAAAGTCTGAACTGAAACAATGGATATCTGCGCGTAAGTTCAACAAGCAAGCTAAAGTAGAAGCAGTAAAAACGATCTATACTTCACTTGAGATTCCACGACAAACTGAGCAAAAAGTAAATCATTACTTTAAGAAAGGATTTAGTAGCCTGGAGAAGGTATCTGTCTCATCAGAGGGTAAGGCACAACTTAGAATGTTCTCAGAAAAATTGATTGAGCGGCAATCATAGGCATCTATTGACTTGGTTTTATTTAGTTTCTGATTCTCGACTCACGTATTTCTTTTCTCCGGAGTGAAGGACCACTCATTACACAACACACACATCAAAAAATTATTTTAATGGTAATTTACCATTGGATATAAGACGTATATTTCTCCGGGATTTCATTATACGCACATAACTAAACGATCCAAGTTTATGAAGCCTGGCATATTCGCGAAACTTTCGATCATGATGCTGCTGGAATATTTTGTCTGGGGTGCGTGGTATGTAACCTTGAGTACCTACATGAAAGTAAACCTGGGCGCCTCTGATGGGCAGATCGGTTTGACCTACGGCGCATTGGCCATTGCGACCATGATATCACCATTCTTCGTTGGGATGGTGGCCGACCGTTTCTTCGCAGCACAACGCATCCTGGGGTTTCTGCATATCTTCGGTGGTGTGCTGCTTTATGTGGCTACACAAATCAGCGATACAGGTCCGTTCTATTGGATCATCCTGTTTTACTCTTTGCTTTACATGCCCACCATCGCGTTGACGAATAGTATTGCTTTTCAACAAATGACGGATCCGGGAAAACAATTTCCATGGATTCGTGTTTTTGGTACAGTGGGCTGGATCATCGCCGGATTGATGATTGGATTCTTAGCCATCGAAAAATCGGCCATCACATTTCATATGGCGGCTATCGTATCCGTTGTATTGGGAGCCTTCAGTTTTATGCTTCCCAATACACCACCTAAAGGGAAAGTAGCAAACGCCTCAGCTGCATCGTTGCTGGGAGCGGATGCTTTTGTCCTGTTCAAGGACAGGTCTTACCTGGTTTTCTTTATCGCCGCCATTTTAGTATGTATACCGCTTTCGTTCTATTATGGATTCGCCAATCTATTTTTAGTTGAAGTTGGTGTTGAAAATGCCGCTAGTAAAATGATTTTCGGACAGGTCTCTGAAGCGGTATTTATACTTGCCATTCCCCTTTTATTCCACAGCATCGGCGTAAAAAAAATGTTGTTGCTCGGAATGTTCGCGTGGATATTACGGTACGTTTGTTTCGCACACGGAGATAGTGATTCCGGTATGTGGATGTTATACGCGGGCATTATTCTTCATGGCATATGCTATGATTTCTTTTTCGTAACCGGATACATGTATACTGAAAAGAAAGCCGGCGAGAAGATAAAAAGCGCAGCACAGGGACTGTTTACCTTTGCAACGTATGGACTCGGTATGATGATCGGAACATGGTTTTCCGGAATAGTGGGAGATCGTTATACCCTCGATACGGTGAACCCCTATACAGGACAAAATAACCACGACTGGTTGAGTGTATGGTATGTGCCGGTTTACATTGCACTCGGTGTGTTACTGTATTTCATCCTTTTCTTTAAAGAGAACCAGGAAATTAAAGAAGCACGATAATGTGATTTGATTCCGTAAATAATTTGACAATCAAGAAAAAACTAACGTAACAGACTATGAATATTGCCATGCTTGGTTCCGGATTTATCGGACGCTTCTATGCAGATTCTTTACAAGGTTATAGAAGCAAAGACAAAATCGTTTCGATCTATTCCCGGAGAGAAGAGAGTGCTAAAAAGTTTGCAACGGACTACAACGTTGCTTTTTCGACTATTGAAATGGAAGAAGCCATTGCGCGACCTGAAGTAAAAGTGGTTTGTATCGCACTGCCAAACAATCTCCATGAACAAGCTGTTATGCTTTGCTGTAAACATCAAAAGGCAGTAATCACAACAAAACCGTTGGGAAGAAATGCTGCAGAAGCAAAACGTATGCTTGAAGCCGTAGAAAAAGCCGGCATCTTTAATGGTTATCTCGAAGATCTCGTTTACACACCGAAATTTATTAAAGCACAGGAAAGTGTGAAGAACGGCGCGCTCGGCAGAATACTCTGGGCGAAATCAAGAGAAACACATCCTGGTCCGCACAGTGACTGGTTCTGGGACATTGAACAAGCTGGTGGAGGATGTATTCTGGACTTAGGATGTCATTGTGTGGAGATCACTCGCAGTTACATCGGTAAGGATATACGCCCGGTTGAGGTGATGTGCTGGGCCGATACACAAGTGAAGCCAATCGATGCAGAAGACCATGCGATCGGGTTGGTGAAATACGAAAACGGTGCTATCGGACAATTTGAAGTAAGCTGGACTTTCCGTGGCGGACTCGACTTACGTGATGAAGTCATGGGCAGCGAAGGCACCATCTGGATCAACAGTTTTCTTCGAACTGGCTTCGACATGTTTACAACTGGAAAGAGCACGAACTATGTTGCTGAAAAAGCCGAGAGCAATACGGGCTGGTTATTTCCAGTAGGGGATGAGTTGAATGAACTGGGGTATAATCATATGTTCATGGATATGTTCAACTCCATGGAGCAGGGCAAGGCGCCCAAGGAAACCTTCTATGATGGTTATGTCGTGAACGCCATTCTCGATGCAGCCTATAAATCTGCAAAGACAAAATTATGGGAATCGGTTCAACTTGATATCTGGCGAGGAAAAACAGGTGTTACAAAAGACAGTCACCTGCAGGAATACGATGCAGAGCACTATCTCGTCAAAGAAGAAGTAACGCATTACGGCGCTAATAAGGTCATCCTGAAAAATAAAAAGACAGGTGTGATCTCTGAAAAAGTGTTGGGTTGATTTCTAACTGCGGGTTTGAGTGTGGTAGTCGTACATTCACGTTTTCGGCTGCCTTTTTTATTACTAACAGATGAATAATGCGTGGAGAAAAAATTTTGTAAAACCAATGCTGCCTCCATGCTTTATTAAGTCCTGTTGCCTCTGCTTCTCATTATTTCTTCCTGCTCCCAATCCGAAATACGCGTCATTAGCAAACAAGTTTATCAGAAGTAGGCAAGAACAAGCAATTATTTATAGCCATTGTTGCCACCACTTTTATATTCATTTTCAGACCTTTTTTTCTCAACTTGTAGAATATTATTTTGAATATCTTCCATTATCCATTTTCCCCACCAACCTGCATAAAAATTAAAAGTCGTGTTCATTTTAAAATGGCTATATAAATGTAAACGATTCAGTCCGTTTGGTAGCGTTTCAAGTTCGTATGTTCCGTTCAAAACGTCAAAATAATCTCCTCCAATTACTACATGTTCATCCAAAGTTGTTGATGGAATTTCGTGTGGATACGCTTTTATTGTAAAAACCATTTTTTCATTGTCTCTATATTCCGTTACAGTTTCGTGGAAAATAAGTCCTTTTGTAAAAACAGCTTCTCTGTATGCTCCAACTCCTTCAAAGTTTAATTCCGCTTTTACTGGTCTTGGAAAACCAAGCATTCTTGTTAAATATCCTTTATCTTGTTCAATAGGAATTTCTTTTACATGAGTTACATTGTCCCAAATTTTTTCGACTGGCGCATTTATATCAATATAAGCATAGGCTTTATAAGTTCCCGGAATTGTTTCTATTAGACTTTCGATAGGTCCAATTAAAAATGGCATCAGAATTAATAATGAAATATTCAATCGGACGTTTCCTTTTTGCATTTTTAAATAACCACCAAAAAGTCCGCCTATCGATGCTGTTAACAAAAAAACAGGCAGAATCATAAGCCAACAAGCCCAACCTTCGATTGCCAAAGCTAAAGTCAGAACCAAAAATATAACTATTGGAATCCAGGGTGCAAAAATTCTGTAAGCTATACTTTTAGCTTTTCCATAAGTTGACAAATAGATTGTTAATGCTCCAATTACGGTTGGCAGAATGAATAAAAAGGTTGTCGACATTACTGAAAAAAAGTCATCCCAAGTTTTCAATTTCATTCCGAAAATTATTCGAACGAACAATGCATAAACTACAGGAATTCCAATTGCAATGAGTGAGTTTTTAATTTTTCTATTCATTTGTCAAATTGATGGCAACGCCAGGCAATTCATCATTGCCATAAAAATTTAGCGGTACTTCCTTCAATACAGTCAAAAAGATAAGCAACTCCACCGCCAAAGTTCATTTGTGTTTTATAATCAGGCCCTTGTTCCAATTGAGCAACAAACCTCATGGATTTACCGCAGCAGCTACAGGTAGGTGTTTCGTCTGATTGCAACCAAATTGGTTCACCGTAAAGTTGTCCGAGGACTTCTCTTCTATTTCCAATCCAATTTTCTCTTGCACTATCATAATCGGTTGCTTCAACCTTAACTAGTTTTACTCCGTATTCGGTTTCTCGCAGTGATAACTTTCGATCGCCTGGCTTAACGAATTCCAATTTATCATTATTGACAATTATTACTTTGTTTCCACCATCATTGCACTCCATTCGTTACATATGCCAGGATTGTTATTGCACATATAAATAAGTTCCAATCTAATGTCAGTTTTTACTTTGCCTAAGTACTGCATTTCCGACCCACAAGTTTTGCACTTTGGCCATTCTATCATGCTACCAACTTCTGTCACGGGGAGTCCCCCAAAACTACTATCGCTCAGGACATTTTTTTTCGAATTGTCGGTAATCATTAAGGTTATCATTTGTAAAAATTTAGTCTTTGCTTTACACGGCTGCCAGTCGAGTCACCCAAGGAAGTTTCACCCTTAGTTCTCACGTAACCGTGTCCCGAAGAAAATCGGGACAGACAGTGAAAGTTTCCCTTCACACAGCTTGCCCCGCCCTTTTGCGGGGGCTCTTCCTGTTCAATCACAAATGTATTTAATACATCGTGGATATACCAATACGAGATTGGCTGCGATCTCATTTCATAGTAATCAATCATCCCAAATTAATTGGTTGTCAAAAATTATAAAACTAAACAGGCTAAGTCCTTTGCTCCATTGCCTTTCAGCAACTTCATCGCTACTATAACCTAGTCCGTCACCGCTATCTCATGCTATCCAAGCATGTTGATGGTCTTGCAACTCACCATAACGATAGCGACTTCTCTTGTTCCATACAAAAGCGCATGTTGAATTCTCCCCGAATGTTATGCAATCAATAATCAGATCATCCATTGCACTTGGTCACAGGCATCCTGACGGCTCGGGATAACTACCTGTTTTTAACATCGTCTCTTTTACATTCGAGGCTTCAGTCGCTGATTCACGCTATTCGATTCTTCAACAAACATCTACAGGAATCTTCGTTCCCGTTTTTCCTTATCGTTCACCACAATGAAAGTTTCCGTTCAATGCAGCACAAGGTGATTTGTAGGCTATCTCTGATCGACATTTCCGGACCTACGGAAGATCAATTCTTTTCTTCTTATCAGGTCATCGGCCAGTTCTGTTTGATCGACCTCCGCATGATTGTTGATCCTCTAAAAAGTCTTCCATCTTTTGCATCTTCACTCTTACAACTGAATGAAGTTCAAGACACACACGTTTGTGCATGTGTCCGTAGCGGGGTTTAGGAAGCCGCGTCCTGTCTCACAGGACCAAACGGAATTAAGAAACAAAACTACAATACAACGCCTAAGTCCCCGCTATGGCACATGCATTTGTTGCCAGCATTGTGGGGCATTCTCATTACTTTGCCAAATAGATTTAACTAATTAAATCCACCTTTGTCCCTTTTCTCAATGTGTTATGGATTTCGGCCACTTTGTCTACATGATTAATCAGGTTGTTAATTTCAATTTCATCATGATCTGATTGAATGTTCACCTTGTAACTAATATTCGAAGCGGGTTCACCCTCGCCACCAAAGTCACCAAATACACTAACTTCGATACTTTTAATATGTATTCGCCTACGGTCAGCCTCACGATATACATCATTGCAAAAACATGTCGCTAATGATAAGAATAGAAGTTCACCTCCGTTAATGGAAGAACCTTGTCCTGATGATTTTGAAGGAATTGAAATGTTCTTAATATTGTCATTTGTTGATACGACAATATTATTACTGTTCAGGCTATTCTTAACTGTCGCAAATATCCTCATGTCATCATAGTTTTTGTGTCGTGCCCCATTACGTTTGTGCTTATGCAGTGGCGGGAATAGGAGCGCTAAAAAATGGAGCGTAGCGGAATGTTTAGCGCGACCTACACGTCACTGTCAACCGTGACAAAACGTTGTTTGAAAACTAAAACTACAAATTTACACTGAACCCCGCCATTGCATAAGCATTTTGTTATGCACAGTGCCGCAGTCGACCGTTACTAAGCAACACGGATGCTAAAGCTTTGGATGTGGGCTGAAGTTGCGCGGCTTTGGCATTGGTGTTGCGGTTCGAAGCACAACTATTATTACAACTTTGTCCAATTGAGTCCACGGTCTTTTTGTCGACTGTGGCAATGTCCATTCAGCTTTCGTATTGGTCAGGTTTTTCAGGTTCTCCCACAACACTTTTTATACTTCACCCCACTTCCACACGGACAAAAGTCATTTCGTCCAACCTTTTTAGCAAAGTTAATTGGTGTTCCCTTATTTGCACCCTCAAGCAATAATTTTGCTTGTTTCTCTAATTCTTCATCAAATGTCCATTTTTCATCATTGAAGGCAATTGCGTCAACGAATCTATTACTGCCTATTAAACTACCTATGCCTATCCAGACATCGGCTTTGCTTTTATATTTTCTTGCTCGACTATGAATTAGCAGTCGATCACCAAGCTCGTCAATGTCATTACTGTCCCAAGAAATGAAAGTTATGCCATGTGTCGATCGCTCCGGCCCTTCCATTATTGAAACGTTGTGAGCTTTTCCGTCTTGTCGTGTTCGGCTCTTAATGAGTTGAAGGCTATTCATTAAGTTATCCCTCGATTGCTCCGACCAGTCAAGAAGGTGAAATATTATATCAGTTTTCTTGGGTATGCTTAGATCATCAATCTGTTTGCAGAGGTCATCAAAAGATGCATTCTTCCATCTGTTTCTAATTTTGTCGGTCTTAGATGAAGTTTCAATTCCAAGTTTAAGAGGATAGTAGTTTCTATCTATCAATTGACCAAAGTCACTTTCAAGCGCAACCATGCTTGCTTTTGGATCTTTCCACAGCTTATGTAATAAATGGTATCCTAGATAATGCATTTCTTCATCTGCAATGAAGTGATCCATTAGCGTTATCCTTTGCCTTATGTAGTAAAATAAATCGTAGGGTTTGTTTAGGTAAAAAAGAATTAGATCTAAATCGAAAACGGTTAGCACCAGTGGGTGAGGATCAGTATTGCTCTTTTCTAACAACGTGCGCGATTGATGCGCCAAACTTGGATAGTTTTCTGTTGTTACAATTAGAATGTATGCGTCATCGATATCTTCAATAATATTGAGTTTTTCACCGTTCTCATTACGAAATACTGCATTCTTTTCGATAATTCTTTTTCTGCAGAGAAGACCCTGTTCATACGCATCTTGCACCGCCCCTTTAAAGTCCTTTTTTAATTGCTGTGAATTTCCCTTCCTCGACAATCGGGTTAGTTTTTTAGATTTAACTTGAACGCAAATCGCTTTGCTACCAAGAATGCATAGAACATCTACGTCAGTGTCATCATGGCCTTTTTTTGATTCAATCTTGACAGACTTATAAACACGACTTTCGCCTAAGGCCTTTTTTAGTAGTTCATATGTTATTTCCTCACCAGCGTTACCTCTATTTTCAGCTAGTTTATCTCGATACAATTTATCTTCAATCATCCAATAGTAGGGACTTTCATAAACCGCTTCGAAAATCGAGTAAGGTATAGGAACAAAGAATCTATCAGAGTCAAGTGGAATAATCGGGCTTGCCGAGAGTATATTGAAATCTCCGATAATTTGAAATTGAGAATTTCTTCCAACTTCATTCTCACCAGCGGAAAATAGTTTTATGTAATCACCGACTTTTAGTTCTGCCGGAAAGTCTGACTCTCTTATGGTAAATAAATCAATAAGCCCTCTGTAAAAGGATTTCCATCCACTCTCGGTAATTTTTGAAGGATCAAGTCCGTTTGAAATATGAAGTTCAGTTTCAAAAAGTCTATGAAACTGATAAAACTCCAGCATAGTCAAAAATTGATCATACTCACTTTTTGGAATTGACTTGTTCTTCTTAAGGTTCTTTAGAAACTTTGGTTTGTTTTCTCGGAGACCCAAAAAGTCAACTTTGTTAATCTTGGATTGAAGCGTGGACTTAATTCCTAAAGCAAACCTTGCTGCCTTCTCAAAGTCAAATGAGACATTATTTTTTAACCACTCTGCATCGTACTTGTATTTTCTTGCTAAGAACTCTAAGTACTGAAAATCATACAGTCCATCGCCCGAATAAAAAATTGGTTCGATGAACATATCTTCGTCCCCGAAGAAATCTTGCTCACGTGACGTATTCCTTTGATCTGGATTTTCAACAAATGGTCGGATTTTATTGAAAAAAGGAATCATGGTTGAATGATGAAGTTCATCCATCAGTTCATATGTTCTCTTTTTTAACTTAATAAGATCAAATGGTGAATTGGGAAAGTCAAGCGAAATTGGTTCTTGAATCAAAAAACCAAGGAGCATTAGAACTTCATTTTTGTTTAATCTTGCCCTATGGTCAACGTTGTGCATTTGCTCAACATTAAGGTGAAAGTCATCCACAACGATCAGGCAAATTGTATATATAAAACCTTTATTTTTTACTAATTGCTTGATGTCTAACAGAACGTCAGTGGTGTTTCTCATCGTAGTCACAAGGTTCTATGTCAGTTGTATGATTGGCTCTTTTGCTTGCTTTGGTGTCGCCCGGGAATGCGTGGCAAGCAAATGTGCCAATGTTCGAAGCACCGAATCTGTCCCGCGGCATTGTGCATAACAATTGCCTATACGCATTGCGTTTACTCCACTTGTATCTTCCAGGTAGAATATTAAGCATTTGATCAAATATAATTCATAAAGTCGTCTGGAAAAAACGCCAGATCTTACGGCTTACACCTTCCTTCAAAATCTCTTCTTCAAAATTTTATTAATCACGTCCTCTTTAGTCATTCATCCTAAAAGTCTATCCTTCATTAACCATTATGCCTCCGCTGTCAACACCATCATAACGCGTGCCATGTAACTGCCAGTGTAGCTGCCGTGTAACTGGCGTGTAACATAAGTGTTTGCTTCATAGAAACCCCTTTTTATGGACGCCACATTCATGCTACATAGGTCTTATCTAATAGTACATGAAAGAACAATGAACCAACATGGGTCTTAGACTAGACACCATCTGGTGGGCATGGCGTTTTACAATCGCCCTTTTGTTCGTTCTTCTTGAAGTTTACGTAAGCTATGAATTATCGTAAAACCAACCTCAAACCTCAAACGTCAAACTTGAAACAAATGGCAGTTACTTTTTTATCAAAGCTAATCAGACCCGGTGGTAGGATCTTTGAACCGTAAACTTTGAACTTCTCTACTCACTCCGTAAAGAAGTAACCGGATTACTTGTCGCTGCTTTAATGGATTGGTACCCCATCGTTAACCACGCTAACACGAAGGCAGACACGCCGGCGAGAAGATAAATCAGAATTCCGATTTCCACTTTGTAAGTATAGCTCTCTAACCACCATGTAACCGCATACCATGACAATGGTGCTGCCAGCACAAAAGCGATGATGATAAGCTTTCCAAATTCTTTTGAAAGCAAAACAACGATACTGCCTACCGAGGCGCCCAATACTTTCCTGATGCCGATTTCCTTCGTCCGCTGTTCAGCTGTGAACGCAGTAAGCGCAAACAATCCTAAACAAGCAATTACAATGGCTAGTATTGAAAAGATTCCGAAGATCTCCCCTAACCGTTGCTCCGATTTATACATATTTCCAAAAGCCTCATCCATAAACGTATAATCAAAAGGTTGTCCCGGTGCCATTGCTTTCCACGTCTTTTCGAGATGTGCAATTACATCTTGTGTGTTCTCAGATTGAAAACGAACCGGCATACTCCAGTTACTTCCACCCAGATATAGGCACAATGGTGTGATGTTTTGCTTCAGCGATTCAAAATGGAAATTTTCCATTACGCCAATGATTGTAAAGTCCTGCGTCTTCTTTTCTTCAACGGCATTGTCCTCAAAAGCAAAAGTGGTTACTTTTTCACCAATGGGATTTTTAAAGCCAAAGCGTTTTGCCGCAGCTTCATTCATAATAATTGCGGAAGAATCTGATGGGAAATCTTTGGAGAAGTTTCTTCCCTGTATGATTTTCATGCCCAACGTATTAATGTAATCGTGATCCACAGACCAGTATTGCATGGAAATAAGATTTTCCTGCGATGGCTGACTTCCCTCGGGCCAGAAACTTGTATCGCTTCGCCCCCATCCTGATATCGGTAAAAATCCTGATGTAGAGACATGGGTGATCGCAGGGTTTTTAAACAATTCGTTTTTGAACGCTTCATGTTGTGTTTCCAGTACGCCTGTATTATTTAAAATAATCACCTGATCTTTTTTAAAGCCGAGTTTTTTATTCTGGATATAGGACAGTTGTTTCTGTACCGTAATTGTTCCAATTACCAGGAAGATCGAAATCATAAATTGAAAAACCACCAGGCTACTTCGCACCACACCACTCTTCATTCCGAGCGCAAGTTTTCCCTTCAACACTTCCACGGGTTTAAAGGCCGATAAAAATAAGGAAGGATAAAATCCGGCAAAGATTCCGATGATTAACGCAGCAGCAACAAGTGCAATGATGAAATAAGGTTCCGTTATTGGCATCGACAAAGAACGTTCCGCCAACACATTAAAACTCGGTAATACAAGATATGTAAATGCAATGGCAAGCACAAAAGCAAAAAAGCTAAGTAAAACAGATTCAGTAAGAAATTGTCTGACAAGGTGAGACCGTAATGAACCCAGTGCTTTGCGTACGCCGACTTCTTTCGCGCGGTTAGATGAACGCGCCGTTGAAAGGTTCATAAAGTTGATGCAGGCGATTCCAAGAATAAATAATGCGATTGCTGAAAAAAGATAGACATAAGTGATATCGCTGTTTACACCAAGTTCAGCCGTGAGGTCCGAATGAAGATGGATATCCGTTACAGGCATTAACGAATACACAAGTTTATTTCCTGTTGAAGAAAACTTTTCAATCGAAAACTCTTCTCCGAATACAGACTTTATCTGTGGACCAACATACGTCTCTATCATCTTGCCAAATTTTGCTTCAAGATCTTTTGAAGAGGTGCCTTCTTTCAGCAAAATATAGGTGTTGAAGTTATTGCTTAACCAGGTGTCGCTCTTGCTTTCGTCCAGGCCCTCCATGGAAAGAATAAAATCAAATTGGAAATGTGTTGTGATGGGTAAATCTTCAAACACGCCCGTGATCATATAATTTTCATGATTGTCAATGATAAGTGTTTGTCCCAAAGCATCTTCACCAGGAAAATATTGTTCTGCCTTACTTCTGCTTATCACCAACGCGTTGGGTTCGGTAAGGGCAGTCGATACATCGCCTTGCAACAGGGGTATGGAGAATACTTTAAAAAAGCCGTTACTTCCCCAGATAACATGTTGCTCTTTAAAATTGTCAGTTTCTCTTTTTATCAGGCGTGACCCCCACGACCGAAAGCGCACTGCTGCTTCAACTTCCGGAAAATCATTCAACATGGTTTCTGCCACCGGAGCCGGCATAACAGCAAGGCGGTGGTGGTTTCCGTTGAATAAAATCTCTGAGTTCAGCCGGTAGATACGATCAGCATTTTTAAAATGCTTGTCGTACGATAGCTCATGCATCACATATAAGGTGATAATTAAACACGACGCAATGCCGAGGGCCAGTCCGGCGATATTAATAAAGGTATAGAACCGATGTTTGGAAAGATTGCGAAATGCAATGGTGAGGTAATTCTTGAACATAAGCTTAACCGTTTTATTTTCCGATAGGAGTATCTGATGTTGTGTTTTACGGATTCCCGTGGTGTATCCGAATTGTTGTAAAACTTTATAATAGGCGTCTATAAAGCGTTGCCCTTTATCCATTTCAACTTCTACACCCGAACATACGTGATCAACAACCTCGTCCTGAAAGCCTTCGAGCACAACACCGTTGTAGGTGAGATCTTTTATCACGTAATCAATATGTTCGGCGGTGAGATGGGCCATTGGATCAACCTACTTGAACCTGTAATACATTGGACATTGTTTTTATAAAGTCGAGGAATTCACTCACACGGTCTTTTGCCAGAGATCTTCCTTCCGGAGTGAGTGCATAATATTTACGAACACGCTTCCCAATGTTAACCACTTCCGTCTTTAATAAACCTTCCGCCTCCAGTTTGTGCAGCGATGGGTACAGTGCGCCTTCGGTTAATAAGACTCTTCCCTCCGACAGCTCCTTGACCCGCTGCGTAATTTCATAGCCATACATCTTACCGTGATCTTTCAGGATCTTCAGTATAATGGTTTGGAGTGTGCCTTTCAATAACTCGGGTGAATGCATAACAGCCTAATACATAATTTTCTTAGGTATTAGACGGGGATTGGCGGAAAGAGGTTGCATGAAAGGGAAAAATAATTTTCGTGCCCATTTAAATACTTTGTTTGATCGGGATTAAATGCATTTAACCGCAAAGGCGGTAAGGCGCGAAGTAACGCAAAGAAGAGGAAAGTCAAATTGAATAATTCCGCGCTTTCTTCCGTGTATTCCGTGCTTTCTGTGAGCTGAAAAAAGCCCATCCAAATTAACGGCTCCATCATCCTCGGTGAGGGTTGATCGTAAGTTTGATGGCATCAAACTTACGTTGCTGACTGACTAGCCTTAATGCACTTAACGGCAGAGATTCTGAGCCGCGAAAGGGGCCAAATTAATTGATACGCAATCATCCCGCGCTCAGAAAGCTAGCATAGAAAGAATTGTATGGGCGGCTGTCACCCACCAATACTGGTAGACAATTGGAACATCGGCATATACATCGCCAATAAAATAAAACCGACTACTCCTCCCAAAAATATAATCATTGCAGGTTCAAGGAACGTATTTAAAAGGCCGGTCTGATGGTCGACATCCGTACTGTATTGTTTTGAAAGTTTTTCAAAAAAGACATCCAGTTTGTTTACTTCCTCACCAACCTTGATAAGCGAAACCATTTTTTTATTGAAGATCGGATACTTTCCAAGGCTTACGTGAAGGCTTACACCATTCATCACATTATTGGAGACAGGCTCCAGGACAAGTTGCAATGGGTAATAGGTCACCATCTGACTAACGAGATCAATTGATCTTAACATGGGAACTTTGGATCCAAGAAGCAGACCCATAGAAGAGCAAAAGCGAGCCATCTGAATGGCATGAACAATTTTACCTATTACTGGTATTTTGCTCACCAGTTTAGCAGAATATTTTTTAAACCACGTTTCTTTTCTTTTTAAATAAAAAAACATGACCAATGCTCCTATGCAACTAAATAAAACCAAAAAGTATGATTGAACTGCATCAGAAACCTGAATTATAATACGAGTAAGAAATGGCAACTCACCTCCGAAACGTTTAAATACATCGCTAAACATTGGCACGATAAATAGCAACATAAAACCAACGGCCCCAATAGACGTAAGCAAAATTATTACCGGGTACGACAACGTACTAATGAATTGCCGGCGCTGTTTTAATAGCGTGGTGTAATAGGCATTGAGTTGCGACAAAACAATATCTATTTTTCCGGTTTCTTCGCCAATTTGAATGCTGAAATACTCATACGGCGTAAAATGTGATGACTTTTTCATCGCCTCCCAAAGTGAATCACCGTTAATAAGATCTTCCTTTACCTGACGAATGATTCCGGCATGTTTTGGCTTTACCTGTTCCTCTTCTATTAATTCAAGAGCAGACTTAATATCCAATCCTGACATCAATAACGTTGACAGCTCCAGGTAAAAGGATTCTTTTAGCTTGTCAGAAAACTTAACCGGAAAAAGATTAATCTCCTGATCCAACAATTTTTTTAAATCGATGGAACTATCCTTTGACGCTTGTTTTTGCTGCTTTTCAAATTGACGTATGTCTAATCCGCTCATGGCAAAGTATCACGTTTTGTTTCTACTCGGGAAGCTACATCATACTGCTTAAAGACCGCAACTTTTACAGGCTGATGCGTCTGTAAGGTAAAAGTTATTTCATCTATTTTACCGGGAAATTTCTCAATGTCTTTGGATCGCCACATAAAATGCGGATCGGTAATTCGACATTTAAAGGTATCCATAACCGTTCCCTGCCTCCGAATAATGTCTTCTTCAAAGAAGACGTATTGCACCGTTCCTATGCCTGTGATTTGCGAACACTGGATATCCACCGGTGACATCGCATAGACTGTTTCGCTTCTTTCCATATCCTTCCTTAAAAGGAAATACAAACTGGAAAGATCATGCATCGCCTCTTGTTTTCTGGAGAGGTTTATTTGGTAGGTCGTAATGTTATAATAGGCCAGGTAAATTATGCTGATCACCATGCTGCTCAACACAAGGACTATGAGCATTTCGACCAGAGAGAACGAATTTATTCTACGGCTTATCAGGGACATAGACCAGGTGTTTTCTTTCCGCAATCATTTTGCCACCAGGCTCTCGCGCCTCCAATGTAATCAAGAGCAAATTGCCTGACCCTGGGTAAGTTTTGACCTCCTGGTAAATAAATACTTCATCATACGTAACTTCTTTGTTTTGATAATCTTCCGACCGTACGGTATTTGTATACACCTCATTGAGCATCATTTCGCATGACAATTTAAAAGCATATAATCCAGAGCGCTGAACATTAAGGTAAATCACCATGGCAAGTGAAAAAACCAATGTGATAATGACAAGTGCCACCGTAACTTCAATAAGCGAAGAACCTTTTAATCGAGAGCCTATCATGGTCTGCTACATTTCTTCATTTTAACCATTTTGCAATAACCAATGCGTCGGTATTAGCCCATAACAACGATCCCGGCATAAACTCAGACCGTTTAGAACTGTTCAGTTCTGCATTAAGCAGATGGCTTGCATAAGGGGTCGATCCATCTATTGCCACAAAGTTCCTAGCCATAAGGTGGCCCCAGATACTGCCCTGTATGTTTGCTTGACCATTAATGTAAGCTGAACCATGCAATATTGCTCCGTTTTGAATTGTAAAAATTCCCTTGCTGCCAATTGTCTTGTCATGACCTGGCATAACAACCAACCCTTCTAACGTCGTATTTTTTCCTAGCACAATTGTACTATCTCTTTCCTTTCCCATAAGAACGAGTGAGCTTGGATAGCGTAAAGTACATTCAGATCCAACCCGAATATAACTTGATGAAATGCACTGTATCGACCCTTGGAATCCATTATCGATATCAATATGAGGCGCTATAAGAATCACATTATTAATTATCGCATTTGCCGTAACGCGCACTTTGACGGCCGAATGAATAATAACGTTACCAGATAATGAATCCGAAAGGTCGATTGACTGTTCGCTGTAATAATAATACGGTTGAGGCGTTTCGAATGAATAAAACGCAGCTGCGGGATAATTTTCTGTGGCGATTGAAGAGAAGGTATCGTCAAAAAATCCTCGAAAATAATGAATCAGAGCTGTATCTATTGGAAGAATCTCGCGATCACTTTGCTGCACATCCCCCGAGATTAATTTTTTGCGAGCGTATCCCTTTCCATTAATGAACCCTGTTGAAAGTTTCCTTTCAGAAATAAAAATATTACCTTCAATTGTTGTATTTCCAACCAGGTAGATCGGGCTATTATTTTCAGGCGAATACACCACTGCTTTACCTTTTTCATCTGGCAAAGCCGTAATGACCGCGGTTGCAAACTGTATATGATTTCCCCGCCATGCCTTCACAGAAAGAATCTCAAAAACACCCCAGGGCCTGCGTACAATAGTTACAGAATCTTGTTCCTGCGAAAACAGGTCAATGGTAATAGGCTGGTTAAATTCCAATTGCTTTCGATTCGCCATTCCATATTGAATCGCCGACTGAACATTCTCCAACAGATGATCATCGATGCTTTGCTTAAGATAAGCGATCTTACTATAGTATACGAGTAAGATCATAGATGAACACAAAAGCGATATTATTATACCAATCACCAGGGTAAGTTGTAACACTCCTGCTTTAACCCGGTGGTTTATGAAGGTAAATGATTGCATCAAATTCCTTTGGTAACTCATAACCTGGTCGGATCATCCGGATCATGGTAAGCCTTTGGCTGTGAAGTGTCGTGCTTTTTGAGTTTTCCCGGGCGTTTCTTTTTTTCTGTTTTGGAATCCGATTTATTCTGAGCCTTGACCTTTATCTGCGTCGGTTTTTTCAGGTTTTTCGAGTTCCCTTCTTCCGATGTTTTCTTCTTTTTCAGATCGGACCTCTTCAGACTCTTGCGGTCTTTCTTCTGTCGGAGACTATCGGTTGCCGGATGAGTTGTCTTGTTTTTTTTGACTTTAATCTTTTTTACCTTAGGAACAATAAGTTTACCGTTGTCAAATCGCTCTGTTTTCAAAGTGGTGCCATCTTCATTGTAATGGATAATCTTTCCAACTAATTTATCATTCCTGTATTTTCCTTTTTTAGCGGTTTCTCCCGTTACATAAAACTCCCGGAAGGGACCGGAACGTACACCCTGCCTGTAGACCAGCTGGGTTCTCATTTCACCGTTATCATACCAGGATAACCAAACACCGGTTTTCAAACCATGGTTAAATTCACCTTTTCCCAGCAAACTACCCTGATGATTAAATTTTTCATATACGCCATGCAATACTTTACCCGTGTAAGCGCCACGCGTTGTCTTTACATCGCCGTCATGAAACCATGTATAGTATTTTTTTAAATCGGGCTGTAAGTCCGGGTCAGGTTTTTTAATATGGAAAGTAAAAGTGCTATCGCCGTTAGACTGCGTGATCGTAGGATCTATTTT
The DNA here is from genome assembly GCA_035628875.1 of Ohtaekwangia sp. Taxonomy (GTDB): domain Bacteria; phylum Bacteroidota; class Bacteroidia; order Cytophagales; family Cyclobacteriaceae; genus Ohtaekwangia. The sequence goes on along the minus strand of DASPIZ010000074.1, from coordinate 2,595 downwards.
TAGGCTTTTGAACATACGTTCCTTAAATAATCTCTCCTGGCAATGGGCAGTTAGACAGGCGATTAATAACGTAAAGGCAACGAAAATTTTAGTAAAAAACGTCATAAATAATATGCCACAACATACGAACTTTACGTGAGAAGTCGGTCAGAAATTCAATCGAAAATTAATTCTTGGGGACACTGAATCATAAATGGGTGTTTGAATTAAGTTACCTATGAGGGACTTTAGTGAAGGCAGTGATTCTTTTGGTCTCGCTCTCTTACCCGTTTAGGGTTTATCGATTTATCTAGTGAAATTACCGCTCAGGCCGACTTAATTATTTACCCACCGAATTGGAAGTTCCCAGGATTTGCTTGAGCTGTTATCCGAAGCGTTAAAAACTGTTATATCATCCTATCATCAACATTCTTCAGGCCAATAAACACCTACAAAAGTTTAATTAAGACAATGATAAAAAAGCACAATACCATCGCTGTATCAAATTTTATCGAAAAAGGAGTGGGAAATTCTAAAACGTTTTAAAGTTTGACTACGGATCCGTGGCCATACCGTGTAGTACGACTTCGGTCTAAAATCTGATATTACTTTATTGCAGCTGTACATGCATGAAGAGCGTTTGATGAAGCCAAAGACAACGATCTTGCAAGAGTTAGGACAGCGCATTGGTAGGGGCGCGTGGTCGCAAAAGTAGCCAGGCCGGAAAATTAGAAAATTCTTTTGATAGAACTCTTGATGTTTCTTATAAAAGAAGATCTTTTCAAGATAAATGAATTGGTAGTACTATCATAGTCAGAAGGATCTAAAACAAATTGTTTGCATTGTGATGGTCTAAAACTTGAACCTTCGAACTTTCTGGTGCTCCCATAACTAACACTCAAATTATTCGCATCAACTCCTTCAACTCTAATACACCCAATATATTGATCAGAAAAGTCAAACGGTAAATAAGAAACTTCGCTACTTCCCAAGTTTTTTACAGCATCCAGCCAGCATTCAAGCAAACGTTTTATGTTCAATATTACTTTCTCCTCGGATTCATCTCCATGTCTAAATGAATTATCAAGTGCAAAATAATACGTGTCTGCAACCTGAGAAAAATTAATTGGTTGAAGATTTAGTAGAAGGTTTGTATGACCTTCTATTCTCCGATCCATTAGAATATTTATCATAGTAGCTTAATTTACCGGGTAAGCTGTAATCACGTTTTCTGTGCCTTTCTCGACAACAATTTTTATTTTCTTTAACACATCACCGGAACCTTTCTTCCCACCTTCATAGCCTACCTTCCGCCCCATATCAATAATAAAACTTCCGTCTCCAATATCCTTGACGTTAGCACCACCTTTTTTCACCATATCCCAGGCATCGTCTAAAGTCTTAACTAAATCTTCACCTAAGTCAAAAACTCCGTGGAAATCTTTAGTTAAGTTATCGGATGTATGAGCCATCACATGGGATAACCGATTTCCATGTTTGCTACCAAATTTAAAAGTTAAGCCTGAAGCTGAATGGAAAGCGTTATCAGTCAACTTTAAAGCATTCTTAAGAAAACGCGAGCCTTTTCCTACCACCTTGAATGGTGGGAAAAGAGCAATCGCTTCCATGCCCAGCTCAAGCGAAGAAACTTCCTCACCGTTTATCAATCTCTTTGAGACGTCTATAGGCAAAACATGTTCAGCATTGATTTCAAACATTTTATACTCAGGCGTTGAAGTGATGTCATTATTTCTAAGAGTTCCGTAATTGGGGATAAACGGCTTATTTTTCATCGCCGCCTCCGCTTTCATTCTCACTTCAGCTTCATTCGCAAGAGAAATGTGATTATCAGAACCCATGGTCCAATGGCCATCTACAAACTCACCCGTTGTTGAACTGCGAGCTTCCAAACCATCAAGATCAATTGAGTTAATCGGCTTATTTGATGCAAATTGGTACGGCGTTAATTCAGCATAAGATTTCGTCAACGGGTCCACAGATAAGAATCTACCTATGCTCGGATTATAAATTCTGAATCCATAATCATACGCTGTACTTCCCCATTCGCCATTATCATCCTTCTCCTTGCCATTGAACCCATAACGATATTTGCCCGATGCGTTCCACATCCGACCCGGTTGATCCATACCAAAGGGATAGTAATTGTTGATCGAGGTCACCGATGCCTCGTAGCTTCCTGGAACTCCACCTGTCACGACACTCAGCTTGATGTCGCTGATCACCGATCGAATATTGCCAAGGTGGTCCTTTAACTCGTAACGCCTGTTGTCTAACTCCCGTGTATAAAGTCCATTCGGTGGAGCCGTAACACCCGCAGTCGTGCTCGCCCTTACCGTAAACTGCGTCCCTGATACATTCGACGATTTAAACTCGAATCCTGCGCCTAGCGTAAGCGTAACCCCGGGATTCAACAGGTAAGAGATGTTCTCATACATACTCTTGCTCACATTGCCACTCACCCGACTCTCGCCAGCCTGCAACGGCTCCGCTACTTCGTACGGTACCGTAACCGGTTTTATGTACATCCCTAAACGATCACTTCCATAAATCGGCAATTCCGTTAACGTAATCTCAGCACCTTCACCTACCTGTTCA